>JBCBUC010000011.1:0-103026 GCA_039818345.1 Pseudomonadota bacterium | reverse complement strand
CATGGCCCATTGGAGGGGCACGCGGTCGCGGGTCATTTCTTGGAGGGCGTCGCGATAGGCGTTGATGGCGTCCTCCAAGGCCTCGTCATCACCGCGCTCGCCTTTGACCTGAAGCGCATTGCCGAGATTGTTCTGTGTCATGGCCCATTGGAGGGGCACGCGGTCGCGGGTCATTTCTTGGAGGGCGTCGCGATAGGCGTTGATGGCGTCCTCCAGGGCCTCGTCATCACCGCGCTCGCCTTTGATTCGGAGGCCTTCGCCGAGATTGTTCTGTGTCATGGCCCAATCGAGGGGGATGCGTTCCCGGGTCCATTCCCCAAGGGCGAGGCGGTAGGCTGCGATGGCGTCCTCCAAGGCCTGATCATCGCCGCGCTCGCCTTTGCCTTTGAGGGCATTTCCTCTGGAAAAAAGCGATGAGCCACGTTCTTGCCAAGTATCCGCATATTTGCCGCGGCCAGTGCGATCTTCTCTTTGCTCGAACGCCAAACGCTCTTCTAGCCAGTGAGATTGGCCAGACTGCTCGGCCAATCGACCAAGGGCAGCGCGATAGCTTATTCTGGCATGTGTATTATCCGGATCGACCGTCGTGATGACGTGCCGCAGCTTAGGCATCAACGGGGTGAGTTGATCAGCAACATAGAAACCGCCTTGCGCGACGCCGTCGGGTAGTGTCTCCAGAACTCGAGCAGCAATAACCGATGACAACTCTTTGATCCGCTCACGATCAATTTCGAGATCGTCAGTAAGCTGGGCCGAAAGATGCTGCCGCCGTGCGCCAGGTGATCCGTAGAAAGAGAGAAAGTATCTATGCTTTTCGGCGTCGAACTGCCCATGAACGATCACGTCTGCATTGCGCGATCTCAGATGGTGCCCCAGCGCGCGAGCCTTTTTCTGATGGGCGCTGCGAGAGGCAAACGACCGACCGGAAAACTCAACGTCGAACATGTTGCCGCAGTCGTCGTTTGATAGAGCTTCATAGAGATCGTCGCGCGCTTTGCCGTCGCGGTCTCCGAGAAGCATGCTGATCAACACCCGTGGCTTATAATCTCCGCTGTCTGTCGGAGCTGATCGTTTGGTGCGGAAAACCTCTTTGATGAGCTCGGATATCCCGAAAGGGGTGCGCCGATCCTTAGGGATCAACAGGATCGTCATCACACCAGCGACCAGCGGGGCGATGAATTTCCAACTGTGACTGAGGAATTCGCCCATCGCTTCCGGCAACACATGACACGCTATGGGTGTTCTGTCGGACGCATGCCAGGAGATCAACAAGTGCCCTTGCCAGTTGGCTGACCCCGCGCCATCTCTCCCCTATGCATATTCGTACCGAAGACACGCCGAACCCGCAGTCGATGAAATTCCTGCCTGACCTGCCTGTGCTGGGTGAGGGGCAATTGGGGATGGATTTCCCCTCACCGGGCGCGGCCAAGATCTCGCCGCTGGCCACCGCTTTGTTCGATGTCGATGGGGTGACCTCTGTCTATCTCGGGGATCGTTTCGTCACCGTATCAAAGGACGAGACGGCTGAGTGGGAGCATCTGCGCCCCGCTCTTCTCGGCACCTTGGCGGATTTCCTCACGGCCGGGATCCCAGTCGTCGATACCGGCGCAGGCGCGGCCCAGGAGGCAGAGACCACGGCCGCCGACTATAAAGGCGAGGACCGTGAGATCGTCGAGCAGATCATTGAGCTGATCGAAACCCGCGTCCGCCCAGCGGTGGCGCAGGACGGTGGCGACATCATCTTCCAACGCTATGAGCCAGGCGACGGGATTGTCTTCCTCTCCATGCGCGGCGCCTGCGCAGGTTGCCCGTCCTCGACCATGACGTTGAAGTCTGGCGTCGAGAACCTCCTCAAACACTACGTCCCCGAAGTCGTCTCCGTCGAGGCCGTGCTTTAGGAGCCGGGCTACTTGAGGCCGACGATGCCTAGCGCGAGGTCTTCGCTGTTCGCCTTTGCCGGATCAGCAATAGAGCTCCGCCAAAGAGAAAAGCGGCAGGCGGTAGAGGGACCTCAGAGAGGATAAATGCTTCCTCTTGTCCGAATTTGTTAATGCCCCAACCAACTATAAGGCCCGTCTCGCTAATGTCCGTGGCCACAGCGAGCCGCACCCAATCCTCCGGGTTCGCAATAAGAGGGAACAGAGCGCTGAGTTCGTTGTTCTCGTCCCAAAGGACAGCTTGGACTTCACCTGGACCATTGCTTTGGCCAACGATGATACCCTCATCATTGATAGCGCTTGCGGCGCTAAAAAAAGCGCCGCCAGGAAGCTCGCCAAGGCCCTCAAGGGGTTCTCCTGGTGTCCAGCGGAAAGCTTCTCGTCCTTGGACTGAGCTTCCTGCCCCGGCGACGATGCGATTGTTGTTGATGTCGAAGGCGTCAGAAAGAAACTCACCGCCGGGCAAGTCGGCAAGGCTGCGCATCCCATCTTCTTCAGACCAAATAAACGACGCAAATCCGTTGTTCACCGTCCCTTGGCCGACGATCTCACCATCTTCATTGATGCCCCAGGCTTCTGAGAATGTTTGATCTTTCAAAAAGCCAAGGCCTTCGATTTGGCCGGACATGTCCCATCGTACGGCCTGGGTAATGTTCCCGGGCCCATCGCTCCGTCCAGCAATCACACCGGAATCATTGATGGCAAAGGCCATGCTGTTGAAACCGCCGCCACTCAACTCAGAGAGCCCCGATAGTCCGTTGACAGAATCCCATGTGAAACCCTGCAAGCCTCCAGCGCTTTGGCTGCGGCCGACCACAGTTCCAGCGTTGTTGATCGCCCGCGCGTCGCTCATGAAGCTCCCGCCGGCGAGATCGCCCAGCCCTTGCATGCCATTCTCTGCATCCCAGATAAATGCCTCTTGGCCGCTAGCGCTGAAGCTATAGCCTACCACTTGGCCAGCATCGTTGACACCAAATGCGCGGCTTGCCGTTTGGCCTCCTGCAATATCGCCAAGGCCTTGAATGTGGTATTTAATCGGTGCGGCTGATGCAGGGGTTGCCGTTAGCAACAGACCCAAGCTGAGCAAAACCACAGTATTTTCCAAAGTTTTTAATCGTTTGACCATGTCATTCTCCAGTGATGCATGATCTTTTCACAAAGATGTACCTCCCGACAAGCAGACAAGTCCTTCAGCACTGGATGGGCGCTTCGGCGGCGTTCTGGAAGCAAAGCGGATCTTCGCAGGCTAGGGGCTGTACCCGCTGCGCCATCTCGCTATCTCTCCGCCATGGCTTACGACACTCCCCTTCCCGCTTCCGCCCAAGAGCAAGTCTTCACCGAGGCGCGCACGCGCAATGGCTGGCTCGATAAACCGGTCACGGACGAACAGATCGAGGCGATCTATGACCTCATGAAATGGGGTCCAACATCGGCCAATTGTCAGCCGATGCGCACCCTTTTCCTCCGTACACAAGAGGCAAAAGAAAAGCTCAAACCTCTTTTGATGGAGGGAAACCAAGCCAAGGCGATGGAGGCGCCGGTGGTGGCGATCATCGGCTATGAGATGGAATTCTACGAAGAGCTGCCTGAGCAATTCCCCCACACCGACGCCAAGGCCTGGTTCGCTGGCAACGACCCGCTAATCGAAGAAACAGCGATCCGCAACGGCACGCTCCAGGGCGCGTACCTGATGGTCGCCGCGCGGATGATGGGCCTCGATTGCGGGCCGATGTCGGGCTTCGATAAGGCAGGCGTCGATGAGGCGTTCTTCGCTGGCACGACGATCAAGTCGAACTGGATCTGCACCATCGGCTATGGCAGTGACAAAGACCTGTTCCCGCGCAGCCCTCGGTTGGCGTTTCAAAAAGCGGCCACGCTCCTATAGCTCTCCTCGCTCTTGATACCTGCCTCTCTGCCCTGACCATCGCCATAGAGACAGACGGCGGGACGGTCGTTTCGATCTCAGAAGAGATTGGCGTGGGCCACGCAGAACAGGTGGCCCCGCGCGTGCGGGCGCTGTTGGAGGAGGCGAGGGTTGAGGCTTCGGCTTTGACGCGGATCGGCGTCACCATCGGCCCCGGCTCCTTCATGGGTCAGCGTGTCGGGATCGCCTTTGCCAAGGGCCTTGCCATGGGCTCGGGCGCTGAAACGGTGCCGATGACCACGCTTGAGGCGGTGGCAGAAGGGCAGAATGGGCCGACCACCGTGCTCCTCGATGCCCGCCGCCGCCAAGTCTACGCGCAGCGCTTTGGTGAGGACGGAATGGCGACGGAGCCGCCGCATCTTCTGTCCTATGAGGAAGGAAAAGCGCGTCTTGAGCGCGGTGACGACGCGCTGGGCACGGGCGTTCTGGCGGTTGATCCTGATCGCGCGCCGCCGCCGCGCCGCGTGCCAGACGCCGCGGCGCTCTTGGCGCTCACCCGAAAAAAGCCAGCAGCGCCACTCCAGACGCTTTACTTGCGGGCGCCGGATGCCAAGCCGCCAAGCAGCGCCCCCTTATGAATGTCCGCTTGGCCAAGAAAGACGATGCCGCAGCGCTCGCCCGGCTGCACGAAGCCCTTTTTCCGCAACGGCCGTGGGACGAGCCATTCTGGATGGCGGCTTTAGGGCGATCGACGGACGGCGTGCTCGTGATCGGCGAACCGCCGCGAGGCTTTGCCATGATCAGGGCAGCAGCAGGAGAGGCGGAGCTTTTGACCATTGGAACCACGGCGCCGGGACAGGGCGATGGCGAGACGCTGCTGAACGCCGCCATCTCGTTGGCCCTCGACTTCGGCGCAGAACGCTTGTTTCTAGAGGTCAGCTCCCGCAATAGGGGCGCTCTCAGGCTCTATCAAAGGGCTGGCTTTGCTCGCCTTGCCCTCCGCCCAGCCTATTATAGTGATGGTTCAGACGCCGAGGTGATGGCGCTGAATCTTTGTCCGCAGGAGGATTGATCGATGGATCGTTTAGAGAAGCTCTGTGCAGAAAAGGGTCTGCGGATGACCGATCAACGCCGGGTCATCGCGCGGGTGATTTCAGCCGCTGAGGATCATCCTGACGTTGAAGAGATCCATCGTCGGGCATCCGAAATCGACAACCGGATCTCGATCGCCACGGTCTACCGCACCATGCGGCTTCTTGAGGACTATAAGGTCGTGGAGCGTCACGACTTCCAAGACGGCCATGGCCGCGCACGCTATGAAGAGGCGGGTTCGGAGCACCATGATCACCTGATCAATGTGAAAAGCGGCGAGGTGATCGAGTTCGTCAACGAAGAGATCGAGAAGCTGCAAGAGAAGATCGCCCGGGAGCACGGTTTCCGGCTGATCGATCACCGGCTCGAGCTTTACGGCGTGCCGATGGAAGACGACGCCTAGCGGGCGAATTTCCTTTTACGTTGAGATCGTGAAGGCATCGGGCTAACCTCAGTTTCTCGGGGGAAGTGCTTTGCACGGGGATCAACGTTATGCTTCGTGGGTTTGTAACCGTTCTTATCGCCTTGATTGGCTTTTATTTTAGCTGGGAATCGCGGCGAGCCGACAATTATCAAGCGGTCGCTGATTTGGCCCTCAGCAGCGACCCCAATGTTGCAGCAACGGCAGCTGAGACGATCGAGGTGATGACCATCGGCTGCGGCGGGGACGCCGCCACTGACCTTCAAAAGCAGCGATTAAGCGATATCCTTTGTCCGCTTAGCACGCACCACCGCTTTATTTTGACCAACATGATCGACGCGATTGACGGCGCTGATGCTGGCACGGTGACCGGCAGTCAGATGATCTCGCAGGCGTCCGAACCGAGGCCAATTGATCGCGAGTTAACAGAGCGCACCAGCCAAACCGTTGACAATACCTTTGCTGCAGAAGCGCCGGTGATCCGTGAGCGCGAGCTGCCCGCACGGGCGCAAAGTCCTGATCGTCTTTTGTCCATGATCAACGATGGTTCGCGGAGCGCGCGGCGCGGCGCTGTTGCTGAACTCGAGCGGAACAGTCTTGGTGATGGTGCGGTGATCGATTCACTGATCAGCCAACTTGAAGACCCTGATGCGGCCACTCAACTCACCATCCAGGGCCGTTTCAACGTCGTTTATTTGCTTAATCACGCCCCCGATTCCGTTTGGGAATCAGAAGAGCGGGTGGAGCGTTGTATCGCCGCTATTGACCAAATGTTTGCCGCCGAGCGTGCCGGTAGAATGAAGCTTGGGGACCAAACCAGGTCGGAGCTCAACGCCCTTCGGAACCGTTTAAGAGGGATGAACGGTTCGAGCATGAGCATGCGCTCGTCTAACTGATCAGTTCGACCAAGAGCTCAAAACGATCATGGCCCCAAAAGCGCTGTTTCTTCCCATCCTTTTCGAGGACCGCGAAGGTGACGCCAAAGACGCGGTCGCGATCAACCATCGCTTGGTCTTGCTCGACCGTTGACGGGTCCACAGCTTGCGCCATCGCGTCCTCTCGAAGACCATGATCGACGGCTATAGAGCTAAGCAGTTTTGGATCCGAAATGTTGAGCCCCTCGGAGAACCGGGCATCAGAGAGCGCCAGGGTGAAGGGCAACGCAGCACCGGCCTCGCGCGCCTGGTAAAACGCGTTCAGCGCGGGGGTGTAGTCGGGATCCATCGGTCGCGGGAAGGTCGACACAAGCCCCATCCGCTCCGCCATCCGAGGGGCATCCTCGGCGATGTAGCGCATCTTCGGCATGCTATCGGTCGGGTTCAAAAATGGTGCACCGCCCGCCGGCGCTGTGAAGGGGATGAGCAGAGTGTCGACCGCTTCAGTGATGCCGGCGCGCGCAACGACGTGAAGACCCAAGCGTGAATAGGGGCTTCGAAAATGAAAATAGATCCGTAACTGGTCCACACTGCCTCCTGCTTGAAATCACCTTCGGTGCACGGTCACCATCGGTGAGGAACCGCGGCTGATCTGTCGACTAGAAACTGTGATCCGCATTGTGAGCGTTCCGCAAAGTCGCGTGGGCGGGATCAAATGGATCTGGCCATACCGCATGGGGGATCCGGTATGGCCAATGGTTAACGAAGAACAATCTATTTTAAATCAATGCATTAACTGGCCATACCCGCAACGGGTGGTGGCCATTAATTCAGGGGAACAGCGCCCAGATCCGATGCGTCACCCTCTGGGCCGAGCGACTTCAAAAGCGCGCTCATGGAATGGCGGTTGATGGTCCAGGAGGGCGCGGGCACTTCGATCACGCTCCCCACATGGCCCCCGCCCCAAGAGGAGGAGCTGACCGGATCATAGGGAAGACGAAAGTTAATGCCCGACTCCGGCTTAACGTTACCGATCGCTGCCTGCCGGGTTTTGGTGGAGGCGATATAGGCAACAACGCCGAGGAGCCCGCCGCCAGCAATGGCCGCCGCGGCCGTTGCCACAGCCCGCGCACCGGTGCTTGACCAGCTTGCGGCCATGTTGGTCGCCATCGGAGGCGCGTTGAAGGAGATAAAGGGCACGTCCTCATAGCCAAGGATTTGGCAAAGCGCGCCGCCAAGCGAATGGCCGGTCATCAAAATCTGCTTCCCGCCTTCATAGGCTCTGAAAAGCAGTTTCCGGGCGTCCTTTTCCTGCTCCGGCAACCAACCGGTCGCCAGTTGCACATCACTGACCAAGGCGTCCCTTAGAGAGTTGGTCCCCGCAAAGGAGACAACACGAAACCCTGGAAGGTCATAGATAGCGCCACTAAAATCTGTTGTCGGATTGTTTTGATAATGAACCCGAGTGTAGGGTACCTGCTTGTTAGCGTGATAAACGTCTTCAGCTAGCTGAGCGATATTATAGATGGTCGTCGCCAAAGGGACCTCCTCGTGATCGAATTTTCTATTGTCTCGCGAAATCGACTTTTTGGGAATGCCTGTTGGCAGTGGTCACCTTCTTGGTGCGTAGAATGGTTCAATCCGCTATTGATCGTGTGCGGCGCATCAAAAACTCTTCATCCGCATGATTGCCGACCATAAAGTGATATTCATGAAAAATTTCAAAGCCATAGCGGCTATAAAGGCGTTGGGCGCCGAGGTTTTCTGAGAACACGCTGAGGTAATGGTGATCAAACGTCGCATCGAGAAACGCCAGCGCGTGTTCAAGCAGTCGCACACCTAGGCCTACCCCTTGATGCGATTTTCGTATATAAAGACGGCCAAGCTCTCCGGCGCGCGGGGGCTGGTCCGGAACGGGAAGATGGCAGGGGCTCACCGAGGCGAAGCCAACGGCGCTGCCATATTCGGTGTGGGCGATCCAGATTCTCGACTCTGGGTTGTTGAGTGCTTTTCTGTACGCGTCCTGACTATGGTTCGTGGAGAGAAAGGCCTGAAGATCATCGTCACTGTACATATGACCAAAGGACTCAACAAACGTTGAGGAGCCAAGCTCTGCAAGCGTAGCAGCGTCAGCGATCGTCGCTATGCTGATGGTGGGCGCTGGTTGATCTGACATAGGGGCTACATCGCGCCGGATTGGCTTGGCGTCAATTTGCGCTGCACAAAGCCTGCGACATGCGGACCAACTCTTATTGTGGAAAGGCCCTTCGGATCTTACCCTCATCCTTAGGTCAAGGAGCATCGACGGGTCATGGACAACGAAGTCGACGAACGCATTCCGCAAGGAGGCAGCACCTTGGTGGCTGTCTTTGGATTGCCGGGTGTGGTGCTGGGGTTGCTGGGTTATTTTGCCATCGATGCCCTGAATGACGGTTTGCTTCCTGAGCGCCTGGCAACCGCCATACTTTTTGGGCTTCTTTTTGGATCCGCAACGTATTTGTTGACGGTGCTGAAGGGCCAAGTGGCGACCAGTGCGGTGGCTGCTTTGGTGATCGGGCTCATCACAGGTGCGCTCACCTGGCTCTCGCCGATGAACCAATCCTATGAGTCGTCTGCGGCGCTGATTTCGTTCTTAGCCAACGGTGTTCTGGTCACGGTGGCGCTTCCTTTCTTGAGGGCGCGCTCGCGCGGTGCGGCGCTTAATCACTACCCCACGCTTTATGCTGATGCGTGGAACATCCCCGTTATTGTAGGCGTGGCCCAGCTCTTTGTGCTTGCGGGTGTGGCGTTGGCAGGCCTGGTGGCCGCGCTTTTTGTCTTCGTCGGTTTACCGTTCCTGCGCGATTTGATGCAGCAGCCTTGGTTTATCGCCGGGTTCTTGGGTCTGTTGCAGGCGGTGGGCGTTGGCGTCACGCGGCAGCGGGAAGCGGCCATTTTGGCGGCGCGCGGTATCAAGATGGCGCTTTTGCGTGTCGCGGCACCAATCTTTGCTGTGTCGATCACCGTGTTTGTCGTGGCGGTGATGCTGCGCGGCTTCGGCTCGCTGCTCGGTGATTTGTCGCCGATGGCGACCCTCACTGCATCGGCGATTGTCGCGATCATCATGATCAATGCGATTGTTGCTGATCAGGGACGGCCAGAAGGGGCGCTCTTTGGCGCAACGGCTCGGCTCCTTGGCGTCTTGTTGCTCTTTTTGATGAGCCTTGCGGTCTACGGCCTTTACATGCGCGTCGCCGCAGAAGGATGGACCCCTAATCGGATCCACGCAGCGATCATGGTGCTTGTCGTTGGGCTCTACGCGCCGATCTACGCCGCCGCTGCGTTGTCGGAACAATGGGTGGTGCTGCGCCAGGGCAATATCGCCGTGTCAGCGCTCCTTATCTTGATTGCTGTCCTGGTTCAGACGCCGGTCTATGCGCCCCGGGATTGGTCGGCTGTTTCGCAACTCGAACAAATCCTCAATGATCCAGAAGGAACAACGGGCGCGGATATTCAATACCTGCGTGATCGCCTCGGTCCGATGGGCAAAAAAGTGGTGGAACGGCTTGAGGCAAACCCGCCCGCTGGTCTTGAGGACCCTTATGCCTTGGCTGAGCTCGGCCGCGGACCAAAGCCTGAGAGCTTACAACAAGATCCCACCCTCGATATTTTGATCGAGAACGGCATTTTCCGCGTCTTCCCCGAAGGCGCAATCGTCGAGGGCCGTTTGGCGAGCACGCTGCAAGCGACGTTGGGCCGAAACCTCAACGACCCGAACGATGCAGTCTTGGTTTTTGAAGAGAGCGGTGAACGCGGCTATTTCTTCGTGCTGCGCCACGGCGGGCTTGAGGTTTACCGTGTTAATCAGCGAACGGATGATGGCTGGAGCATCGGGTTCTTGCGCTTTTTCTCACGTGGTGAGCAGGACCCCCTTGACCTCCTTGATGCGGCTGCACGCGGTGAACTCGGCTATGAGCGCCAGGTGTTCGATGTTCCAGTGATCGATGGTGTGCCATTGGTCGAACCAAGCGGGGCATTTGGTCGTTTCGAGCAGACCGCCGACGATTTGGCCATTGAGCCAGCGTTTGGCGCAGATTTGCCGGTTGCGCCTTCTGACGAGGGTGAGGCCGTTGGGGCAGGTGAAATGCCATAAGGCTTTTCGGTTCGTGCGTCTTCGCGTAGTCGTGGCGCCTCATTGACGAACCAGGAGCCTCCATGACCAACGCGCCAAAGGCCGATAAGCGCCCGATCAAGCTCACCCAACACGGTGATACGCGGACGGATCACTATGCCTGGATGCGTGATGACAATTGGCAGGAGGTGCTGCGTGATCCTTCAGTCTTGCAAAGCGACGTGCACGACTATTTGACGGCTGAGGGAACCTATTACGCCTCTCAAACCGATCACCTCGCCACCCTTCGTGAAACGTTGTTCAAAGAAATGCGAGGGCGGATTAAAGAAGATGAAAGCTCCGTCCCCATGCGTGATGGACCGTATGAATATTACGTTCGTTATCGTGATGGCGGGCAGTACCCAATTTATGCGCGGCGGACGGCAGAGGGCGCTTCGGAAGAGGTCATGCTCGACGGGGACAAGGAAGGGGAGGGTCAAGACTTCTTCTCCATTGGCGGGCTCGATGTGTCACGCGATCATGCCCTCATGGCTTATGGCACTGATTCGCTGGGGTCTGAGTATTTTGATATCCGGATACGGCGGTTGAGCGACGGTCATGAGTATGAGGAAACCATTCCTTCAACAGATGGTGATGTCGTCTGGGCGGCCGACGGCAAGAGCTTCTTTTATGTCGAACGGGACGATCACCAACGCCCCAAGCGCGTCAAGCATCACGTGCTGGCGACGGATCCATCGGCCGACCGCCTTGTTTATGAGGAGGATGATGATGGCATGTTCCTCGGCATCGATGAGACGTCCTCGGAGAAGTTTTTGATTATCGGTGTGGGCAATGGCAACACGTCCGAGGCCCATGTGATCCCGCTTGATGCACCTGACAGCCCGCCAAGGCTGATCGCGCCGCGGGAAAGGGGCGAGCTTTATTCAGTCGATCATCGCGGCGACCTTTTCTACATCCACACAAACCATGACGGCGCGATTGACTTTAAGATTGTGACCGCGCCGGAAGACAATCCGGGACGGGAGCATTGGAAGGATTGGCTGCCGCATGAGCTTGGTACATACGTCACCGGCGTGGTGACGTTTAAGGATTGGATCGTGCGGGAAGAGCGCCATGATGCACGTCCACGGATCGTTGTCAGCCGCTATGATCGCACCGGGGAGCACGAGATTCGGTTTGATCAAGACGCCTACAGTTTATCCTTAGCCGGCTGGGGTGAGTTTGACACGGACATGATCCGTTTCGCCTATGAGAGCCCGAACCAACCAAGCCAGGTCTTTGACTACGACATGGCTACCCGTATGCGGACGTTACGGAAAACCCAAGAAGTTCCCTCGGGCCATAACCCTGATGTCTACGCGGTTGAACGGTTTGACGCCAAGGCCAGCGACGGCGCGCTGATCCCTGTCATGGTGCTGCGCCGCCATGATGTTGAACCCGATGGTAATCGCCCAGTGATGCTCTATGGCTATGGCGCCTACGGTATACATATCGATGATGACTTCTCCACCGGGGTGTTAAGCCTCGTTGATCGCGGCGTTGTCTTTGCGGTCGCCCATATCCGCGGTAGCACAGCTAAGGGACGCCAGTGGTATCTCGATGGTAAGCTTGAGCACAAAAAGAACAGCTTCACCGATTTCAACGATAGTGCACGGGCACTGATTGATCGCGGCTATACGAAACGTGGACGGATCGTCGGGTATGGCGGCAGCGCGGGCGGGCTGCTTGTTGGGGCGTCGGTCAATCTTGATCCCACCCTTTATGCCGGGATCATTGGTGCGGTACCGTTCGTTGATGTGCTGACGACCATTCTAGATGCCTCATTGCCGCTCACCCCGCCGGAATGGGAGGAGTGGGGTGATCCGATCAAGGATCCTCAGGCCTATCAAACGATCAAAGCCTATTCGCCCTATGACAATGTGGCGAAGGGCAAGACCTATCCGCCGATCCTCGCCACCGGTGGGCTTACCGATTACCGGGTGACCTATTGGGAACCGGCCAAATGGATCGCGCGCCTGCGGGATGAGGCCAAGGGTGGGCCGTTCTTGTTGCGGATGAACATGACCGCTGGACACGGCGGTTCCGCTGCTCGATTTGAGCGTTTGAAAGAGCGGGCGGCCGATTACGCCTTTGCACTCGATGTCTTAGGGCTTGCCGATGCGGACCCGGCTGGGCAGGCCATCGGCTAAACCCCTCTTCGCCCGGGGGTGATTTGGCGTTATGTGATCCAAAACGGACCCCAGGGAGACCCGCTCGTGATCACCAGCCTTCTTTTATCGACTGCCTTGATGCTGCAGCCGGCTGCTGCCGACAAATCTTTCGAGACCGAAATCATTGCCGATCTGGATCACCCTTGGGCGATGACCTTCATGCCCGATGGTCGCCTCCTGGTGACGGAAAAGGCGGGCAGCCTGCTGATTGTCACCCAAGATGGTGAGGTCGCAGCCAATGTGACAGGCGTGCCTGAGGTCGATTTCGGCGGTCAGGGCGGGCTCGGTGATGTGATCATCGCGCCCGATTTTGCCGAAACCGGCACGATTTATCTTTCGTATGTCGAGGAAGGCCGCCGTGGTCGTCGCGGCGCAGCCGTGGCCATGGCAACGCTCGATGCAGCGGCAGGCTCGCTTTCCGATGTTGAGGTGATCTGGCGCCAAGAGCCGAAAACCACGGGCCGCGGCCATTTTGGTCACCGCCTCGCTTTTTCCCCCGACGGGCAGCACCTCTTTGTCAGCTCTGGCGACCGGCAAAAGTTCAACCCGGCCCAATCGGATCGGATGAACCTTGGGAAGATCCTCCGTCTGAACCCCGACGGATCGATCCCGGAGGACAACCCTTTCTTTGACCAAGGCGGCGTGATGGCAGAGGTCTGGACCCTCGGTATGCGCAACCCGCTGGGCCTTGCGTTTGATGGGGAAGGTACACTCTGGGAAATCGAGATGGGGCCGCTCCACGGCGATGAGTTCCAACGGATCGAGCGCGGCGAGAATTACGGCTATCCCATCGTGTCAAACGGTGATCACTATTCTGGCCGGGAGATTCCTGACCACGACACCCGTCCAGAGTTTCGCGCGCCGGACGAATATTGGGTGCCAGCGATCAGCCCATCGAGCTTGATGATCTACCAAAGCGATGTCTTTCCTGGCTGGACCGGCTCAGCGTTGATCGGCGGGCTCTCGTCAGAAGCGCTCGTGCGCGTCGCCTTTGACTGTGAAGGTGAGGATGGCCCCATTTGTGAGGTGGAGCGGTTTGCCATGGATGCGCGTATCCGCGAGGTTGAACAGGGACCGAACGGGAATGTTTGGTTGTTTGAAGATGGCGGTGACGCGGGCGAAGGTCGCCTCCTTAAGCTAACGCCGCAGGAGTAGACCTATGCGCCACGACACTTATCGGTCCTTTTGGCCCTATTACCTGCAGGAGCACGCCAAGCCAGGCACGCGGCAGCTTCATTATGCCGGAACGGCGCTGACCTTGGCGATTGCTGCCTGGGCGCTGATTGCTGGAGAGGCGCTGCTTCTCCTTTTGATGCCCTTGGCCGGCTATGGTTTTGCCTGGGCGAGCCACGCCTTTGTTGAGCGCAACAAACCGGCGACGTTCACCCACCCTTTGTGGTCGCTCATCAGCGACTACCGGATGTTTGGTTTGGCGGTGGCCGGCAAACTCGAGCCCGAGCTCGAAAAGGCTGGCATCACTTCGGCTCAGCCTCCGAAGCCTCATCCTTCAGCCACGCAATAAAACTGGCGACTTCGGGCAGTGAGGCTTTGGCCTCCGGGTAGACAACCCAATAGGCAAAGTCGGTGGGGGTCTCGTAGTTGAACGGGATCACCAACCGCGCTGCTTCGAGATCGGCCACGGCAAGGGCATAGCGAGCGAGCGCAACGCCTTTCCCTGCCACGGCGGCCTCGATCACCAGCGATGACTGGTTGAAGCGAGGCCCGCGATCACCGTCGCAATCCACTCCGGCGGCTCGCAGCCACATCGCCCAGGTGGCGACGCCATCGCGATTGCTGTCGTCATGGATCAAGGTTTGTTGTTTGAGGTCCATGGGCTCTTTGAGCGGTGGCTCGCCATTGATCAGGCCAGGCGCGCACACTGGAACGATCGTCTCGCTCATCAAACGTTCGGAAATGAGGCCCTCATAACCGCCCGGTCCGAACCGAATGGCGACGTCGACATCATCATCAGCAAAATCAACCAGGTTCATGTCAGCATGCACATAGACATCGAGCTGGGGATGCTTTTCCTGAAAACGGTCGAGACGCGGCACCAGCCATTTGGAGGCGAAGGACGGCGCCACGGACACTGTGACGCGGGAGGGGCCGTCGGTCGCTTTCATCAGGCGAACGCCCGCCGCGAGACGATCAAAACCCTCGCGCATATGCGGAAGCGCGGCGTGCCCCGCTTCTGTCAGCGACAAGCCCTTGGGGTCTCGCCGGAAGAGCGGGGCACCGAGCCAGTCTTCTAAGATACGCATTTGCTGGCTAATCGCGCCGGGTGTCACAGCCAGCTCGTCTGCAGCTCTGCTAAATGATAAATGCCGTCCGGCCGCCTCGAAGGCGCGAAGAGCATTCAGTGGGGGCAATTTACGCATGGTCTGCGGCCTTATCTATCAGGAAACCTAATGGCGAGTCTTGCGAACATTCGTTTGTCGAACCCAATTGGTCACTCCACATAGGTGGTCTCGGTCCCACCGGAATAGGTTTTCTTACGATGCGCTATTTTCCAGCGTTTATGGATATCAATCGTGCCACTGTTCTGTTGAGCGGTGGTGGTGAATTAGCACTGCGCAAGGCAAGGCTTCTGCTGCCCGCAGGCGCGCGGATCGTCGCGTTTAACGCGTCATCGGATGGCGCGCTGGCCCAAGAGCTGGGTGATCAGGTCATTCTCAGGCCTGGACGTTTAGACGATGACGCGTTCTCCGATCACCCAAAATTGATCGTCGCTGCGACGGGTGATGAGGCGGAGGACGAGCGCGTCGCCAGGCTTGGTCGCGCCTACGGCGTTCCGGTGAACGCCGTCGACATGCCGCACCTTTGTGACGTCGTGATCCCGTCGATCGTGGCGCGGGGTGATCTGGTCGTCGGCATCTCCACCGGCGGCAAGGCGCCCGTTTATGGCCGACGGCTGCGTGAAAAGCTCGAGGCGATGCTGCCCCAGCGGCTGGGTGATGTCATCGGCTTTGCCAAAGACCGCCGCGGGATCGTTAGCGAAACGATTGAGCCGACCAGCCGGCGAGGCTTTTGGGAGCGCTTTTTTGATGGCCCCGCCGCAGAGGCGATTTTGAGCGGCGATAACGGGGCGGCGGAACACTATTTCCAACAAGCGCTTAAGGCACCCGATCAGCCCGGCCACGTGCATATTGTCGGCGCGGGCCCAGGCGATCCGGAGCTTTTGACCTTGAAGGCCCTTCGTGTCTGCCAAGAGGCCGACGTCATTCTTTATGACAATCTCGTCTCGGATGGCGTGTTGGCGCTTTGCCGCCGGGACGCTGAGCGGATTTATGTGGGCAAGAAGCGGGCAGAGCATGCTCTGCCGCAGCCGCAGATCGGCGCGCTGATGGCCGACCTTGCGAAAGAAGGAAAGCGCGTCGTTCGGTTGAAAGGCGGCGATCCTTTCATTTTTGGACGCGGCGGCGAGGAGCTTGATGCGCTGAAAGCTGAAGGCGTGACGGCGACCGTGGTGCCAGGCATTTCGTCGGCTCTTGGATGTGCTGCCTCGGCCGACGTGCCGCTGACCCATCGTGGCCTCAGCCAGGCGGTGACGTTTGTTACGGCAGAGGCAGGTGGCGGCGGTGCCCCTGACATCGATTGGAAAGCCCTCGCGCAGCTTGGCGGCACGATCGTCGTCTTTATGGGCGTGCGGCGCGCCGGCGACGTTGGTCAGTCCTTGATCGAGGGCGGCCTTGCCCCTGCAACACCAATCGCGGTGGTGGCCAACGGCACGCTCCCCCACGAACGGATCGTGCGCGGAGAGCTTGGCCGCCTGGGTGAGGCCGCGGCCCAGATTGCTGCGCCAGCGCTTCTTATCATTGGCGATGTCGCGGCCAAGGCGCGCGGTGACGAGCTTGATGCCCTTCTTCAGGCGGAGGAGGCCGCATGAGCACCCCGGTGAAAATTGCCGCTGGCGGCGTTAAAAAAGGCAAGAACAGCGGTCGCAAAGTGATCACGGCTAATGACCTTTTCTCAGGCGAAGTGATCTATTGGCAGACTGATGGTTCATGGACTGAGGAATTGGTGACAGCGGCGATACTCGAAGGCGATGCGGCGTTAGAGGCGTTACAAAAGGCGACTGCCGATGAGGCGCGTGCCGTTGGTCCTTATCTGATGGATATCGAGGCTGATCATGTGCCATCGGGCCGTGGTCGCCTTCGGGAAGAAATTAGAGACGCTGGGCCGACGATCCATCCGCAGTTCGGCCGTCAGGCGCTAAGGGATGTGCACTGATGTATCAGTATGACGATATCGATAGGGCCATGGTGAAAGACCGGGTGGCGGAGTTCCGTCGCCAGGTGGATCGCCGTATTGCGGGCGACGTCACCGAGGACGAGTTCAAGCCGATGCGGTTGATGAACGGTCTCTACCTGCAGCTTCACGCCTATATGCTCCGCGTAGCGATCCCCTATGGAACGCTGTCGTCGGATCAGTTGCGGGTGCTCGCGTCGATCGCGCGGGATTATGACAAGGACTATGGCCATGTCAGCACACGGCAGAACATGCAGTTCAATTGGCCTAAGCTGATTGATACACCCGATATTCTTGATCGCTTGGCCGATGCCGAGATGCATGCCATTCAGACATCAGGCAATTGCATCCGCAACACGACGACGGATCCTTTTGCGGGCGCAGCCGCGGGCGAGGTCGAAGATCCGCGTATTACGTGTGAGATTATTCGTCAGTGGTCGACCTTTCATCCTGAATTCTCTTTCCTGCCCCGCAAGTTCAAAATTGCGGTCAGTGCCACGAAAGAAGATCGCGCTGCCATCGCGGTCCATGACATCGGTCTTCAGATGGTACGTAACGCGGCGGGTGACCCTGGCTTTCAGGTGCTGGTCGGCGGCGGGCAGGGCCGATCGCCTTATATTGCTGAAGAGATTCGCGAGTTCCTACCGTATGCCGAGCTTCTTTCCTATCTCGAGGCGATTTTGCGGGTCTACAACGTCCACGGACGGCGGGACAATATCTATAAGGCGCGCATTAAGATCCTCGTCAATGAGATGGGGGTCGAGGATTTCCGTGCGGCGGTGGAACGCGAGTTTGACGCGTTTCGCACCATGGGGCCTGCGGGCAGTCTTGACCTCCCCGAGGCCGAGCGCGCGCGGATTGCCCACTACTTTGCGCCCCCGGCGTTTGACCGGCTTCCTTTAGAAAGCGAAGTGTTTGAGAAGGCCAAGGCGAATGACCCACGCTTTGCGGCATGGGCCCGTTTTAATCTTCACCCGCATAAAGTACCTGGCTATGCATCCGCGACCATCTCGCTAAAGCCCAATGATGCACCGCCGGGTGATATCTCCTCTGATCAAATGGACGCGTTGGCTGCGATCGCTGATCAGTATGGTTTCTCGGATGTTCGGACGACCCATGAACAAAACATGGTACTGCCGCATCTTAAGCTCGATGATCTTTATACGGTGTGGCAAGACCTCGATGCTGCGGGAATTGGTTCGGCCAATGCTGGCTTGATCTCCGATATCATTGCCTGCCCTGGCCTTGATTATTGCAACCTCGCCAACACCCGGTCGATCCCCGTCGCCAATCGCATTCAGAGGCGGTTTGCTGATCCGGCGCGTCAGGCACAAATCGGTGAGCTGAAGATCAAGATCTCCGGCTGCATCAATGCCTGTGGCCATCACCATGTGGGCCATATCGGTATTCTTGGCGTCGATAAGAAAGGCGAGGAGTTCTATCAGCTCACCCTTGGCGGCAGCGCCGATGAGGATGCTGCGATCGGCGAAATTGTCGGCCGGGGCCTTTCCACTGACGACGTGGTGAACGCGGTTGAGCGGGTGGTGGATCAGTATTTGATCCTTCGCTCGGATCCAGATGAGCGGTTCATCGACACCTATCGCCGCCTTGGCGCGGAACCTTTCAAGGAGGCGCTTTATGACCAAGCTGCTTAAACTAAGCGATGGAACCTTGATTGATGCGCCAACGGATGATGTACTTGATGTGGCGCACGATCAAGATTTGATGACGGCTGCGCCAGCGCTGGACGGTGTACGGGTCGTACGCCTCGCCTTCCCTAAGTTCAGAGACGGCCGCGCTTTTAGCCAAGCACGTGTGCTACGTACACGGTATGGTTTTCAAGGAGAGATCCGCGCCAGCGGTGACCTTCTTCCTGATCAGGCAGCGTTCGCGCGCCGGGTGGGGATCGATACGGTCGAAGGCATCAACGAAAAACGGCTCGAAGATTTCCGCTTTGCTCTGGATGCGTTTCGTTATGCCTACCAGCCCGCTGAAGACGGTGCGCCTGCGCATCGCTTGAGGAGTAACACACCATGACGGCTCAAGTGATTCCTTTGCCCAAAAGCGACATCGATCCCGAAGCACGCGCCACGGAGCTCGCTCGGCAATTCATTGGCGCGCCAGCCGAGGAGATCCTTGAGCATGCGATCAATCACGTCTTTCGTGATGAGATAGCGTTGGTGAGCTCATTCGGCGCTGAATCGTCTGTGCTTTTGCACCTCGTCAGTCGCGTCAATCCAGAGACGCCAGTGATCTTTCTTGAGACACAAAAGCACTTTGCACAGACGATCAGCTATCGGAAAAAGCTTTCCGCGCAACTGGGGCTGACCGATGTGCGGGACATCAAGCCGAACCAAGACGAGGCGGCTGAGGAAGATCCTAAGGGCGATCTTTGGCGCCGGGACACCGATGCGTGCTGTGATTTGAGAAAAGTACGCCCACTAAAAGGCGCGCTCGATGGCTTTGGTGCATGGATTACTGGACGAAAAGCCTTCCACAGCGAAGGACGGGCCTTGCTGCCAAGTTTTGAGTGGAACGGTACCCACTACAAGGTGAACCCGATGGTCAGTTGGTCCCCGGATGATGTCAAAGTCTATGTCGAGGCGCATGACCTGCCGCCCCATCCCCTGGTCGCCCAAGGCTATCCGTCAATTGGATGTTGGCCATGCACGCAACCTGTGGCGGAGGGCGATGATGTCCGCGCTGGTCGTTGGCGTGGTCAGGCCAAAACCGAATGTGGGATCCACATGCGCTAGGCTGTCTTGCGCGCGCTTCTCCGCGCGCTTAGCTCTCCCCCATGAGTATGCGTGCCCACCGATCGGAAAAAGGACCATCGCAGCGCCAATTGCGTGCAGGAGAGCTGGTCCGTCATGAACTTGCGCAGATGTTTCAGCGCGAGGAGGTCCATGATGACCGCTTGTCGGGCCGCAACGTCACCGTGACCGAAGTCACCGCTTCGCCTGATCTGAAGCAAGCAACGGTCTTTATCACCACCCTTGGGGGCCTCGAGGTCGAAGAGACGGTGGCGGCTCTGCGTGATCTGGCGCCCAAGATCCGTGGAGTCCTCGCACCCAAATTATCGATGAAATTTATTCCCCAGCTCCGGTTTGAAAAAGACGAGAGTTTTGATCGTGCTGACCGCATCTCTGAGTTGTTACGCGGAAATACCTAGCGCCCACCCCTTCGAAATGTTAATAGAGGGTTGATTGCTGGGCTGGCAGACGCAACAACGTTTGCACGACGTTTGTCTGACGGAGGGTGGAGATGTTTTTCAAACGCAAGAATCGAGACGAGGACTTAGACGTTCAGCGCGACTTCGAAGTTGTCCGGGAAACCGTCGAAGGAACCCAACCCGAGGCCGTCGAGGAGCCTGATCGCTCCATGAGCACGGGTACAGCCGTTGCCCCTATTTCGAGCGAAGCGACGATTCGTTTGTTCCCAGGTTTCGAGCGTGAAGATTTCGAAGTTGGTTTCGCAACTGACGTGGCGCCAGCGCTCGTGATGCGGTGGAAAGACGGCGGTTCATGGTTCACCATGCCAGCCATGTTCAACCGCGCTGTCCTCACAGCCATGGACGAAAAAGAAAGCGCCAATGACCTGACGCGTCTTCTGCGTAGCTACGGCTACGATGTCGACACACAGGGCTAAGCTCTGCGCGGGGGCGCAACTTCCTCTTGACGAAACCAGGCCGGTGGGTAGACCCCCGGCCTTTTCTTTTGCCTGAGGAGGCGTGATGGCGAGGCGTAAAAAAGGCCGCCGGGTGCATGGTTGGCTGATCCTCGACAAGCCCTATGACTACGGATCAACCGAAGCTGTTTCGCGGATGAAATGGTTCGGTGAGGCGCAGAAAGCTGGCCATGCCGGCACGCTTGATCCTCTTGCGACGGGTATTTTGCCGATCGCCTTTGGCGAGGCCACCAAGACCGTCCCCTTTGTCCAAGACGGCGCGAAGACCTATCGTTTCACTGCGCGGTGGGGTGAACGGACCTCCACGGATGATCGCGAAGGCGAGGTCGTCGAAAAAAGCAAGGCTCGGCCGACCCGCGAAGCGATCGAGGCGGCGCTTCCCGCCTTTGTTGGCGAGATCAAGCAGCGCCCACCGGCTTTTTCAGCGATCCTCATCAATGGCGAGCGCGCCTATGATCTGGCCCGGGAAGGTGAGACGCCTGAACTCAAGGAGCGCGAGGTGCTGATCGATCGCTTTGATCTCGTTGACCAACCCGATCAGGATCACGCGGTTTTTGAGGCTGTGGTTGGCAAGGGCACTTATGTCCGGGCGTTGGTACGTGACCTGGCCGAGGCGCTTGGCACGGTGGCCCATGTCAGCCAGTTGCGTCGCACCCGGGTCGGTCCTTTCGGTGAAGGGGACGCGGTCACCATGGAAGATGTCACCGGGCATGCCGCGTCTGAACGGATTGGGGCCGACGCGCGGGATCACGACCGGTTTGATGATTGCTTGATCCCCTTAAGCGACGCGATGGCTGATCACCCCAAAGAGAAAGTGAGCCTTGGGGAAGCCAACCGGTTACGCGCAGGCCAAGGCATCGTTCTCGCCCCGCCAAGGGCGAAAACGCTGCGGGCTGGGGAGCGCGGTGCTCTTTGCACGGTGCTGGTTGAAGATGATCAAGGTGCCGTGGCGCTTTGTAAGCTTGAAGGGCTCACCCTGGCACCGACCAAGGTCTTTCAGATCAACTAAGCGGTCGGGGTCATACCGGATCGTCTTCGTAGAAGCCTGCCTCGATCAAGGTCTTGAGGGCATCAAGGGCAGCTTCTGCATCGGACCCTTCGGCCTTTAACTCGACGCTGGAGCCTTTTCCTGCACCCAGCATCAGGAGCGCCATGAGCGAGCGCGCGCCGACGCTTGTTCCGTCTTTGCTCACCGTCATCTTGGCACTGAATTTAGCGGCCTCCTCACAGATTTTGGAGGCAGCGCGGGCGTGTAAGCCCCGGACATTGACAATGGTGACGGTGGCTTCAGCCTGCTGGCTCACGCGTCAGCCTCTTCGCCCTTAAGCACCCATGAGGCGACGTTGATGTATTTCCGGCCTGCGTCATGGGCATCTTTGACCGCGTCCGCCATCGGTGTTTTCTCGCGATAGGCCTGGGGCGCCAGTTTGATCAGCATGGGGAGGTTGACCCCCGCGATCACCTCGCTTTTGGCCTCCTCCATCACAGCGATGGCGAGGTTCGACGGCGTGCCGCCGAACATATCAGTGAGAATGATCGCGCCTTGCTCACCGCCCGCTTCACTTGCGGCACGGACGATGTCGCGGCGACGCTTTTCCATGTCATCATCGGCGCCGATGCACACGGACCGCAGTCCCTGCTGAGGGCCAACGACGTGCAGCGCGGCAAGAAGAAGCTCCTTGGCCAGATTGCCGTGGGTGACGACAACAATCCCAATCATGATGATCCTCAATGCGTGTCTGGTCCGGGCTCAAAACCGCACCACAGAGATTGCCCGGATGCAAGCGATCTCAGCGCCAATCGAAGCGCCGCCGCGTTCGCGCCGTCGGGTTCAACGGGAACCGTCTGCGCGCCTAAGAGCGCTGATTCTTTGCCCATCGTCATGTCTTGTTCAGGATCAATGGTTCCGAGCGTCACAATAAAATCGATGGCCATTGGCGGTGCACCGCGGACCTTGGCGATGCCCACGCCGCGTAAATGCAGAAGCGGTCCCGCCTCGGGCGCAATGGCCCAGCCGCAGCTGTCAAACTTGATCAGGTCGTCGGCGATAAGGCCGGTGCGTTGATGTGGGCAGTGCGCGATAAGCTCAGCCGCGAGACGCGACTTTCCGCTACCGGGTGGCCCGACCAGCAAAACACCGCGCAAAGGGCCTTCAAGATCCAACGCCACGCCAATCGCCGTGCCATGTAGCGGCATCAGGCGAGAATGCCTTTTTTGTGGATCGGAATTTCGAGCGAGAAACACGCGCCTGTCGCCTCAGGGTGATCAGGATCGCTGATGTTTTCGCACCAGATATAGCCGCCGTGGCTCTTCACAATCTGCCGAGCGATGGCAAGGCCGAGGCCCGAATTGGATCCGAACGTCGCGCCGTCCGGCCGCGAGGTATAAAAGCGGTTGAAGATACTCTCGAGGTTGTCCTCGGGCACACCAGGTCCTTCGTCTGTCACCGTTACAAGAACGAAACCCTGCCGCTGTCCGTCATCTTTCTCAATAGCCACGGTCACAGCACCGTTCTTGGGGCTGAAGCTGATGGCGTTGTCGATGAGGTTACGGATCACCCGGCCAAAGGCGCTTGGGGTGGCGAAGATTTTTGGGTCAGCGTCCGTGTCGTTCCAGAAATTGACCATCGGTCCGCCCGCGTCGGTCACAGCCTTATAGGAGCTTGCCACGTCGCCGATCAGTTGAACCGCGCTGACCACCCGGCGTTCTTCCGTGGCGAGCAACGCATCCAAGCGCGAGGCGTTCGAGATGTCGGAGATCAAGCGGTCAAGGCGCTCGACATCATTGCTGATCACTTCCAAAAGCCGCTCGCGCTGATGATCCGTCTTGCACTTGTCGAGGGTTTCAACGGCGCTGCGGAGTGAGGTCAGCGGGTTTTTCATCTCGTGGCTGACGTCAGCTGCGAAGCTGTCGATGTTCTCGATCCGCTCAACCAGCGCAGCCGTCATGGCACGGAAAGACCGGCTAAGCTTACCCACTTCATCAGGACGGTGATCAAAGTCAGGGATATGGACCTGTCCTGCGCGGCCGACTGATGCGGCGATGCGGTCAGCGGCAGCGGACAGCTCACGAACCGGTTGAGAGACGGCCGCCGTGAGAATCACGGACGATAAAGAGGCTGTCACCAGGGTAAGGATCACAATTGGAAACAATGCCTGGCGTAAGCGTCGGCCCGCGACCTCCACCCGGCTGGTTTCAGCCGCCAAAGCGCCAATCACTGCACCGCTATCATGATCAATGATAGGCAGACTGAAGGATGCGCCGACCTCGCCGTCTTGGTCGAGGCGCAACGAAGCGGCGTTGGTCTGTTCAAGTGCCAAGATGCTGGCGACGTCATCTGCGAGGCTTTGCTCAGTGGCCCTTGTGCGCAAAGGTCCATCGAAAATCCACGCCTCGAGCCGCGACGCCAAGAGGCCAGAACCTTCCGATGGGAGGGCCTGCATAGGCAGCGCGTCGGGAATAGGCAGAACCTCAGTAGGCGTCGCGACTGACGCGCCAGTCTCGGCAATCGCTAACGGCTTGCCGCCGGCATTTTGGTAAAGCGTGACGCGCCCACCAAAGCCCGCGGTTGCATCAAGCAGGACCTGCTCTGCACGGCCGGGGTTCTCAAAACAGCCGCCTCCGCCGCAGACCCGGTCATGCTCGATCAATGTGCGGCCAAAGGTTGCTTGCCGCTCAAGCAAAGCAAATTGATGATCTACCGCTGCGTCACGATAAGCACCAAGGCCCATCGCGCCGAGCACCAAAACAATCAATCCAACTGTGTTACCAAGGACAAGAGCGGCGCCATACCGTTTTGGTCGGGGTAAAGATGATGCAAGTCCGCGCCATCGCTGACGCGGGGTATCGCGGCGCGTTGCGCGCAGCGCACGGGTGGGCCGGCCACCCGGGGGGCTAGTCGCAATTGTATTTGTAGCCGACGCCATAAAGTGTCTCGATACCGTCAAAACTGTCGTCAATGACTCGGAATTTTTTCCTTATACGTTTGATATGGCTGTCGATCGTGCGATCATCGACATAGACTTGATCGTCATACGCAGCATCCATCAAAGCATCGCGCGACTTCACAAAACCTGGCCGCGCCGCGAGCGCCTGGAGGATCAAAAATTCCGTGACCGTCAGGGTCACCCGCTCACCCTTCCAGCTGCAGGCATGTTGCGGCGGGTCGAGGGTGAGGCTGCCGCGACGCATGATTTGGTTCTGGTCATCGCGCGCTTCGTTCGGTGCAGTGGTGGAACGACGGAGAACCGCCTTCACCCGCTCCAACAACAAGCGTTGGCTGAAGGGTTTCCGGACATAGTCGTCCGCGCCCATCGTCAGGCCAAGGGCCTCGTCAATTTCGTCATCCTTGGAGGTGAGGAAGATAAAGGGGACGGTGGAATCCTGGCGCAGGCGGCGAAGCAGCTCGACGCCGTCCATGCGCGGCATTTTAATATCAGAAAGAATGAGATCGTGGGACTTGCCCAAGATCCCATCGAGCGCCGACGCCCCATCCGTGAAGGTGGTGACGCCATAGCCCTCAGCCTCCAGTGCGATCGACACGGAGGTGAGGATGTTCTCATCGTCATCGACCAGTGCGATGGACGCCATGCTCTTGTCCCTCCCAAGACCGACCCCGCAACGGGCCGGGTCTAACAGGTAAAGGTGTGGCAGCTGTTAAGATGTCACGTAGGGATTTAGCGGGCAGCCGTCGGGCCCAAGCCGTCCGGGACATAGCCGTCATCGCGGGTGAGCATGGCTTTGTACCATTCAAGCTCTTCATCGGTTCCGAAACCGATATCTTGACAAGTGTCGGAGTCCACAGGTCGGCCTGAGTAGCTGCGGGGCGGCCGGAAGCTGGTCTGCCCGCGTCTCCGCATTTCTCCGCAATAATACCAATGCATTCTCTCGGTGAACTCTGGCGTCCAACAAGACTGAAGTTCCATGGTCGTGCTGTCAGGACCAATGGGTTGAGGGCCGTACCGAACACAGGCTGCGCGCTCGAAGTCTTTGAACAGCGTGGCTCCGGGAACAATTTCGGTCCCCACAGCGACCTCGTCGAAACGCCTATATCGTTTGCCGCGATAGTTCTTCCGATCGGCAATCTCGGGGTCTATCTCGACGTAGCCTCCGTTTTTGAGCTTCCCACAAGTCGCCCCAGTGTCATCCACTTTGACCAACGGCGCGAAGCAAGCGCTGTCAGCAAAAATAAGCAATTTGTTTGGATCAGCCCATTCGGTGATCATTGTGCCTTCACCAGGTCCCAATTCAAACTCCTGAGTCCCCGCTGTGTAATTTTGTGACCAATCCAAACTGCTTCCCGATAATACAGCGCGCTCAAAGTCAGTTCCGAAATAGAAATCGGATCTGATGTTCGCATTGATGAGGCGTGCTCCTAGAAAAGTGGTGTTTAGGAGAATGGTGTGGCTGAGGTTTGATAAACTCAGGTCGGCGTAGTTGAAGACAGCGCGGGACAGCCCTGCGTCGGTAAAGTCCGTATCAACAGCAGTTGAGTCAAAAAACATCGACCCGGTGAGGACCCCTTGATCGAACTCAGCATCGCTCAGGTTCGAGGAGTAGAAGTTGGTTTGTTGCGCAACGACGTCTACGAACCAAGCGTTCCTTAAATTGGCAAAACTAAAGTTTGCTTCGGTTAAATCCGCCTGGGAACCAAACGAAGCGCCTTCTAGGTACGTTTCAATCGCTTCCGCGCCCTTTAAATTTGCGCCAAAAAAGTTAGCACCCACCATATGTGCGCCGGTGAAGTGAGCGCCGGTGAGGTCAGCGCCAGAAAATTGGATGCATGGAGCCACGCCGCCGTTAAGGTCCACAAGCCTTAAAGAGCGGCCCGAAAGGTCAAGTTGTCGGCCTTCCAGGCCATCGCTGGCTGCCGAACACAGCTGTTCAAGTGCCTTGCTGAGGAGCCGTTGGTCCTCGTCGACCTCGAGGTCTGCCTCTTCAAACGAAGCGACCAGATAAGCGGTGTCGTTAACGAGATCGCCCCGTCTTAATGCAGGACAAATATCCGGCGCCAAGCTGGGGTTCACCAGGCAGAAGGACCCGGGAGCCTCCATAAGGGGCAGTAGCCATTTTCCTAAACGAGCGCCGCCATTGGCGAATTCAGGTTCTTGTTTGATCCGGGTATGGGTTTCTCCCGAAGGTTTTCGTGCATCATTGCTTCTGGTGTAACGGTACGGATTTTTCGATCGTGCCTCGATTTTTTGCACGAGTGACCGCTCTTTGGCTTTGTAGACGGGCGCTGGACTGTCTTCGAGGGTCAGTCGCAAAACGACGATCAAAAAGGCGGCGACCCCAATGCTAGCAAGGAAGGCGCTTTGTAAGCCTGTCCAAACGACGGCACGAACCATGCCGCGTCGTCTGAGACCAAGTCGAAAGAGAACCAAGGCCGCCGCATCAAAGATGATGAGGGCGCCGTGATAGACCGTCATCAGGTCATGCCCGGCCGGAGCGTAGCGCTGCATTGTCACGGTCAAAAGCGCCAACGGACCCAGGAAAACGGTGAGGGCAATCACCATGCCCATGGCAGCACGGGTGAGCGGACGCCCCTTAGGACCAGCGACAATCATCGTGAAATCATAGGGAAAGAGCAGCTCGCGATAGGTGCGCACCGGCTCATCGCCATGCTCTTCGCCAAACCGCTCTTGGAGTTCATTGGCCTGAATTTCGGCCTTTTTCTTCAGTGTCCAGAGCTTCACAATCAGATTGATATGAAAAGCAACAAAAAGACCGGGGGCCAGCACATAAAAAGCGTTGATCGGCACATGGGTGCCGATGATCGGTAGTTCGATCCCGGCGTTAACGAGGAGCGTCTCCCGCGTGGTGCTGAAAACCGCAATCGCGACGTAGAGGCTCGCGGTCAGAAAATAGGTGAAAAGAATTCGGGTGAGCTTGGACGATTCATCAACCGCTGCCACAGCGAGGGTGACCTCGTTCCACCACGGCTCCTCGCCCATGGCCTCGGGATCATTCGGCTTCCGCTGCCTTACCTTAGCAGAATATAGCGATTCCAACTTACCCAGCATGCCCGCCCCCTGCGAATGCGGAGGCAATCATGCCTCAGCGAGGCCTCCGCGGGAAGACTTAGGGGCGTAAACTGTCGATGAATTCTGCCATCGCGACATCGCGCGCTGAACGCCCTGGGGTATCGAGGGTGGCGAGCTTTGGTGGAGCGATTGGCCATCACGGCGATGGCTTTGGCCAGCGACAGATCGCTGTGGGGTGCTAAGACGTCGCGTTGGGCTTTAGCGGGGTACGCGGTCCCACTCGAAGTCGGGGAAGGTTTTTTCGAGCCATTGCCGCTCCCAGTCGGTCCCGAGTCCCACACCGGCACAGGTTTCGGTGGTGATGATGAGGGGGTTCGGTTCGGTGAGGTATTCCTCGGAGACGTCGTACGCTGTCTGCCCCTCGTCGTTCATGTCCCCGCAATAATACCAGTGCATGCGTTCGCGGAAATCCGGGTACGAACAAAGTTTGAGGTTCATGCTCTTGCCATCGGGACCGAGGGGTTGCTCGTCCTCTGAGCGGACACAAGCATAATCGGCAAAGCGCGTTGGCAGGTCCGTGGCAGGCACTAGGACGTCGCCCGGGGCTTTGCCCTCCAGCGCAAGGCCCAGACCTTGGAGGTTGTAGAGAGGCACGGTCTCGTCGCCGCACCGCGCCACTGGACGGCCATCATCATCGGAACCCAGAATCAGCGGTGCGAAACAGGCGCCATCAACAAAAGCCAAGGCGCGCTGGTTGCCGGGCCCCTCCGGCCAGCTAAGGAGGGTGAGGATACTTCTTCTAAAATCTGTTCCGAACAAAAGGCTTCCGGCAAGCGTTCCACCCGTGAGGATGGCGCCCCCAAGGTAAGCGTCCGTGAGGATGGCGCGCCCAAGGTAAGCGTCCGTGAGGATGGCGCGCCCAAGGTAAGCGTCCGTGAGGATGGCGAACAAAAAGTAAGCGTCCGTGAGGATGGCGCCCCCAAGGTGAGCGTCCGTGAGGGTGGCGCGGCTAAGATAAGCGTCCGTGAGGATGGCGCCCCCAAGGTAAGCGTCCGTGAGGTTGGCGAACACAAAGTCAGCGTCCGTGAGGTTTGCGTGCCCTAGGTCAGCGTCCGTGAGGTTGGCGCCCTCAAGATAAGCGTCCGTGAGGGTGGCCTCCACAAGATAAGCGTCCGTGAGGGTGGCCTCCACAAGGTAAGCGTCCGTGAGGTTGGCGAACCGCAGCTGTGAGTTGGCGAGCGTTGCGAGCTCCAGGTCCGCGCCGCGAAGATCGGCTTTGTTCAAGACCCGCCGAGACAGGTCCGCATAGCGTAGGTCCAACGGGCGATGAAAAAAGTGCCGCTGACCAGGCTCGGAGATGGCGAGCACGCCGAGGCCCAAAAGAATCAGCGCAGGAATCCAAACAAACCTTTTCGTGGGCAAGTCTTGGATCACGTGCGCCAAGGTGACGAACACCGTCGCCATGGCGACGGCATAGCCAAGGGGGATCGGATCACCGAGCGCTTTCCAGGCGATGACGGCCATCGCGCCGGGGACGAGGGCATACCGTATACCGATGGTTCCCACCCGCAACAACCCGTCCCGCATCGGCGACATGGTCACCGGCCGTTCCAGATCGCGCGCCTTGGCCACCCGGTTCAGATGCCGCCAATGATTGACGTAAAGCTGCAGATAAATGCGCACGGCAACGAGCACGATCGGCGCCACGATCAGCGCCACTCGGAGCGGCATACCGCCAAGGGTCGGGACCGAAATGGCGCTATCGGGAAGAAGGAGCGCGATGTCCGGCGTCCCGGCCACCGACACCGCAAAGGCCGAAACGACCAGCAAGGTCAGCGTCAATTGCTGAACGGTGGCGGCTGTCTTCTCCAGCGCCGCTTCCAGCTTCTCATCGCTGACTGCCGCCAGCGCATCCTTTAACGATGCCATGGTGTTCCCACCCCCGAGCATGCCTGGTGATCATGCATCACATGAGGGCGCTGGGGAAGGCTTAAGGCCGCAACCCATCGATGAAGTCGGCCATCGCGACGTCGCGTTCGGAAAGCCCGCTCGCGTCGTGGGTGGTGAGGGTGATTTCGACCCGATTATAGACGTTGAACCACTCGGGGTGGTGATCAGTTTGTTCTGCAAAGAGGGCCACTTGGCTCATAAAGGCCCAAGCTTCCTTGAAGTTGCCCAAGGTCACGGTGGTCTTTGCCGCATCCTTTCCCATCACCTCGGCCCATGCTGGGTGGGCGTGGAAAAACTGTTTGCGGGCTTCGGAAGAAAGTTTGGCGACCATGGCGATGACCTAGGCGCGGGTGCCCGGTTCGCCAACCTCACTTGGTGAAGCTTTGGCTGTGATCGCGTCGCAGCGCTTGATCCTGGCGGGCGAATGGACGACAAGACGGTGACCGTCGATCAACGTTAACGGGCCTGCCTTGACGCATTCTCTTCCCTTCCGGCCACGCTTAGCGATCTTGGCCTTCCTGATTGCTGTTTTCGGTGTCGCGGCAGCGCCTCGCGCCTCGGCTGAGTACAGCCTGTGCAACAAGTCGAGCTATGCGCTGTCAGCGGCGCTCGGCTTTTTTGACGAGCAAGAGCTCTTGACCCGCGGCTGGTGGCGCTTGCGCCCGGGCCAGTGCAAGCGCGTGATTAGCGATGATATCGAGCCGGGCCGGTATTTCGTTTACGCCGAAGCCATCCCCGGTCACCGTGGGCCTTTGCGCACGTGGTCGGGCGAAACTCCTCTTTGTGTACAGAACGATAGCCTTTTCACCTTGCGCGACCAAGGTGTGTGTTCGGACGATCCGCAACGACAGCGCGATTTTTATCCGGTGGAAGTCACGTTGGAGGACGGCGGGGATTTCATCACTGATTTCACCGACGAACGGAATTTCCCCCTTCGCGATGCTGAGATTGCGGGTGTCCAGCGACTGCTCAACGATGTCGGTTTTGATATCGGATCAATTGACGGCGCGTTTGGCGCGGCAACGAAGACCGCGCTTCGCCAATATCGGCGTGACCGGGGGCTTGGTACCGACGCAGTGATTGATGCTGCCTTGGTCGATGCGTTGATTGCTGAGGCCAATGATGACGACGCGCAGCTGGGCTTTTTCTTCTGTAACGAGACGATGTTGCCGGTTTGGGCAGCTTTTGCGCAGCCCACGGATGACCAAGAAGGTTACCGCTCGTCTGGATGGTGGCGGCTTGAGACCAGCGCTTGCGCCAAGGTTCGCCGGGGTGCGCTCGGCGAAGAGCCCTATTATGTCTTTGGCATCATGCAGGCGGAGAACCAGGAGCTGACCCTCGCCGGTGGCGACACACCGTTTTGCGTCTCATCGGTGCAGTTCGATGCCCGGAGCGATATCGCTTGTGAGGAAGAGGGCTTTGATACGGCCGTCTTCCGCCGCATTGATACGGGCGGCGAGAGCGCTTGGACGTTCGAATTCACCCCCGAGCAATTCAACCCAGACCTAGCTGTCGCCCAGTGACATCGAACGGACTGGCGCAGGATTTCGCCCATATACGCGATTGGGTGTTTGACCTCGATAACACCCTCTACCCAGCCCGTTGCAATCTCTTCCAAGAGATCGATTTCCGCATGACCAGCTATGTCAGCGAGCTCTTGGGGCTTGAGCATGATGACGCGCGGCGGGTGCAGAAAGATCTTTACGCCCTGCACGGCACAACGCTTGCGGGGCTGATGCGAGAGCATGACGTTGATCCGCATGCGTTTATGGATTTTGTGCACGAGATCGATCTTTCGCCCCTCGATCCCGACCCTGGGCTGCGCGCCGCGATCGCGGCGCTGCCGGGGCGGAAATTCGTGCATACCAATGGCAGCTGTCGCCACGCGGCCAACGTGCTGGGGAAAATGGGGCTTGGTGATGTCATCGATGATGTGTTCGATGTCGAAATGAGCGGCTGGGTACCAAAGCCTCGTGCGGAGAACTACGATGCATCGGGCGCCCATTTTGGGATCAACGAATCGGCCGCGGCGATGTTCGAGGACATGTCGGTGAACCTCGAAGAACCGCACCGCCGCGGCATGACCACGATCCTGGTGACCGGCGATGCCCACTGGATCGAGCATGAGCCGCCAGAAAAGCGGCCAGGTGCCGCGCTTGCAGGCGCAGAGCATATTCATCATACCACGGGCGATTTGACCCAATTTCTGATCAGCCTCACCGGCTGACGAAGGAGCCCTTATGCAAGAGAGCGATGTCCGCGCGACGATCGAGGCCGCCTATGGTGACGGAAGCGAGGGCGATGACGTCCGGGCGGCCGTGGCGCACGCTCTTGATGGCCTCGATAACGGCACCTACCGCGTCGCCTCGAAAACCGATGGCGGCGATTGGGAGGTGCATCAGTGGCTGAAAAAGGCGGTTTTGTTGTCCTTCCGCCTCAACCCCAATGCACCGATCCCCGGTGGTCCGGGCATGGCAACTTGGTTCGACAAGGTGCCGTCGAAATTTGATGGCTGGACGGAGGATGACTTCATCAACGCCAAATTTCGGGCGGTCCCGCCGGCCACGGTGCGCCGTGGGTCCTTTGTGGCGCCGGGCGCTGTGTTGATGCCGTCTTTTGTCAATATTGGCGCCTATGTGGGGGAGCGCACGATGGTTGATACGTGGGCTTCGATCGGCTCCTGCGCGCAGATCGGCGCCGACTGCCATATCTCCGCGGGCACTGGCATTGGCGGTGTGCTGGAGCCGCTGCAAGCTGAACCGACGATCATTGAAGACCATTGCTTTATCGGCGCGCGGTCAGAGATCGTTGAAGGCGTGATCGTTGGTGAGGGATCAGTGGTGGCGATGGGCGTGTTCATCACCCAATCGACCAAGATTGTGGATCGTGCATCTGGCGAGATCAGCTATGGACGGATCCCGCCTTTCTCCGTGGTCGTGCCCGGCGCCCTACCAGACCCTAAGGGCGGGCCAAGCCTTGCGTGTGCAGTCATTGTGAAGACGGTGGATGCAGGAACGCGGTCGAAAACAGCGATCAACGACCTCCTCCGCGGCTAAGCAGCAGCAAAAGCGGTCAAGCGTTCGGGGGATAAGTCAAGGCTTGTACAGCATGGGCTGTTTCGATAGCGAAATATCGGAAGGAGCCCTGATTCGTGAGCCTCTCAGAGACCCTGACACCTTGGCGTGATGTGATGGTGGAGCTGGTCCGTGACGACCAGCCGGACCTGTCGATGCGCCAATGGGCGCTTCTCCTCACGGTCTACCTGACGCCAGGCCCCCATACGGTACGCCGGCTTAGTGAAGACCTCGAGGTGCCGAAACCGGCGATCAGTCGGGCGCTTGATGCCTTATCGATCCATGGGCTGGTGCGCCGAGCGCGCGACCCAGCGGACAAAAGGATCGTCTTGGTGCAGAAAACAACCGATGGGTCAGAATTTGTGGACCGGTTCGCTGCCGCGGTTGAGGCAGGCGAACGCAGTGCTGAGCTGGCCGGGTTCTACTGACGATGAATTAGAGTGTTTCGGCCTGTTCGGCGGCCGCAACCTCTTCTTCTTCAACGGCTGGCGGAATGCATTCGGGGAAAGCGAGCGCTTCGCCGTCCGTTAGGCTTGCAAGATAAGCGAGAATATCGGCCCGTTTGCCCTCTTTAGAGATCTTCTGGACCATTTGCGTTCCAGGAACGAAAGCCTGGCTGTTCGCCAGATAGGCATCCATCTTTTCAAAATCCCAGTCACCGCCGAGACCTTGAAGCGCTGAGGTGTAGCCAAAGCCGCCCACGCTTGCGACTTGCCGACCCATAATGCCCCAAAGCGCAGGGCCCGTGCCATTTCCGCCGCCTTGTTCGAGGCTGTGGCAGGATGTGCAGACAAGCGCGCCGCGGGCGCCGCGTTCGGCACTTGCCTCGGCCATCAGACAACCGAGCGACACCTTGACCACCTCTTCCTGCGGGCCGCCAGCGACCTGCAGGTTGGAGTAAGGAACATACGCCAGAGCGAAGGGATTATCTTCGGACCCATGATGATCGCCGTGGTGGCCGCCCGCGAGGGTTTGGATCGTGTTGAAGATGACAGGCAGTCCAACGAACATAAGGAGCGTGACGAGAACGGCGCCAGCGAGCTTGTTGGTGAAGAGGGGGTCTTTCATGGCCAGTCCTAGAACTCTTTTGTGTGGCGCCAATTTGTGCTCTGGCGCTGGGATCGCCGAGGCCATAGCGGGGGTTCCTCTCCGCCGCAACGCGCGCTTTGGCACGGCCCTGTGGAGAGTACAGCATGACTATGAAGATCGCGTTCCAAGGAGAGCCTGGGGCTTTTTCTGATCTGTGCTGCGCGACCTTCGCTCCTATGTTTGAAACGCAGCCGATGCCGACCTTTGAGGCGGTCTTTCATGCGGTGACGTCGGGCACGTGCGATGCGGGGATGGTCCCTGTGGAGAATTCCCTCGCGGGCCGTGTGGATGATGTCTACCGGCTGTTACCCGACCGCGGGGTGTCTGTGGTCGCTGAACATTTTCTTCCTGTGAAGATGCAGCTGATGGCGGTTCCTGGCGCAGACCCGGGTGCGCTGAAGGTCGTCCGTAGTCACCCGATGGCGCTGTCGCAGTGTCGCCGGATGATTGCGCGGCGAGGGCTCTTGCCTGAGGCAGCGGGCGATACGGCGGGCGCAGCGCGCGCCCTGCGCGACAATCCAGCGCCCGATGTCGCGGTCATCGCGCCCATTCGAGCCGCTGAGCATTACGGCCTCGCCATCGTTGAGCCGGACTGCCAAGACGCTGACCGCAATGTGACCCGTTTCTTGCGGATCGTGCCCGATGGCGCGCCTTTTCCCGACCGGGACGAGGGCGTTATGCTGACGAGTTTTATCTTCCGTGTCCGCAACATTCCATCGGCGCTCTATAAGGCGCTGGGCGGTTTTGCGACCAATGGCGTCAACATGACCAAGCTTGAGAGCTATCAGGAAGATGCAAGCTTCCAAGCGACCCGGTTCCAGGCGGAAATTGAGGGGCATCCGGATGACCCGGCTGTCCGCCGCGCGCTTGATGAGCTTGGTTATTTCTCCGCCGACTTCAAATTGATCGGCGTTTTCGCGGCTGATCCTTATCGGACCAACCACGGTTAGGCCGCACCATTGGACTAGCTGTAAACGGGCACACGCTTTTGCATCATCGCGGCGACGCTTTCAGCAAAATCCGGGGATTGAAGCTGTTGGTTGAAGAGTTTGGCTTCGGTGATCATGTGATCGGTCACCTGCTGTTGGCGATTCCGGATCAATGATTTTGAGAGCTTGAGGGCCGTCGGGGCCAATGCAGCGATGTGTTCCGCGATCCGCCGGACCTCTTGGTCAAGGTCAGCTTCGGCAAAAACCCGCGCCACAAGGCCGTGCTCATTCGCTTCCGATGCGGTCAGCGTCCTGCCGGCAAGGAGAACGTCGTTTGCCATCGCCATGCCGATGACCTCGGGCAAAAGAAGCGAGGATGCCGCTTCGGGCACGAGGCCGAGCTTGACGAACGGCGCGCCAAAGGTGGCGGCTTTCGCTGCGTAAACAAGGTCGCAATGGAGCAGCATGGTCAGCCCCACGCCGATGGCGGGGCCATTGACCGCCGCGATCAGGGGTTTGGGGCATTGCGCGATCGCCATCAGGAAACGGAACACGGGCGGGGTGTCGTGCTCTGTGCCGCCGGTGGCGAAGTCCTGAAGATCATTGCCTGAGGTGAACATGTCGCCCGTGCCGGTGAAGACAAAGGCGCGAACCCCATCGTCCTCGCCATAGGCCTCGAGCGCGTCGGCCATGGCGCCATACATCGCCTGGTTGATGGCGTTCTTCTTGTCAGGCCGGTTGAGCGTCAGTGTGGTGATTTTATTCTCGGTGGTGATATCGATTCCATGGGTCATGCTGAATGCCTTTCTTGGCTGGCGTTACGGGCGTGGTGGTCGACGATCTCGGTCGCGCTCGTCGCCACGTGATCCAAAAACTTCTCGATGGTCGCTTGTTCTTCGGGGGAAAAGGGTTCGAGCAGGTCGGCGTTGACGCCTTTGGTGAAGGGCGTTGCCGCCTTCACGATCGCGCGGCCTTTGTCTTCGATGAAGACATGGACGCTGCGCGCGTCGGCTTGGTTTTGTTGCCGCTTCACCAGACCTCGCCCCTCCATCCTGTCCACGAGGCCGGTCAGGCTTGAGTATCCCATGTGCAACTGATCGGCGATTTGAGAGATCGGTGCGCCATCATTGTTCGATAGCGAAAAGAGCACGGCCTGTTGCGACGTCGACAGCCCTAGATGCGCTTTCAGCGCATGGTCAGCCGCCCGAAACAGCGCCGTGTGGGCCTTTTGCAGGAGATGAAAGACGCGGGGTTGGCGCATGCATTTCTTTCGCATGTGAACTAATTATTTCATATGCGAAAGAAATGCATCGGTCAAGCCGGTTAGCCGAATTGACCAATGCCGCAGAAATGAACCAGCAAACCTTGATGCCTGCGCCCAGCGCGCCCACCTTGCCCCCGATTGGGCAAAGGCGCGGTTGTTGATCACGAGCGCCAATTTTCTGTGGAGCGCGGTAATGCTGTTCACCCTTCTGCGAGGCATCGGCTTTGTTGTCCTGGCGCTTGTTCTCGGCACGATGGTGATAGGATGGATGTCGGCCTTGTTCCGGCTGGGATCGAAGCCCCCCTATGAGATGGTGGAGGTCGAGAACGGTCGCCGCTTGCATGTTGTCTGTGAAGGCCCCGTTGGGGCGCCTTTCGTGCTTTATGACGCTGGTGCCTTTGGGATCTACACGGATGGCTGGTGGGTGAAAGAAGAGCTCAAAGCGGATTACCGCGTGTGCCTTTATGACCGGGCCGGGATGGGGTGGAGCGATCCTGTTCCGAAGGGCGTGGCGCCGACACCTGACTGGCATATTGAAGATATGCGCCGTTTACGGACCGCCTTAGGAGAGGAAGGCGCGTTTGTGTTGGTCGGCCATTCGATGGCGGGGCTTAGGCTTCATGGTTATGCCAATCTTTACCCTGATGAACTAAAGGGTTTGGTGTTTGTTGATGCGGCCCGGCCAGGCAGCCTCCGCGCCGAACGGATCCGTCAAATCGCGCCCTGGGCCAACCGGATCATGAACCTCTCGATCGGTATGGCGCGATCGGGCCTGATGGGCGGTCTTTCCTACCTGTTGCCCGATGAGCTTGACCTGCCCAAGCAACAGGGGCGCGATAAGCGGCGCTCCATGGCGATCGCGCGTCACCACAAAAGCACCAAGGCTGAACTCGTCGCCGCGTTCACCTCAAGCGATGATGTATCCTGGTCCCAAGGCGACCGCGCAGAAACCCTGCCCGTCGCTGTCTTCACCAACAGTGAAGGCGGCGGTTCGAACGGCTCGGTGGCAAAAGCTGCAGAGGCGAGCACAGGCTTTGGCCGGATCACGGTGCTGCCCGACGAGAGCCATACGTCACTTCTTAACCGACAGAATGCTAAACTCATTGCGGATGACATTCGCGCGATGATGCCAATCGGAGAACCAAGCGATGGCTGAGAACGCCGAGGTCCAGCGCAGCAAGATCAGCAGTATGATCTTTGATCACGCGCCACGCCTTTTGGGTCTTCTCACCTTTTTGATTGGAGCAGCGGCGTTGGTGTCCGCTGCGTTTCCCGGCTCACCGGCCGTTGAGCGGCCGTTTGTTCAAGCGCTGATGACCGAAGTGCCAGAGCTTACCCTGACCTTTGGCGGGCTTGCGCTGATGGTCTTGTCGATGGGTTTGGCGCGACGTTTACGGACGGCCTGGATCCTGGCTTTTTTGGCATCAGCCCATGGATTGGTAGCAACACTGATCTTTAAGCCACGCCCGCTCGAAGCATTCATGTATCTCGGCCTAGTCGTCCTTCTCATCCGTGCCAAGAAGGCATTCTACAGGCGCTCAGCGCTCTTGAGTATTAAAGTCTCGCGCGCCTGGTTTCTTGCGGCGTTCTTGTCGGTGGCGGTCGCGGGCTTTGTTTCGCTTCTTTGGATGAGCCATCAGAAGGGCTTTGTTGAAGCGAGCTTTATCGACCTCGTGCTCGATCCTGTCTTGGGTGTTGCGGGCCGTCCGGTGGCGTTTGCGCTTTTTATGCTAGCGTTTTTTGGGTTTTTCCTTCTTGTCGCGAGCCCCGCGCGGGCACAACTGCAGCTGCCTGGCACAGAAGACATTGAACGCGTGCGGGGCCTTTTGGCAGCATCTGACGCGCCGCGCCCGGACAATCTCCTTGCTCTTTCTGGCGATAAGAGTTTTTGTTTTGATAAGGATCAAAAAGCCGCTGTCGCTTTTGCAGAAATAGGCGGTGCCCGGATTGCGATGGGTGCGCCGATTGGCCCAAAGGCGTATTGGAAACAGGTGCTCGAGGCGTTCCGGAAAGAGGCCGAGGCTGATGCAGCGCGCCCTGCCATATATGCAGCGCCTCCTGATCTTTTGCCTGATCTTTTGGACCTTGGGTTTAAGGTGGAAAAGATTGGCGAGAACGCGATTCTCGATCTTCCCAGTTTTAGCCTCTCAGGCCGGAAGCGTGAGGTGATACGCCGTGGGCGGCGGAAGCTTGCTGAACGGGCCGGGGCAACCTTTCGCATGGCGCTGCCGCCGCATGATGATGCGCTTTTGGAAAGCTTAGAGCCAACCTCGAGAGCGTGGCTTGCGGCCAATGGTGGACGAGAAAAATCCTTCTCGCTCGGGCGCTTTGACCCGTCCTTTCTTGTCAATTGTCCGATCGGGATTGTCGAGATTGACGGGCGGCCTTTGGCATTCGGCACGTTGTTCGTCACCCCTGATCAGTCCTGGGCGGGCATCGATCTCATGCGATATGACCCGGAAAACCAAGTCACCAACACGATGGATTTCTTGCTGGTCGAGCTCATCCTCTGGGCACAGAGTGAAGGCTATCGCCAATTCGATCTTGCCATGGCGCCGCTTTCGGGCCTTGTGGAGGCAGAATACGCGCCTCTCTTTGCCCGTATTGGCCGACTGATTTTTGAGCGGGGAGAGCGGATCTACAACTTCCAAGGACTGAGGCGCTTCAAGCAGAAATTTGATCCCGTGTGGGAGCCGCGTTACATCGCTGTTCCTGGATATTGGTCCGTGCCCGTTGTTTTGGCTAAGGCCGCTCTTTTGACCAATGGAAAAAAAGAGGATGCGCCCGTGACACCAGGCGAGGAGCAAACGCTTGTCAGCGTCTCAGAACAACAGGCTGGCTGAGCACTAGCGCTCCACCCAATGCCGGATCAAATGATGGGCAATGGCGAACTCTGGCGGGACAGCAAAGCGCCCTTCGCCTTGCAGCATTTTGGTCAGTTCCTCGCGGGTGAACCAATGCGCTTCTTCGATTTCTTCGGTGTCAAGAGTAAGAGATTTGTCCGTCACCTCAGCAAGAAAGCCCATCATCAGAGAGGAAGGAAACGGCCAGGGTTGGCTGAACACATACTCCATGCTGAGCGCTTGGAGCCCGGTTTCCTCAAGAAGCTCCCTCGCGCCGCACATCTCGACCGTCTCTCCTGGTTCCAAATAGCCCGCAAATGCAGAGACAAAGCCGCGCGGGAATTGCGGCCCGCGACCGAGGCAAACCGAATCCTCACGGTAAGGAAGCACAATCGCCACCGGGTCGGTCCTTGGAAAATGCTCAGTCCCGGTTTTGGGGTTGATGCGCTTATACCCGCCTTCAGCGGACACCGTCTCGCCGCCATGCTCTGCACAGAATTGATGGCGGCGATGCCAATCAAGAAGCCATAGCGCCTGCCCGGCGGTTCCCAATTCCTCAGGGGACAGAAAGGGCGCGAGGCTGCGCAACGGCGCATAGCTCCCAAGATCAGCAAACGGAGGCTCCTCCGACGCTGAGGTGTCACACGCAAAGACAGGCTGCTCGTTGAGCAATCCCAAGAGCACCATTTCACAGTTTAACGTTGGCAGGGCGCTGCGAGCAGCCAAGGTGAGCCACAGGATGGTCGAGCTGTTCTCGCCGCGTTCGATGAGTACTTGTCCACGATGCACAATCAACATCTGCGCATCGGCGTGGTTTTCTTGTGCGTTTAGCCAGTCTGCGTCTTTGCGCTGATTATTGGCACGATCGATGGGATTGACCGCAAAGGCGTTTGGATTCCCGTGGAGCATCTTGCGCATCTCCTAGACAAACAGCGAGGCAACATCACTGGACGCTAGGTCAAAGCGCGGCTGAGCCCAAATCACAAGCGCCCGCTTCAGCTGCCCGAGGAAAGGCGTAGGCCGATAATACCCGCAACGATCGCGCCAATCGACATGATGCGTATGGCGGTCGTCGGGGCCTGGCCGAGCATGATCTCAATGCCCGCCACACCGGTCGCGCCAATCCCTGTCCACACCGCATAGGCTGTGCCGGCAGGAAGTGCGCGCATGGCAATCGCCAAGAGCCAAAAGCTCGCGGCGGCCGTCGGGACGACAATCAGCATGGGCCCCAGTTTGGTGAAGCCCTCCGACTGTTTTAGCGCCAGGGCCCAAACGATCTCCAACAACCCTGCGGTGAAAAGGATCAGCCACGCCACGCTTTGTTCTCCCGTCGTCTTGGGTCCTCGAAGCACAGCCCACGGCAAAAGCGAACAGACATTCTGTTGCGAGCCAATTGGCATCGACGGGCTGGATCGGGTATTGCCCGTGAAAACAGCAAAGTGATGCATGTTACGGGAGGCACTGATGCGCCGGTTTTTGACGATCCTTCTCTTGCTGGTGCTGCTTGTTCTGGGCGGCGGTGTTGCTGCGCTTTGGACCCCTGACACTGATGTTGACGAGATGAAGGCGAAGTATGGTGGGCCAGAAGCGCTTTACGCACCGGCCACCGGCGGGATGCAGGTGCATTACCGGGTGTCAGGACCTGATGATGCCCCGGCCGTGATCCTCATCCACGGGACATCAGCGAGCCTTCACACATGGGAACAGCTTCGCGCGACGCTGGAGGACGGTTATCGGGTGATCGCTTATGATCAGCCTGGTCATGGCCTCACCGGCCCCCATCCCGATCGCCAATACACCTATGACGCGATGGCCGATGGCCTCGATGCGATCTTTGCGGCTGAGGGGATCGATGAAGCTGTTTTGATTGGGAACTCAATGGGCGGATGGGTTGCCTGGCGGGACGCGATCGCCCGTCCCGATCGCGTCAAAGCGCTGGTGCTGGTGGACGCGGCAGGCATTCCGCAGAGCTTCGTTGAGCGGTCGAACCTGGGCTTCAGGATCTTGCAGAACCCGATCGGGCGGCTGGCGAGCACCAAGCTGACACCGCGCGCCGCGATCGAGAATTCGATTTATGGGACGTTGAGCAAACACGAGGTGATCGATGATGCGATGGTCGATCGGTACTGGGAGCTCCTGCGCTATCCGGGCAATCGCCAAGCGATGGCCGATCAGTTTTCAAGCGAACGGGCTGACCTTTCGGACCGCTTAAACGAAGTGACCGCGCCAACGCTGGTGGTCTTTGGTGATGAAGATCCATTGATTCACCCAAGCGCTGCCGATGTCTTTGTGGAACGTATGCCGAATGCGCGGGCCATCATCTATCAAGGTGTTGGACACGCGCCGATGGAAGAGGTCCCAGCGCTCTTTGGCGCCGATGTGCGGGCTTTCCTCGACCAAGAGATCTTCCCACCGGTCTATGTGCCAGAGCCCATGCCCTTTGCGGAGGAAGAGACGCCGGAAGACGACTTGGGAGAAGCGCCCCTTGCACCCGAGCCGTCGCCGAGCGATATGCCTTAAAGGAAGGCCGCGCGGACGCAGTCCTCGCCAACCCGGTCAGGTCCGGAAGGAAGCAGCCGTAACGAGTTTCGCTGCGGGTCGCGTCGGCTTTCCACCTCATGCACAGAGATGAAGAGTTGGTGTTCTGTCTTAGGCCGCGACGGGGCGCGGCTGCCTGATCATCGTCCAAAAGGGCGGTGAGGTGTCATCAACCCGCGCTTCCTGGACCACTTCGAAGCCGTGCCGCTGGTAGAGGGGAATATTCTCTTCTTTGCTGCTCTCAAGATAGGCGGGGAAGCCGCCTTTGTCGGCCATTTGCAGACCGTCCTTGATCAAGAGACTTCCAAGACCCTGACCTTGCGCTCCGGGCCGGACACCAACGAGAAAAAGATAGAGAAGCGGGGTTTGGGGTTTGAGGGCGCCCATCCGAGCATCGAGCCGCATGCCTCGGATCAACGGGCCAAATCCTGCCCGCGGCACGGTCGATCCGATATACTGAAGAACGCCCATAAGGGAGCTCTCCGCACTTTCTCCCGGTCGCAGCCACACAGAAGCGGCTTTGTCGCCGGATTTTGTGATGAACCCGCGTCGCAGATAAACGTCTTTCATCAGTGAAACGAGTGTTCGGCGAAAAAGATCCGGCTTGCCAAAGGTCCATTGCGTGATCGGATCATCAGCAAACGCCTCGGCGATCGTCTTGGCGACGATGCCCAAATCATCGGTACCCACTTTTTCGGCAACTGGCTTCATCACAGCGTCCACAACGCCGCCTCTGGCATCATCGCCGCTGCCACCAATCCAGCAGCGATCAAGGCAAAAAAGGCTGTCAGTAATCGCATGGTTCTTGCTTGTCCTGTTATCAGCAATGTGATCGCTGCACCGCCATTCGACACAATTCCCATGGCAGCAACACCCCAGGGAAACGTTCCGTTCCATGTCTGCACCAGGCCACCACCATAGCCAACCAACAGCGCAATGATCGCAAGGCCATAGAGCCGATAAAGAACCGGGGTGGCTTCATATCCAGACAGTCGCGCCACCATTCCCCGGGGCAGGACAAGAAATGGGATGCCGATCAACAAACCCGTCACAACGATTTTGGTGATCAAAAGGAGGCCAAGGGGCGTCATCGCTTTCTCCAAACATGAGGAATATTCATATTTGAATTATGAGGAATTCTCATGTTATGTCAAGCCATGACCAAACCCTCGGTGCTTGCTTGGAAGGAGCCCGCTCAGGCGCGAGGACGCGCCCGGGTCGCAGCCATTCTCGATGCCGCCGCGGGTCTTGCGGTTGAGCAAGGTCATCTCGATTTCAAAATGACCACCGTGGCTGAACGCGCTGGGGTGCCGATCGGGTCACTCTATCAATTCTTCCCCAGTCGCACGGCGCTCGTGGCCAGGCTCTTTGCCCGGGAGATGGAGCCGATCGATCAGTCCCTGCGGACCGGGCTTGAGGGTGTGCAGTCGGTCGACGGTGTCCTTGAGGGAATAAGCGCGCTGATCAAAGAGCACGTTGCGCTCGTGAAGGCGCGGCCGACGCTTTTCGTGATCTGGACCTCACCAACCATGGAGCCTGCGCTGCAGGATGCGGACTTTGCCAACTCGCAGGCCAATGCCGCCAGGATTACCGAACGGCTCCTAACGCTGGCGGGCGACCCAATTGATGAGACGGCCATTCGCGCGACAGCATTGCTCGTCTGCCACCTTTGGGGGCACGTCGTGCGCCTCAGCATCCTGGTCGATGAAAACGGTGATCCACCCGACGACGTTATTGATCAGTACATTGCGATGATGGAGGCGCATTTTCGCGCTTTATTGGTCAGCCGATCTTAGCGGTTGATCAAAGGGCCCTTCGTCCAACTCCCCCGCGTCAGCTCGACGGGACGATGCGATCAACCGGGCGCGACGGGGCTGTGACGATTGAGATCAGTAGGCCGATCTTTCGCCAATTCTACTCGATCTCGAGCGTTTTATTGAGGCGCTTGGTCATCCATGGCCAGTCAATGCTGTTGAAAAAAGGGTGCCAGGCTTCCGGCGCCATGAACTTCATCTGCTTGTGGTCGTCATCGAGCCAAACGGGCACAACATGACCCTTGAGGCCAGCCCTTCTGGCGGCCTGTTTGATATCGAACAGGATATCGTCCTGCCGCCGGTTCTTGCGGTAGCCAAATTTGACATCCAGCGGGACGATGATGAGATCTGTTTGTTGCTCGCGGATATGCGCGATTTGCAGCGTTGCCATGGCGGGCCCTCGGCGTGAATTACAACTTCCCTTCGGCACCAATCATCCCTCGACAACCGCTGCGCGTCTAGTCTCTTGCCATTCTTGATAAATTCTGCGCCGCCAAGATCGGCTGAAGCCCTTTTGTTTCCTGCCTTATCAAGGTTAAGGTGAGCGGTGACCCAAACCGCCCCCTATCAAGTCCTCGCGCGGAAATATCGCCCGACATCGTTCGATGACCTTCTCGGCCATGAGGTGATGATCCGAACGCTGCGTAACGCATTCACCGCAGACCGGATCGCCCACGCCTTTATCCTGACCGGTGTACGCGGGGTGGGAAAGACGACCACCGCGCGGATCATGGCGCGTGCCTTAAACTATGAAACCGACGAGGTGGACGCGCCGACGGTGGATATGCCGGTGGAGGGCCGCCACTGCCGCGCCATCGCTGAGGGGCGCCATCCTGATGTCATTGAAATGGATGCCGCTTCACGGACAGGGGTTGATGATATCAGGGAGCTGATCGAGGGCGTGCGCTATGCACCGACCGTCGGCCGGTACAAAGTGTACATCGTTGATGAGGTCCACATGCTGTCAAAGAACGCCTTTAATGCGTTCTTGAAGACCCTCGAAGAACCGCCGCCGCATGTAAAATTCATCTTTGCAACGACGGAAATTCGAAAAGTTCCGGTCACGGTGCTTTCCCGTTGTCAGCGTTTCGATCTAAAGCGGTTTGATGGACCAACCCTCGCTCGCCATCTTGGCTCGATCGCTGAGAAAGAGGGGGTGACAGCCGATGATGAGGCGCTCGATCTGTTGGCGCGCGCGGCGCAAGGGTCTGTGCGGGATGGGCTTTCGCTGCTTGATCAAGCCATCCTGAGCCGCGAGGGCGAGGCGATCGCGGCGGATCCCGTGCGCCAGATGATCGGTCTTGCTGACCGCGGCCAAAGCTGGGTCATGCTCGAGGCCGCGCTTCGCGGCGACACAGCGGACGCCCTCGCGCAGTTCCGTCATCAATATGATTATGGCGCGGATCCAGCGGAGATCATGCGCGACCTGCTCGATATCACACACCTCATCACACGGACGAAAGTGGCGGGCGATGGTGCGTCCAGCCACGGCCCCGCAGGCAGCACCGATGCCGAAGCGGCCTCCCGTCTAGCGGCGAGCTTTGTTTTACCCGCCCTCACACGGACGTGGTCGCTTTTGATGAAGGCGCTGCAAGAGGTCCAAAACGCGCCTGATCCAGCGGCCGCAGCCGAGATTGGTCTTGTCCGGCTTGCCTATGCGAGTGCTTTGCCCACCCCAGGCGAGGTGCTTGCCGGCGGTGGAGAGATGCCGGCCCCAACGGCTATCCCAACACCGCCGCCGACAGCTGAAGCCTCACCGCAAAGCGCGGCACCGCCAACAAGTCTTGCTGATATCGCCAAGCTCGCCGCTCAACACGGCGATGTGGTGCTCAGCCAACAGATTGAGCACGCGGTGCACTTTATTGCGTTGGAGGGCGAGACCCTGACGATTGCCATGGGTGACGCCGCACCAGGGGATCTGGCGCAAAAGATCCAAGCCGGTTTGATCGCGTGGACCGGTGGCGCTTGGGATGTGGTGCTGGGCGATGCGGGATCGGCCCAGCCGACGTTGCGCGAAGCCAGGACCCAGGCCATCGAAAACCACCCGCTGGTGCGGGAGGCGCTCAAGACCTTCCCTGGCGCCACGATCTCGCAAGTTCGACCTATCCAAGCCGACTGATTGCGGCGCTGGGCCAACGCCTTTCGCCCCGCAGGAAATGCGTTAAGCTGTTGCGGAAGCAAAACAGGGGTTGGGTATGTTCGCGTTCAGGCTGCTGCTCTTTATTGTCGCCTATATCATTGTCGTTGCCGAAATGGTGGTGGGCAGTATTCCCGACCCGACTTATCCCACGGCGTTTTGGATTCTTCCCGGCGGCTTGGTGCTTGTGTTGATCCTCGCCACCAGTATGTTTTTGCTGGCGCATTTGCAGTCAGACGATAATCCTTTGCCCGGTGTGTCGCAATGGGTGGCGCTCTTTGTGACCGGCATGGGCCTGTCGGCGACGTCTTTCTACTTCCCGCGTCAATTGCTTGCCATGATGAGCGGTTGACGGAGGGGCCCGACTAACGTTCTCGTTCGATGACGATTTTCGCTTGAGCATTTGACGCAACAACGCGTGGTGACGATGGATTTTCAGCAAATGATGAAGCAGGCGGCTGGCCTGCAGCAAAAAATGCAAGAGGCGCAAGAAAGCCTCGCCGCTTTAGAAGCCGAAGGTGTTGCTGGTGGCGGCCTTGTCCGTGTCGTGATGAATGGCAAGGGTTATGCGCGCAAAGTGGCGATTGACCCGGCCATGTTCTCCGAGGACGATAAAGAGGTGCTCGAAGATTTAGTCGCAGCCGCGATCAATGACGCCAAGGCCAAGCTTGAGGCTGACACGGCGGAGAAAATGAAAGAGATGACCGCTGGCCTTCCTTTGCCGCCGGGAATGAAGCTTCCCTTTTAGCCTATGGCACGCACCTCTGCCGGGCCAGAGCTCGATCATTTAATTAGCCTCCTGTCGAAATTGCCTGGCTTTGGCCCAAGGTCAGCAACGCGTGCTGCGCTTCACATGCTGCGCAAGCGCGAAACGGTGATGCACCCTCTTGCCGCGGCTCTTCAAACGGTCGCAGAGACCGTGAAGCCTTGTTCACGCTGCGGCAATTGGGATGCTCAAGACCCGTGTTCTATCTGTACTGACGAAACTCGCGACGATACGGTCATATGCGTTGTTCAGGATGTGGCCGATGTCTGGGCATTAGAACGGGCACGAGCGCATCGAGGCCTCTACCACGTTCTTGGCGGCGTGATCTCGCCGCTTGATGGTGTGGGGCCGGATGATCTTCGTATTGACTCGTTGTCTGCGCGGGCCTCCGAACCGCAGGTGCGTGAGATCATCCTTGCTATGTCCGCCACGGTCGATGGTCAGACGACGGCGCATTACGTGACTGAGCGGCTCGAGGGGCGCGGGGTGTCAATCACCAGGGTTGCCCATGGCGTGCCGGTTGGCGGCGAGCTCGATGTCCTTGATGAAGGAACGCTCGCCGCGGCATTGAAAGCCAGAAGGCCACTATAGCCTTATAGCGCGGTCACCTCGGGACGTTCCAGTCGCGGACCGAGCCATGCTTGGCTAAAGAGGCGGCCAGCATAGCGCGCCGAACCAGGATCACCCATCCCACGATAGGCTTGTTGAAGGCCATAAAGTGCGTAGGCGTTGTTTGGCGAATCAAGCAGCGTCCGTTGGAAGACCTCTTCTGCGCGCTCAAACTGGCCGTCCTGGAGCAGAAAACCGCCAAGGGTTTGCGACGCTGGATAGTACCACCATGGCGGCTCCATATAGGCCATCGATGATTGGGCCGTGACCGCTGCTTCCATGGCTTGGATGGCGCCTTTGAGATCGTCTTCAGCTGCCATGATCCGGGCACGAACAGTCAGCCGGGCGATATCAAGAACAGCTGTGACCGGCATCCCCATTCCTTCAAGCGCTTCAAGACCCGGCGTGCCAGCGAGCGCGTCGACTGCGGCCGCTTCTTCAGCGGCATCATCGAGACGATCAGCGCGCGCAAAGGCTTCGCCGCGCGCATAGTGCCAAGCGAGCTGAAGATAAGGATAAGCCGCACCAGGATCATCCATCGCCAGCACATCTTCAGGTGTCCCGAATTGGGCGGCAGCAAAATAGGGTGCAGCCTTGATCGCTTGAACAAACGGCACCGCAGCCACCATGTCGTAGGGTAGGGCGTCATCAAGCTTGGAGGACATCGCCAGCGCCGTGGCTCCATCACCGGCCATTTGCGCGGATGTCATCGCAAAATGAACATTATGGGGGTAGTAGCCATGGGAATACATCGGATGCGGACTGTCCGCTGCGTCGATATAGGCCTCGTCAATGGCAACGGCGACGATGTTGTGGTCGAGCGACTTTTTCCAACGCCCAAGCCGGTAATAGGTATGCGAGGGCATATGGACGAGGTGACCTAGGTCGGGCGTTAATGCTGCGAGCTCATCGGCAAAGGGCTCAGCACGATAAGGGTCGGATGATGACTCTGTGATATGAATATAGAGGTGGATCGCTGGAACATAAGTCGGGTTCCGTTCGAGCACTGTCTCAATCAGTTCAAGGGTCCGGGCCGTGCGGCCAATGGGAAGCCGTCCGTTGGCGTCCCAATAGGTCCAGGGTTGGATGTCCATGTTGGCTTCGGCTGCAACCACCGAGATGAAGTCATCATCAGGATAGGCCCGCGCGGCGTCATCCATCGCGGCGGCAAAAGCCGCGCCGTCTTCGGAAATGCTGCCATTCGCTGCGCGGGCGTAGCGGGCAACAAGCGCGGTGGCGAGCGCCTCTTCCTTGCTTCCCTCGGCGGCCAACGCCAAGGCTTTGGCAGCGGCGTCGAAGGCAGGCTGGCGCCGATCTTCAGCAAAGCCATCATTGATGTTGCTACCGAGGGCGAAGCCTTCGGCCCAGAAACAAAGAGAGCAATTCGGGTCGAGCTCTTGCGCTGCTTTGAACTCTTTGATGCCAGCAAAGTGGTTGAAATTGAACATATAGGCGAGACCGCGATCAAAGGCGTCCTGCACACCCTCAACGTTTGAGCCTGACGGGTAGCTCAACAAATCAAGCGTCGGCGCGGTCAGTTTGCTGCCATCTGCCATCATATCGCTTTGGGCATAAGCCGCTGCAGCTGCGATGAAGAAGGCGCGTCGGCCCAGCGACTGGTTCTCCTGACCGCAGAGGTTTTGAGCCATCAAAACGGGGCTGATAAAGGCGACGCCTTCATCCTTATGAGGCGCAATCGAAAGTCCGGTGAAGGCGACAGCACAGGCGGCCGCGCTCAAAAAAAGCGTACGTTTTGATGACATTGTGGTTCGCCCTTGGAGAAGTTTAAGAGTGATCAGGATGCGTATCAACGCAAACGCCGCCTCCCCAATCCACCAACGACTATCGCTCAATGAAATCGCACGCAAGACCGGCGAGCATCTCGCTCTTTTCGTGTTGGCTGCTCGCAAATGAGATGCACCAAGGCGGCTGTAAAGCCGACATGTGGCGGCAGTGCTTGCTATAGTGGCAGTTGCCATGCCACTATTTGCACCACACCAAAACGTGTCCGCTTTCACTGACACACCTGAGCCGGGAGAGAGCCTGCTATGCCATCCGACACCAAGACCATTTTGATCACCGGCGCGTCGACCGGTATTGGCGCCGCCGTCGCGCAGCACTTTGTCGATCAGGGATGGAACGTCGCCGGATCAATGCGCTCTCCTGAAAAAGCTGGGTCGTGGGCGGAGGCTGACAATGCCTTTGCGCCCAAGCTCGATGTCACCGATCGCGGATCGATTGAGGAGGGGGTCGAGGCGACATTGGCGCGCTATGGGCAGATTGATGTGCTCTTTAACAATGCCGGGGTCTCCGCGGCGGGGCCTGTTGAGGGAGCAACGGCTGAGGAGATTGAGAATATTTTCAACGTCAACCTCACCGCCGTCGTGCACACAACGAAAGCAGTTTTGCCCGCCATGCGCTCAAGGAGCAGTGGTCTCATTATGACCACATCTTCAGTATCAGGATTGATACCTTCGCCCGGCACGGCGCTTTACGCTGCATCAAAGTTCGGTGTTGAGGGTTTAATGGAAGCATGGCGCTATGAGCTGTCGATCCACGGTATTCGGGTCAAGTTGATCGAACCCGGCCCGATCAAGACGGAGATGCTGACAGAGAACGAACCCAGCAAGCACGACGCCTACGTCGCGATCCAAGGATCAGGCGACAAAGTGCTGCGCCGTTTGCAGAAGATCATGATCCCTGCGGAGAAAGCGGCGGATCTTATCTATCAGGCGGCGACTGATCCCTCTGATCGTCTGCGCTATCTCATCAATCCGCCTGGACCAGTCGTTGCACTGAGGAAATGGCTACCATCGCCGCTTTGGAAGCGCGTGATGATGCGGATGATGACGCCTTAGGGCGTGTGCCGGTAGACAAGCACACGGCCCCTTTTGGGGTGACCCAGCTCCCGGTTGAATACTGCGCCGAGTTTCTCAGCTAGAGCAATCGAGGCGCTGTTCTCAGCGGCAATGCAGCTGTAGACCCTGTCCCAACCGAGCGTGTCGACGGCATAGGACTTTGCACGGAGGGCAGCTTCCGCGGCGAAACCGCGGCCCTGCTTGGCGCTGACGATCGCCCACGTGATTTCACGCTCAGGCCAGTCTTCCGGATACCAAAGGCCAACAAGGCCGCAAAATTCACCGGTGGCCTTCTCTTCGACGGCCCAGGCGCCATAGCCGCGAATGATCCAGTGCCCCATCATTGCGGCTGCGGCACGCCAGGCCCCTTCACGGTCCAGCGGCCCTCCGTAATAACGGGTTTCCTCTGAGGCGTAAAACTCCGCATAGGGCTCAAAATCTGTGTCCTGGCGAAACGCGCGCATGTTCAGGCGTTCAGTTTCCAAGACCGGAACGTGAAAGGAGACGGCTGGGTTCTGGGTCATGACGTCAGCCTAAACCGACCAGCCCCGCTTCTCCACCATCATGCGGTCAGGTGCTGTCATCGCGAAGCCGATAACACGGGGGCAATCGACGGCGTGAGCGGTATATTCTGCTCACGCTCTAATGCCAGTCGGTGAGGCGTACAAAGCTGAAGGGAGGCTTGTGTCCTGTTAGTCGCTCAGCACTTCCACATCGACCATGGCGACGCCGACAATGTCCATATCGATCTCGCTGGCCGCGGCACCGCTCAAGTCAATCACCCGGTTATGGGCGTAGGGGCCGCGGTCATTGATCGTCACCACAACGCTTTGGCCGGTGTCCTGACGGGTCACGCGTACCCTTGTTCCAAAGGGCAGCGTACGGTGCGCAGCGGTGTAACCATTGTGGCGGTAAGGCTCGCCGCTCGCTGTTGGGTTACCATCGAGGCTTTCTGCATAATAAGACGCTTCGCCCGAGAACCGGTCGCTCACCTGTCCCTGATCGGAAGGCTCAGCGGGTTTGGGCGCAAGGGCCTCAAGAATGGAGGTTTCCTCAGCGCGATCGTCCTCGGAGGTGTCGGTGTTCTCAGAAGCGCTTGGCGGGGGGGTCACGCGCTCGATCAGCGATTCCATCGATTCCTTCGGCGCGATAAGGCCCTGCCCTTCCAGCATGTTGGTGGCCATGACGTATTGGCCGCCAAGGACAAGGGCGGCCCCAGTGGCCATGCCAAATGCAAAACTACGAAGTCCCATGGTGCTCCCCAGAGTAAAATTCTGTTCCCAGCGCTGGAGCTTAGCGGGAAGGGCGCTCAACGCAAATCGGGCGAGCACCCTTGAGGATTGCCCTCCCGATCAATTGGTTGGTTAGCGTGATGGCTAGAGCATTTTCCGACCAAGTGGACACCGGTTGGGCGTCAGAAAATGCGACCGCAAAAAACAAGCTAGGGTCAATTCGGTCAGAATTGGCTCTAGTACCGGTACTCTTCGTTTTTGAAGGGGCCAGCCTGCGGCACGCCAATATAATCGGCCTGGTCATTTGACAGGGCACTGAGGTTTGCGCCGACATGGGCGAGGTGCAGGGCCGCCACTTTCTCGTCGAGCTGTTTGGGCAGGACGTAGACCTTATTCTCGTACTGACCTGTGTTGTTCTTAAAGAGCTCGATCTGCGCCAGCGTTTGGTTGGTGAAGCTTGCGGACATCACAAAGCTTGGGTGGCCGGTGGCATTGCCGAGGTTCACGAGGCGCCCTTCAGAGAGAAGGATGATTTTCTTATCTGCCGCGATCTCGATCATGTCGACCTGGTCTTTGATGTTGGTCCACGGATAGTTTCGCAGGGCGTCCACTTGGATCTCGTTATCGAAGTGACCGATGTTGCAGATGATCGCCATATTCTTACATGCGCGGAAATGATCAGCAGTCAGAACATCCTTGTTGCCCGTCGCGGTAACGATGATGTCAGAGCGCGGTGCTGCATCTTCCATGGTGACGACTTCATAGCCGTCCATCGCCGCTTGCAGGGCGCAGATCGGGTCGACTTCGGTGACCATGACGCGGCAGCCTGCACCGCGGAGCGAGGCAGCGGAGCCTTTGCCGACATCGCCGTAACCAGCGACAGTGGCGACCTTGCCGGCCATCATCACGTCCGTACCGCGACGGATCGCGTCCACAAGCGATTCTTTACAGCCGTACTTGTTGTCGAATTTCGACTTGGTGACGCTGTCGTTAACATTGATCGCGGGGAAGGGAAGCGTGCCTGCTTTCTCACGCTGGTAAAGGCGCATGACGCCGGTGGTGGTTTCCTCGGTCACGCCTTTGATCGAGGCTTTGACGCGGCTATAAAAGCCAGGGTCCTTCGCCAGGCGCCGTTTGATCGTGGCGAAGAAGGCTTCTTCTTCTTCATTGGACGGATTGTCGAGCACCGAAGGGTCGGTCTCGGCCTGGCTGCCGATCAGGATCAGCATCGTTGCATCGCCGCCATCGTCGAGGATCATGTTGGCGATCTCGCCATTGGGCCATTCCCAAATGCGGTCGCAGAAGTCCCAGTATTCTTCGAGTGTCTCACCCTTATGGGCGAAGACCGGTGTGCCGGAGGCTGCAATCGCGGCGGCGGCATGGTCTTGGGTGGAGTAGATGTTGCAGCTCACCCAGCGGACTTCGGCGCCAAGCGCTTCAAGGGTGCGGATGAGGACGGCGGTCTGGATCGTCATGTGGAGGGAGCCCGCGATACGCGCGCCCTTCAAAGGCTGTTCTGCGCCGAACTCAGCGCGCGTGGACATCAGGCCAGGCATTTCATGCTCGGCGATCGCAATTTCTTTTTCGCCGAAGTCGGCAAGGCCAATGTCTTTGACAGCGTAGTCCTGGGTCATGCGGGTCTCCAAAAATCCTGGGGGCCCGCTAGCAGTGCTCTGCAAGGATATAAAGCTTTCTTTATATCGCAGAACTTGGCGGTGTGGCGAAGCACGATGCCATCGTCGCCAGGGTGGCCTCAAACTCAGCCTGGTTGGGGGTTTCTTCGCCGATTCCGTAGCCGAAATCCTCGTTGGGGCCGCGGTCTTGGATGACGATCCCGTCGCGCCGCGCAAGGGCGGTGCCGTTTTTGTAATAGACGCCATATTGCACCCCTGGCTGCGGGGCGAGCCAGGCGATCTGGCCGCGCACGGGGACAAGGCTGTTGTCGTCAAAGAGCGCCTTAGCGCCCATCCCTGTACAGTTAACAATGAGCGTTTGCGGCAGCGCCATCACCTCTTCGGCGGCATCAAAGCGGCGCCGCTGGATCTTGCCGCCGCGGAGCAGATAGGCCGTCATCAAGTCATCGAAATACTGCGCGACGTTGAAGGTCATGCTCATCTCTTGATAGGCCTTCGCGGTGGTGAACCCGTGGGCCGCTGGATCGATCGACTGGCCAAGCGGCAGCATGTCCGAAATCCGCCGATAGAAATGGCTAAAGCTGCGCTCCGCAGGTTCAGATGCGGGACCCTCGTCGTCCCTTAAACGGTAGCGAGGGGTGAATTCCACTGGCTGATGATCAAGGCCTACAAAATGCTGGTGCACAGAGTAAGACTTGCGCGCCCAACGCTCCCATCGGTCGCCAAAGTCTGGCGCTATATCTGTGTCCAAGGAGATCCGGCTGTCGGGTGACCAAGTGCCCGTGGCGCGGGCCGAGCGACTTTCGGATGGGAAATCTTCCGCATAGATCGTGACGGGAAGGCCCTCCTCAGCGAGACGTAAGGCGCTCGCAAGGCCAAGAGCGCCCGCACCAATCACGGCAACGTCACCGGGCCGCTCGCGCATTGCAAGCTCGAGCACCTCCTCCGCACACCCCCAGGTGAGGGACCAACCGGCCCCGCCATGGCCGTAATTGTGGATCACGCGTTTCTCGCCCAGGCGCTCCTCCTCAAGCCGCGGTCCAGCGGGCCGGAAGGGGCGTGAGCAGACGGTGATCCGCATCAGCCGTGACGCCGAAAGATCTAGCGGGGTGGGCGCGCCTGAGGAAAGGACGGGTTGGCTGCTGGCTTGCGGCTCCGCACAGCTCGCCAGCGCAAGTCCAGCGCCAAGTGTAAAGAGTCTGCGGCGGTCAATCAAAGAGGGGGCGATGGACATCAGGAGGCCGATCTTCGTCTAAAGAGCAAGACTAGGCCTAACAGAAGACGGAGCCGATGCCTAACGGCGGGCGTTTGCGATCGCTGCGAGGCCCTCGCGATAGGTGGGGTGGCGGAGGGCGCCGACCAATGCGTGGAGCCGGTCGTTTTTGAGGCGCTTGTTCTCCGCGTAAAAGCTTCGCGCCATGGCGGAGAGTTCGTCTTTGATATCCTCAAACTGAACTTCGGGCGGCGGATCGATGCCAAGAAGGCTGGCGGCGTGGGTGATAACATCGGCGGGCGGTCCGGGTTCGTTATCGGTGAAGTTGACGATATCTGGTGGTTTATTTGTGTGCAGAAGAGCGTGGAGGCCTTCGGCAATATCGTCGCGGTGGATGCGGTTGAAGACTTGCCCAGGCTTGATCAACCGGCGGGTCAGACCCGCGCGGGCGCCGGGGGTATCGCCAGCAAGGGACTCCACCGCGTTGCGTCCAGGGCCGTAAATACCGGCGAGGCGACAAAGGGTGAGGCGGGCGCCTACCTTGGCGGCTAATGCCAGCCATTGCTGCTCGGCGGCCAAGCGGGCGATGCCGCGTTCAGTCCCCGGACGGCACGGCGTCGTTTCATCAACCCAATCGCCAGCAAAATCTCCGTAAACGCCAGACGACGAAAGATAGAGGATCTGCGTCGTCGCTTTCTTTGGCAGCTCATGCGCGAGGGCTGTCGCCACGGGGCATGAGCCATCCTTAGGGGCCACGGAGATCACCACCGCATCGTGGTTGAGCGCATCACGGGCGTTCAGCGGCGCTCCTGCCTCCCAGATGATCGGTTCGATGCTGGCGGTTCGAAGGGTCTCGGCTTTCTTTCTCGATCGCGTGGTGCCGATGACTTGCCAGCCCTCGTGTTGGAGGCGCTCAGCGAGCGGATGAACAGAATAGCCAAGGCCGACGAACAGAACCCTAGGCACCCGTTTTGATCTCCTCGATTAACGCATCGATCCCTTGCTCGAGCATATCAAGCACGGTTTCAAACCCCTGCTCGCCGCCATAATAGGGGTCAGGTACATCGTGCATTGGGTGCAGCATACGGATCTTAGCGGTCCAATCGGGGAGCGCGCGATCCTGAAGATCCGCTAAGTTCGAGGCATCCATGGCGATGATATGATCAAAGCTATAGCCATCGCCATCATCGACACGGCGAGCGCGCTGCCCAGAGATGTCATAGCGGCGGCGCGCAGCGGCCGCTGTCATGCGGTGATCGGGCGGATCGCCGGCATGCCATCCGCCGGTACCCGCGCTATCGGTGGTGACATCGAGGCCAGCCGCCGCAGCGCGGTCACGGAACACACCTTCCGCGGCCGGGCTTCGGCAAATATTCCCCAAGCAGACGAAGAGAACGCTGGTCACTCAGCCGCGCCAGTGGCCATCTGCTCTTCAATAAACGCGTCCACGTGGTTTTCGAGCACCGAGAGGGGGATCGAGCCGCTGCCCAAGACGACGTCGTGGAAGAGCCGTACATCGAAATCAGTGCCAAGGGCATCCTCGGCTCTTTTGCGGAGTTCACGGATCTTCAGCTCACCAATTTTATAAGCCACCGCCTGGCCCGGCCAGGTGATGTAGCGGTCTACCTCGCGGGTGATGTTGTTTTCCGAGAGGCCTGTGTTGTCGAGCATGAAGTTGATCGCGCGTTGCCGCGACCAGCCCTTGGCGTGCAGGCCTGTGTCCACCACGAGGCGGCACGCGCGCCACATCTCATAGGAGAGGCGCCCGAAATTGTCCTCAGGCGTCTCATAGAACCCGACTTCAAGGCCTAAGCGCTCTGAGTAAAGACCCCAGCCCTCGACAAAGGCGGTAAACCCGCCGCTAAAGCGCCGGAAATTCGGTAGGTCGAGCTCTTGCATCAAGGCGATCTGTAAGTGATGCCCCGGCACCGCTTCATGCAGCGTCAGCGCCTCCAGTTCATAGAGCGGCCGCGTCTCTAGTAGCGTGGTGTTGAGCCAATAGACCCCTGCCCGTGAACCATCGACGGCTGGGCGGGTATAATAGGCCGTGGTTGTACCCTCCGCGATATCGAGGGGGATCGGTAAGATCGTGTACGGCATACGCGGCAAGACTGTGAACAGTTTCACCAGCTCGCCATCCATTTTTTTGGCGATGGTCGAGGCAACCGCCACCCGCTCCTCGGCGGTGGCTGGATAGAAGGACGGCGTGCTGCGCAGATGTTCCTGGAACTCAGGGAGCGTCGCAAAGCCGGCTTCGGCGGCGACTTCCTCCATTTCGGCGCGGATCCGCGCAACTTCCGCAAGGCCAACATTGTGCACCTCGTCTGCGGTCATATCGGTGGTGGTGAAGCTCCGTACCCGTTGTTCGTAATAGGCAGCACCATTCGGGGCGCTCGACACACCCACCACCTGGCGGCAATTCGGTACATACTGGCCTTCGTAAAAGAGACCGAAGGTTTCAAAGGCGGGGACCACTTGATCACGGATCAGGACCTCCGCCTGGGCTGCGAAGGCGGCGTGGGTGTCATCGTCCACCGCTCCTTGGCGTGCGAAAGGCAGCATAAAGACAGATGTAGCCGCATCATCGACGATGTGGGTTTGATAGGTCCGCGGGAAGCCCGTCATCGCCTCACAGGGCTGGGTCCAGCCGGCATCAATCCCGCCCTGAAGGCGTGCTATCGCTTTGCCGATATAGTCGGGCATCGCCGCCAAACGATCGACATAAGAGCGGTAGTCTTCCTCGGTGCGCAGGGCTGTTTCCTCGGCGAGGCGGGCGAGGTCTGAATGCGGTGCATCAAACGTACTCAGCGTTAGAAACTTCCCGCCATATTGCGCCTCTTCTTGGGCTTCCTCGAGCTCGAGGGTGAGAAGCGTGTGGTTGAGCAGCTCGTCCTGGCTGAGGGCGGGCGTGTCGACCGCGTTCAGGCGGGTCAGCAAAAGGCGGCGTTGATTGACCCCCTCCTCATAGGCTTCAATCGAGGGATCAGAGAGACGCCCAAGCCCATCTTCGCGCCCGAGGCGGGCTGCGAACACCGGGTTTTCCTCCAAGATGAGCTCCCAATGATCGTCCATTACGGAAGCCAGCGCGTCCGACGCGGGGTTACTGGCGTCGACCTCCCTTGCTGGCTCATCACCGCAAGCGGCGAGGGTCAGGAAAAAGGCGGCGGCGGTGCCCAAGGCAGTGCTTTTTCTCATGGCCGCGCCTTAGCCGAACCGCGCCTTCTTTTGCACCTCTATCCACCAGTGCTCGCGCCGTTGAGGCCGACATGGTAGCTCGCCAGGCTATGGATCGCCTAAAGAAGGACGATGAGGTGGCGGATCCCGCGCCGCGTCGCCGCGCCAAAGTGCTGCTGCCGATGCCGGTCGGCGATGGCTATGATTACGAAGTGCCTGACGGGCTCTTTGTTGAGCCAGGCGATATCGTCATGGTCCCGCTTGGTCCGCGGCGCATGACAGGGGTCGTCTGGCATGACGCGCCAGACCCTTCTGTTCCTGATGCGAAACTGAAAGCGATCGTCCAACGCTATGATGTGCAGCGCTTGGCACCGAAACTCCTCGATTTTGTCGACTGGGTGGCGCGCTATTACATGGTGAGCCGCGGGGCGGTGTTGCGCATGGTCTTGCGCGGTGAACAGGGCCTCGCGGATGTCCGGGGGCGGACAGGGTATCGAAAAGGAGCCCTACCGGATGATCTGAGGATCACCGACAAACGGCAGGCGGTTTTGGATGCGGCGAGTGACCAGGCGCAAACCGCTAAGGATCTGGCAGAAAAGGCTGGGGTGACCGAAGGTGTTGTGCGGGGTCTTGCGCAAGCGGGGGCGCTTGAGCATGTTCAGTTTGATCCGGACCCCCCGTTTCCTGATCCTGACCCGGATGCTCCCGGGCGTGATCTTGATCCCGGTCAGGCCGCAGCGGCGTCGAGCTTACGCGTCACGATTGGCCGCGGCGAGGGGACGGTCTTGATCGACGGGGTGACGGGATCAGGCAAGACGGAGGTCTATCTCGAAGCTGTTGCCGCGGCTTTGCGTGCTGACCCAACCGCGCAGACGCTTGTGTTGCTGCCCGAGATCGCGCTCACCCTCCCTTTTTTGCGGCGGCTCGAAGAGCGTTTTGGGGTTGCGCCTGCGCATTGGCATTCTGATCTTTCATCAGCTCAAAGACGGCGCGTTTGGAAGCGGGTGCTCGATGGCTCCTGTCGTTTGGTGGTCGGTGCGCGGTCGGCGCTCTTTCTGCCTTGGCAAAACCTCCGGCTGGTGGTCGTCGATGAGGAGCATGATCCCGCTTATAAGCAGCAAGAGGGTATCCTTTACCACGCGCGGGACATGGCGGTAGCGATGGGCGCGCGGCAGTCCTTTCCCGTCATCCTTGCCTCCGCCACACCGTCCTTAGAGACGATGCTGAATGTCGAAAAAGGGCGGTACACCAGCGTGAAGCTCCAAAGCCGCTATGGCCCGGCGGTGATGCCCGACATTGATGTCTTGGACATGCGCGATACGCCTCCTGAACAGGGAATGTGGATTGCTGACCCTGCGGTGGCGGCGATCAACGACACGCTGCAGAAAGATCAGCAGGCCCTGCTTTACCTTAATCGCCGCGGCTACGCCCCCGTCACGATTTGTCGGCGGTGCGGTGAGCGTATCACCGCGCCTGATAGTGACACATGGTTGGTTGAACATCGGTATACGGGGCGTCTTGTCTGCCACCAGACCGGGTTTTCGATGCCCAAGCCTGAGATCTGTCCCCATTGCGGGGGCAAAGACACCCTCACTGCTTGCGGGCCAGGGGTCGAGCGGGTGGCGGAGGAGGCGAAAACGCGCTGGCCTGATGCGACCGTCGAAATTTTTTCCTCCGACACGATTGAAAGCCCTGTTGCTGCTAAAGCACTCCTTGAGCGGATGACATCGGGAGAGATTGATATCCTTGTTGCGACACAAGCCGCCGCGAAAGGGCACAACTTTCCTGGCCTTACCTTAGTTGTCGGGGTGGATGCTGATCTTGGCCTCGCAGGCGGCGATCTGCGTGCCTCGGAGCGCACCTATCAAGTCTTAACCCAAGTGGCAGGCCGCGCGGGCCGAAGTGCTGCCAAGGGCCGCGTGCTCCTTCAGTCCTATCAACCTGAGCACCGGGTCACCGAAGCCCTTGCGAGTGGAGATCGCGACGCTTTTTTTGCCGAAGAACTTCATTGCCGAGAGGAGATCGGCCTTCCGCCCCATGGCCGCCTTGCGGGGATCATTCTTTCGGGCAAGGACGAACAAAAACTCAATGCTGAGGCCCGTGCCTTAGCGCAAGTCGTTCCGCAGGCAGAGGGAATTGAAGCGTGGGGCCCCGCGCCTGCCCCCTTTTATCGCCTGCGCGGTGTCTTCCGGGTGCGGTTTTTGGTGAAAGCTGCGCGGGGACGCTCGCTCCAGGCCTTCACGTCGGATTGGCTCTCGCGGGTGAAGGCCGCCAGTGCCGTGCGGCGCGTGGTGGATATTGATCCCTACAGTTTTCTTTGAAGGCCCTCAGCCTAGGATTTCGACGGCCACCGCCGTTGCTTCGCCGCCGCCGATGCAGATCCCTGCTGCGCCCCGCGTCTTCCCGCGGAAGCGGAGGGCATTGATCAACCCCCCAATGATCCGTGTTCCCGAAGCGCCGATGGGGTGACCGAGTGCACAGGCGCCGCCATGCACGTTCATCCGCTCATGCGGGATATTGAGTTCCCCCATGACCGCCAACGGAACCACGGCGAAGGCCTCGTTGACCTCAAAGAGATCATAGTCCGTGGCCTTGGTGCCTTCGGCGTCAAAGAGCTTTTCGAAGGCGCCGATGGGGGCGGTGGTGAACCATGCCGGGTCCTGCGCGTGGGACGTCATCGCCGTCAATTTGGCGAGCGGGGAGATCTCCAATTGATCGGCTTGGCTCTGCCGCATCATCAAGAGCGCAGCCGCGCCGTCGGAGATAGAGCTCGCATTGGCAGCCGTCACCGTGCCGCCGTCGCGGCGGAAGGCTGGCTTCAAATGAGGGATCTTTTCTGGTCGCGCCTTGAACGGCTGTTCGTCGCGATCAATGACCGTGTCGCCCGACTTGGTTGCGATCGTCACCGACACCAGTTCCTCGGCAAAGGCTTTGTCGCTGGCTGCGATGGCCCGTTCGAGGCTTGCGATCGCAAAGTCATCCTGTTGTTCACGGCTGAAGGAAAATTTATCCGCACACATCTCAGCGAAACTGCCCATCAAGCCGCCTTCATAGGCGTCCTCGAGACCATCAAGGAACATATGATCGAGCACTTGGCCATGGCCCATGCGGTAGCCTGAGCGTGCTTTAGGTAAGAGGTAGGGCGCGTTGCTCATCGACTCCATGCCGCCTGCAACACCAACGCTCACCGAGCCGGCTGCAATCGCCTGCGCCATCATCATCACCGTTTTCATGCCGGAGCCGCACATCTTGTTGATGGTCGTGCACGGAACATAGGTGGGAAGGCCTGCATGGATCGCTGCCTGCCGCGCTGGCGCTTGTCCTTGTCCTGCTGGGAGGACGCAGCCCATCAACACTTCGTCGACGGCGCCGGGTTTGATGCCAGCTCGCTCAAGCGCGCCTTTGATCGCCAACGCGCCAAGGTCAGGCGCGCGGAGGCTGGCCAAATCGCCTTGCAGGCCACCCATCGGGGTCCGGGCGAGCGAGGCCACAACAATCGGGTCATCGTGAGGGAGAAGCATCAGCACCTCTGCAACTGGAGACAGGCAAAGGTTAGGGCGAAGAGGTGCCCAGGGTCACCCGTCCAGGCGACCGACCGGCTGTTTACGCGGCCGTGCAGCAATCATGACAGCTAAGCCCATGACGATAATGAACATCCAGCTGGGTAGCCCAGAGGCCGATTCCGCGACCGCCACAGCCGCTTCGGTGGGTTCTGCCACCGGCGCATTGATGTCTTGGGGTGAATCCATGCTAAATATTGTGCAACGCAAAAAGCCGAAGTGAAAGTCTTGACTCTTCACTAACCCTAGATTGTCGTAGATGAAATTATTGTTAGATTCGCATCAGAGGTTTCCGCAGACCGGGCAGTCTGGGTCGCGGGCCATTCTCACCCTCCGCACCGTGCCGGTGCGGGCATCAAAAACCAGCAAGGCATTTTCGAGTGTGGGCTCAATCCCAGCGATGAACTTGATGGCTTCGCCCGCGGCTAAACTCCCCACCATGCCAACGACGGGGCCCATCACGCCGTCTCGATCACAGAGCCCTTCTTCATCGGCTTCAGGCGGAACCAGACAGGCGTAACAGGCGTGATCTTTGTCGCCAGGCCTGAAAAGCGCGACTTGTCCCTCAAACCGTGATGCGGCGGAGGAAAGGAGCGGACGGCCTTGCGCCAAGCACGCACGGTTGATCACTTGCCGGGCTGCGAGGCGGTCAACGCCTTCGATCACCAGATCGTGGCCGCGCACGAGGTCCGCACCGTTTTCATCCGTCAACATCGCCGTCACCGGCTCGATGGTGATATCACTGTTCAGCTGGCGGAGTCTTTTTGCTGCCGCTAACGCCTTTAGCTCACCGATATCGTCTTCTGTATAAAGAATTTGCCGCTGAAGATTGGATAACTCAACTTTGTCATCATCACAGATCGTGAGGTGACCGACACCAGCCGCGGCGAGGTAGGCGAGGATCGGGCACCCAAGCCCTCCTGCGCCGACAATAAGAACCTTGGCTGCCGCGAGCTTCTGTTGGCCCTGGCCACCGATCTCCGGCAACAGGAGATGATGCTTGTGGCGCGGCGCCACGGATCCTTAGGACCCCGTGGAGCCGAACCCGCCTTCGCCGCGCAAGGTTTCGGGTAGTTCGTCTGCTGTCTGAAAGTCGGCTCGAATATAGGGAGCGATCACCATTTGAGCGATCCGCATGCCGCGTTCGATCGTAAAGGCTTCTTGGCCAAGATTGATGAGCACCACGCGGACTTCGCCCCGATAATCACAGTCGACCGTGCCCGGTGCATTGACAACGGTGACAGCATGTTTCGCAGCAAGGCCTGACCGTGGGCGGATTTGTGCTTCTGTTCCTAACGGGAGGGCGATTTGAAGGCCAGTGGGGATCATCGCTTTTTCCCCAGGCGCGAGGGTCACGGGCTCGTCGCTTGGCAGGGCCGCAACAAGGTCCGCGCCCGCGGCGCCCTCGGTTTTATACTCCGGGAGCGGAAGGCCCTCGGCATGGGGCAGGGTTTTCAGGAGAACGTGTGTCATCCGTTCTTTTCCAGCGCCTCGGCGGCCAAGTAAAGGGAGCCGCAAACAAGGACCCTGGGCGTCCCCTCACCGGACCGGCCAAACGCGCTCACCGCGTGCTCCAGCGCGGCTTCGAGGCTGGTCATCGCGCGGGCTGGGATGCCTGCTTCTTGCGCTTCTTTGGCCAGATCCTCGGGGTCATAGGCGATCGGCTGACCAAAAGGCACGGTGAGGACGGCGGAGGCGAGGTCGGCAAAAGGTTTGAAGAAACCGATCGGGTCTTTGTTCTTCCCGATACCAACCACCAGGATCAATGGTCTGGAGCTGCGTTCTTCAAGATCGGCCATGGTGCGCGCGAGGACCGCCGCGGCGTGAGGATTATGCCCACCATCGAGCCATAGCTCACCAGGATCGCCGGCATGCTGGGTGACAATCGATGTCAGCGCCCCGGGCTTCATCCGTTCAAGCCGGGCAGGCCATTCAGCAGCATCAATCCCCATTGAGATGAAATCATCATCGGGGGCAAGGCCCGCGGCCTTGAGCGCGGCCACCGCAAGACCAGCGTTATCAATTTGATGGATGCCTTGAAGGCGAGGGAGCTTAAGATCGGAAAGGCCGGTCTCATCCTCGTAGGTGAAGCCGCTGCCCTCGCGGGCAAGCTGCCAGTCCTCGCCCAGAATATGTTGATCCGCCCCCAGAGCAAGGGCGCGGTTGCGCAAGACATCGAGCACTTCTGGCCTTTGGGCGCCGGTGACCATGACACTGTTTTCTTTGATAATACCCGCCTTTTCGAAGGCGATGTCGGTGATGGTATCGCCGAGCCAATCCATGTGATCCATGCCGATGGGCGTGATCACCGAGGCACGCGGCGCGGGCACAACATTGGTCGCATCAAGTCGTCCGCCTAGACCGGTTTCAAGAAGAACCGCGTCGCCCGGCGTTTCGGCAAAAGCGAGGAACGCAGCAGCGGTGGCTGCTTCAAAATAGGTAAGCGGCAGATCCCCCGCGGCAGCCTCGCACCGCCCCAAGACTTGCGCGAGTTGCTCATCGCCGATCTGCTCACCCGCCACAACGATCCGCTCGTTGAAGCGGAGGAGATGGGGCGAGGTGTAGGTATGCACCCGCAGGCCAGCTGCGGCTAAAATCGTCCGCATAAAGGCGATCGTTGAGCCTTTGCCATTCGTTCCGGCGACATGGATCACTGGCGGCAAGGCAAGATGCGGATCGCCAAGACGATGAAGGGCGTCCTCGATCCGTTCGAGGCCTAAATTGATGGTCGCTGGCGATGCTTGCTCAAAGCGGGTGAGCAGCCGTTCGACCTCGGCCGTGGCCGTCGTCGGACTGGCGTTCATTTACTCGGCGGCCTCTGGCAGGTCCTGCGGCATTGCTGGGCCATCATTGGCCGGTTCGCTCATCGGCGGGGCAACGTCCTGCGCTGCGCCGCGCGGCGGCATCAGCACGCTGAGGATATTTCCAAGCTCGCTTGCCATCTCACGGCGATCGGTGACGCGATCGATCATGCCTTTATCAAGAAGATACTCGGCCCGCTGGAAGTCTTCGGGCAGTTTTTCGCGAATGGTCTGTTCGATCACCCGCGGCCCGGCAAAACCAATAAGCGCGCCAGGCTCGGCCATATGGACATCACCGAGCATGGCATAGCTCGCTGTCACACCGCCGGTGGTCGGGTTCGTGAGAACGACGATGTAGGGAAGACCTGCTTCACGCACCATCTGCACGGCAATCGTCGAGCGCGGCATTTGCATCAGGGACAAGATCCCTTCTTGCATACGGGCGCCGCCGGAGGCGGTGAAAACAATCAGTGCCGCGCGGTTGGTGACCGCTCGCTGGGCCGCGGTGAGCAGCCCCTCGCCGATCGCTGCGCCCATGGAGCCGCCCATAAAGGCAAAGTTCTGCACCGCTGCCACGGCCAATCGACCACCAAGTTCACCGAGGCCAACAACGAGCGCGTCGCGCTCCCCTGTCTTTTTGCGATAGTCGCGTAAGCGATCGGGATAGCGCTTGGTGTCTTTGAATTTGAGGGGGTCGTCCGGGGTTTCCGGCAGCTCCACGCGTTCCCAGCCTTCGCCAAAAAGGTTGTTGAGGCGGGCAATCGGGGCGATCGGCATGTGGTGGCCGCAATTGGGGCAGATGTGTTGGTCCTGCTCCAGCTCGCGGTTGAAGGTCATGTGATCGCATTTTGGGCAGCGCGTCCAAAGCGTGTCCGCTTGGTCGTCTTGCTGCCGAAAGATCTTTTTGATCCCCGGAGGCGTAATGTCCGAAAGCCAGTTCATGTTGTCTCCATACCGGGCCTCACAACCCGCTACTTATGTCGGTGCACGCCTTCGGCGATCGTTCGCGTCAAAGAGAGCGCACTGTCCACCCCGTTTACCGCAAGCGCTTTAACGATGGCTGAGCCCACGACGACGGCGTCGGCGTGCTCAGCAGCCGCGCTCGCCGATGCCGCATCCTTGATGCCGAACCCAGCGGCAATGGGCAAGGTGGTCTGCGTCCGCAAGGCCTTGATTGCCGTACCCAAAGTGTCCGCGTCTGATGAACGATCCCCCGTCACACCTGCGACAGCGACATAATAGAGGAAACCTGAGGCTCGTTCGATCACCTTCGGTAACCGTTTGGCATCGGTGGTCGGCGTGGCCAGACGAATGACATCGAGTCCTGCCTTTTTTGCTTGTTCGTCAAGCGGTTGGGATTCTTCCGGCGGCAAATCCACCAAAATCAGCCCATCGGCGCCCGCTTCGACGGCATCGGCCGCAAAGCTTTCGCCGTGCTGCAGCACCGGATTGGCATAGCCCATGAGGACGATTGGGGTGTCATGACCTGCCTCACGAAAGCGTTTCACCATCGAAAGGGTCATTGCGAGGGTCTGCCCGCCATCAAGCGCCCTCTGGCCTGCTTCGGCGATGATCGGGCCATCTGCCATCGGATCGGTAAAGGGAAAACCAACCTCAATCATGTCGGCTCCGGCACCGGGAAGCGCGTGCAAGAGCTCTTCCGATACGGCGAGATCGGGATCTCCGGCCATGATGTAAGGCATAAAGGCTGTCCGGCCTTCGGCCTTTAGCCGTTCAAATGTTGTGCTTAGTCTGCTCACCGGCGGGTGGTGCCGCGTGCGCGTCAGTGGTGCAAGAGGTTATCGGCCTGAACAGTGCCAGCAGTCTTCCCCGATGGGGCTGCCTGGCGGGGTTTTCGGTCCGGCCGGTTGGGGCGCCGTTGCTGGTGCCGGGCGATCGAGGTGCGATTTTAGTTGATCCGCAAGAAGCGGCCCATGGTCGCTTGCATCTTCGAGATCATCAGCCAATTGCTCCATCTTGCCGCGGAGCGCCGCTCTGACCGCAATGGAGGCGCCAGGGTTGTCGGCGTTGATGAAAGCGGCAACCGCCCGTGATTGAACCGCGGCGGCAATGGCCTCTTCTCTCATTGATGCGGTGTTCGGATCAAAAAGGGCGTTCGTGATCTCATCGAGCACGGCCTCGATCGAAGGCGCTTTGCGGCCATGACGGGCTTCGTTTTGAGCGAGGCGTTCAAGGCGCGCGGGCGCAAACAAAGCGCCAAGAGAGATATCGGCTGATGTTTCTACCGCGCTGGTCAGATCAAAGATCGCGTCGGTCCCGGTCTCAAATTCCTCACGGCTGACATATTGAAAAGGGTCAGACCGCGGGATGAGCACCTCGAGAATGCTCTCAGGCATATCGAGGGCTTGTGGGCTCAGTGTGCTGAGCACCATCGCAAGCGCTGCCATCTGATCAGCCTTGGGCGCCATTTCCACCAAGGGCTCGTCCTGACCAATAACCGCGTATTGATAAGACGATCCGCCGATCACTTTGGCGGCGGCGGCGGTTTGGTAGCGGTGGTAAAGATAGATCGGAACCAAGACTTCGCGCAGGCGTGAGGCAGGCATACCGTCGGCGGCCGCGTCCGTGCCAAAATTCTCAAGTGCAACTTTCCGTACACGCATGACATTATCGAGCTCGTCCACGGGATCACTTCCATTGTCCCAGACCGCGCCGTTGATGTGGCCGGTGCCAACGCCTCGCCCTTCTGGATCTTCGATCAGGTAGAGACCTTCATCCATGGCCTGTTGCACAACCGCATCGCCATCCGCTGGGTTGCCATAGAGCCATTTCACCGTCGCAATGTCCCAGTCACCAAGCCCCACATCGTAGGCTTGGGAGAAATCAAGGGCGCCCTGGCGTTCGATCACCCAAGGCGCCGGGTAGTCCATCACCGAGGCCCGACCCACGGCCGATGCTGCGAAATTATGGCCAAACCCGATGGCATGCCCAACCTCATGGGCCGAGAGCTGACGGATACGGGCCAGAGCAAGTTTGATTGGGTCGTCCGCCTGACCGGTACCGGTCTTTTCGGTGCCCGAAAGGCCTTCAAAGATCATGCGGTCTTGGCGCACGCGCTGGGATCCAAGGATCACGTGGCCCTTGAGCATCTCGCCGGTGCGAGGATCACGGATGTTACCCCCATAGGACCAACCGCGGGTCTGCCGATGCACCCATTGGATGACGCTGTAACGCACATCGAGGGGGTGCATATCATCGGGCATCACCTCGACGCGATACCCGCCAGGGAAGCCTGCTTCCTCAAACCCCTCCGCCCACCACATAGCGCCTTCCACCAAGGCGTCCCGAATGGCTTTTGGTGCACCGGAATCGACGTAAAAGACGATCGGTTTGACGACGCCTTCATCCGGGTTGTTAGGATTTTTGAGTTCGAGCCGATGGCGCAGGGCGAAGCTTTGGGTGATCGATCCGCCCAAGGGCGCGGAGAAATCATAGATCGGCATGCTGATCGGACCAACCCGCGGGTCAGCAAGGCGGGGCGCAAATCCTGGTTCGGGCAAAGCCACAAAACTATGGTGCACACCAAGCGTCACGGCACCGGGATAGGGCGCTGTCATAGAAATCTCCGTACCGGGATCGTTACTGGTGAAGGTGATCTCTGTATCGACTTCTGTGTTAAGCGGGAACATGAGAACCCCGCCAGGGGTCATCCGTGAGCGGCCTTTGTCGAGGGTGAAAGGGCCGCCATCGTCTTCTTTGAGAGCACTCGCAAGGCCCAAGAGGTCAGTCAACAAAAGACCGGAGATGTCGGCGGTGACAGTCTCGTCCCCCTGATCGATGATATCAGTGGCAAAGATGATCGATCGACCAAAGCTCTGTGCCACAGCGCGTTTTTCGAGCGGATTATCCGCACTCGCCCGATAGGTGTGGTTCTCCACCTCCGCGGTGAGCTTCCCGCCGGATACACGGAAGAGCACAATGGCGCCATTGCTGCCCCAACCGCGATCGAGACCGATCGGGTTTGAGCCCAAACCGCTGGTGAGCCGCATCGCGTGAATGACGCGCAGGCTAACCCCGTCATCATCGGGGGCGGGTAGGGTTGCAATCAACTGACCGTCATCGCCGAAGGCCAGCGGCAGAAAAATGTCCTCATCCGCTTCATTGTCAGGATGCGCGAGGGCAACGCCCGCCATCACGCATGTCAGCAGTGCCAGCAAAAACCCACGAACCATCGGTTGTTCCCATCATCTCGAACGAAAATCCTAACCCTACGCGTGATTTTGTCCATGCGGGCGTCCGCGAAGTGATGGCGTCGATAGCGGTTATTGGTGGTAACGCTTGGACGCCAAGAGAGAGCGATGATTAGTTTCTCCGGATACAGAGGAGAAATTCATGGCGTTGATGACCAAAACTGCTTGGCTGTTGCTGGCGCTTATCCATGTGGCGCCCGCAGTGGTTTTTATCGCTCCGACCATGGTGCAACGGCTTTATGGGGTTGATCCCGCTGGCGATATTGGGGTTCTTCTCATTCATCGCGGTGCGCTTTTTCTCGCCGTGTTGGTCGCGGCATTGGTCGCGATGGTCGATGTCCGATCAGAACGACTGGCGAGCATCGTGGTCGGTGTGAGCATGATCGGGTTTTTGATCGTCTACGCGCGGGCAGGGTTCCCGGTCGGGCCTTTGCGAAAGATCGCGATCACCGATATTACAGGGCTCTTACCTTTGACCTTGGTGATCGTCAGCGCTTGGCGCTAACCCCCATCACATGATTATCCGTGCAGAACAGACTGGCGAGCAAGCGATTATTCACGCACTGACGGCGCGCGCTTTTGCCACCATGCCTTTCAGCAATGGATCAGAACCCCGGATTATTGATGCGCTGCGCCGATCGGGTGACCTGACGCTGTCGCTCGTGGCGGCCGAAGGAGCAGAGATCGTGGGGCAAATCACGTTTTCGCCTGTGACGATCGATGGGGTGCAGAATGCTTGGTTTGGCCTGGGGCCGGTTTCAGTTGATCCCGATCGTCAGCGAACTGGAATTGGCTCGCAATTGATCCGTCAAGGTCTTACGGAGATGACATCGCTCGGTGCGCACGGCATCGTTTTGGTGGGTGACCCCGCTTATTACAGCCGTTTTGGATTCGAAGGCGACGTGGGTTTGTCTTACCCTGGGGTCGAGCCTCGCTATGTCCAAAGGCTCGTAATAAGCCCGCCCGATCGTCAGGGAACGGTTCGTTATGCCGATGCCTTTGAGGCGTCAGCTCGCGACGTCTAAACCTCGACGCCCAGAGCATCCGCCACGGTGAAGACGTCCTTATCGCCGCGGCCGCACATGTTAAGGAGCAGGATCTCTTCGCGGTCCATTTCCCCAGCAATGTCAAGGGCGCGAGCCAGGGCATGGCTTGGCTCAAGGGCTGGGATGATGCCCTCTTTTATGGCGCAAAGCTGGAATGCTTCAAGCGCTTCGGTGTCGGTGGCGGACATGTATTCAACCCGGCCTGTCTCATGGAGAAAGGCGTGCTCTGGCCCAATACCGGGGTAGTCGAGACCCGCGGAGATCGAGTGCGCGTCGTCGATTTGTCCGTGTTCATCCTGGAGAAGATAGGTTTTGTTCCCGTGCAGAACACCGGGCTTACCGCCAGTCAGGCTTGCTGCGTGCTCTCCTGAATTCAGGCCTTTGCCCGCGGCTTCAACACCGATGAGGCGCACTGATGTGTCATCAAGGAAAGGATGGAAAAGTCCGATGGCGTTGGAGCCGCCACCGATGCAGGCCATGGCAACATCGGGCAAACGGCCTTCAGCCTCAAGCATTTGGGCCTTGGCCTCGTCTCCGATGACGGACTGAAAATCTCGCACCATCATGGGATAGGGATGGGGCCCCGCTGCGGTCCCGATGACATAAAATGTGTCCGCGACATTGGTGACCCAGTCGCGCAGCGCATCGTTCATCGCATCTTTCAGTGTACCCTTACCACTGGTCACTGGCACAATCTCAGCGCCAAGGAGCTTCATGCGAAAGACGTTGGGCTTTTGCCGCTCAACGTCGGCGGCGCCCATATAGACCACGCACGGCAAACCCATCAAAGCGCACACTGTGGCCGTCGCTACGCCGTGCTGTCCGGCGCCGGTCTCGGCAATAATCCGTGTTCGCCCCATACGCTTAGCTAGCAGCACCTGCCCGACGCAATTGTTGATCTTATGCGCGCCGGTGTGGTTCAGCTCGTCGCGCTTGAGGTAAATCTTTGCCCCTTTGCCGGGCTCCGCCTGCTCGCGCGCATGCTCGGTCAAGCGCCCCGCATAGGTCAGGGGTGAGGGGCGACCAACATAGGTTTTAAGAAGGTCGTCGAGCTCCTCTTGAAAGCTTGGGTCGGCTTTCGCCGCGGTGTATTGCTCGTTGAGCTCCAGCACCAAGGGCATCAGCGTTTCAGCCACAAACCGGCCGCCAAACGAGCCGAACCGTCCTTCGTCATCGGGACCAAGGCGGTAGCTGTTGAGCGATTGGCGCGCGTCGTCGGGCATGGTCTTTCTCCTCAAGCTCGCCGCCCTAGCAGGCACATTCGGGTCTGGCCATGCGGTGGCGCGCGCATGAGACAACCAGCCCGGTCTGCGCTAGGTGAGGCGGTATGGCTTTCTCGATCGTTTTTGTTCTCTTTCCCGATGTGACCCAGCTCGACATGACGGGCCCGGCTCAAATTTTGTGCCGCATGCCCGATAGCGCGGTCCACTACGCGGCAAGCAGCATGGCGCCGGTGCCCACCGATTGCGGTTTTTCGATCAACCCGACGGTGACGTTTGATGATCTGGCGCACGCTGATCTGCTCTGCGTGCCCGGCGGTATGGGCGTGGTTGGTGCGATGGCAGACGGTCATTTGATGTCGAGCGTTCAGCGCCTTGCCAAGACCGCGACTTATACCACGTCGGTTTGTACGGGGGCACTGATCCTCGGCGTTGCGGGACTGCTTCAAGGCAAGAAGGCGACCACCCATTGGGCGTATCACCACCTTTTATCCTTGGTTGGCGCCGCCCCCGTCCATGAAAGGGTTGTCCGTGATGGGACGACCTTTACAGGAGGCGGCGTGACCGCGGGTATTGATTTTGGCCTTACGGTGTTGGCGGAGGTCGCGGGCGAGTCTTTTGCCCGGACCGTCGCAACGGCGGTTGAGTATGATCCGGGTCCGCCCTTTGGCCGGGGCATCCTCACCGATCAACCAAGTGAGGTCGGCGATGCGCTATCGGGCATCTACCAAGAACGCGTGGCGTTGGTGCACGCAGCGATGCTGGAGGCGGGGGTCGCACCATGAGGCAATATCTCTCCGCTTTGGCCTTGGTTGTTCCGGACTATGACGAAGCGATCGCGTTTTACGTCAACACGCTTGGGTTCACGCTGGCCGAAGACACAAGGCTCAGTGATACCAAGCGTTGGGTCCGTGTCACCCCGCCTGGTGCGAAGGAAACCTCGCTTCTTTTGGCCAAAGCAAAGGGTGCTGAGCAAGAGGCTGCTATCGGTAATCAAACCGGTGGCCGGGTGTTTCTTTTTCTCGAAACGGATGATTTTGATCGCGACTATGCGCGCTATCAACGCGCTGGCGTGACTTTTGACGAAGAGACGCCGCGTCTTGAAGACTTTGGCAAGGTGATCGTCTTTTCTGATCCTTATGGGAACAAATGGGACCTGATTGAGCGGATGGCGTAGACGGGAGCTCTTATGGCTGCATCGTCCATGCAGATCGTGCCCTTCGGTGATCAGCATCGCTCTGCTGTTCTTCGGCTTTTTGATGACAATGCGCCCGCCTTCTTTCACCCCGATGAGCGTGAGGCCCTGACGCGTTTTTTATCCCAACAGGCCGCGATCTACCGGGTTGTTGTCGACGATGGTGAAGTGATTGGCGCTTTTGGTCTGAGGGATGAAGGGGAGAGGCGTGGACGGATCGTTTGGTTCATGGCTGCCCCATCACGCCATGGCCAGGGCGTTGGCCGACTGATGATCGAACACCTCCTGGACGAGGCGCGGGCGCGCGGCGTCACAACCATCGACATCGCAGCCAGCCATGTCAGTGAAGCATTTTACATCCATTTTGGCGCGACAAGACATCGTCGTGTGGAGGATGGTTGGGGCGAGGGGATGCACCGCGTGGATATGATCTTAGAGATCTAAAGGGCCCGGTGAAAGATATAGGCGTCAACGAAACCGTCCGTTGGGTGATTGAACGCCTGCGGAATGCATCCGATCTTCTCGAACCCTAAGCTTGGCCAAAGCTTCAGCGCTGCGTGGTTGGTTGCGATAACGAAGTTGAACTGCATGGCCCTGAAGCCGTAAGCTTGCGCCGCTGCGATGGAATGCTCAGCCATCTTGCGTGCTAGGCCTCGGCCCTCCGCATTGGGGTGCACAACATAGCCGCAATTGGCCGTATGCGCACCGCCTCCTTTGTAGTTGGCGCGGATGTAATAAGTGCCAAGAACCGTGTCGCTCTCTTCGGCCACAAAGACCGTCATGCCCTCGCCCATCCAATAGGCAAGTGTTTGTGCTCGGCTCCAATCCCGCGGCAGGGTATAGCTATCGCCTGCGCGAACCATCGGTTCGAGCACGGCCCATATTCCATCGTCATCTTGAGGCTGAGCAAGGCGAATGTTCATGGTTTGCCCGCTCGGTTGACGGACATTCTCACCCTAGCGTTGCCCTGGCTGCGTCGGCAAAGGTGTGAATGAGGGTGCTGTCTTTGACGCCGCGCTCTATCTCCACCCCTGATGAGACGTCCACGCCAACGAAAGCATCATGGGCGCTTGCCGTTTTGATCGCCTCGCCGACATTGTCAGGGGTCAAACCACCGGCGAGAAGGAAATTTCTCTCGCCATCATATCCCTTAAGGGCCAACCAATCGAAGGCCATGCCGTGCCCGCCTGTTTGAGCGTCGTTTTTTGGGGGCTTGGCGTCGAACAAGAGGGCTGACCCTTTGCGATCGTCGGCCGCTTTGGCGTCGTTGCGCGTCGCTATTGGTACAGCGCGGAGGACGGGAAGGCCGATCTCTCTCTCGACTCGCTCTGTGAACGCATCGTCTTCTGCGCCGTGGAGTTGGATCCGGTCGAGCCCGACGGCGCTGTGGGTGGCGGCGATCTCTTCAAAAGCATTGTTGGCAAAAAGGCCGACGACTTCGGCATTGCCAAAAAGGATATCCCTGACCTTATGGGCCTCGCGCAAATTCACCCGCCGCGGGCTCGCTTGGGCAAAGACAAGGCCGCCGAGTTGTGCACCCGCGTCGACGGTTGCCTTGGCATCGTCTGGTGTTCTCAGACCACAGATCTTGATGAGAAGCGGACGGTTCACGACCGTAAGGCAGGCAAGCGTGTACCCGAAGGTGTGGTTTGCACGGTGAGGTCGTTGGCAAGGTCGACCTCACGCTCGAGTTCGCGAACCTTTTGTTGGCGAGCGGCCGCTTTTTTTCGAAGGCCGCTGTTGGAAAGCCACATGCCCAAGGCGCCAAGAACATAACCCACCAGCAACGATCCAGCCGGCGCCACCCAAAGGGGTTGTGTGAAGCTGAAAGCAGGGTCGTCAGTGTTGAAGGGATCAAAACTGATGGTCACCGGCTGGCGGTTGGCGACCAGAAACGCCACCAACACAATACCGAAGAGAATGAGAGCAGAGGTCGTCAAAAAACGTCGCATAGGCTCTTCATGCCGCCGCTTGCCTACCTTGGAAAGAGGGGAGCTTAGCCTGCTCGCGCGACTTTTCGCGGCGCTGTGTCTTCGTCGTCAACATCGGTGCCGCCATTGATACGCTCACGAATTTCCTTGCCGGCCTTAAAGAAAGGAGCCCACTTTTCTTCGACGTCAACAGACTCGCCGGTCCGTGGGTTCCGGCCCGTGCGCGCCTCGCGGTGACGCACCGAAAATGCACCAAACCCTCGCAACTCCACGCGGTCGCCTTCCGCGAGTGCTTCGGTGATTTCATCGAACACCACGTTCACCATGCGCTCAACGTCTTTGGCGAAGAGATGAGGGTTCTCGTCGGCCAAAATTTGAATGAGCTCGGACTTGATCATAATTCGCCCCTTTCAATCCCCAGCGCTGTTGGTCCTGAAGCGCGTGCAGCCGATTTCTTTAACGTTTGTCAAGGTTAACCGAACCACGGGCTGCATGGCTCGTCAATGGAAAATGACAAGTCTGTGTCGCTTTCTTTTATAACAAATTCTTGATGTTTTTCATGAGATTGCGCAAAGGATGTGCGGGATATCCACGATGCGCCTACCCAAATGAACCAGCAAGTGTGATCACATTACGGTTCCTATTTGGCAGGACCACTTGGATCAAGCGCTCAACGCGTTAGGACGGACCGGATCATTCACGGAGGGTGGGTTGACGATCATTGGGTGGGGGCGGGCTTTGACCGCCGCAAGCGTTGCGTCTTTTGTGATCGTCAATGGTTCCGTCTTCGCGATGGAAACCGTTGTGGTCACCGCTGAACGCCGCGATATTGCTCTAACAGATGTGGCATCGAGCATCAGCGTGCTGAGCGGTGATGAGGTGATGTTGGTATCGCCGCGACGCCCAGCGGAGCTGCTTAATCGAGCCGCGGGAACCTATGTCCAGTCAGGTTCTGGTGCCGAGCACCTGACCGCTATTCGCTCGCCGGTCTTGACCGGCGGTGCGGGCGCTGGGTCTTTTCTGTTTCTCCAAGACGGCGTTGCCCTGCGCGCGCCAGGTTTTGCCAACCTCAACGGTTTGTTTCACGCCGGTTTCCCGTTTGCGCGGCAGGTCGAGGTGCTGCGCGGACCAGGTGATGTCGCTTATGGATCCAACGCGCTTCACGGCGCGATCAACGTCCTGACGCCAGAGCCAGGACAGGCGCCGAACATCGCCCAACTCTCTTATGGCAGTTTCCAGCGCTACAAAGCGAGTGTCATGGGCAGTACCAAACGGGCGTCCACGGGCGTGAGTTTTTATCGCGATGGTGGGTACAGAGACAATTCCGGGGCCAATGAGTTCAAATCGTTTTCATCGATCGCCTTAGGATCGAGCACGCTTAAGATTTCGTCCCATCAATTGGAGCAAGAGACCGCCGGCTTTGTTATCGGCGACAACGCCTATGAAGATGACGACCTGCGGCGAACAAACCCCAATCCTGAGGCTTTCCGGGATGTGCGGCATACGCTGATTAGCTTAGAAACACCTTTTGAGCGTGCAGGATGGACCGGCTCGGTCACGCCCTTTTTTCGCTGGACCGACATGGAGTTCCGCCAGCACTTCCTTCCTGGTGATGCGCTTGAGGAAAACGAACACACAAGCCTTGGCCTACAAAGCAACGCATTCCGTCAGCTAACGGAAGAGCTTGAACTCACGGTTGGTTTCGATCTCGACGCAACACGGGGGTCACTTCGGGAGTTCCAAGAGGATCCAACGGTCTTCAGCTTTGTCCAAGGACTGCATTACGATTATAATGTCGATGCCGTTGAGGCGGCACCGTTTGCTAGGCTCTCCTATCGGGCGACCGATAAACTCCGGCTGCAAGCAGGCTTACGCGGCACGTTCACGCATTATGACTATGAAACCGAGGCTGAGCCGGGGACTGAGGGACGGTTCCAGCGACCAGAGGACCGGACCGACGATTTTTCCGTCGCCACCGGCAAGATTGCTGCGCTTTACGATATCAACAGTGAGCAGAGCGTCTATCTCTCGCTAGCCCGCGGTGCACGCCCACCTCAAACCACAGAGCTCTACCGTATCCAGATCAATCAAGATGTCACCGATATTGAGCCAGAGACCCTCGATAGTCTCGAGTTTGGTTGGCGCACGGTTGCTGGCTGGGGACAGATGAGCATCGCTGGTTACGCGATGAAAAAAGAATCAGTGTTTTTCCGCGACGCCGATGGCTTCAACGTGACCGATGGGGAGACCACCCATGTGGGCGTTGAGGTCGAGGCTGTTATTCCTATCAATGACGTCCTCACTATCGCAGGTAGCGGCACGTATGCGGAGCACCGCTACGCCTTTGACCGGGTGGTTGGTAATGCGTCGGAGACGATCGAGGATGGCGATCTCGTGGACACCGCGCCGAAGACCCTGGCGTCGGCACGGCTCACCTATCGGCCGAACGATCGTTTCCTCTTTGAGGCGACCTACACCCATGTTGGCCAGTACCAAACCAATGCTGCCAACACAGAATCCTATCCCGGCCATGATCTCTTGGACCTCCGCGCCGAAATCCAGCTCAATGATCGGTTCAGCATCGCGGGTATCGCCCGCAACGTGACCGACCAGCGTTACGCGCGGCGCGCTGACTTTGCCTTTGGCAATGAACGCTATTTCCCTGGCGAAGAGCGAGCTGGTGAGGTTGTCTTGCGCGCTCGCTTCTGAGAGGCCCTGCGTCGGCAGGCCTCAAGACCCGTAAACCCTTGCGCGCTAGGACGTCTGCCGAGATGGAAGGCCGTGAGAGCCCAATGAGAGACGACACCCAAGTTCCGTTCGGCGCCCGCGATGTCAAAGCGAGCGAGAAAGCACCGCTCGTCGGCGAGGTCTTCCGCTCGGTCGCCACGTCCTATGATGTGATGAACGACTTGATGTCCGGCGGTATGCACCGGATCTGGAAGTCCGTGCTGGTCGACCGGATGGTGCCGCAGCCCGGCCATCACTTGATCGATGTGGCGGGCGGCACAGGCGATGTCGCCAACAGTTTCTTAAAACGCGCCGATTCGCGCGAGCATCGGGGGCGCCCCCCTGCTGACGCTGTCGTCTGCGATATTAATGAAGCGATGCTGGGTGCCGGTATGGAGCGCGACCGCGCGGCGCGCGTCTGCGGCGATGCCGAGGTATTGCCCTTTGAAGACGGTATCTTCAGCCATTATTCGATCGCCTTTGGTATTCGAAACGTGACCGACCGTGCGGCTGCTTTCCGCGAGGCCTTCCGTGTGCTGCGGTATGGTGGACGATTGTTTGTGCTCGAATTCTCCACGCCGCCGCAAGCCGCGTTTCGCGCGCTTTATAACCGCTACTCCGATACAGTGATCCCGCGCCTCGGCGAAGCGGTGGTGGGTGATCGCGACAGTTACCAATACCTCGTCGATTCGATCCGCCGTTTTCCCGCGCCCGATGCATTGAGTGCGGAGTTGCAGAAGGCTGGGTTTTCGCGGGTGAGCTATGAGCGTTTCACCGGCGGCGTGGCAGTCCTTCACATGGCGGCAAAGATTTAGACGATGTTCCGGACCTTGCGTGACCTATTCAGTTTGTTCGCGGTCGCTTGGGTCCTGGCGCGCCACGACGCGCTGATACCGCGCGAGTTTGCCGGCTTGGTCCCGCCCTTCGCCCGGACGATTGGTAAGATCGCGCGCCTAGGAGCGCGTGATCGTGGGCGACGACCAGGCCAACGTCTGGCAGCAGCGCTCGGCGGCCAAGGCCCTGCCTATGTTAAGTTCGGTCAGCTATTGGCGACCCGTCCGGATATAATCGGTCTACAAATGGCCAATGATTTGGGCGAGCTGCAGGATAAAATGCCGCCCTTCTCCATGGCCGAAGCGGAAAAGGAGATTGAGCGGAGTTTTGGGCGCCCCGTAACCGCGCTCTTCGAGAGTTTTTCTGAGCCTGTGGCCGCGGCTTCGATTGCCCAAGTCCATAAGGCCGAAACGCTTGATGGTCGCCCGGTTGCTGTCAAAATCCTCCGTCCAGGGATCGAAAAGAAAGCCCGAAAAGAGTTTCGGATTTTGCTCTTGGGCGCGCGTCTCGCGCAACGCTTTGTTCCAGCGTCCCGCCGTCTCGAGCCCGTTAAGTTCATCTCGACACTGATGGAAGCTTCTGAGGTTGAATTTGATCTCCGGATCGAGGCGGGAAGCGCTTCAGAGCTCCGTGAGAATATCGCTGAGATGGATGATATCGTCATTCCTGAGGTGGAATGGCAATGGTCGAGTCGCCGTGTGCTGACGGTCGAATGGATTGACGGAACGGCATTGTCAGATCCTGAAGCTCTCGCCGAGCGCACGATCAACCGGCGGCATCTTGCGCGCCGTGTGATGCAAGTCTTTCTCACGACCGCGTTGGAGCAGGGTTTCTTTCACGCCGATATGCATCAGGGCAATCTGATGATCGATGCGCAAGGCCGCCTTGTGCTGATTGATTTTGGCATCATGGGCCGCCTTGATGAGCCTGCTCGCAAAGCGTTTGCGGAGATCATCTACGGGTTCATCCGGCGCGACTATAAATTGGCCGCAAAGGCCCATTTCGATGCTGGTTATGTCCCGTCTCATTTCAATATGGAGGCGTTCGCCACCGCGCTTCGAGCCGTAGGCGAGCCTATCTTTAATAAGCGTGCGAATGAATTTGATATGAGCGGCGTGATGCAGCAGCTCTTCGATGTCACCGATATCTTTGACATGCATCTGCGGCCTGAATTGGTCCTCCTGCAACGGACGATGGTCGTGGTCGAAGGGGTGGCCCGGGTGCTTGACCCTGAGATTGACCTCTGGAGCACCGCTGAACCGATTGTGAAAGCCTATGTCCAGCGCGAGATTGGCGCGGCGGCATTACAACGTCGTGCAAGGGCTGGTGCAGAGGCCGCCGTTTCGCTTCTTGATGCTTTTCCGCAATTTGCTCAGGCAGCGGAGAACGTGGCAGGGCAGCTCGCCAATGGTGGCCTCAAACTGTCAGATGATACGATTGAACGGCTCGCGCGAGCCATGCGCGGCAAGCCACTCCAAGACGACGACAAACCCTCGTCTGGTCGCAAACCTCACTAGAACATACGGCGCAGGCCGATTTCCAGATTGGCCTGACTGGTATCGAATTTAAGCTCTGAATCGATCACCCGTCGATCGGTGGCGAACTCCGACTCGGCGGTGTCCCGAATGCGAAACGATGTGGTCAGCGTGTATTTTTCAGTCAGCTGATAAGATACGCCAATCATGCCCTGATAGGCGAGCACCCTGTCCTGGTCAGACAAGAGATCGAGACCGCCGGGTGCAAAATCGACGTCAACAATCGAAGCGCCGCCGCCGATCCCGATGAACGGGCGCACCTGCTCGGCGGGCACCGGGATATCCCAGAAAAAATTGAGCATGGCCGAATAGGTGATCAGCCGACCACGCCCATCGGCGAAGGTTGGGCCGATACGGCGACCATCCAGTGTGTCGCTGCTCGTGAGAAAGGCGAGGTCATCAACTGAGACATCGATGCCCAAGATCGACACGTCGTTGTGACCGCTTACCGTGTTGCGGCTGTAGCTAATCTCGAGTTCGCTTCGAAACGGGCCGTAATTGCTCGCTTTGCCCAAGATGAGACCGACGAAGACGCCGGGCTCATAGTCGGTGTCGAACTCGAAGACAGTATCGACCGGAAAGGTATTGCCTGCCGGGATTGGCCCGCCGACGCCCGTGGTGAAGGGCGCTTGAAAGCGGCCAGTGATTTCCTTGTCAGCAATATTGCTGACGCCAAGGGCGAGGGCGCTATAGCCTTCTCCAGGAGCTTGCGCCGCTGCGGCGCTGAAAATTGCCGCGGCGAAGGCTGTCGCGACGAGGACAATCCGATGCATGCTCACCCCAATTGGTCTCAAAGACCCCTATAACCCAGCCTTTAAACGATCGTTTGTGACAAGTTCTCTAGGCCATGGTGAGCCGAAAGGTCCATGCCGCCCGGAGACGCATCGCAAGAGCCGTGCCGCGATGCATCTGGCACCGGCCCTTGGTTCCTGCCCCGATCAGCCCCTATAGGGGTGATCCAACGTCTTTGAGCATGAAAGGTCGCCCCGGTGACGGACAGCCCCATCATTGAAGCACGCCGTGTCCTGTTGATCGTGGGCGGCGGCATTGCGGCGTATAAATCGCTGGAGCTCGCGCGGGAGCTTGGGCGTCGCGGTGTGGCGATGCCTTCTGTTCTCACCGCTGGCGGCGCGCAGTTTATTACGCCCTTGGCGCTTTCGGGCCTCACTGGTGAGCGGTGCTACACGGACCTTTTCGATCTCACCGATGAGCTCGAGATGGGCCACATTGAACTCAGCCGGTCCGCTGATTTGTTGCTGGTCGCTCCGGCAACAGCGGATTTGATGGCGAAAGCAGCGAATGGCCTTGCCAATGACCTGGCCTCCACCATTCTTCTGGCAACGGATAAACCTGTTCTTTATGCCCCGGCGATGAACGTGAAAATGTGGGAGCATCCTGCCACCCAGCGCAATGTCGAGCGATTGATCAGCGACGGCGCGCATGTGGTGGGGCCGACCATTGGTGCGATGGCATGCGGAGAGTTCGGGCCCGGACGTTTGTCCGAACCGCTCGATATCGCCAATGCTGCAGAAGCGCTGTTGCCCGCGCCATCGGGGGCTTTGTCCGGTAAGCATGTGGTGATTACCGCCGGGCCGACCTATGAGCCGCTCGATCCCGTCCGGTTTGTTGGTAACAGATCTTCCGGTAAGCAGGGCTATGCGATTGCCGCGGCCTGCCGCAAGGCGGGCGCCGACGTCACCATCATTTCAGGACCAGTCTCGTTGTCTCAGCCTTCGGGTTGCAAGGTGATCTCTGTGCGCACGGCCCGCGAGATGATGGCAGCGAGCGAAGAAGCGCTGCCAGCGGACGTTTTTATTGCCTGCGCCGCCGTGGCTGATTACCGGCCAGCCCATGAAACCGTGCATAAGGTGAAAAAAGAGCGCGGTGGTCTCACGGCCATCGATCTCGTTGAGAATCCAGATATTTTGGCGACAGTCTCCCACCTCGACCAAGGACGGCCAGGCCTCGTGATCGGATTTGCGGCGGAGACGGATGATGTTCTCGGCCACGCCGAGGCCAAGCGCTTACGAAAAGGGTGCGATTGGATCATTGCCAATGACGTGTCGCCGGGCACCACGGTCATGGGCGGGGACACGAACACCGTGACAATCCTATGTGATAAAGGCGAAGAGACATGGGCTGAAATGCCCAAAGATGCCGTCAGTGATCGCCTCGTTAGCCGGATAGCGGATGCGCTTTAGCCCTCGGTGGGAATGACCCGAAGGACCTCATAGCCGCGACGCCCCAGCTGATTTTGCAGTGATGCCTCTCCCACAACATGGTCCGCGCTAATCGCGACCACATAGGTGCCAGGCTCATCGGTCAGGAGACGGTCAATCGATCGTGACCACTCGATGTTCGATCGGGTCAGGACGAGGTCTTTAAGTTCAGGGTGATGATCCATCACGCCGTTGATCACGTGGTTCAGACGCACCGTATCCCCCTGGTACCAGGCGCCCATTAGGTCCGCGAAATAAGCTTCGCCATATTTGAGGTCTTTGATCAGTTCAAAGAAGTAAGGCTTATAAAGCTCGTCAGGGGCTTTTGCTCGCTGGTTGAGGTAGTGAAGGGGGGTTTCAAGATAGCGTAGCGGTGTTCCGCGTGCGGTCATATCACTTGCGATCACCACGTCAGCGGCGAAGGTGGGGTCGCCACCAGCATCAACGACGGCCATCGATTCAGTTTGGATCGTGGCAAACCAGGGCCGGTAACCGTCGAGGTCGGAGAAGTCGATATGGATCTTTTTAAGGTCGTATTTGATTTCTTCTTTGTGCTCTTTTTCAAGACCACTGCTCATACGCCCGCTGTTGGGGTATTCTGCATGCTGACTGACAATAACGCCCATGGCGCGTTGCGCGCTTTGGCTAAAGAAATCTGCTTCCAAATAGACAGCATCAGCTTCGTCAAAGGCGGTGTTGATTTCTTGCGTGGTCCATTCGGTTTTGGCTGTCATGAGATGAATGGTGCCAAGGATATAGACCTTGGTATCGTCGTCTTCGACCGTCCAGAGCGCGACGCGGCTTGGGCCTTCAGTCGCTTCAGACAAGGTATGCGGCCGGTCATCGCCGCCAATGCGCTTAGGCTTTGACGCGACCTCTTCGGTTGACCCTTCGCCGGCTTCGTCGGCGCCTTTTTTTCCTTCCTCAGCCTTGCCGCTGCATGCCGCAAGGGTCGCCAACAGCGACAAGAGAGCAACCTGATGAAACGCCGCCATGTCATGTCTCCCCAAGAAGCCAAACAGCTTCCTTCTTCATTGTCTTAAACTGAGGTTATTAATTCATCGTGCTTTCCCGACCACAAGTGCTGTCAATCCACCCGCAAGGCTTGATGCCACAAGGCTTTAGTCTCGCTGAAATGGCGTTGTGGGAGCGTGGCCTGGTCTGTCTGTGCTTTGGGAAGAGCAGTGCTTGGTTCTGCGTAGGAAGAAGCGGTGTCTGTTCTCAAGGGGTAAAACATGGCGTGACAGCATCAATCGTGAGGAACACTGACTGTTGTTGTTGATCGTTATGCCGCTCCCTCGGTTCGGACAAAGGGAGTGCAAGAATGGTGTTGACCAATCCTTCGGCGAAGACCGCGCTTGGCAACCTTCAGCGTGCGCGTAGCGCGCTGGATGAAGCCCAGTCGCGCATTGCCACCGGGCTTTCGGTCAAGACGGCGTCGGACAATCCAGCTTACTTCCTCGTCGCCTCGCTTCAGCGCGCTGATGTCACCATCATCCAAGGCACGCGCGATAATCTGCAAAACGCTATCGGCGCGATCAACACAGCTACCTCCGCCGAAGGCGCCATCAATGATGCGATCCTCAACATCAAAAGCAGTATTGTTTCCATCGAAACTGGGTTCGGTACAGAGCAGCTTGAGGGTGTGATCGAAGGTCAGATCGAGGTCGTGCGCGATATCATTGAGGCGGCCAGCTTTAACGGCGTCAATTTCCTCGATACTCGGCGCAATCAATCCATTATCGTTGGGCTCGACCGCAGCGATGGTAGCTTCAACTTCCAGACGTTGAATATTCGTGGGGCTGGACTGGGTGAAGCGCCTCTCGCCGTGAACACCGTGGTTGATCCCCTTCCTGGGGCACTGATCGATCTTGACTCAACTGATCTATTCGGCGCGCCCGGGCTTATTCCGGCGCAAGACTTTGGTGATGTGGCGGGTGTGAACGTCGGCACAAACGCCAGCGGGGGGGTTGACGAGCGGACCTTTGTGATCAGCTTTGAGACGGGTACTGATGTCACGACGGAGCAGATCATCTACGAAGAGGGCGGCGGCGCGCGGGGCCTGAATATCTCCGTGCGCGACGGTCTTTTGGCGTTCGGTGGGTACAACTTACCCAATGATGGAACGCCGGCCTGGACGTACAGGGAGGTTCAAACAGAGATTCAGCCCAATACTCGGTACACAGCGCAACTGGTGCTGGATGGTAATGATACGGCCACAGGAGAGTTTCAGGCGTATATTGACGGCATCTTGGTTGATCGGGCTGAAGGTGTGGGAATTCTCTACGACCACGGCGACAATATTGGCATTGGGCAGGTTGCTCAAGGTGGTATTGTTAACGGTGTCAACGTCAGTGACACAGGTGCTGGTCCTGGCGGTAACCGGTTCCAAGGTTCGATCGATAAGGTGCTCGTTTATAATGATATTTTTTCCGAGCAAGAATTTGATCAGCTGACGTCTTACCTTGCCACCGATTGGCTGCCCGTCGGGCAGATCGCTTATTTTGTCGGAAGTGACCTGCGGGTTGAAGCGGCGTCATTGATCGAGCTTTTGGAAGCCGTTGTCCCGGTTGACCAAGCGGGTTTCTCCACCGAGGGCGCGCTCAAGGTTTTGGATGCAGCGCAGCAAAAACTGAACACCGCTTTTGCCGCCTTGGGTCTTTTTGAGCGCACACTCACCGGACAGGGCGATTATCTCCAGGACCTGACCGATGGGCTTGATCAGGGCGTTGCCGCTTTGGTTGAGGCGGACCTTGGCGAGGAGGCGGCGCGTCTTGAATCGCTTCGCGTGCAGGACCAGCTTGTTGTCCAGTCGCTGCAAATTGCCAACAGGTTGCCGCAAACTGTGCTTCAACTCTTCGCACAGCCCTAGCCTCACACCTGAGCAGTCGCTATAGCGCTCTCACTGTGGGGTTTTTCGCAATGGGGCGTTTACAAACGTCGATGGCTTTCTTGCTGGCGGTTTGGGCACTCGTTTTGCCAACCCTGGCGGCTGCGCATGACCATGACCACGATCATGAAGGCCATTCCGACGAACCGGTGATTTGTATCTGCGCGGCCTATGTGGACCGCGACGACGACCCGGTCGTGCCTTCGGACCTTCCGCCGATTACGGTGACATCGTCATCAAGCGTCGCGCTGATTTCGACGCTTTTTGATCTGACAGACTTGGCGTCGCCGAGCGGTGAGGCGATCCGAGCGCCCCCGGCGGCCTAACCGCCAACCTCCTTCACTCCTTAGCCTATTCATCCAAGCGTCCAGGCGCGTCCGGACGCGAGTCTGCAGGTAAAATCATGTCTATCCGTCTTTTTCTTTTAAGCAGCGCCGCTGCTATTGCACCGACCGGCGCGCTTGCGGCGGCGGCTGCCTCACCAGCCACCGACCCTGACACCATCGTTGTTTCCGCGTCTCCTCTCGAGCGGCCCGCTGAAGCTGCCCTCAGTGCTGTCTCGGTCATCGAAGGCGAAGAGCTGCGTCGCCAGGCGCAGGCCACGCTCGGCGAAACATTGCGCCGTGAGCCCGGTCTCAGCAGCACCTTCTTTGGTGCAGGCGCTAGCCGTCCGATCATCCGCGGTCTTGATGGCGAGCGCATCCGGACTCTGACCAATGGTATTGGTTCGATCGATGCGGCTGCGGCCAGCCCTGACCACCCAACGCCGATTGAGCCAGTGCTGGCTGAACGGATCGAAGTGATCCGCGGGTCGGGTCTTCTTCGTTACGGGAGTGCCGCGAATGGCGGCGTTGTGAACGTGACGGACGGGCGTATCCCAAGCACTGTTCCGGAAAAGGGTGTCAACGCAGCGGCACGCGGTAGCGTCAGCACCGTCGACAATGCTTATGAGTTTGCCGGTGGCGCCAATGTCCTGATCGGTGAGTTCGGCGGTGTGAGCGTTGTGGCTTCCGGTGCAGGTGCCTATCGGGATGCGGACGATTATGACGTTCCGGCTGATCCTGAGTCGAATGTTTTGCGTCGTGAAGAGGGCGAAGAGCTGGCACCAGATGTCGACAGCGTCACCCTCGAGAACTCCTTCGTTGAGACCGAGAGCTATTCCGGTGGTCTCTCGTTTATTGGTGAGAAGGGCTTCTTTGGCTTCTCCGTCCAACAGTTCGAGACCGAATACGGTCTTCCCGGTGGCCATGGTCATGGTCACGGTGAAGAAGAACATGAGGACGAAGAGCACGAGGATGAGGATCACGAAGACGAACACGGTGAAGAGGAAGAGGGCGGTGTTTTCATCGACCAAGAGCAAACCCGCGTTGACGTGAATGCGAGCCTCAACCTTGATACTGACATCATTTCACGGATCGATCTTTTTGCCGGTTATGCTGATTATGAGCATACGGAGTTCGAGGGTCCGGGTGAGCCAGGTACCGTTTATGATAATGAGGGCTATGAGATCCGTGTCGAGGCACAACAGGCCCAACGCGGTAACTGGCGCGGCGCCTCAGGTTTCCAATATCGCTCAAGCGACTTCTCGGTGATTGGCGAAGAAGCCTTTGTGGATCCAGTCGATACGGATCAGTACGGTTTCTTCTCGTTCCAAGAGTTCACCTTTGGTGCAGCGCTTGTCGAGGGTGCGATCCGCTACGAGCGGACCGAGCTTACCGACACGGTCGACAACATCGATCGTGATTTCGATGGGTTCTCGGCTTCGCTTGGCGCAGCTTACGACCTGACCGATACGGTGAAAGTTATCGGTAACGTCTTCCGGACCGAACGTGCACCAACAGCAACAGAACTCTTTGCCGATGGTCCACACCTCGCCACCAACACGTTCGAAATTGGTGACACTGAGCTCGACACTGAGACAGCAATCGGTGTTGAGGGCGGTTTGCGTTTCCGGACAGATCGCGGCTATTTGTCGGTCACCGGTTTCTACACGGATTATCAAGACTTCATCTATCTTCGTGATCTCGGCATAACTGGCGCTGATATTCTGTTGTCACGTGGCGAGGACGATGAAGAGGAGTTGGAGGAATTCGGTGAACTGGTCGGTAGTCAGTTTACTGCCGCCGACGCCAGCTTCACGGGCTTTGAAATTGAAGCCGGCGCTGAACTTGGTCAATTCTGGGGTGTTGATCTGACTTCTGACTTGGTTGTCGATTATGTTGATGCCAAGCTATCCGAAGCTGATTCCACAGGCAGCGACCAGCTTCCGCGGATCCCGCCGCTCGGCGTGATTTTCGGTGTTGAGGCCGACTATCTTGATTTCGCTCTTCGGACCGAGGTCGAGTATTCGGCCGAGGCTGACGACACCGCGTCGTTCGAGTTGCCAACCGATAGCTACACGCTCGTTAATGTGTATGCGGATTGGGAGATGGCTGAGAACGTCTTCATCTCGATTGCGGCGCTCAACCTCGCCAATGACGAGGCACGTCAGCACACCTCCTTTATCAAAGATGTGGCGCCGCTTCCTGGCCGGAACTTCCGCTTCTCGCTGACCTACCGCTACTAGAGCAATTTCAGTGATCTTGGAGCCACTGAAAACGCTCTAGGTCTTTGATTTATCGCGTTTTCGAACCGCCAAACCGGCTCCACTTTGGCTGAAAACGCTCTAAGATCTGAGGCAGCGGCCGCTAGGCGCGGTCGCTGCCATAGGTCATCTCAAGGAAGACATCTTCAAGGTCAGCTTCGACCGTGGAGATGTCTTTCACTTTGATCCCGGCAGCGTTCACACCGGACAAAAGATCCGAAACATGCGCTGAGGACGGACGATAGTCGATATAAAGATTGCCATCGTCTTTGACTGATGCGCCCTCAATCTGTTCTGCGCGCGCGCGGTCGATGGGTTCTTCTGGCGTGACCATCAGTGTTTTGCGATCAAGGCTCTTAATTAATTCATCCTTGGGCTTCACCGTGACCACGTCACCGCGGTGAATGATCCCGATCGTGTCGCACAGCTCTTGCGCTTCTTCGAGGTAATGCGTCGTCAGAATAACGGTGACACCGCGCGCGTGCATGTCCATCACCTGGTCCCACAGCTGTCGGCGCAGCTCGATATCAACGCCCGCTGTGGGTTCGTCGAGGATCAGCACGGGTGGGTCGTGCACCATGGCCTTGGCCACCAAGAGCCGCCGTTTCATCCCGCCCGACAGCGTACGGACATAAGCATCCGCTTTGTCTTCAAGCCCCAGGCTCCGCAGGATCTCCATTGTGCGGCGCTTGGCGCTCGGCACGCCATAAAGACCGGCTTGGATCTCAAGTCCCTCTTTGGGGGTGAAGAAGACGTCCGCGGAAATCTCCTGCGGCACCACCCCGATCGAGGCGCGTGACTGCCGCGGGTTCTTGTCGATATCAAACCCCCAGATCTTGGCCGTTCCGCTCGTTTTGGTGACGAGACCTGCGAGAATGTTGATGAAGGTCGACTTGCCCGCGCCGTTCGGACCGAGAAGACCAAAAACCGAGCCGCGCGGCACATCGATGTCGATGCCTTTGAGCGCCTCTTTCGGCGGTTGGCCTTTGGCGCCCTTATAGACCTTGGTCAGGCCCCGGGCGGAAATGGCGGCATCGGTGGAAGTCACAGAAGAGATCGCGCGTGCATCATCAGGCATGGCTTCTGATCTCCTCTCGCTTGGTCCAGCGGTCAATGTCCGTTGTGCGAGTTCCCTTGCCAATGACGCTCATGCCGGGGCATAGAAAGCGCATGGCCACGCAACTCCCCGCCCATAAAGAACGCCGCGAGCTCGACCAGATCCTGAAGGAGGTCGTGCATAACCCGCGTGCTGTGGAGATCGTCTTCGTCAACAGCCGGCGCCAGGCCTGCATGGGTCCCGGTGGACCTCTCGGTCATCCGCTGGTTTATTATACGATCGGCGAGAAGGGCTATGCGGAGTGCATGTATTGCGACCGCGTCTTTGTTTACGACGAGGAGCGCGCGGGCGAGACCATCACACAAATCTAGCGAGCGCGTAGGATTTCGTCCCTTAAGGAGCCGGGCCTTTTGCTATGGAACCGGCGCATCACCCAGAAAAACACCAGCGCCCAAAAAAGCAGCAAGCTGAAGAAAAAGAAAAATCCGCCCCAGCCCTGTAAGATGTATTGGAGGGCGTCGAGGTCAGCCTCGCGCACAAGCTTGATCCCATCGGCAGTTAATTTGAGCTGTTGCGCGGCTGCTGCGGGTTGCGGGATGACGCCGGTCACCTCCATCAGCCGAATGGTCAGAGTGGTGGTGCCTAAAATGATCGGCACGAAGAGGAGAAAGATCCCCGCCGCCATTAGGATATGGGCCGGCGCGCGCGGGGTCACGACCCGGGCATAGATCGCGGTGAAACCGGGAAGATCGAGCCCCTCAATTAAGTCCGGGTCTTGGCGTCCAAGCCGTTCAAACTCAAACGAAGCACCTGCCGCGGCGTCGTCATCGACCCGTTTGCGCCATAACCGGTAAAGCGCAAACCAGCCGCCCAAAATGACCAGCACTGTCAGGTAGTAAAAGACCAATCCCATATCTTGATCCTTAGGCCCTTGGACCGGCGACGTCACGTTGTCTTGGTGGGTGGATCACGGTGACCAAATCGTGTTGTCTGCCGTTCAATGGCGGGGAGCAGATGAGCAAGAACCTCATCGACCCGCGATGGGCTGCTCCCCTTTAGGTCACGCATGCGCGACGTCGACTGAGCATTAGAACGGTAGGAGATCCCAACCGCTCATCAGGATAACGAGTGCGGTGCTGCTCAGACCCGTGAGCAAGAAGCCGACAAACGTGCCCGTGCGCATCGGCTCACGAAGCCTCACCATCAGCGTCCTGATCGCCAAAACGAGGCCCGACACACCGCCAAGGACGATCAGCCAGGCGCCAAAGACACCAGGCTGCGCGACACCGATGGCCAGGCTCGCGGGCATGGTGTCCGCCGCGACCGTCGCTCCTGCACCAATCAGGCCGAGCCCGCCCACGGTCAGAAGCGCTGTGGCAAAGGCTATGGAGCGGGTCACTGTATCACCTGGCGCGAGACCTGCTGCGCCGCTTCCTGCAAGTCGGCGGGCAACAAAACCTGTAGGCATCAAAATCAGCGACAAAAGGCTAGAAAGGGCAGCAAGACCTGCGATCCCTCCAGGGAGGATCAGGGCTTGGTGTTTGTCGGTGGCGATCAGGCTCGCTGCTCTGATCGGAGCTTTGCTGGTCAGATAAGTGAGATATTCCGGCGGCTCCTCGCCTTCCTCAAAACACGTCATATCGAGCGATGACAAATCTTGGGTCGGATCATCGAAGAAGTCGCCGAGGACCTGGCCCGAGCATTCGGACATCGACCGGGTTGGCCCGTGCCCTGCATAGGGGACGACCACGTAACGGCTGTTCGAAAAGCCAGGAACGATGCGGTCGGCCAGGGGCGGGGGTGTCACTGGATCCCAATCACCGTTAATGATCAGTGTGGGGATGTTCGTTCGGACGAGCTGATAATCAGCACGATCTTTGAGCGGTAGACCAGCATCGACGCATGCCTGTGCGATTGCGGCGAGCCCCTCTGGGGTGTTTAACCGACCAGCGTAAATCGGGAAGGATGCTGCATCTTCCTCAGCCTCAGCGGCCGCTTGCGAAGAATATCCATCATTACACTGAATGGCTTGACTCATTCCTTGGGAAAGGCCGCCAAAGGGACCACCCGACGCCATCGCGGCGATATTGCCCATGAGTTCAGCGTCTTGGTCTTCAAAGAACTCAAGCGCCTGATCCATCGCAGCTGGGATCGCTGGGTGCTGGCTTTGTTCGTAAAGAAGGAAGAAGGCGACAAAGCCAGCCACTTCGCCGCCGACCACGATCTCACCGGATGGAAAAATCTCCGCGTCATTGGTTTTGAGCGTCAGCGGTTCTTCTTCGACAATCGCCGCCAAGCGTTCTTCCAACCCTTTGCAGTGAGGATTGTTTGTCTCCGCGCAACGATCAAAGACCTTGCCAAAGCCGCGATCGATATGGCGATAGATTTGTTGTAGGCCACCGAGGTCATTCGGCACGATGGCGTCGATCACGAGACCCTTGATCCCCTCGGGGTCAACCTGGGTCAGCATTTGCCCAAGGTGCGATCCGTAAGAAATGCCCCAGACGTTCCATGCGTCAAAGCCAAGAGCTTGGCGCAGTGCACGGACATCGCGGGCGTTCTCCACGGTGTTGTAAGCGGTGACATCAACACCGCGCGCACTGGCGGAGCGGAAACACTCTTTAAGGCGCTCCGCAAACTGAAGTTCGCTTTCATAGGTGGTGGTGCCGACCTCAAGCTCCCGCCGAACCGCACTATAAAACGGGCAAAAATCGCCGCTTTCTGCGATGCCGCGCTGCTGCAGCACGTAAAGGTCCCGCTCTTTAACAAGATCATGATCGAGAAACCGCTGCACATAGCTTTGGATCGAGACCCCCGGGCCGCCAGTCAGGTAGGCAACAGGGTCATCCTTATACTGAAGGTCTTCACCGTCCTCTGCTTCATAATCCTCGAGGCTGGTTTGCGCGTGGATTTTCGCAAACAGCAGCCGAATGGTGCGGCTGTTTGGGTCTTCGCGGTTCTCCGGCACTTCGATGAAGGCGCAGGTCACCTCGCCGGGGCTATAGCCGATGTCGGCTTTGAAAGGGCAGACGACGCTGATAGGATCACTGACGGTGTCGTTGAAAAAGGGCTCGTCTTCGACGATGTCGAGCGCGATGTCTGTGAGGCTGTCATCGACGATTTCAGTCGGTTCAGCGTCAACCGGTGCCTCTGATTGGGCCCAAGCGAACCCCGATGCGGTCATTACGATGGCTGCGAGCGTTGTTTTGATCATAGCCCCTCTCTCCTACCCAGATCGTATAATACTAGGTCGATCAAGGTGATGAGACAACGATTATCGATAAACTATGTGGGCTCAGCGCGGAAAGCTTGCAGCGCCGCCTGGATCGCCTCGGCCAATTCTTTGCGTTCTTGCGGCGCGAGGAAACTGCCCAGGATCAGCGTCTTACCCTTTTCGATAAGCTTAAGCTGGGTTGTGTGTTCCACCGGGTCGTCGATGAGAACCCGCGTCCAGTGGGGCGAGAGCTTCCAACGGGTCTCGTGTCCTGAAGGGAGCACACGGCTGATCCAAAGCGCATCATCGGTCAGCATCACCCGTTCATGCCGACGGCCCTGGGCGTAGGATACCTTAAATGCTGCCCAGACGATCAGAATGTCGACGCCACAGAAAAACGCGACTGGCCAAGCGCCCAGTGTGAAATAGATCAGCGCGTTCATGAGGTTGACGCCAATCACCACAGCCAGAACGCGGCGAAATCCATCTGCCGAAAGGGATCGGTTGGGAAACAGAAGGGCGTGAAAACGAAAATCATCCTCCGCCGCCACGGGATCTGGCCCCATCGGCGTCGTCTTGCCCACCGATGTGGGCTGCATTGTTTCGATGGTCGTTGTTGCCGGCATCGACGGAAGTTCTCGGCATAAGGGCGCTAAAGCAACGTTACGTGGTGTCGCGTGCCGCCATGAGCAGTTTTTTATGAGATCAAAGCTAAGGACGGCGATCACACTCTCGATAAGAACACAAGGAAGAGTGCCATGCATGCCGATCTAGACGACGCCTTGGGCGATCAGCAGTTTCTCAGCCTGATTGGTCAAGACACGGATGTCATCTTGAGCATGGTTCGCAACAGCCGCGATTGTTTCAAGCTGTTGTCGGCTGATGGCTATCTCTTGTTTATGAATGAGTGCGGTATCGGCATCATGGAGATTGATGACCCAGAAAAGGTGTTGAGCGCCCGTTGGTCCTCTCTTTGGCCGCAAGAGCAGCAGGGCTTAATCGACCAGGCGGTGGCCAAAGCCGTACGCGGTGAGCCTGTGCGTTTTGAAGGGCGCTGTCCGACCGCGAAGGGCCGCGAAGCCTATTGGGACGTCACCGTGATGCCGGTGACCAACACAGAAGGTGACATTGTGCAGCTTTTGGCGGTGTCCCGCGATATCACCCAGCGGTTCGTGCTTGAGGAACGCGTGCGAGAATGTGAGGCGGAGATTGAGCGCTTCAAAACGCGCGAAAGGCTAAGCGCTGGTGTCAAGCACGATGACGACCACCTCTCCTTATCCGATGGCCGGTGCTGAACCCAATTGATCGATCACCCATTGCGCCCGGTCCTCGACCGACCATAGCGGAAGATCTGTAAGCTGATAGCCAAGGTCGTTATAGGCAGATGCTAAACGTATCGCCTCTTGCTTTGCTGCGCCGAAATCATGCTGACGTTCTTCGTCTTGACGATAGATCGCACGCCAAGGCGGGGCGAAGAAAACGCGCCGGTAAAAGCGCGGGGCGTTCTTCAGTGTGTCGTTGATCGAAGCGCCCGTTGCAAAGGTGAGCGCAGCAGCTGCGTCAATGAGGCCTCGGTCAAAAAAGACCCAGCCGGAGGAATTTCGTTCCTTCTCGATATCACGAGTGCTCATGGCGACTGCCTGTTCAGCGAAGCCTTTGAGATCCTTATACGGATCGGCAAGGCTATGTCTCATCAGCCGACGCCCCGGTTCGTCGACCGTGCGATAGCCGCGTTCGTGAAGGGCCGTCAAAAGGGTCGACTTCCCACCACCAGAGCAGCCCGTGATGACGACAAAGCGTTCGGTCGTGTGATCCATTCCCTGCCTAGACAATTCCTTGTGGCCCGTTCTACGTGCTCGCTATGCCAAGGCCGATGAGTAAAGCGAGCATTGAGGAGTTTTTCCGCCGGCTCGAAGAGAAAACACCTGAGCCGGAGACGGAGCTGATCTACGCCTCGCCCTATGAGCTTTTGGTGGCGGTCACCCTCTCGGCCCAAGCAACGGACGTTTCCGTTAATGCTGCAACCCGGAAACTCTTTCCCGTGGCCAACACGCCCGACGCGATGGTCGCCTTGGGCGTTGAAGACCTTGCTGACCATATCAAAACCATTGGCCTTTGGCGGAACAAAGCCAAAAATGTCGTGGCCCTCAGCCAAAAGCTGTTGGACGAGCATGGCGGCGACGTACCCCAGACACGCGAGGCCTTACAGGCGTTGCCGGGCGTTGGGCGAAAGACCGCCGATGTTGTCCTCAACGTTGCCTTTGGCCAGCCCACGATCGCCGTCGACACGCATATCTTTCGTGTCTCCAACCGCACCGGGCTGGCTTCTGGTAAAACCGCGGATCTTGTGGCGGATAAGCTGCCTAAGCGCATACCGAAGCCCTACCTTCAGCATGCACATCATTGGCTCATTCTGCACGGCCGCTATATTTGTAAGGCACGTACTCCCGAGTGTTGGCATTGCGACCTTGAAGATCTTTGCGGCTTTAAACCGAAAACGCCGTCCCCTGAGGAACGTTCTGTTGCCGAGCGCGCACAAAAGCCGGTGACAAAAACAATATCCAAACGCAAAGCCAAGGCATGACGCACGACACCATCATCACCGCCCTCGACCTCCCCAGCGTTGCCGACGCCGAGACCCTGACGCAGAAGATCGGCCCAGCGGGTTCGTTCTATAAGATCGGGTACCAGCTTTTTCCGATCGGTGGTTACGCTCTTGCTCAACGATTGTCCGAGCAAGGAAAGAAAGTCTTTATCGATGCTAAGCTTCTCGATATCGGCGTGACGGTGGAGAAGGGCGTGCGGAGTTTGATCAGCGTGGGCGCGGATTTTCTGACGGTCCATGCGGATACCGATGCCATCAGTGGGGCGGTTCAAGGACGGGGCGGCGACGAGCGCCTGAAAATTCTAGCGGTCACCGTGCTAACCAGTTGGGATGAATCGGTGATTAGGGAGCATGGACTTCCGGGGCCAGCTGAGGAACTTGTTCTTCGCCGGGCGGAGATCGCGAAAAAGGCGGGTGCCGACGGCGTGATCGCGAGCCCTCATGAAGCCAAAGCCATCCGCGCTGCCTTCGGCCGTGACTTCCTGATCGTGACCCCCGGTATCAGGCCGGCCGGTTCAGCCAAGGAAGACCAGAAGCGTGCGGCCACCCCGCACATGGCGCTCGAGGCGGGTGCGGACCATCTGGTCATTGGCCGACCCATCACCGGAGCGGCTGATCCCGTCGCGGCGCTTCACACATTGCAGGCAGAGATCGCAGCGTAGAGCTGCAAAACCAAGTGGCTCAGCGCTGATTTCAGCTTTATCGTGAGACGGACAAAAGGGGTTCCGCCAGATGAAAACATTGTTGTGCAGTCTTCTAAGTGTTGTGGTGGCCGCAGGTTTGGTCACAGCCGCGTCCGCCAAAGAGCCAGCGATTCAAGCTTGGGAAGAGCGGGCCTATGGGGCCGAGGACCCTGTCGAGGCTGACGTCTCGGCCTACCGGTTGCTGACTGGTCTTTATCTTTCGATGTACCTCGCGGGCGCCGAAGTTGACGATCGCTATGATCTTAATGCTGATCTTCCTTCTGCTGAGGCGACCCCTGATGAGGCGGCGATGGCTGCGGGGCAAAGATATCTGCAAGACTATTTCCAGACCTCGTCTCGAGGGCTCGGCCGGGTTCGCCGGTTGGACGCCCGCGAGGATCTCCAGGCGCTTGCTGATGCAGCGGCCGCCAAGGCCTTCGCGACGGTCACTGCCACCAAGAGCGATCCTGTCCCTTACCGGCCTTTTGTCGTGCCAGGCGTTTATGTCCCAACGCTGATTCCGCGGGACGTGGAGATGTTGCACCTGCAGCACTTTGCCTTTGATCCTGCGCGCGCGACAGAGATCGCACCGCCGCCAGGGCCAGACAGTGATCGCTATGCGGAGAGCTATAAGGAAACCAAAGCGATTGGCGGCGCAAAAAGTGAGATCAGGACGGACGATCAAACCAAAGCGACGATGATCTACGACCTCCAAGATCCGCACCCGATGATCTTCCGACTTTTGGCCCGGCGCGATCTTTCGCTGTTTGAACAGGCGCGGATCATGGCGATCATGGATATGGGCTTTGAAGATATGACTGCCGCCCAGTTTGCCGGGAAGACCCACTTCCAGTCCTGGCGCCCCATCACCGCCATCCGAAACGGTGACATCGATGGGCGTGATGATACAGAGATCGATCCAGAGTGGACGCCGCTTCTCGGGACACCGAACACGTCCGAGTACCCTTGTGGGCATTGCACCTTTGTCTCTGCCACAGCGGCGATGCTCGAGGTTCTTCTGCCGCTTGAAGAGGGGGAGAATGTGGTGATCCTCTCCACAGACCTTGTGGCCACCGACAACAATCGCGGGTTTGACGGTGATCTTCTGGCGACCATCGAAGGCTTCCGTATCGAGCTTGATAGCTATGCGGACTATGCGGTCCAAGGGTCAGAATCGCGGATCCATAACGGCGCGCATTTCCGTTACTCGACCGATATGGGCCAGCAGCTGGGACCGATGGTTGCCAAGGCGGTTCTTGAGGCTTGGGATGGGCTGCCCGACTAACGCGGCACGCTGGTTTGTTCGACCCACAAAGTGATGAGCCGGGTCATTGGCCTCCCCCTGACCGGCGAACGCTAGGACGTTATCAATCACAAAGGAGGTTTGGGTGTCAGCGGGCCCTTAGCCTCGAGCGGCGCGCCATTCCTCCAAGCTGTACCCCTCGCGGATGCCTTGGGTGACATAGAGGCGGAGCTCTTCGGCAGCCTCGTCATTGTCCTCAAGCAGCTGATCATGCGTGATCGGACGTTCGATTTTGATATCGAACACTTGGTTCTTCTTGTTCAGAAGCTCGTGGAACAAGGTCATGTCCCGGAGCTCTTCATTGACATTGTTGAACCAATAATAAAGCCATGAGTTCCGCGAAATAAGGTTCGCTGGAATAATTGGACACTTATAGCGCTTCGGCAGGCTCGCCACCGTCGACATCCATGGCCGCTCGATCATTTGTTTTTCAGGATTGATGTAAGCAAGCCGCCCCGAGGGGAAGAGAACAATGGCGCGTTCTTCCGCAAACGCCTTGTTCGTCGCCTTCAACGTCTCGCGGCTTTTGGCGCGGGATTTTTTATCATCACGCCATTCGACGGGAATGAGTTTGTCCGTAATGAGAGGGTTAAGCCGAATAGCGTCGGCATTGACGAACACGATGACGTCGTCTCGAAGGCCTGCTAATGCGTCGTGCACGGCCAAACCGTCGGCGATACCGGTTGGGTGGTTCAGGGCAATGATGAACGGCCCCTCTTTAGGGATGTGTTCAAGGCCTTCGACCTGAAGCTTCATCTTCAGCATGTCAGAGGCATAGGCGAACGCTTCAGCGGCATTCATCCGGCCCGCTGTGTTCACCATTCTCACCGCGCGGCGGTAGTCGAGAAGCTCATTGAGCGTTGCCCGGTAAAGTGGCCACAGTTTAGACTGCGAAAGATTGGTCGCGCGCTCGCGGATCAGGATATCGACGATATGCTTGTGCTTATCGGCATCGGCGGGCGGCACATAATAGGGGCTCGTCGTCTGCCATTCGAGAATCCGCGCGTCTGCATCGCTCGTTTCTGGGTGGAGCGGTTTGGCATCGGGGCCCAGCATGGGCGTTGTCAGTGTGATGTTTCCGTCGGCCACATCAGACCTCGTTTTGTTTCGCAGTCAGCTCGGCACAGCCTTGCTTAGCGAGGGTGAAGAGAGCCTGAAATTGTTCGTCCGAAAATGGGTCACCTTCTGCGGTGGCTTGCACCTCGACAACGCCGCCATCGCCGGTGATGACGAAATTGGCATCAGCTTGCGCGTTGGAATCCTCATCGTAATCAAGGTCGAGGACAGGCCCGCCGCCGAAAAGGCCGCAGGAAATGGCCGCCACCGACCCTTTCAGCGGATCAGCGGTGATCACACCGTCCTCAAGCGCCCACCGAATGGCTTCACGCAAAGCTATGAACCCGCCTGTGATCGACGCACAGCGGGTGCCGCCATCGGCCTGGATCACATCGCAATCGATGGTAATTTGGCGCTCGCCCAAGGTTTTAAAGTCCACCACGGCCCTCAAGGAACGGCCGATCAGGCGCTGAATCTCTTGCGTACGACCCGATGGGCCGTTTTTCGTGTCACGCCGACTGCGCGTATGGGTCGCGCGCGGCAGCATCGAGTATTCCGCCGTCACCCAGCCTGATCCATTGCCGCGCATCCACGGCGGCACGTTCTCTTCCCAACTCGCTGTGCACAGGACATGGGTGTGGCCGCACTTAATAAGGCAAGAGCCCTCGGCATGGCGGGAAACCCCCGTTTCGATCGAGACGGGGCGAATTTCGTTAAATGTCCGGCCGGAGGGGCGCATGAGCTTGAGCTTTCCTATCGAGGCGACGGCCATAACCCCGCCTGCTCCCCGCGTCGAGGATCAGTGTGATTACCGACCGGAGAGGCGCAAGGGCTCTTTTGGGGTGAGCCGAGCGCCGCTACATATCAAGGCGTGAGCACAATCCAAGACATCGACGCGCGGTCGCGCACCATCTTCAAAGAGTTGGTCGAGGCTTATCTTGAGAACGGCGAGCCGGTCGGCAGCCGTACCTTGTCGCGGCGGAGCGATTTGGGTGTGTCTCCTGCGACCATCCGCAATGTGATGGCCGACCTTACGGAGCTGGGGCTTCTTGGCGCGCCGCATAGTTCAGCGGGCCGTTTGCCGACGGAGCGGGGTCTCAGGCTGTTTGTCGATGGCATGTTGGAGGTCGGTGAGCCGACCGCTGAAGAACGTGCAGCGATCGAGAACAAGGCGGATGCAGGCGACATGCAAGGCATGCTCGACCATGCGGCGGGGATGCTGTCGGGCCTCACGCAGATGGCCAGTTTGGTCGTGGCGTCGAAAACGGACCGACCGCTCAAGCACCTTGAATTTGTCCGTTTGGACGACGCAACGGCCTTGGCTGTGATCGTTGACGAGGGCGGGGATGTCGAAAACCGCGTCATTGCCTTACCAAAGGGGCTGCCCGCGACCGCCCTTATCGAAGCGTCCAACTATCTCAACGCGCAGCTGGCGGGCCGGACTTTGCAGGATGCAAAGCGCATTGTCTTGGAGGAGATCGAAGCGCGGCGTACCCAATTGGATGATCTGACGGCGGAGCTCGCACGTCGCGGCATCGCTGAGCTTTCTGCTAGCCCAGCCGGCAAGCAATTGATCGTCCGTGGACAGTCTAATCTTCTGGCGGGCGCGCAGGATGACCTCGAGCGGGTGCAGCAACTCTTTGATGAACTTGAACGAAAAGAGGGGCTTATCGACCTTCTTGAAGCCGCCCGCGAAGGCGAGGGCGTGCGTATTTTCATCGGTGCAGAGAACAGGCTCTTCTCTTTATCCGGAAGCTCCGTTGTTGCTGCGCCCTATCGTGATCAAGACCATAATATCGTTGGCGTCTTAGGCGTCGTCGGGCCAACGCGGCTCAATTATGGCCGTGTGATCCCGCTGGTCGATTACACAGCAGAAATTGTCACACGGATGTTTCGATAGTTTCGGGCGCCGATTTGATGGAGCGTTGCGGCTGTCGACTCCACTATTCTGTATAAAGAATGAGCTCATCGCGATTGGTTTCGCGGCGCGCAAAGCGGTTGAGACCGTTGACGCCGAAAAGGCTCATATCAAGCTTGTCGTCGGGCAGGATCACGACCCGCAGCTCGGGCAAGGTTACACCGGACACCACTAGTTCAGGAAGGACGGCCGCTGCGCCTAGGACCTGTCCATTCGCGGTGGAGAAGGGGATCCTGTAATCATCGCCCCCCGGACGAATGCCAGCCTTACGGGCATCGCTTTCGCGTAAAGTGACGACGCTGGCGCCTGTGTCGACGAGCATTGGCGTGCGTCGTCCGCCGATCCGGGTGTCGAGGAGGAAGTGGCCATCGTTCCTCGCGCTGACAACAATGCGGTCGCCGGTGCCAGAAGCATTGACCTCAAGGCGCGGGCGTGCGGGCTCACGCAACGGATTGAAACGGCCATCGGAGTCAAAACTTCGAAGCCCAAAGAAGATGAGCACAATGGCGAGTGTTCCCACCGCCAAAAAACCGCTGTTGTTGCCCACCTCTGTCTCCAGGCTCTACTGATTCCTTGCCTAAGTAGGGACGTTGGGCGCCAACGTCACGGGGGAGGAAGCGATGAGACTTTTGGCTGTGGCGGGAATGGCGGGTGCACTCGCAGTCGCTTTTGGGGCGTTCGGCGCGCATGGCCTCGATGAGAGGCTGACACCGGAGGCGCTCGGCTGGTGGGAGACGGGAACGCTCTACCTCCTCGTTCACGCCGCCGCCGGCCTTGCGATGGGTCTCCAACAGGCGATCTCAGCGAGGCCGGGCTGGTTTATGGTGTTTGGCGCCGGGATCTTTGCGGGAACGCTCTATGCCATGGCGCTCGGCGCACCGACAGTCTTAGGCGCGGTGACGCCGATCGGCGGCATCTTGATGATTGTCGGCTGGATCGATGTGATCGTCTCAGGGCTACGCCGCAGGTAGGTCGAGGACGTCGTCCATGCCGTAGAGCCCGGCGGGCTTTCCAGCGACCCAATGGGCTGCCGTCACCGCACCGCGGGCAAAGGCCTCGCGGCTCAGGGCTTGGTGGCTAAGGCTGATGGTTTCGCCTTCGCTCATGAAGGAGACGTCGTGCTCGCCGAAAATACCGCCGCCGCGCCTCACGGCGAACCCGATCTCATCGGCTTTCCTGGTCTCCTCTCGGCCATGACGGGCGAAGCGCGCCGCTTCGGAGAGGGCAGTGCCCCGCGCTCGGGCGGCAACTTCGCCAAGGAGGAGAGCTGTGCCCGAGGGGCTGTCTTTTTTGTGCTTATGGTGGGTCTCGAGGATCTCGATATCAAATCCTCGGAGCGCCGCCGCCGCATCCTGCACCAGCCGTTTAAGGAGGGTGATGCCGAGCGACATGTTTCCAGACTGAACAATCGCGACTTTCGTCGATGCCTCCCGAACAGCTGCCAACTCATCGCCGTCGAGGCCCGTGGTTCCAGTGACCAGCGGCACCTGGTGCGCCGCGCACCACAGTGCTGCTGCTTTTGTGCCGTCGGGTGAGGAGAAATCGATCACCACGTCTAAGTCATCGGGAGCATCGTCGATGCGTTCGAGATCCATGGTGTCCGTCAGCGCCTTGATCGCCACCCCCATGCGGCCAGCGGCGCCCAACAGGCCGATCTTCACGACGCGGTCCCGGCATTTTTCACGCGATCCCAGAAGACCTTCGCCTTCCCGAGGAAATCATTTGACTTCGGACAGTCTTCACCGCCGCCTTCAGCGCAGAACTCTCGCAACAGCTCGCGCTGACGAGCGGAAAGATTGGTGGGGGTTTCAACCTTGAGATCGACAAACATATCACCGCGGGTTTTGCGCCGCAGCTGGGTCATGCCTGAGCCACGAAGACGGAACTTTGTTCCGCTTTGGCTTCCTTCGGGAACTTTCACTTTGACGCGGCCGCCTTCAATGGTGGGAATTTCGACCTCACCGCCAAGCGCGGCTGTCACCATCGGGACGTGTGCATCACAATAGAGGTCCGGTCCGTCGCGTTCGAACAGTTCGTGGTCGGAAACACTGACAAAGAGATAGAGGTCACCAAAAGGCCCGCCGCGAAGGCCTGCTTCGCCCTCACCGGTCAGGCGGATGCGGGTGCCATCTTCGACCCCTTGCGGGATATCGACTTGCAGGGTCCGGTTTTTTTGAACGCGTCCTTGGCCGCCACAATTCTCGCATGGCTCTGCGATGATTTGGCCTTGGCCATGGCAGGTCGGGCAGGTGCGCTCGACGGTGAAAAAGCCCTGTTGCGCCCGGACCCGGCCAATGCCGCCGCAGGTGGTGCAGGTCGTGGGTTGGGTTCCTGGTTTCGCGCCCGAGCCTTCGCAGACCGTGCAGGCCTCCGAAGAGGGAATTGTGATTTCTTTCTGCGCTCCTTCAAAGGCATCGCGCAGTGAGATGTCGAGGTCGTATTTGAGGTCCGAGCCGCGTTGCGATGAGCCACGACCCCGCCCGCGGGCCTGGCCGCCACCCATGAAGTCGCCAAAGATATCCTCGAAGATGTCTGAGAAAGCGCCCGAACTAAAGCCGCCGCCCATGCCGCCTGCGCCATTGCCCATGCCGCCATTTTGGAAGGCAGCATGGCCAAAGCGGTCATAGGCCGCTTTTTTCTGTTCATCCGAGAGGACCTCATAGGCCTCGCCGATTTCCTTGAACTTTTTCTCGGCTTCCTCGTCCCCCGGGTTTCGGTCGGGGTGGTACTTCATGGCGAGCTTACGAAACGCCGACTTGATGGCCGCTGCGTCTGCGCTCTTTTCCACGCCGAGAAGATCGTAATAGTCTTGTGCCATCAAATGGCCCTTGTTGCCTGTCATCGCGGCCGCGAAAGCACGGCGCAGCGGTTAGCCCTTAGGGCTGTTGATAAAAAACTTCACGTGTGATCCTGCCGGCCTCCACGGTCAAGACCGCGATCTCATGGGAGTCGAAATGCTCACCGGATTCGCGGTGCCGCACCTTATAGGTGAAGGTCACCGCAAAGGCCTCATCGCCGTGCAAGAAAGCGTCGCTGATCGTGACCTCCTCGATATCGAAGTAGGAGAAAAAGCGTTTACTCTTCTCCTTGATGGCATCGATTCCTCTTGTGACCAGCTCGTCGCAGACCCCATCAAGGACTGAGGGTTCTTCTGACACCGCATCATCCGCATAAAGCGCGGCGCGGCAGTCTTCCTTGTCATCGTTCCGGATGAAGCTCACATAGGCCTGGGCCACTTCAACAAGAGAGCGTGTCGCGGTCATAGAGAGCCTCGTAAATCGGTACACCTACAACGAGGCCGCCCTTTGTGATCAAAAGAGCGGCCTATCGTCAGCTTACTTCTTGTCGTCGACTTCTTCGTAGTCGGCGTCGACGATTTCTGCGTCCTGCGCAGCGTCGGCAGCGGCATCTGCGGCAGCAGCTGCGGCTTCCGCATCGTCATTGCCCTGACCATAGATCGCTTCGCCGAGCTTCATCGAAGCGGTGGCGAGTGCCTGGACCTTCTCATTGATCGCTTCGGAGCCTGCGTCTTGGTCGTCCAGCAGCGTCCGGACATCGGCGATGGCATCTTCGATCGCTTTCTTGTCAGCATCGCCGATTTTGTCGCCATGCTCTTTGAGCGAACTTTCAGTCGAGTGGGCGAGGCTTTCAGCCTGGTTGCGGGCTTCAACGGTTTCGCGGCGCTCTTTGTCAGCTTCAGCGTTGGCTTCGGCGTCCTTCACCATTTGCTCGATGTCAGCATCGGAGAGGCCGCCCGAGGCTTGGATCCGGATCGATTGCTCTTTGCCCGTTGCTTTGTCCTTGGCCGAGACATTGACGATGCCATTGGCGTCAATGTCGAAGGTCACCTCGATCTGCGGGACACCGCGAGGGGCCGGCGGGATGCCGACGAGGTCGAACTGGCCGAGGTTTTTGTTGTCCGCCGCCATCTCGCGCTCGCCTTGCGCCACACGGATCGTCACAGCTGACTGGTTGTCTTCTGCGGTCGAGAAGACCTGAGATTTCTTCGTCGGGATCGTCGTGTTGCGATCGATCAGGCGGGTGAAGACACCGCCGAGGGTTTCGATACCAAGCGACAGCGGCGTCACGTCGAGGAGGAGGACGTCTTTGACGTCACCCTGAAGAACACCGGCCTGGATAGCCGCGCCGCGGGCGACGACTTCGTCCGGGTTCACCCCTTGGTGCGGCTCCTTGCCGAAGAAGTTTTTCACCGTCTCTTGGATCTTCGGCATACGGGTCATGCCGCCGACGAGAACGACTTCTGCGATATCGCTTGCCGCGAGCCCTGCATCTTTGATCGCCGCTTTCATCGGCTCGATCGTCCGTTTGACCAGATCTTCAACAAGGCTTTCAAATTTCGCACGGCTCAGCTTGACGTTGAGGTGCTTCGGACCCGTTGCATCGGCGGTGATGTAGGGCAGGTTCACCTCGTATTGCGCCGCGGAGGAAAGCTCTTTCTTGGCTTTCTCTGCTTCTTCTTTCAGGCGCTGGAGGGCCAGTTTGTCCTGACGCAGATCAATACCATTGTCCTTTTTGAACTCATCCGCAAGGTAATCAACGATGCGAAGGTCAAAGTCTTCACCGCCGAGGAACGTGTCACCATTGGTCGACTTCACCTCAAAGACACCGTCGCCGATCTCGAGGATTGAGACGTCGAAAGTACCGCCGCCGAGGTCATAGACCGCGATCGTCTTGCCTTCGTTTTTATCGAGGCCGTAGGCCAGGGCAGCAGCCGTTGGCTCGTTGATGATGCGGAGGACTTCGAGGCCTGCGATTTTGCCGGCGTCTTTGGTGGCCTGGCGCTGGGCGTCGTTAAAGTAGGCGGGGACTGTGATCACCGCTTGGGTGACTTCTTCGCCCAAGTAGCGCTCAGCGGTCTCTTTCATTTTCTGTAGGACAAAAGCCGATATTTGCGATGGCGCGTAGGTTTCGCCCTTCGCTTCCACCCAGGCATCGCCATTGTCGCCTTTAACGATGGCGTAGGGCACCATGCCTTGGTCTTTTTTGACGGTGGGGTCTTCGAAATTGCGGCCGATCAGGCGCTTGATCGCAAAGAAGGTGTTTTCTGGGTTGGTGACGGCCTGGCGGACAGCCGGTTGGCCAATCAGACGCTCGCCTTCGTCGTTGAACGCCACGACCGATGGGGTCGTGCGGAGGCCTTCAGCGTTCTCAATGACCTTGCTTTCTGCGCCTTCCATAACGGCAACGCATGAGTTGGTGGTACCAAGGTCGATGCCAATGACTTTCGCCATAGTCTTTATTCTCCTTTGAGCGGACTGCGATCGCCGGGTCCTAGGCCTAGGCCCCCGATGGGTGCAGCCCCTATGTTTTCCAGGTTCCTGAGGGGCTCGCGTGGGAAAACCCCCCGCGTCTGAGGCGCATTTGGTGAATCAAGACGCAAGGTTCAACAGGTCTAGAGCGCGCATGAGAAAATCTCCTGAGCCAAGTCAGCTTGGAGAGCCAAAGAGGTCAACTTTCCATGCCTGGAGGCACAGAACTGAGCACCGTCAGCGACTGCACCACGAACAGGAGCCCAATGTTTTTGGCGCGACTCCATCGTGCCAGAAAAAGAGACCCGAATGAGAGCGCTAACCGACAATTGAGTCTTTTGCTGCGACGGACACCAATGCCCTATCCGATCAGCGCGTTGCCTAGCTTAACCGCGCATCCCGCAACTTCGCCGCCTACCAAAGGCGTCAAGGCATGCTAAAGGACATTGTCGCGGAAGCGTTGGCAGATCATTGGGTGAAGCAGCTTTGTTTTACGTAGAGTCGAGGGTGTTATTGCCTAAAGAGTTGTCGGTCTTACAAGTCAAAGATCTCAAGCTGTTCAAGATTTATTATTAACAGTTTGTGGGATATCTTTGAAAAAACGTAAACGATGGC
>JBCBUC010000010.1:0-107783 GCA_039818345.1 Pseudomonadota bacterium | reverse complement strand
ATCATCCCTTGCGGACCGCCAAACCCGCGAAACGCGGTGTTCGACACAGTATGTGTTCGGAGGCGCCGCGAAGCGATCCGAACATCAGGATAGAAATAGCAGTTATCCGCATGAAACATGGCGCGGTCGTTGATCGCAAACGAAAGATCCGTGGCATGACCACAGCGCGAGGCGAGCGCGATATCCGCTGCCTGCAACATCCCATCGTCAGTAAACCCCACCGTGTAACCCGCGACAAAATCGTGTCTTTTGCCCGTCATCCGCATGTCGTCATCACGGTCGAGCCTGCATTCCACTGGACGATTGGTGCGCGTCGCGGCGAGGGCCGAGGCGGCGGCCATGATGGTCGATTGCGTTTCCTTGCCACCAAAAGCGCCGCCCATGCGCCGCACCTCGACCGTGACCGCCGCGTCCGGTACACCGAGGAGGCGAGCAGTGAGATGTTGCACCTCGGTGGGGTTTTGCGTCGATGAAAAGACGTGCACGTCGTCGTCTTCACCGGGGAGAGCCAGCGCAACTTGGCCTTCAAGATAGAGATGGTCCTGGCCACCGATGGTCAGTTCACCGGATAATTGATGCGCCGCGCCACGTAGGGCCGTTGCCGCATCGCCTCGGGCCATGACTTGCTCGGGCTCTAGATCCATCCCGGCGGCCATCGCGTCTTTGGCGGTAAGCGCGGCGGGGAGGTCCTCATACTGAATGGAGGCCAGCGCCGCAGCGCGGCGTGCAGCTTCGTTTGTTTCCGCCGCCACCGCGAAGAGCGGCTGGCCATGATAGAGAACTTCGTTCTCCGCAAAGAGCGGCTCATCTGCCACCACGGCGCCGATGTCATTGGTTCCAGGAACTGAGCGCGAGGAGAGCACCAACGCCACGCCTGGGGCACGCTTCACTGCCTCGAGATCCATCGAGACAATTCGTGCATGGGCGCGGTCTGACATCGCGATATGGAGAGACAAAAGGCCCGGCGGTTTCGGTAGGTCATCAATATAGCGCGCTTTGCCGGTAACCTGCTGAACAGCGCTGTCATGCGCTCGGGCTTCGCGAACATCGCCTTTGATGGCGGGGGCAGGAGTCGGCGGGGTACCGGAGTCAGGCATGGATCATCCCTGCATGGTCGAGGTTCTGCGCGGCCTGGCCCTTCGTTTCCAAAAAGAAGCGTGTCAGGAGGTTTTGCGCGACAAGCATTCGGTAGGTCGCGCTCGCGCGCATGTCAGACAGCGGCGTATAATCAGCGGACATCGCAGCAGCTGCCTGTGCGACGGTATCTTCATGCCACGGAGAACCGATCAGCGCCTGCTCGCACGCGAGCGCCCGTTTAGGGGTGGCGGCCATGCCGCCAAACGCGACCCGCGCTTTTTTAACCACGTCGTTCTCAACCGTCACGCAAAACGCTCCGCAGACGGCGGAGATATCCTGATCGAACCGCTTTGAGATCTTATAGACAGCGTGATGCTGCTCAGGCTCCGGCCTGGGCAGAACGATGGCCTCGACCATTTCGTCAGGTTCGCGGGACTGTTTTTGATAATCGAGATAGAGCTCTTCGAGCGGGATCTGCCGCGTTCGACCATTTTTCCGGAGGCGGACTTGTGCACCCAGAGCAATAAGCGCTGGCATCGTATCGCCAATCGGTGAGCCATTGGCGACATTGCCGCCGATCGTGCCCGCGTTTCGAACCTGCACGGCACCGAGGCGCCGGATCATCGCGCCAAAGCTAGGGTAGAGTGCGGAAATCTGTTCCCAAGCATCGCTGTAGCGCACACCTGCACCGATGGTCAGTGCGCCATCTTGATCGTCCATATCGCGCAGCTCGGCGATATCGTTGAGCGAAACCGTGATGGCGAGGGTTCGATGATCCTTATTCACCCAAAGCGCAACGTCGGTGGCCCCGGCAACGAGGGTCGCGTCCGGATGATTTGCCAACACCCGATCAAGTTCGGCGAGGCTTTTCGGCGCGAAAAACGCTTTCTCATCCCCCAGCAGAGGATCTTTAAATTGATAGGACAGCATCGTGTCCCGCTTGATCTCGTTCAGTCGCGCCATGCTGTCGTCTTGGTTCAGAAGTCTCAAAGGTGCAGCGGTCTTGGCGTCTTCTGCCGCCTGCAAAATCGGCCCATAGCCTGTGCAGCGGCAGAGATTGCCCGCGAGCAGGTCTTCCGTTGGAAGCTTTGGGCCCGGATCAACATCCTCGTAGTCGGCAAACAAGGTCATGACGATGCCGGGCGTGCAAAACCCGCATTGTGTGGCATGGCTGCTCACCATCGCTTGTTGCACCGGATGCATGGTGCCGCTGGCGGATAGGTGCTCCACGGTGATGACATCCCGTCCGTCCACCATGGGCATGAAGAGCGTGCACGCATTGATTGCCCGATAGGCAGGTTGGCCGTTGCGCAGCTCGCCAACGACAACCGTACAGGCGCCGCAGTCGCCTTCGGCGCAGCCTTCCTTGGTCCCGGTCAAGCGGGCGTCATAACGGAGCCAATCAAGCAGGTTCAGGGTCGGGTCTACGCCTTCCACCTCTTTGACTTCGCCATTCAGTCCAAATTTGATCATAGCCCTGTCCGCCGTGCCCCAATGTGGTAGAGCAAGTCGCGGTTTCGCCCAAAGGCTGGAACCAGAACCCTCGTCAACCGCATGGGCGCTTTTGCCGATGCTGCACTTGCTTTTAGGGGTTGCGCGATCGTGCAAAAACGTCAACCGTTCAGACATGATGTCGCGGCTTTGCGCTGCGTTTTGGCGAAAAAAGGCGCCTTGCGCGTTCAGCAGGGTCGATAAGAGGTGCAAAGCGTGGGCGGTAGCGGGGTGTTGGATCGCTTTTTCGGTCTTTCAGCGCAGGGGACAACTATTCCCCGCGAGATCATGGCGGGCTGCACGACCTTTGTCGCGATGGCCTACATCATCTTCATCAACCCACAGATTTTGGCCCAGGCCGGTCTCGACGAGGGCGCGGTGTTCGCTGCGACCTGTGTTGCCGCCGCGGTCGGCAGCCTCATTATGGGGCTTTACGCGAACTATCCAATCGCCGTGGCGCCGGGGATGGGGCTCAATGCCTTTTTTACGTATGGCGTGGTGATCGGCATGGGATTGCCTTGGGAGACCGCGCTTGGCGCTGTCTTTGTCTCAGGGATTATCTTCATTGTGCTGAGTGTCCTGCCGGTTCGCGAATGGGTGATCAATGCCATCCCGCGCGAGCTTAAAATGGCAATCTCCGCCGGGATCGGGCTATTTTTGATCATCATTGGCCTGAGCAGCATGGGCGTCGTCGCCGATAACCCTGCCACGCTTGTGGGCTTAGGGGATTTGAGCTCCCCGGTGCTCGTCCTCGGGGTGGTTTGCTTTTTAGCGATCGGTATTTTGGAGACCCTCAAGGTTCCGGGCGGCATTTTGATCGGCATGATCGGCGCGACCATTGTTGCTGCACTGTTCGGGCTGACCGACCTTAACTGGGTGGGGTCGCCGCCGCCCAGTTTGGCGCCCACTTTCTTGGCATTAGACATCGCTTCGGCGGCAGAGCTTGCGCTCGCCACGGTGATCATCTCGTTCTTGTTCGTCGATATGTTCGATACCGCGGGCACACTTGTCGGTGTGGCGAGCAAGGCCAACCTTCTCGATGAGGACGGTAAGCTGCCACGCCTTAACCGTGCACTGATTGCGGACAGCTCAGCGACGCTCATCGGTTCACTGATCGGAACCTCATCCGTGACCAGCTATGTGGAGAGCGCAGCCGGTGTGCGCGCTGGCGGCCGAACAGGTTTGACCGCCGTCGTTGTGGCGTGTCTTTTTCTCTTGTCGCTCTTTTTTGCGCCACTCGCCCAATCGGTGGGGCCCTATGCAACGGGTGCGGCGCTCGTTTTTGTCGGCTGCGTCATGGCAAGCGGTCTTGCGGCGACTGACTGGGACGACGTGACGAGCTTTGTGCCTGTGGTGGTTACAGCGATCAGTATGCCGCTTACCTATTCGATCGCGACGGGTCTTGGCTTTGGTTTTGTGACGTTCGCGGTTCTCAAAATCGGCTCCGGGCGCGTGAAAGAATTGTCCGGCGGTGTGATGGTCTTGGCCGCCGTGTTCTTGGCGAAGTTTATTTTCATCGACGCGGCATGACGGCGGCCAATGAGACCGTGGACCCAAGCCGGGATCCCAATCATTTCCCGCCCCTTTCACAGGCGGTCCCCTTAGGGATCCAGCACATCCTTGCGATGTTTGTGAGCAACGTGACCCCGGCGCTTCTTGTTGCTGGCGCTGCGGGCCTCGGGACAGGCGATGAGGGCGTCGTTGTCACCCTCGTTCAGGCCAGCATGCTGTTCGCTGGACTTGCGACTCTCGGCCAAACCCACGGATTCGGTCCAGTGGGCGCGCGGCTACCGATTGTGCAAGGCACCAGCTTTGCGTTTTTGCCGATGATGCTGCCCCTTGTTGCCGGGAGAGGAACGGAGGGGCTCTCCATCCTCTTTGCCGGGGCGTTGGTGGGCGGCTTGTTTCATTTGTCCCTCGCACCTTTTGTGAAGCGGTTGCGGTTCGCGCTGCCGCCTCTTGTGACCGGCATTGTTGTCCTGTTGATCGGCTTGTCGTTGGTTCGGGTGGGTATTCAGTATGCGGCGGGCGGTGTTCCTGCGATTGGTACGCCGGCCTATGGCGCGCCGCTCTCCTGGTCCTTGGCGATCGTCACGATTGTTGTGACCCTCGGCTTACGGATTTTTTCGAAGGGTCTTTTGGGCACAGCATCGGTCCTCTTGGGATTGATCGCGGGCTACCTTGTGGCGCTGGCCCTTGGCCGGGTGGATTTTGGCGCGGTGGGCGAGGCGTCATGGCTCAGCACGCCGCAACTCATGCCCTTTGGCCTCAAATTCACCTTTGCCGCGGTGGCGGGTTTCTGCGCCATGGTCCTGGTCTCTGGTATCGAGACCATTGGTGACGTGAGCGCGATCGCCGAGAGTGGGGCAGGTCGGGAGGCGACCGATAAAGAGCTCACGGGCGCGGTTGCGGCCGATGGTTTCGGCACAGCGCTGGCCGCCGCGTTTGGCGCGTTGCCAAATTCGTCCTTCAGTCAGAACGTGGGGCTCGTCGCGATGACCGGTGTGATGAGCCGCCATGTCGTGGCCCTCGGCGCTCTTTTTCTGATTGTCTGCGGGATCGTCCCAAAAATCGGTGCCGTGATTATCTCCATACCGATCGAGGTTCTAGGCGGCAGCGTTATCATCATGTTTGGGATGGTGGCGGGGGCGGGAATCTCCATGCTGTCATCGGTCACGTGGAACCAGCGCAATCTCCTGATTGCAGCGCTTGCGATCTCTGTTGGTCTGGGGCTTCAGCTCGAGCCCGGCGCGGTGGCGGGCTTGCCAGAGCTGCCGCGGATCCTCATGACATCCGGCGTTGTTCCAGCCGCTTTCCTGGCTGTCACCCTCAATCTTCTGATGCCCAATCCCGAAGGAGCCTCGTCATCGCTAGCACACTGATCAAAGATGCCGATGTCGTTGTTACCATGGACGACGACCGCCGCGAGATCTTGGGCGGCTATGTTCTGGTCACCGATGGTGTGGTGACAGAGGTCGGTGAGGCTGATGCTCTTCCGGTGGTTGATCCTGATGTTAGCATCGTTGACGCCTCAGGCTGTGTGGTGACGCCGGGTCTTGTGAACACCCATCATCACCTTTTCCAGTCGCTCACCCGCGCGGTGCCCCAGGGCGCGAGCAAACCGCTCTTTGGTTGGCTCACGGCGCTGTATCAGATCTGGCCGAAGCTCCGCCCAGAAGACTTTGCGCTGGCCGCACAAGTGGGGCTCTCAGAGCTCGCGCTGTCGGGCTGCACCATGTCGTCTGATCACCAGTATTTTTATCCTGAGGGCGTGAAGCTCGATGACACCATTGCTGCGGCGAAGAGCGTCGGCATGCGCTTCCACGCAACCCGCGGCAGCATGAGCATAGGCGAAAGCAAAGGCGGCCTCCCGCCGGACAGCATGGTCGAGGATGAAGACGCAATCCTGGCTGATTGCGAGCGGGTGATTTCGGCGTTCCATGACCCCGAGCCCGGCGCCATGGTGCAGGTGGCGATCGCGCCCTGTTCTCCATTTTCGGTCAGTAAAGAGCTTATGGTTCAAAGCGCAGAGCTTGGCCGAAAGCACGGTCTTCTCCTGCACACCCACCTCGCCGAAAATGACGAAGACGTCCGTTATTCGCTGGAGCATTTTGGTTGCCGCCCTGGGCAGTATGCGGAGGAGCTAGGCTGGGTCGGTGACGATGTGTGGCACGCCCACTGTGTCCAGCTTGATGACGAAGAGGTCCATCTTTTTGCGCGGACCAAGACAGGTGTGGCCCATTGTCCGTACTCCAATTGTCGCCTGGGAAGCGGAATCGCGCCCATCGCGTCGATGCGAGTCCATGAGATCCGCGTCGGGCTTGGCGTGGACGGCTCGGCGTCGAGCGATTCGGGTCATCTCTTGGCCGAGGCGCGGCACGCCTTGATGCTGCAAAGGGTGAAGGGCGGCGCCGCTGAAATGGAACCGCGGACCGCGCTGGAGCTTGCCACCCGAGGCGGCGCTCAGGTTTTGGGCCGTGACGACTGCGGAATCCTCGAGAGCGGAAAACGCGCTGACATCGCGGTCTGGAGCCTTGATGAATGGGGCGGTCTTGGCGCTTGGGATCCCGTGGCAGCGCTCGTTTTGACGGGCCCCCATCGCGTGCGCGATCTTTTTGTTGAGGGTCGACGCGTGGTGGAGCGGGGTGTTCTCCAAACCCTCGATCTTGCGCAAACTGGATCATTGGCGCGGGCTGCGACCAAGCGGCTTCAAGAGCTGACCTGCTAGCGTTGCGCACGATGAGGCGTTGACGCCAGCGATCCCTTCCGGAACAGAGCGGTGATCACCCATCGTTTCGGCTCCAGGATCCAGCATGCGCCTTTCTGATTTCTACCTCCCGACCCTCAAGGAAACGCCTGGGGAAGCGCAAATCGCATCGCATCGGTTGATGCTGCGCAGCGGCATGATCCGCCAAGAAGCGGCGGGAATTTATGCCTGGTTGCCGCTGGGTCTTCGTGTCCTTCGGAAAATCGAGGCGATCGTGCGCGAGGAGCAAGACAGGGCAGGCGCGATTGAGCTTTTGATGCCGACGATCCAACCCGCAAGTCTATGGACAGAGAGCGGCCGTTACGACGCATACGGCCCTGAGATGCTCCGTATAAAGGACCGGCATGATCGGGACATGCTCTATGGCCCAACCAATGAGGAAATGATCACAGAAATAGTCCGTGCCAATATCAAATCATACAAACAATTGCCAAAGCTCCTCTATCACATCCAGTGGAAATTCCGTGATGAGGTGCGTCCTCGCTTCGGTGTGATGCGCGGCCGGGAGTTTTTGATGAAGGACACGTACAGTTTTGACGTGAGCCCCGATGCCGCGCGGCTCTCCTACCTCAAAATGTTCGTTGCCTATCTGCGAACGTTTCACCGCATGGGTTTGAGCGTCATCCCCGTGAAGGCTGATCCCGGTCCGATTGGCGGGGATCTGACCCACGAGTTTGTCGTGCTGGCCGAAAATGGCGAAAGCGATGTCTTTTTCCATAAGGGCATGACGGAACTTGCTGTTCCGCCCGCCGACACCGATTTCGCCAGCGATCTCGAACCGATCTTTGACGCTTGGACCAGTCTTTATGCGGCGACGGATGAGATGCATGACGAGACGGCCTATAACGAGGTGCCGCAAGACGACCGCCGCGCACTCCGCGGTATTGAGGTCGGGCACATCTTCTACTTCGGAACAAAATATTCCGAACCATTGAAGGCCCGCGTTCAGACCGACGAGGGCAAAGAGGTCGATCTGGAGATGGGCTCCTATGGTGTCGGGGTTTCGCGCTTGCTCGGCGCATTGATCGAAGCGCACCATGACGACAATGGCCCGATTTGGCCGGTGACCGTTGCACCGTTCCATGTTGCGTTGATCAATCTCAAGGCCGGTGATCCCGCCTGTGATGAACTCTGCGCCGCGATCGAGCTCGCACTCGAAACTGCAGGGCTCGATGTCCTTTATGACGATAGCGGCGACCGACCCGGCGAAAAGTTCGCCCGTATGGACCTCTGCGGCATCCCGCATCAACTCACCATTGGTCCCCGCGGCCTTGCTGCGGGCGAAGTTGAGTGGAAGCAGCGCGCCACGGGCGAGAAGGTGAGTCTGCCCGCTGATGAAGCGGCAGCGACGATTGCTGGCACGGTGATCGCGGAGCTAGTAGCCCTCAATTCTTAACGGGGCTAACCACAAGCAAACCAATCGCGTTAACCAGAGGCCACGTCTGTTCCTAAACAAGTTCTTTATACGATCTATCAAAATTACAACAAAATTCCTCTGTATCAATTTGAGAATCTTATCCTCGGAGTGTTTGCATACTCTATGGTCGAGAGGACGGGATCATTTCAAAGGGGATACGCAATGCGCGCATGGGATTTGCCGCAAGGGCCCGACGAGTTTGCCGCAGCAGCGGATTTGGTCATCAACGTGACCAGTCGAAAGTTCAGTGTATCGCGGGCAGCGCTTCTTGCAAAAAGCAGGTCCCAGACGGACATCGCATTTGCAAGGCAGGTGGCCATGTACCTTGTACATGTCGTCTTTGGTCTGAGCTTTAGAGATACAGGCGATGCTTTCAGGCGTGAGCGGACGACCGTTGCTTACGCTTGCAGTCTTGTCGAAGACAAGCGCGATGACGTTGCCTTTGACCGGCAACTTGATGCGATCGAAGAGAGTTTGAAGCGGCTTTGGGCGGTTGAGCGACTGCGCCGCGTCAGGTCGCTTCATCCGTTGTCGGAAGCTCCAGTTGCTGCCTAATGTCTGACGGTGTTGCGCCGCCTTCCTTCAGGGACTGAAGCGTCTTTGCTTTATCGCGTTTGGCAAGGCGACGACCGTCCGCATCGGTGATCAGCTTGTGATGCCGATAGGCAGGCGCGGGCAGACTGAGAAGCTCTTGCAGCACCCGGTGTAGAGGAATGGCCTCGTTGAGGTCTTCGCCCCGCCAGACCAATGTGACCCCTTGCGCCGCGTCATCAATGACTGAGGCGAGGTGATAACTGGTGGGGACGTCCTTGCGTGCGATCACCTCATCGGTGAGCAAGGACAGATCAATAGCGTGCTGATGACCGGGCTGACCTTCGATCTCTTCGTGCCAAGTCAGCGGACGTCCACGCAGCGCATCTGCGGCTTGCATCGCGTCGAGACGCCAAGCGAACGCGCGGCCTTCGCTGATCAGATGTTCTTCCTCATTTGCAGATAGCCGTCCCGTCGCAATTTGCATGGCAGAACGCATCGGTGTGCCGTTTTGGGGCGCTGAAAGCGTTGCCTGGAGCTCAGCGCGCGTTTTGAAACAGCGGTAAACGAGACCACGATCGGCCAGCGACATGACAGCGTTTTGGTAAAGATCGAAGCGCTCAGACTGGCGAATGACCTCGCCATCGGGCTCAATTCCTAACCATAACAAATCCTTACCAATGGCCTCCTCAAAGCCAAGCTGACAGCGGGTTTGGTCGATATCCTCGATGCGCAAACGAAAGCTGCCGCCCGCTCTTTTGGCGAGGTCGAAGTTGAGAAGGGCGGAGTAGGCATGGCCAAGGTGCAAGAGCCCCGTGGGCGATGGCGCGAAACGGGTGATCAGAGGAGGCGGCACACGCTCTGCATAGCCTTGGTCCTCAGGAGGACCCAAGCCAATGTTTGGACCAGCTAAGCTTAAACCATCGATGGTCTCGCGCCGTGTCGAGATCCAACTTTGCGATGGCCGCTCGTTCAAGGGCTCGTTGCGTCTGCCTAAAACGGCGACCATCAACAGCTTGTTTGTCGGAAGCAGTCCCTTCTTGATGGTCAAGACCCAGTCGGGCGAGATCGCGATCAACCGCGCCAGCATTTCCGCTGTGATGCTTGGCGATGAGGAAATATCAAAACCGCAAGCGCCGAAGCGCAAAAGGGAGGAGCGTCAGCCCTTCCAAGCCCGCGGTCCGCAGGGGCGTTTTGATCCGCCCAAGCGTCCTTCGAGGAATTCGGGCCTTGCCAATCCAAGCCATGTGCTTGGCGTCGCGCAGAACGCCAGCATGGCTCAGGTCAAATCGGCGTGGCGCCAACGCATGAAGGAATGCCATCCTGATGCACTGGCCGCCCGCGGCTGCAACGCGGATGCGATCAAGCGCGCGCAAGTCGAAGCAGCCAACGTCAATGCAGCTTACCGCGCGATCCTTGCGATGCGGCAGGATGCGGCGGCCGCGGCTTAACCGGCGCCGCCAACCGTCAGGGCATCGATCTTGAGGCTGGGCTGTCCCACGCCCACCGGCACGCCTTGGCCCGCCTTACCGCACACACCAATGCCAGGGTCGAGGGCGAAGTCATTGCCGATCATCGACACTTTTCGCATCACGGATGGACCATCGCCAATCAGCGCCACGTTCTTGAGCGGTGCGCCAAGCTTCCCGTCCTGGATCCGATAAGCCTCGGTGCAGTTAAAGACGAATTTGCCCGAGGTGATATCGACCTGACCGCCGGCGAAATTGACCGCGAAAATCCCGTCCTTGACGCTTTCGATTAGCTCTTCGCGCGGTTTGTCACCGCCGAGCATGAACGTGTTGGTCATCCGCGGCATCGGCGCATGGCTGTGGCTTTCCCGGCGGCCATTGCCCGTGGCTTCAACCCCCATCAGGCGCGCGTTCATGCGATCTTGCATGAAACCTTTGAGGATCCCGTCTTCGATCAGAACGGTGCGCGCGGTCGGCGTTCCTTCATCATCAACGCTAAGCGACCCGCGGCGTCCCTCAATCGTCCCATCATCAACGACGGTGACGCCCTTGGCCGCTACTTGTTCACCGAGAAGGCCCGCAAAGGCCGAGGTCTTTTTGCGGTTGAAGTCGCCTTCAAGGCCGTGGCCGACAGCTTCGTGGAGCAAAACGCCGGTCCAGCCCGAACCGAGCACCACCTCCATCTCGCCCGCGGGTGCTGCTTCCGCTTGCAGATTGATGAGCGCCATACGGAGGGCTTCGTCGACCTGGCCTTGCCAAAAGTCAGGTTCGAGAAGCCGAGCGTAGGTTTCTCGGCCACCCGCTCCGGTCGATCCAGTCTCACGACGATCGCCGTCCTGGGCGGTGACCGACACATTTAAGCGCACCAAGGGACGAATGTCGCGCACCGATGCGCCATCGGCGCGCATGATTTCAACATGCACCCACTCACCGGACAGCGAGGCGGAAACCTGGCTCACCCGCGGATCTTTGTCGCGGGCATAGGCGTCGATGTTTTGCAGGAGTTTGGTTTTCACATCGAAGGGGACGGCCGCCAGGGGATCATCGGCCACGTAAAGGTTTCGATTCGTTTTTGGTGGGGCTGCCGCGAGGGTGCCGCCATGCCCACGCTTCACCGCTTCCACCGCACCTGCGGCTCGTTTGAGGGCGGCTTCAGAGAGGTCGCTGGCATGCGCGAAGGCCACCGTTTCGCCTAAAACGGACCGTAGCCCAAAACCCTGGGTCGTATCGTAAGACGCTGTTTTCAAACGACCATCGTCGAAGACAAAGCTCTCGGACTGGGCATATTCAAGGAACAGCTCGCCATCATCCGCGCCGCTGAGAGCCCCCTCCAATATCGCGCGGGCGCGCGCTTCATCGAGATCGGTCTCAGAAAAGAAAAACGAGGACATGGGCGAGGGGCCTTTTGCAGTTTGGACGCTTCAACCTGGGGATGGCTCACCCTCCTTGGCAAGCGTTCGGTAAAAATCTCCCCTGAAGGCGCAGTTGAGGGGGTTCTGCGACGATAAAACCAGCCTAAAGGGGGCGACAAAATTTAGAGTCAGACCCTATTAGAGGACCCATGACCCGCTTCTTCTCGATCGCCGTTTTGGCGGCACTTTCGGCCCTCGTCGTCGTTGCTGAGCCCAGCTTTGCGCAAGACTCCATGAGCACTTTAGCAAGTGAGGTGGATCGTCCTAATCCCACAGGGACAGGTCTGCGCGCAGCCGCGACGCCTGTCGCTGAGGAGATCCATTCGTTTTACGATTACATCCTCGTGCCGATGAAGCTGGGGATCAGCTTCTTTGTCCTTGGTCTCCTTGCTTGGGTGGTGATCCGCTACAACAAGCGCGCCAACCCTGAGCCTGCGAAGTTTACCCACAACACAGCAGCAGAAGTCGCTTGGACCATCGTGCCGGTCTTCATCCTGCTGATTATTGCGGTTCCTTCGTTCGACCTTCTCTTTATCGAAGACAAGATGCCGGACACCCAAACGCATAACTACGAAGCGTCGACCACGGTCACAGAATACGCCTTTGAGAACGACTTTCCTGCCTCGCGCCGAGTGGTGAAATCGCGCCATGTCGAGGTGCGGGCGCTTAGCAACGACGGATCCAGCCGGATGCTTGACGCTGGCGATGATTACGACGTGTCGGACCTTGGCAAAGAAGTCGTCCGTGTCACCTTGGTGAGCCCACTGGCACAAGGCGAGCGCCTTCAGATCGCTGCGGGTCGGACGCGCGTTGGCAAAAAGCCTGTGCTCGGCATCTTTGGTCGCGATCAGGCCCAGCTTGTGCCGTCGCCGACCATCACGCTCAAAGCCACCGGGTATCAGTGGGGCTGGGCCTATAGCTACCCTGACTTTGGCGACTTTGAGTTTGACGCCCTCATAATGCCAGAGGAGCAATCTGGACCTGAGCTTTACCGTTTGGCCACCACCAACGATATCGTGGTGCCAGCGGGCGAGACGGTTCGCGTTATCACGACGGCGCGCGATGTCATCCATTCATGGACCATCCCGAATTTCGGCATCAAAGTTGACGCGGTGCCTGGGCGTCTGAACGAGACATGGTTCTACACGGAACAAGAGAGCACGTATTACGGTCAGTGCTCTGAGATTTGCGGTAAGGATCATGCCTTCATGCCGATTTCGGTGCGCGTTGTGTCGCGCGACGAGTTCGAGGCTTGGGTTGATGAGCGCCGTGAGTTTGAAGGGCTTGAGCCCCTGTTTGCCGATCAAGAACTGGCTTCTTCTGACGAAGCTGAAGCGGTCCAGACCGCCGCACTGAAGTGAGGAACGACCAATGAGCACCACGCACGTTGTCGATGACACCGCTGACGCCCACGCTGATGATCATGATCACGGCGCGCCGCCAAGCTTTTTTGTCCGTTGGTTCTACTCCACCAACCATAAGGACATTGGCCTTCTCTACCTGATCTTTGCCATCCTTGCAGGTGTTGTCGGCGGCGCTATGTCCGGCCTGATGCGGGTTGAGCTTGGTGCACCTGGTATCGGTCCGCTCACGGCCTTCACCGGCGGTGATGTTGAGGCGGCTAAGAACTTCTACAATGTGCTGATCACGTATCACGGTTTGATCATGATTTTCTTCATGGTCATGCCGGCGCTGATCGGTGGTTTCGGCAATTGGTTCGTGCCCATCATGATCGGCGCGCCCGACATGGCTTTCCCGCGCATGAACAACATCTCGTTTTGGCTCTATGGTGCGTCGGCGACCCTCTTGTTCCTCTCCATGTTAGCGCCGGGCGCGTCGGGACAGATTGGCTTTGGCGGGGGCTGGGTGCTCTATCCGCCGCTCTCGACCCAAGGCGGGCCCGCCATGGACCTCTTGATCGTGTCGCTCCACTTGGCGGGCGCGAGCTCGATCTTGGGTGCGATCAACTTTATCACCACGATCTTCAACATGCGGGCCCCCGGTATGACGCTGCACAAAATGCCGCTCTTCGCGTGGGCGGTGCTTGTGACAGCGTTCCTCCTGGTGCTGTCGCTTCCGGTTCTTGCTGGCGCGATCACGATGCTGCTGACGGACCGTATGTTCGATACAGCATTCTTTGATGCAGCCCGCGGCGGTGATCCGATCCTCTACCAGCACCTTTTCTGGTTCTTCGGTCACCCTGAGGTCTACATTCTTATTCTTCCGGCTTTTGGTATCATCAGCCACATCGTGTCGACCTTCTCGCGGAAGCCAGTCTTTGGTTATCTTGCGATGGCCTACGCGATGGTGGCGATCGGCTTTATCGGTTTCATTGTCTGGGCCCACCATATGTACACGGTTGGTCTGTCGGTGGACATGAAGGCTTATTTCGTGGCGGCGACGATGGTGATCGCCGTGCCAACCGGGGTGAAGATCTTCTCTTGGATTGCCACCATGTGGGGCGGGTCCATCGACTTTAAGGTTCCCATGCTCTGGGCCGTCGGTTTCATCTTCCTCTTCACCGTGGGCGGTGTGACGGGCGTCGTGCTCGCCAATGCCGGTATCGACCACTATTTCCACGACACCTATTACGTGGTCGCGCACTTCCATTACGTGCTGAGCCTTGGTGCTGTCTTCGCGATCTTTGCGGGCTGGTATTACTGGCATGAGAAAATGTTTGGCCGCGCCTATAGCGAGATCATTGGTCAGCTGCATTTCTGGGTGATGTTTGTTGGCGTGAACCTGATCTTCTTCCCGCAGCATTTCCTCGGTCTTCAAGGCATGCCGCGTCGCTACATCGACTATCCGGTGGACTTTGCCTTCTGGAACGAGATCTCGACCTATGGCTATTATGTGACCTTGGTGGCGATGTTCATCTGGCTCGCGGGTCTTGTGGAGGCCTTTGTTTTCCGCAAGTCGGGCCAGGGACGGGCCAATCCTTGGGGTGAAGGGGCCACAACCCTCGAGTGGACGTTGCCAAGCCCACCGCCATTCCACCAGTTCAACGAACTGCCCAAGATCAAATAGCCCTTGCGGCCAATTCAACACTGCGTCGCCGCGTCCTTGATCCAAGGGCGCGGCGATCGACATTGTGGGATATGGTGCTGCTCGAACCGCTAAAGGACGTGATCCGCTCGTTATGAATGACACCCGTGAAGCTTCTTTCGGCAAGACGCCGCCTCATCTGACCGCCTTGCCGGAGGATTATGCGGCGCTGCTCAAGCCCCGGGTGATGAGCCTGTCGATTTTTACGGCCTTGGTGGGCATGGTCGTAGCGCCTGGTCCCATCAACAATTGGGGTCTTGCTCTTCTCTCGGTCATCGCCATCGCCCTCGGCGCTGGGGCATCTGCTGCTCTTAACATGTGGTGGGATAGCGACATTGACGGCCGCATGGCGCGCACCGCTGGACGACCTATCCCGACGGGGAAGGTGCCCGCTGCTGAGGCGTTCGCTCTTGGGATTGTGCTGTCCGCTCTTTCTGTTTGGTTGCTTGCGCTCTCCGGCGGTTATCTTGCCGCTTTGCTCCTTGCGGTGACGATCGGGTTCTACGTTGTCGTCTATTCCATGCTGCTCAAGCGACGGACGCCGCAGAACATCGTGATCGGCGGTGCCGCAGGCGCGCTTCCCCCGGTCGTGGGGTACGCCGCGGTGACCGGGTCGGCTCCGCTTGAGGCATGGCTTCTCTTTGTTCTGATCTTTTTCTGGACACCGCCGCATTTCTGGGCGCTCGGTCTTATCAAACGAGACGACTATGAGGCGGCCGGTATTCCCATGATGCCGAACGTGAAAGGCGACCCGCACACCCGGCTCGAGATCCTCATTTACAGTATTCTGTTGGTGTTCGGTGCTCCCTTTATCGCGATGTCCGCGATGGCAGGGCAGGTCTATCTCATCACGTCGATCGTTCTGGGGGCAGAATTCCTGCGAAGGGCCTATAGGCTCTATCGCTCCACGGACAATCAAGGTGCTGGCGGGCTTTTTGGCTTTTCGATCGCTTATCTCTTCGCACTGTTTCTCGCTCTTCTGATCGAACATTGGGGAGGTCTTCATGGCTGACCAAAATGAAAATCCGGCTCCGGAGCAAAAGCCACAAGCTCGGTCCATGGCACCTGAAATGGCCGAGGCACGTGAGGGCGTCCCCACCGGTGAGCATCACACCCCCAGCGCGGCGGAAGTGAAGGCTCGGGGAAGACGGAACATCGCGATTGCTGCCGCTGTTGCTGGTTTTGCCTTGCTGATCTACCTCACAACCTTTTTCCGCCTCATGGAGAACCTCCAGGCGGCGGGCGGCGCATCGTGAAGGTCGACCCCAATCTAAGGGTGGCGGGCAGTGTCGCCGCCGCCGTGGCTGGCATGCTGGCGCTCGCCTACGCAGCGGTGCCGCTTTATGAGACATTTTGCCGGGTCACCGGATGGGGCGGTACGACCCAAGTGGCGGAGCGCTCGTCGAATAAAGTCCTCAAACGGAAGATCACGGTACGGTTTGATGCGTCCCGTGCCCAAGGTTTGCCCTGGGCGTTCAAGCCGGTTCAAGTGTCTCAAGAGCTCCGGATTGGTGAGACAGGCCTTGCTTATTACGAAGCGACCAACATCTCCGATGAGCCGATCATTGGGACGGCAAGCTATAACGTGCAGCCCGCCAAGGCAGGCCTTTATTTCATGAAGGTAGAGTGTTTTTGCTTCACCGAACAGCGGCTGGAGCCAGGCGAAAGCATGCTGATGCCTGTGACCTATTTCATCGACCCTGAACTCGATGATGAGCGCAATCTCGACGATGTCCGCGAGATTACGCTGAGCTACACCTTCTACCGCAACACGGATGCGGAGAAGCGAGAAGGACTACAAAGCGAACGCCACGCTTCTGTGAACTGAACGTTCGGCGCGCAGTTCAAGGGCAAGATTTGTCCGTCGGCCCCAAGGCCGATCGGATTGGTCCTATGCTGACGCTTCGGCCTTGATGCGTTTGATCATGCTGGCGACGCCGTTTGAACGCTGCGGTGTAATGTGCTCCTGCAAGTCGATTTCTGCGAGCTTGGCTTGCGCATCGATGGCCATCACGTCGGCTTTGGTTTGGCCGGAGAAAAGGCTGACCATGAGCGCCACCAGGCCTTTGACGATAGCTGCATCGCTGTCGCCGCGGAATGCTATCTTTCCTGGTTCATCGTCAAACACCAACCAGACCTGGCTGGCGCAACCGCGCACCTTATGTTCGTCGTGATGTTCAGCGTCGGTCAGTGCCGGTAAGCGCCGACCCAAGTCGATGATGTAGCGGTACTTCTCATCCCAATCGTCGATGAAGGCAAAATCGTCGGCGATGTCGTCGAAGGGCGGGATCTCTTGCGTCATGCCTTGGAGCTAGACATGCAAAGACGCCGTGACCAGGTGGCACGACGTCTTTTGGTTGCCCGTCGAATTTCGACGTGGGGTTTTCCTACGAACCCGCTGCGCCTGCGGCGGCCGGCCATCCCACGCATGACGACATGTCATTGAGCGCATGCTGGCCAAGACAGAACGCTTCTTCATAAGGCGTCCGCGTGGCGGCGATGCATTGATCAAGATTGAGCTTGGCGTTTGAGAAGCAACGCTGCGAACGTGCAGAGGTGCCATAGGTCGCCATGACGTCCGTGTTCGCCTCATCCATTGCGTAGTGCACACCGAGCACAAGCGCTTTGGTGACGATCGAACCGGCACGCACTTGCGACAGTTGAACTTTGTCATTCGACCATTTGGTCGACCAATCTTCATGTGCTTCGAGGTTGGGAACTTTTACGCCGCGACGCGTGGTCTTGCTTCTCACCTCAGGGGTATCGTCAAAGCCGCGACGAGCGGCAAAGGCGAGCGCATTATCAACCCGTTCCATGCCGCGCTCAGCGAGCTCACGGCGCGCCCAAGCCGCTTTCTGCATGGCGTAGGCCTCTGAGATAAAGGAGTCGCCGACGCCCTTGATTTTGGCCGCGTCACCGGCCGCAAAGGCGAGCACGGCGGAAACGGCGTCTTGCGAACCAGGAAGGTTACGCACGATTCCAGGGTTTTCCTGAATGTCTTTGATGAACCCATCAGCGCCGCCGCGGCGGCGGATACGATCTGCGACGGAATTGGCAAAAGCGGGTTCGTCAGCGGCCACCATGGCTGCGTAAGCAATCCATGCACCGGCGAGGGCCATTTGGTCGTGCGAGGCCAGACGGTAATGCGCATCGCGCATCATCGTGGTGTTCTTTGGCATCTGCTTGCTGACCTCATCCACATCCTGGCGGAATTGGATGTAAGGTTCTGCTGCAAGTTCAATAAGCGCGGCGCCGGTCACATCGGCGGCCCGCTCTTTCTTGGGTGCTGCACCAGCCGTCCCGGCAATTGCAACCGCCAACGCCACGGCTCCCGTGACCAATGACTTCAACGCCATCATGCGCTCCCGAATCTGTCGTTTCGCAGAACCCTCACCACCGGCCTTGTTGCCGATGGAGGCAGAATTCTGAACCCCTAAATTGTCCATCGACGTATGCCGCATGGCTTGACTCCCACCCTTTTGAGCCCCCGCACCGATCGCCATCATCGATCATCGTTGTTCAGGAACATTTAAGGTCAGCCGCCATAGAGTTAACGCATGACTGCGACACTCCGACAAAACCCGACTACTTCTTCGAAAAGTAAGGCAATTCAAGGCCGTATGGTGGAGAGTGTGCGCCCACTGATTCTCGAACAAAATGCGTTTGGCGCGATCACAAGCAGTTCTGCCGCCAGCTGGGACTTTTTAGGCCGCGCACCACGGCAATTACGCGGACTGCAATTGACTGAGCTTATCGATTCGAAAGGTCATCCAAACCTCTTGGGTGCGCTCAGCAAGGCGATGGTCGATGGCCAGGCTGAGGTGACCACCGCGCTGCGCCGCGACGCGCTCATCGATGAGGTCGACCTGTTGATCGAACGACGGGGCAAAGAAGCCCTCAGAACCACGATCCGAGAGCGCCGGGTAGGGGATGCTTGCGCATCCTCTGCGCCTTCGTCCCCGATTGGCTTGCCGGCCGATCAGTTGGCCGATGTGAGCCATGAGCTTCGCACGCCGCTCAATGCGGTGATCGGATTCGCTGACGCCTTGCGCCAGGAAAGCTTCGGCCCGCTCGGTGATCGTCGCTACCGTGACTACGCCCGGGTCATTCAGGAGAGCGGTCAGCATGTTCTGTCGCTGGTCAATGATCTTCTCGATCTTTCGAAGGCAGAGGCCGAGCGCCTTGAGCTGCAACCTGAACTGATTGAGCCGCGCAGCATTATCTCGTCATGCGTTGGTATGGTGCGCCTTGATGCTGAGCGTGCCGGGCTCTCGATCCGAAACCTCGTGCCCGCCGATCTCGGTTCTATGCGGATCGATCCCAAAGTGCTGCGTCAGGTGGTGCTGAACCTCTTAACCAATGCGGTGAAGTTCACCGGAAAAGGGGGGATCAGCATTCGGGCGCAAAAGGAAAATGGCACCCTGCGGATCACCGTGGAAGACACCGGGATCGGGATCAGTCCGGCAGACCTCAAAAGGGTCGGTGAACGGTTCTACCAGGCCCGCCAATCCGGCGTGCGCGGTGCAAAAGGCAGCGGCATTGGGTTGGCGTTGACCCGCGCACTTGCGACCGCACATGGGGGCAGCCTGACAATCGAATCGGAAGTCAATCGCGGAACCCGTGCGGACGTCACCTTGGCTGTTTTTGAGCCCAGTAGCGGGACCTTCGGTCAAAGCGAGCCAATCCGCCGATTGCCTAAACGTTCGGCAGCCTGACCAATGGAGGCGCGACTTCGGAGTGATATCCAGGTCGCGGGGCTCGGTCGCCACGCAGAGACGCTCGGCCTCATCTATACGGTGATCCATAAGGGCCATGCCGAAGGCGGAATGATTTTTGTCAAATGGCTCGACGGGCGCGATGTCACGCTTCTCACCGAGACCCAAAAAAACGGCACACGTGGATGGCGTTTGATGACCGCAGCGCCTCTGCCAGAAGGCGAAGCTAATCAGCGCTTGGAGCAGGAACGCTCCTTTGATCCCGATTTATGGGTGATGGAAATCGTTGGTGCAGCCAAGCACATCGCGACAGTCTTCTCGCCGATCCTATCTGATCAAGGTTGATAGTCACCCTTCGGATCATCGGTCGCGACCCGTCCCACGACCGTTTGCCTTTTAATCAATCCGTAAAGGGATGGAAGTGCTCGTCGACGTTCACGGGTCGGCCCAGCGCCATAGGCGTGACGGCCGAGGTCTTGCTTTAAGACAGCGTAGGTGCCCGCGAGTTGCCAAAGATCAGGATCGCTCACTGGAATGCGTTCATCCATGGGAAGGGGCTGGGCTTCAAGGCCCGCCGTTTCATGGGCGGTGGCCATAAAGCTGCTCCAGATACGGGCCGGATAGGTCGCCCCAGAGACTTTGTTCATCGGTTCATAAGCATCGTTGCCGACCCAGACACCAACGGTCAGATGCGCGGAGTAGCCAACAAACCAGGCGTCACGCCATTCATTGGTGGTGCCGGTTTTACCCGCCACCTCTAACCCTGAGACCCGTGCCGCGCTTCCTGTGCCATTGGTGGTCACAGAACGCAGAAGGTCTGTCATCCGATCTGCTGTCTTGACACTGAAGACTTGGGACGGGATAGCCGGTTCCCATGCATAAAGAACTTTGCCGCTCCTGGTGCTGATCGACTTAATGCTATGGGGGTCGCGGATTTCACCTTGATGGGCAAAGGGCAGGTAGGCTGCGGTCAATTCATCAAGGGGAACCTCGAAAGCGCCCAAGGCCAGTGACGGATGGGGTTGGAGCGCGCTGCTCAGTCCCGCGCGGCGCGCGACATTGATCACCTCGCCGCGTCCAACCGCTTCGGTGATCTGAACCGTCGCTGTGTTCGACGATCGTGCAAGCGCTTCGCGCAGTCGCAAAGGGCCTAAGAACCGTTCGCGGTAATTCGTCGGTTGCCAGCCATCGACCTGCACCGGTCCATCAACCAGCACCGTCTGGGTATCAAAGCCGGCCTCGATCGCGGCGGCATAGACAAAGGGTTTGAAAGCGGAGCCTGGTTGTCGCCGCGCCTGGGTTGCGCGGTTGAACTGACTTTCCGGGTAGCTCTTGCCGCCAATCATAGCGACGATCCCGCCCTGGTTGTCATAGGCAACAAGCGCACCTTGCTCGGCGCCTTTTTGCACCGCGTCTTCGGTGAAGAGCGCCTCTTGGATCGCCTTTTCGCCTGCCGATTGGATCTCAGGGACGAGTGTGGTGGTGATCACCAGGTCATAACCTTGGTCATCAATCAGTGTTGGGAGGATCGCAGCGACATGATCGAGGAAATAGCCGTCTGTGTCGCGCTCCCCCCGCGGCCGGAGGACCGGCGCGTCGGCCTTGGCGACCATCGCGGTCATCTCATCGATGCGTCTTGTCTCTAAGAGGTTGTCGATCACTTCTCGGCTGCGGGCGAGAGCGCCCTCCAGATTGGTATGCGGAGCAAGCGCAGATGGCGCTTTAGGAAGGCCAGCCAACAGCGCGGCCTCGCCCAGGTCGAGCTCCTGCGGCGTCTTGGAGAAATAAGCGTCAGACGCTGCGCTGATCCCATAGGTGTTCGCACCCAGATAGATCCGATTGAGATAAAGCTCGAGAATCTCTTGTTTTGTCAGCCTCGCCTCAAGCCAAAGTGCAAGGTGAAGCTCATCGAGCTTACGCGACAGCGTCTGCTCGCCGGAGAGGAAGAGGTTTTTGACGAGCTGCTGGGTGATGGTGCTTCCGCCTTGCACCACCCGTCCGGCGCGCCAATTGGCCAGCGTGGCGCGGACGAGCGCCAAAGGGTTGAAGCCCGGGTGGTGATAAAAATGTCGGTCTTCGGTGGAAAGAAAGGCGTCCACCAAATGGTCGGGCAGATCGTCAAGCGTGACAGGATCACCAAGATCGCTACCGCGGCTCCCGAGCTTTGATCCATCAGCGGCGAGAATGAGGATGTTGGGCTGGCGACCAGCTGCCGCGAGATCGACATCCTTGTCTGGAAACACGGTGACGGCTTGGTTCGCGTTCCACACCAAAAGCGGGATCAAGAGCGTGACACCCACTGAAAGCGCGGTGAGGAGCGGTGCAAATCCCAGCCGCCAAGGAACCGCTCGAAGGCCTTCGCCCACAAGGCGCACAAGACCCCGGCACCCCGCTGAAAGGCCCACGCGAAGGTCTTGAACCGTCTCTCGCCACAGATCCGAAATGGCGCTGCACCTTTCTGATGCTCGCTAATCGCCTTCAGTATAGACCATTTCGCACCGTGCCACCCCCTAAGAAGTGTGACAGCGGAGAAAGTTTGTCACCGCTCGCCGCGGGTGATCCATCCCGAGCCCTCGACCTGTTCGAACCATGGCGCGAACCCCGCAGCATAAACTGCACTGTCGCGCTCAAACGGAGATTTTTCAAAGTCGCGAACCCGAGCGAGGGGCCGTTGGTAGGGGTCGTTGCCGACCACCGCGAGATACTCCAACCGAAACTGTGTCACACCGCCGATCACTGTGCGAACAAGATAAAACGCATCTTTCCCAAAGCCGCTGGCCCAATAAGGAAACTCCGGGAACGTCTCAAGAAACTCCTCATCATAGAGGATTTCGAGGCCAATCCATTCCTCCGTGTCCCCGTCAAGGAACCGCATCAATGTGGCGTCCTGGGCCATCACCAAATGCGCTGTTCGGCCTGTCATCGATCGCACAAGCTGGGCGATATTGGCTTCGGGCAAGGGCCCACCGGCACCGGGCACGAACCGCCAGGCCCGATTGTAAACATGGAAAAGAAGATGCGTGCCGCCCCGCGCCTGATCGCAACGCAGCGCTTTGATCTCTTCGCGTTGTTGCCACACAGGATTAAGTTCCGCAGCATAAGGAAGAATGTCGCTGTCTTCGGCGAGATCGAGGACCACTTCCCAGCTTGGTTCTTCGCCATCTTGGCGCTCAAGAATTTGCTGCGTGGTCGATGCATAAAGATGGCCACCGCAAGCGGTGAAACCGGTGATCCCTTGGCCGGGGAGTGGCACGAATTCGGGCTCTGGCGCGAAACCCACGCCGCCGGGGAAAGCTGGATCCACGCCGCCGCGATAAATCCCCAAGGGCGATGGCGCTGCGCCGACGAACACGTGGTCAATGCCGGTTTCTGCGTCTCGCCACGCTGAGAGCGCGCGCACCATGGTGATCGGTTCTCCCGCTTCGCTCGTGCCGAGGTTCTGTTTCGCCCAAGCACCGCTTGGTGGGCGGATGAAAAGACCGGCTGCTCCTTGCTCGTCGACCGGCTTTTCATACGCGGCGCCGACAAAGAGATAGGAAAGCTCGTCGATCGGTAGGCCGTCGACATTCGTCTTGAACCTGACGGGCAACAGGGTCGATGCTCTTGTGTAGCGCCGCGGCATCTGCAGCTCGAGGTTCCAATGCTCTTCAACGCCCGTGAGCTTGAGGATCTGGCCACGCTGCGGTGCTTCGCTTTCGTTCCAAGAGGAGGCGCCCGCATAGAGCTGGTCATTATGGGTGACGATGCCTGTGATCTCCGTCCCCGTCAGCCGTCGCTGCATCTCATCCGTCTCGGGAGCATCGAAGGAAAAATACCAATTGATCGACGGCGTTTTGCGTTCTGCCAATTGGGTGAGCGGTTGGATCGGGATGTTGGCTTCGCGGCGAATGAAGTTGAGCGTCTCCTCGGTCGTCTCGTCGTTCACGGTGCCAAAACGGCGGAAGAGACTGTCATGGGTGAGCCCGGGTGCTTCAAAAGACATCGCGATGCCGCCCGATTTGCGCAGCGCATTGGCAAAGGGACGTGCCTGGCGAAGGGCATCAGCGCGTTCTTGGGTATAGACGACAAAAAAGGGCGGCAGGCCTTCCGCTTCGCCCACACGGTAAGCAGGCGAGAGGCTCGGCCACAAATCCGCGTCCTGCGTAAAAATCTGCCGCAGGGTGCGGCCATATTGCGCCTCCTGCGAGGTCCGCTCCATTTGCGCCGGTATGTCGTAGGCGCCTGAATCAAGGGTGATCACACCGCCAAGATCGGCCGGTGTCGCACCAAATGGTTTGAGGTAGGTCGGGTCGGTTCCCACCAAGGAGACTAGATGGGCTCCCGCACCGTGGCCGGTCAGAAAGATCTGCTCTGGATCGATACCGTAGCGGCCAGCGTTTCTTGCCAACCAAACCGCAGCAGCGGCCACGTCCTCGGCCTGCTCCCGGGGGGAGACCTCAGGGAACAGTCGATAATTCATCGACGCCATGGCGAAGCCTTCGCTCAAGAAATAGGCTGATTTGCTGGTGGCGGGCCGTTTATCGCCCGCTTGCCAATCGCCGCCATGAACGAACAGGATCGCTGGTTTCATCACCGAAAGTGGTCGCGCTGCGACATCAATCACCTGACGAGGATGATCGCCATATTGCTTGTCACGCTCGAACACCTCAGCGGGCAGCGGTTGCGCCATGGCCAAGCCAAACAGCAGCGGAAGAAGACCCAAGAGGCAGCGCATCGTCAGAACACCCTTACGAGCGGGTTGGATGCGGCGGGCAGCATGAACCGTAGGCCTGGCCGATCTCACCCAAGATTGCTCAACCAGGTCTGCAGGCGATACATTGACCCTGTGTTAACCGAAAACAGCAGATGGGCCGCGTTGAGATGAGCGAGCAGCAGCCCTTTTGGGAACGCAAAAGCTTGAGCGAGATGAGCCTCGCCGAGTGGGAGTCGCTGTGTGACGGATGTGGTCGTTGCTGCACCGTGACGATCGAGGACGAAGACGAACCCGATCTCTTGCATGAGACCTCGCTTTGTTGTCGTCTCTTTGATCCAGAGAAACGCCGCTGTACCCGTTATGAGCAGCGTACCGAGATTGTGCCCGAATGCGTCGTCCTCACGCCCCGCAATGTCGGTGATCTTGGGTTTATGCCTGACACCTGCGCCTATCGCCTGTTGAGCGAAGGACAAGCCCTCAAGCCCTGGCATCCCTTGGTGAGCGGTGACCCCAAATCGGTTGAAAAAGCGGGGATCGCCGTGCCGCGTGCACTGACCAATGAGGCGCTGGTGGATGAGAATGATCTCTGGCGCCACGTCACGGGAACCCGGCCAAAACGGTAACGCCCTCCAATTTATCCCCGCCTGCGGAGCATCCTGTAGAAAGGACGCATGCAGCAAGATGTTGCGACGCAGGACAGTGACGAAGCCTTAAAACAGGGCTTGCGCCTTCTTCTTTGTGAGCAAGGTGTGTTTCTAGCGACCCTTGATTGGTCGTGTCCTGAGGACATTGCGCTCGCTGAGAAACGAGGACGGATCATCCAGGTCCATCGCGGCAACATTGAGAAGACGCTTGGCATGGATAGTGACAACAAACAGAACAAGACCGACCAAAACGACCCCCTTGGCGATGACATCGAAGCCCTCCGCAAGGAGGTGGAACGCCGATTACTTCGCCATGCGCATGCTCTTGGGCGAGAAGAACTCCTTAGGCGCCTTCGGCAACGAGGATTTACGCCAGATGAGCTCGAGCTGGAGTTTCCTGGCTCGGCCGGATCAGAAGGCACCGACGGGTGATCAGTGGACCACATGGCTTGTCCTTGGCGGCCGCGGCGCGGGCAAAACCCGCACGGGCGCTGAATGGGTGCATGAAAGGGTGGCCGCTGGCGCGGAGCGGACCGCGCTGGTCGCAGAGACCTATGCCGATGGGCGTGAAGTGATGGTGAGCGGACCATCAGGCCTCCTCGCGACGGGGTATCCTGCGCCTCGTCCGACGTACGAGCCGTCGCGGCGGCGTGTGGTTTGGGAAAGCGGTGCTGTTGCGCATCTTTTCTCCGCTGAGGATCCAGAGGGCCTGCGCGGCTATCAGTTTGATACAGCCTGGTCCGATGAATTGGCAAAATGGCCGTATCCTGATGAGACGTGGTCGAACCTACAGATGGGCTTGCGCCTTGGTAGCGCCCCGCGCCAGGTGGTGACCACCACACCGCGGTCTGTCAACTTACTGAAAGAATTGATGAAGCGGTCATCAACGACGGTATCAAGGGCATCGAGCTATGCCAACAAGCCCAACCTGGCGGACGCCTTTTTCAGCGAAATTGCCTCGATCTATGAGGGTACCGCGCTTGGTCGCCAGGAGCTGCTCGGTGAGCTGATCGAAGATCGCGAAGGGTCGCTTTGGTCCTGGGCAACAATCGAAGCGGCGCGCGCGGAGCGACCTGATACTTTCCAACGCATCGTGGTGGCAGTGGATCCGCCGGTGACGAGCACCAAGACAAGCGACGCATGCGGTTTGATCGTCGCAGGCCTTGGGCTTGATGGCATCGGCTATGTGCTAGCGGATGCATCCGTACACGGTTTAAGCCCAGCGGCGTGGGCGGCGCGTGCTTGTCACCTTTATCAGACCTATGAGGCTGATCGGGTGGTGGCTGAGGTCAATCAGGGCGGCGATCTTGTCAAAGAGGTGCTGCGCACCGCTGACGCTTCTGTTCCTGTGCGTGCCGTTCGAGCATCACGCGGGAAAATCATCCGGGCAGAGCCGATTGCTGCTCTTTATGAGCAAGGGCGTGTGAAACACTGTGGGAAGCTGGCGCAACTGGAAGACCAAATGACCAGTTTCACCGGCGCACCAGGGGAGGGAAGTCCCGATCGCCTCGATGCCCTTGTTTGGGCTCTAACCGACCTCATGCTGACCAACTCAGGAACGCCTGTCATCCGCGCCTTATAAGGAGGAAATCATGCTGAAACGGCTAACCCGCCAAAAGCCAAGCGAGCAAAAGAGCACAACGCTTGCAGATCTTATCGCGCTTCATGGTACGGGAGAGCCAAGGGCCGTGCTACCGCGAGGCGGTTACGCGGGCAACATCGTGGCTTATCGTTGTGTCCGGATGATCGCTGAGGCTGCGGGTTCGGTACCGCTTGTTGTGAAGGAAAGCGGCGCGCAGCTCGTTGAAAGTCCGATCTTGCAGCTGATCCATCGTCCCAATCCGGACCAGACAGGCGCACAGTTTCTCGAAGCGATCTATGGTTTTTTGCAAACCCACGGCAACGCATATATCGAACGCCTTGCCGATGGCGGTGAAACGCGAGCGCTATTTTTGCTCCATCCCACTGATATCTCCGTCCGTGACGGGATATACCGCCAGCAGACGAAAACCGGTGACCGTGTCTTTCGCCCAGGGCCAACAGGTGAGATGCCGCTTTTGCATCTTTCGCTGTGGCACCCCCACGGCGATGGTCAAGGCCATGCGCCGCTCAAGACAGCAGCGCCTGCGATCAGTATTTACGACGCCGCTGGCGCTTGGAACAGGACCCTGCTCGATAACGCGGCGCGTCCTTCAGGGGCACTCATCCACCGTGGGACCGAAGCGGGTCAGCATTTGACACCGGAGCAGTTTGATCGTCTGCGGGCTGAACTAGATTCAGGTTTCTCGGGTACCCTGGCATCGGGTCGTCCTCTCTTGCTTGATGGCGGACTTGATTGGCGCCCGATGGGCATGACCCCGGCAGAGATGGATTTTCAGAACCTTAAAAACTCAGCTGCGCGGGATATTGCACTCGCCTTCGGTGTACCCCCGATGTTGCTCGGCATTCCGGGGGACAACACCTACTCCAATTATGGGCAGGCCAATCTTGCCTTTTGGCGGCAAACGATCTTGCCCTTGGTGCGAAAGGTGGCGGAGCAAATCGGGCTTTGGCTTGATCCCGCAGCGCTCGCGCGTGTTGAGCCGGACCTCAACGCGATTGAGGCGTTGGCACCGGAGCGGGCTAGCCGTCTTGATCGTATCGCGGCGGCTGATTTCCTCACCGATGCGGAAAAACGAACGGCCTTTGGGTTTCCATCTGAGCCCGAAGGGGGTGTGCGTTGAGCGAGCCTCGATCCCGCTTGATCGTTGCGATCGCCGGTGCCCTCACCATGCAGACGATTGCCGCCCTTCTCTGGGCTGGCGCAGCGGCGGAACGCCTATCGCAACTTGAGCACGAGCGCGGCCGTCTCACCGCCATTGAGGTTCGGACAGCGCGCCTGGAAGAGCAGACGGATCACCTTCGTGCAACACTGGCGCGGATTGAGCAGAAACTCGATCGCGCGCTTCTTTTGGAGAATGCACAGTGATTCCAGCCAACCGCGCCGAGATCGAAGGTTACGCAGCAGTCTTCGGACAGACTGATCTCACTGGTGATCGCATCCTACCCGGTGCCTTTCGTCCAGATCTTATCCCCGCGGCCGCGTGTCCGATTAGAATGCTTTATCAGCATAAGGTGGAGAAACCCATTGGTCGTTGGACAGAACTTCGTGAGGACAGCACAGGCCTTTTGGTTAGAGGGCATTTGTTCCTCGATGTCGATGACGGTGCGCAAGTCTACCGCCTCGTCCGCGGCGGCGCACTTGATGGGCTTTCTATCGGTTTTAAAACACGTCGTGCCAAGAGCACACGGCAAGGCGGCCGTATGTTGATGGCGATCGATCTTTGGGAAGTCTCTATCGTGACTTTCCCGATGTCTCCTTCGGCGCGCATAGCTCGCGTGTCAGAAGCCGGTGAACGCCTCCCCCGCAATCTTTTGTCATCATAAGGACTAGATATGACCATCGAAACCAAACACCAAAACGTGGAAGAGAAGGCGGCCTCTCAAGACCTTCTCCACACTTTTGAAGTCTTCAAGGCCGACAACGATGCGCGTCTCGACGCTATCGAAAAACGCGGTCACGCTGATCCGCTCCAAGACGACAAGATCCGTCGTATCGAGGTGACGCTCCAAGAACAGAAAACGGCGCTTGACCGCATGGCCATCAACATCCTGCGCCATAATCAAGTCGGCCGTGACGCACCAGAAGCTGAGGAGCACAAGCGCGCTTTTGAGCAATATATGCGCGCGGGTATCCTCTCTGCGCCCGAGGAAAAGTCGCTATCGTCATCGACTGATGCTGACGGTGGTTACACCGTGCCCGTGACGATTGAATCGACGATCGATCGAGCACTGACGGAAGTCTCGCCCTTCCGAAACTTTGCGAGCGTTCGGCAAATCACATCGGGCAGCTATCGCGTGGCCATCAACGAAGCGCCATTTGCGTCGGGCTGGGTTGGCGAGACGGCGGCGCGTCCTGAAACCACCACCCCAACAATCGCGGCGATTGAATTCAAGACAGGCGAGATCTACGCCATGCCTGCTGCGACACCGCAGCTCCTTGAAGACAGCGCTGTTGATATCGAGGCGTGGATCGCTGCAGAAGTACGCGGAACGTTTGCCGATGCAGAGACAGCCGCTTTTGTGAACGGCACCGGGACAAACCAGCCCCTCGGCCTCTTACAATCACCATCCGCACCCGATCCATCGCGAACCGCGACGCAGATCGGGACGGTGTCCGCGACGCTCGACGGGGATGCATTGATCGAACTGATCTACACTCTTGAGGCGAAGTACAGAAGTAATGGCCGGTTCCTCTTTAACCGGAAAACAGCTGAAGCTATCCGGAAACTCAAGGACAGCGATGGGAATTATCTTTGGGCACCTGGTCTGACGGCTGGTCAGCCAGCAACGCTGCTCGGATATCCGGTCAGCGAGATCGAGGCGATGCCTGACGTCGGCGGATCAAACGACGCAGTGGCCTTTGGCGATTTTGCTTCAGGCTATCTCATTGTCGATCGCCGCGGCGTTCAAGTCCTCCGCGATCCCTTCAGCGCAAAACCATACGTGCTGTTCTACACCACTAAGCGCGTCGGCGGCGGTGTGCAAGATCACGCAGCCATCAAACTCCTGCGCACCGTGTAAGGATCATCCGAGGACGCTATGTTGTTCGAGCTCATCACCCCGCCATCGATTGAACCCTTCACGCTGACAGAGTTGAAGGCAGCCCTTCGTGTTGACCATACGGTTGACGATGACCTGGTGATGGAGCTTGGGCAAACAGCGCGCCGGTTTATTGAACGGCGTTTGGGTCTCGCGATGCTTAGCCAGACATGGCAGCTTGTCCATCAAGGGTACACAGATAAACCGATCGCTCTGAGACCGGGGATAGTCACAGGGGTGACTGCAGTGGATGTCGCCTATGGAGAAGGGGATTTCTCTTCCACCACAGAATGGCGTTTCATTCGGTCAAAACCTCAAACCGTCGAAGTCACAGCGCCGTGTCAGTCAGGCGGGGAAGAGCTCCGTGAGCTTCGGATCACCTTTACGGCTGGGACAGCGGATCCAACCAAGGTGCCCGATGACCTAGTGCGCGCGACGATCCTCCTTGCTGCTCATTATTACGAGAACAGAGAAGCGGTGGCGGAAGGGCGCTATGTTGCCTTACCGCAGGGCGCTGAAGCGCTTCTTCAAGGGTTTCGGGAGGCGCGGTTATGATTGGTGCGTTAAGGGATCGTGTGGAAATTCTGAAACCCACAAGGATCAGCGATGGCGGCGGCGGCTATAGCTTTAGCTATCAGTCGGTCGGTGATGTCGCGGCCCAAACCCAGGGCCAGCGTGCGGTGCGCGATCGCAGCACGGAGATGATCGCTTATCGCCGACGCAAGCGGTTTATCATTCGCTCACGGAGTGACCTCGTCTTTGAAATGCGTCTTGTGCACAAAGGTCAGCACTATCGGATCACCGATATCCAAGACGAAGATCAAAAAGGCCGCTTCATACGGATCGTAGGAGAGGAGACCGTGCAATGAACTCTGATGCTGCTTGGTCGCTCCAAACGGCGCTGTATACGGCACTGACGAGCGACACAGATCTTCAATCGATCCTCGGTGTTCCAGCCAGGGTTTACGATTCAATCCCTTCGGACACGATCTTTCCATTCGTGCAGATCGGTGCAGGCCAACTCTTTCCCTATGGCGGCATCGATGGCGGGTTTGAACATATGATCCGTATCACGGCATTTTCACGCTGGGGCGGAAGGCAAGAGTGTAAGGCGATTGCCGATGCGGTTAGGGCGGTTTTGCACAACGGATCTCTCACTTTAGAGGGGCATTCGTTGATCCAATCACGGCTGATCTTTGAGGATCACCTACGTCACCGAGAACCAGATACGTACCAAGGCACGATGCGCTACCGTTTGCTCACTGTGCCGAGCAATTATTCTGAGGCAGCATGAGTTTGATTGCTGCGGACCAGGCGTCACTCAGTTTGATTGACAATGGCTCGCCTAACCTCTTGGCAGCGTTGCGCCGGTACGAGCTGTCGCTCAGTCGTCCCCTTACGGACACGACCCAGGCCGCGGGTTCGGGTTGGCGCAGTGCGGCTGTTCTTGACCGTCCGCTAGCGATTGATCTTCGTGCATCTGGTGTCTTCGTGTCAGGTTCAGCCATGGCAGCTGTGCGCAACCATCTGCTTGCCGCCACCGCGCCAGCGTTCGCGCTCACTCTTCCAGGTGAGGGGACGTGGAAAGGTACCTACTTTATCACGACACTGAACCTTACAGGACAGTCTGAAGAAGAGATCATGTTCAGTCTCCGCCTTTCTTCGTCAGGCGTGGTCACCTTCACACCGCAAGCTTAGCAGGAGCGGGCAATGAGCGATACCGAACCGACATCGGGACTATCCACCGATAATGAAGTCGTCACGGCCGCGGCAGAACAGCTCGGTCCACTGAGTGAACTTATTGAAGCAACGTTCACGGAAATGAGCCGCTCCATCGAAGATGAGCTTGTTCGTCTTTCTAGCGATAGCCGAAACGTCATGCGTGACATGGTCGACGGTATTCTTGAGGACCTCACACGGCTCGCAGCAGAACGGCTTGTCAGCTCCACGATCGATCGGAGTGTTGGAGCAGGGACGCAATCAGCGGCCGAAACCGGAGGAGATGCGTTGGGCGACTTGATCCGGCGGGAGCTTCGAAATGGATAAGCCTGGGTTTCATGATATCCTCTTTCCCCTGACTATAACGACTGGTGCGACCGGTGGCCCAAGGTTCCAGACCGAAGTAACACCGCTCGCCTCGGGCGGAGAGGTCCGGCAGACCCGTTGGTCAGAGGCGTTGCGGCAATGGGATGTAGCCGGCGGGGTCACCGATTTGGTGCAGGCAGATCTTTTGCAGGCCTTCTTTCAGGCTCGGCAGGGGCGCCGTTACGCCTTCCGATTCCGTGATCCCCTCGATCACAGCTCGGCACCGGGAAATGCGGCGCCATCGCCTACGGACCAATCGATCGGGACGGGCGATGGAGTGACGACGGTATATCCTTTGACAAAGACCTATGGGTCAGCACCGTACACGGTCAGCCGCATCATCGATTTGGTTGATCAATCGTCATTGCTCGTTGCGGTTGACGGGATCACTGTTTCGCCTGGGAATATGGTAATCAGTGCAGATGGCTTGTCCGCTGTGTTGAGCACAGCCCCCGGCCAGGGCGCATCGGTCACCGCCGGCTTTCTTTTTGACGTGCCGGTTCGGTTCGATAGCGATGATCTGTCGTTTTCGATCGGTGCCCAAGGTGCAGCCTTATCGTCGGTCGTTCTACGTGAGGTTCGCTTGTGAGGATCATCGATCCCTACACGCAGCAGCGCTTCGGCCTGCAAGGCGCGTCACTCTGTTTATGCCTGCGTATCACGCGTGTGGATGGTGTTGAGATTGGTTTGACCGATCATGATCGCGACCTGAGCTTTGGCGGGACGCTGTTCCAGTCAAATCCCGGAATGACCGTGACGGGATTAACGATGACCGCAGGTCTCGCGCCTGATCATGCCGAGATCATCAGCGGAACGTCGGTTGGGGGACTCACAGCGGAAGATGTGGACGCTGATCGCTATGCCTTTGCCCGAGCCGAGCTGTGGCGTGTCGATTTTGAGGACGTTACCGCTCGACTCCTTTTGACCGGAGGGGCAATCGGTGAGGTGGCGCGGCAAGATGCGGTGCTTCGTCTTGAGTATCGCGGGCAAACCCATGCACTCGGAAAAATCACTGGACGGATCTATCAAAAAAGCTGCGACGCGCAGCTGGGTGACACGCGTTGCGGGGTTGATCTCGGATCACCGTCCTTCACGAGCGACGGCGTTGTTGAGAGCGTCAATGGCCTCAGCATAACGATCTCTGGGGTTTCGGTGGAGGCGGGTGTCCTCATCGGCGGGACTGTCACACCGATGAGCGGTGCTCTTCTTGGGGTCAAACGAACCATTCGTTCCCATAGTGTGAACGGCAGCGTTGCTGAGATTACCCTTTGGGAATCGTTCCCTCTCGTTCTTCAGGCGGGCGAAGCGCTGAGGCTTACGGCGGGATGCGATAAACGGTTTTCCACGTGCAGAGATCGCTTTTCCAACAGCGCTTCTTTTCGTGGGTTTCCCGATATTCCGGGAACAAATGTGTTGGCTGTTCAAACAGGAGGCGAGGGATGACATCTAACGAAGATGACCGCCGCCTTCGGTCTCATATCGTGAGGGAGGCATTAAGCTGGTTGTCCACGCCCTATCGGCACCAGGCATCAGCCAAAGGCCAGGGGGCGGACTGCTTGGGTCTTATACGCGGGGTACACCAATCATTATACAGTACAGTTTCAGAAGTTCCGCCGCCCTATCGGCCCTCGCCCCGCCAATGGGGTGAGGGCGAGCCGCTCCTAAGCGCCGCGCAGCGGCATTTACAAAAGACCGACACGCCACGGCTTGGGGATGTCGTCCTTTTTCGTCTCAACCGCCATGCACCGATCAGTCATTGCGGTATTGTGCTGGAGGCGGATCAATTCATTCACGCCTATCATGGGCGCGGCGTGATCATCACGGCGTTTAGCCGGTATTGGCAGAGACGACTTGCTGCTGCTTTTTCCTTTCCGGAGACTTCATGAACCAAGCCGTTGTCAGTACAGCGCGAGCCGCAGGATCGGCAGCGTTCAACCAATCTGTACGCATTGCATCGCAAGTCGCAGCCCAACAGGTGGCCGCAAGCACCTCGAACCTGCTCTTTGGTCCTGTGCGCCGGGTCAGCGAGGGGCGAACGCTCGACGAAATCCATCTGCTAACCGCCAATGAAGGCGGCGGCATTCCTCGTCTATATGGACGAGGCCGAGTCGGTGGTCAGATCATTTGGGCGTCTGCCGTCAAACAAGAAACGAAGACGTCCACCTCGAGCAGTGGCGCCAAGGGTGGCGGCAGAGCGGTAGAGACACGAACCACGGAATATCTTTACTCCGTGTCCCTTGCCATCGCGCTTTGTGAAGGAGAGCTCCGTCGTCTCGGCCGAGTCTGGGCGGATGGTCGATCGGTGAACCTCTCTGAGATCGAGCATCGACTTTATCATGGCACCGAAGACCAAGCCGTTGATTCTCTCATCGCTGCTGAACAGGGTTCAGCGCCTGCCTATCGCGGTCTTGCCTATATCGTTTTTGAGGACTTGCCGCTTGCGCCCTATGGCAACCGAATTCCTCAATTTAACTTTGAGATCGAGTGCCCCGTCGGTGCGCCTGACCCCTCTTCGATGGAAGAGCTTATCCGGGCCGTGACGATTATTCCAGGCTCTGGTGAAGCGGTTTACGACACAGATATTGTTTTCGAAAACGGCGGGGAGGGCGTCACCCGGGCGCTTAACCGGCACAACGGCACGGGCTTACCTGATGCCGTTGCCTCCTTTGATGCGCTTGAGGCGACGTTGCCTCATATTGCGGCCGCCTCACTGGTTGTGTCGTGGTTCGGCGATGATCTGCGGGCGGGCCAATGTCAAATCCTTCCGGGTGTGGAGAATAGAGAGCGGGAAAGCGAGCCCGCTCCTTGGTCTGTTGCAAGTTTCAATCGACAGACGGCTCGTCTAGTCAGTCAGACAAACGGCAAACCATCCTTTGGCGGAACACCATCAGATGACAGCGTGAAACGGGCGATTCGCGACTTAAAGGCGAGGGGCATTGAGGTGATGATGCATCCCTTCATTCTGATGGATATCCCATCAGGAAACGGATTGCCCGATCCCTATGGTGCGGCCGAACAGGGCGCTTTTCCTTGGCGCGGAAGGATCACCGCGGATCCCTTATCAGCTGATGGAACGGCCGCCGCCGGCACGCAGGTCGACGCCTTTTTCGATCGCTATCAAGTGATGGTTCTTCACTACGCCTCCCTTTGTGCGAGCGAAGGCGGTGTAGAATCCTTCCTTCTTGGTTCAGAGCTTCGAGGTCTTACGCCTTTGCGCGATCATATGGATCGAGCGCGAGCCGCCGAGCGTCTCCAACACCTTGCAAGCGACGTGCGTGCTTTGTTGCCTAACACCAAGATCTCCTATGGGGCCGATTGGTCCGAGTACTTTGGATATCAACCACCGGGCACGGCTGATATTCGTTACCCACTCGATGCACTGTGGGCGGATAGCAATATCGATTTCATCGGTATCGACAATTATATGCCGCTAAGTGATTGGCGCGACGGCAGCAGCCATCTGGACGCCGCTTTTACGCAAAGTCCCTATGATATCGCCTATCTTCAAAGCGGTATTGCTGGCGGTGAGGGGTATGATTGGTTCTATGCGAGCACCTCTGATCGCACTGCGCAGACGCGAACATCGATCACGGACGGTGCATATGGTGAACCATGGGTCTTTCGGTACAAAGATTTATGGTCATGGTGGATGAACGCGCATCAAGAACGCATTGGCGGTATCAAGACAACCACCACGCCTTGGGTTCCTCAATCGAAACCCTTTCGGTTTACTGAAATCGGGTGTCCGTCGATCGACAAAGGGCCCAACCAGCCCAATGTCTTTCTTGACCCCAAATCGTCGGAGTCGGCGCCGCCCTACTTCTCCAATGGCTCGCGCGATGATCGCGCGCAGCGTGCCCTTTTGGAGGCCCATCATCTTTACTGGGATGATCCTACCAACAATCCCGTGAGCAATGTTTATGGTGGGTCGATGGTCGATCCAGATCGGCTTTATGTCTACGCTTGGGATGCAAGACCGTATCCGGACTTTCCAGTACGGCAAGACGTTTGGGCCGATGCGGACAATTGGGTCACGGGGCATTGGATCACTGGCCGTGCAGGAAAGGTGAAACTCTCCGACGTGATCACCAAAATCGCCTATCAATCGGGTGTGACATCGATCGATGCCTCGGCTTGCGATGGTTTGGTCAGTGGTGTGATGAACCCGGAGCCGACCTCTGGCAGGGCTGCGCTTGAACCGCTCCTTGATCTTTATCAGCTCGATGCGTTCACCCGCGGCGGCACCTTGATTGTCAAACCGCGCGACGGCATTGGTGAGCTGATCGTTGATGAGGGCGCCCTCACCCAAGACCCGGTCTTCGTGACCACCCGCGCCCAGGACGCAGAGCTGCCCGCCGCCCTCGCCATCACCTATGCGGATGAATTGAGCGGGTATGAGCTTAAGACCACCGAGGCCCGGGACGAGACGCTGACGGAAGGCCGTACCCTGCGCATCGGGACATCGGTCGTCTTAGAGCAAGGCGAAGCGGTGGGCCGAGCGCGTGCGATCCTGGCGGAGGCGCGGGTGATGCGCGAGCAATCGGTATTCGGACTGCCGTTGATCGCGGACGGTCTTGAGCCCGCTAGTGCCCTGACGATCATGCGGGCGGAGGGTGCGCTCACCCTACGGATCACCTCAACAGAGGAAACGGGCTTTCGTTCCTTTCGCGCAGTACGGACAGAAAGCGGCGTGTTCGCGCCAGTCTATCAAGGTCTTGCAGGCGACCCCGACCCGCTGCCCGCCAGCTTTGGAGCCGTTCTTTTTCAACCACTTGATATCCCTCTGTTGCCGGATGGGGAGATGGGCGCGCAGCTTTGGCTGACGGCGTTCGCTGAGCCTTGGCCAGGGGAGGTGCTTGTTTATCGCGGGAGTGGTCCAACCGCACCGCAGGTCGATCAGTTAACGGCGCAGTCGCTGATGGGCTCGCTGGTTGATCCCCTACCAGCTGGGCCGAGCCATCGCTGGGATCGGGCATCGACCCTTCGCGTCGTCCTGCCAGCGGGCAGTCTTAACAGTGTTCCTGAGGCAGATGTTTTGGAAGGCGCCCATCTTTGTGCCGTGATGAGCCAGACAGGCGCATGGGAGGTCTTGCAGTTTGCGTCCGCCAAGCTGTTGGAGGACGGGTCCTACCAACTCACCAATCTCTTGCGCGGCCGGGTTGGGACGGAGGAAGAGGCAGCGGCCGGTGCGCCCGTCGGAGCGCGGTTTGTGCTCCTCGATGACGCCCTGCCGCGCCCGTTAAGTGCCGATCGCTGGGGCACCACCGAAACGCTACAGGCTGGCCCCGCCGGTGCGCCTCCTGGGGCTTATCCTGTTCAGACGTTCTCGGCGACGCTCACTGGCTCCGGTGCCAGGCCCCTCGCGCCGAGCCATTTACGCGCGACGGCCAATGGCAACCAATGGGATCTCTCGTGGGTTCGCCGCACCCGCATCGGCGGTGATCACTTCGGTCCAGGTGATGTCCCGCTCGGTGAAGCGGAAGAGCGCTATGACATTGAGGTGCGCGACAGCGCAGGCTCGCTGATCGAGACACTCTCGACGACAGCGCCTTTGGCGACCATATCATCTCTAGGAGCGGCGTCGGTCACGGTCGGGCAACACTCCTCGAGTTATGGTATCGGCAGACGGGCCATGCTGATGCTCTGAATCTGTGTCAAAGCGCTTGAAAAGACGCACGCACCGGCAGACATCACGGGGCTCGGACGAACGCTTTTCAGGAGAGACTTTTGGCGAAGGATCCATACACGCTGCTTGGGGTTGGACGACAAGCCTCGCAGGACGAGATCCGGTCAGCCTATCGGAAGCTGGCGAAGGAGCTTCATCCTGATCGCAACCCTGGCGATTCCGCGGCTGAGGAGCGGTTTAAAGCTGTGACCGCAGCCTTTGACATCATCGGCGATGCCGACAAGCGCAAACGTTTTGATCGCGGCGAACTCGACGCCGACGGCAATGAGCGCACGGGCTTTGGCGCTGGAGGTCCTTTTGGCGGTGTTGATCCGGCTGAAGCAGCAGAGCGGTTCCGCCGTCGCGCGCGGCAAGGCAAAGCGCGTCAGACCGGCGGTGGATCGGGCGGTTTTGAAGATTTTTCCGATATTTTCTCGGATTTTTTTGGCCGCGGCGAAGGCGGCATGGGCGGCGGTGCGCGGCCATCCAAGGGGCGCGATGTGCGCTATCGGCTGACGGTCAGCTTTCTTGACGCCGCAGCAGGCACGACCAAGCGAGTGGCGCTGCCCGGCGGTGAGACCATCGACGTCAATATCCCTGAGGGGCTTCGCGACGGCCAGACTTTAAGACTGCGGGGCAAAGGCCATCCGGGCGCTTTGGGCGGTGCGGCCGGTGACCTTTTTGTCGACGTCACGGTGCCGAAGGACCCGCAGTTCGAGATAGATGACGATGATGTCACAACTGATGTCGCATTGCCGCTGCGCGACGCTGTCTTGGGCGGCAAATTAGAAGTTCCAACCCTGACCGGTCGCGCAACCATCAAGATCCCGCCAAACACCTCGTCCGGCAATACATTCCGTCTGCGCGAGAAGGGATTAAAGAACACAAAAACAGGATCTTACGGTGACCTCTTTGCCAAGGTGCGCATCGTGCTGCCAAAAGACCCTGACCCCGCGCTTGAAGCCTTTATGAAGACCTGGTCCGCGGGTGATGAAGACGAGGACAAGGATAACTTTGCTGCAGCTGGCTAGTTGTTAAGCCTTGCGCTTCCTTAAGTTCCCGCGAGCATAACCTATCCCTACTTCTTACCGAAGACAGACGGTGAATCGCGTTGGAGACCTCGACTTTGAAACAAAGAACCATGCCAATCCTTGGCCTTGCTGCATGTCTGGCATCAGCCAGCGCGGCTGCTTTCTCGCCAGCTCTTGCAACGCAAGAGAGTGTCGAACTGGAAGGCCTGGGCGGCGCTAACCCCTCAATCCTGCAGCAGTTGAGCTTTGCGGATCTGGTGGAACAGGTGAGCCCCGCGGTGGTCTCGATCCGCACCAGCCGCGAGATCAGCGGTCCGTCCCTCGGTGATATTCCGCCCGATATTGAGCGTCTCCTGCCAGGCCTTCGGGACCGGTTCGGAGGATTAGATGATGGCGAGCGGCGCCGTGCCACAGGCGAGGGGTCCGGTTTCTTCATCAACAACCAAGGTCACATCGTCACCAACAACCACGTCGTGGAGGATGCCGACGAGATCACGGTGGTGCTGACCTCAGGCGATGAGCTCACCGCGGAGCTTGTTGGCACGGACCCGGAAACCGACCTTGCGGTTCTGAAGGTCGAGCCTTCATCGCAGCAACGCTATGTCGAGTTCGACATCAGCGCTGATCTCCGTGTGGGGGATTATGTCCTGGCTGTGGGCAATCCCTTCGGCCTCGGCGGGACCGTCACCTCGGGTATCGTCTCCGCTATTGGTCGCGGCGGCGGTCCCAACACAACTTACGCTGACTTTATTCAGATCGACGCCTCGATCAACCGCGGGAATTCCGGCGGGCCGACTTTTGACCTTCAGGGCAATGTGATTGGTGTCAACACGGCGATCATTTCACCAACCGGTGTGAATGCAGGTATCGGCCTTGCTATTCCTGCCGATGTCGCATCAGCCGTGGTCGGACAAATTATTGATACAGGTTCCGTGACCCGCGGGTTCCTTGGTGTCTCCGTCAGGGACCCTGAGCCTCAGATCATCAGCGCGGTGGGTCTTGACGAACAGACCGGTGCCCTGGTCGCTAATGTGTCGCCAGGCTCTCCCGCTGAGGAAGCAGGCATTGAGGCAGGTGACATCATCTTAGAGCTCGAGGGCGAAGAAATCGCGGACTCAACGGCGCTCACGCGACGTGTCGGTGCCTTGCCTCCTGGTGAAAAGGTGCGGGTGAAAGTCTTCCGTGAAGGGAAGACAAGGAACTTCCGCGTTGAGCTGGCGCGCCGCGATCCCCAGCAAACCGCGTCCAATGCTTCGGGTGAGGGCGGGGCGGATTCTGACACAACCGAACGTCTCGGCGTCAGCTTCCAATCGCTTGACGACACCGTGCGTCGCCGCCTTGGCCTTGATGAGGAGGTCCAGGGCGTCTTGGTTTCTAATGTCGATCGCGAAAGCGAAGCGGCCCAGGCAGGTATCGTCCCTGGCATGATTATCACTGAGGCTGACTATCAGTCGGTGACCAGCCCTCGTGATATCGAGCGGGCTGTCGAATCGGCTCTTCAGCGCGGCAAGGAAAATATCCTCCTCCGTGTACAGACGAGACAAGGTCTCGATTTCCGTGCGCTGCCAATCAGCAGCTAACGACAGTCCTAGAGTAAGGAGAGACATCATGCGTGTACTGGTGATTGAAGATGATGCTGATGCGGCGACCTTTATGGTCAAAGGCCTCCGCCAAGCTGGCCACGCCGTTGATCATGCGCTTGACGGCGCGATCGGCAAGTCCATGGCCACGTCCGGCGGCTATGATGCCTATGTGATTGACCGCATGTTGCCGCAAAAAGACGGCCTTTCACTTTTGGAAGAGCGCCGGTCTGAGGGTGATGAAACGCCAGCGCTTTTCTTATCAGCGCTGGGTGAAGTGGATGATCGCGTGGCGGGTCTGCAAGCGGGCGGCGATGATTACCTCGTCAAGCCCTACCAGATGCAGGAGCTGATCGCGCGGGTTGAGGCCCTTGGTCGGCGCCGTGGTCCGACGAATATTCAAACCACCTTCTCGGTGGATGATCTTGAGATGGATATCCTGGCTCGAACGGTGCGCCGCGGCGGTAAGAAGATCGATCTTCAGCCGCGGGAGTTTCGCCTTCTCGAGTATTTGCTTCGTCATGCGGGCCAGGTCGTGACACGGACGATGCTTCTTGAAAACGTTTGGGAGTATCACTTTGATCCGCAAACAAACGTGATCGATGTCCATATCAGCCGATTGCGCGCCAAAATTGATAAGGGCTTTGATAAGCCGCTTCTCAAAACTGTGCGCGGCGCTGGCTACACCCTGACAGCTGAAGCCTAAGCGATGGCGAAGGCGGGCGGGGGTGCGTTGGCACTGGGAGAGGTGCTCGACGATACCGATGATGCAGTCGGTGACGTTAGCAAAAGGCCGTGGTTTCGGATCTTTAGCACGAGCACCTTTCGCTACATTCTTTTCAGCGCGTTCCTGTTTGTCTTTGGTGTGATCATTCTCGGGATCGTGATCTATGAGAGCACGATCGGCGCGACGTTCAATTCGATCGACCGAGAACTCCAGATCGAGCTCGACCGCCTTGAGCGTGTCAGTGAGGCCAATGGTGCGCCCAAGCTCACCGGTTTAGGCGCGGTGATCAACGAGGTCGAGCAAACCACCTCACCGGTGAGCTCGCGTTATCTTGTCGTTCTCGAAGATGACCGCATCGTTGAACCGATTGCCGGCAATTTGCGCGGTTTTCCCTTTGGTATGATCGGCGCGCAGGGGATGTTTGAGTTCTCCTTTTCGCCGCCGCGCCCCGCGTTTGGCGAAGAAAACCCAGATGCCCGGCGCTATGTCGGCCGGACACGAACCCTTGATTATGTCCGGCCTGACGGTGCGGATGTTAGGGCGACGGTTCTCATTGCGCGGGATATTGAAGAGCTTCACCAGCTAAGGCGGATTCGTGAAGCCATCGTCTTCCGGATTTTTGCCGTCCTCTTTTTATTAGCCGTTGGGCTCGGGGTTATTCTGAGCACGGCGTTGATGCGGCGGCTTGATGGCATCAACAGGACGGTGGAGGCGATCACCGGTGGCGACCTGACTCGGCGCTTGGCCGTCGGTCCGGGCGGTGATGAGTTTGACACGCTGGCTCGGAACATCAACGCGATGCTCGATAAGATCGAACAGTTGATGACAGGGATGCGGCAGGTATCGGACAACATCGCCCATGACCTTCGCTCTCCGCTCACCCGGATTAAGGCGCGTCTTGATAGCCTCTTGGATGAACCTGATCCCTTCGATGGCGGCGACACCGAAGAGGCAGTCCTAAAAACCCGAGATGAGGTCGAACGTCTGTTGCGGACGTTCAATGAACTTCTTTCGATCACGCGGATCGAGGCAGGCACCAGCGCGCTCACAGGAACCGTGGACCTCAAAGCTGTGGCTGAAGAAATGCTGGAACTCTATGTTCCGGCAGCGGATGATGCAGGCTTTGAGCTGGTGGCGAACTTACAAGACACACCTCTGATCGAAGGAAGTCGTGAGCTGATCAGTCAAGCAATCGCCAATCTGCTCGACAACGCGATGAAATATGGTCGTCATGCCGATGGTTCGGACATCGAGCCGACGATCGAACTCACCGTCGCGCCGCGCCCCACGGGCGGGGCACTGTTGTCTGTGATGGATAACGGTCCTGGTGTTGCGGAAATCGACCGTGAGCGGATTGTACAGCGCTTTGTTCGTCTCGAGCAAAGCCGCTCGACCATGGGCAATGGTTTGGGGCTTTCCTTGGTCAGCGCGATCGCAAGGCGCCATGGCGGGCGACTGTCGATCGGTGGCGGCTTGCCGCACCAGGATCAGGGTCGCAGCCTCCATCCGTCATCTGCCTATGGGCTGGGTGTTCGTATCGCTTTTCCTGCGATGAAGGTTCAGAGAAAAAGTGGCCTGCCCGGACAAATCGAATCGAAATCCGTCGATACCGGTAGCTGATTATTCAGCGGCGAAAGGAAAGCGTTCGTCGCTTGCATCAATCTCTTCTGCACCTGGCTGGGTGAGGACATGCACATGGCCATCGAGAAGTTCTGGTAAAGCCACCGTCACGCCGCGACGACGGGGAAGTGTGACAGCGGCGACGGTGCCGCGTCCAACCTCACTGGCCATACAGAGGATGCCGTTTTGCGCTTCGAGCAGAGACTTTGACAGGGCAAGGCCAAGACCTGTGCCGCGCTTGTCGGTCTTTTGCGCGCTACCCAGTGTTAAAAACGGTGTGCCCAGACGTTTTAAGCTCTCTTCAGGTAAGCCTTCACCGGTGTCGGCCACCAGGATGGTCACGCTTTCAAGATCGGCGACCGCCGTCATCGTGATTCGGCCACCAGCGGGGGTGAATTTCACGGCATTGCTTAAAAGGTTAAGCAGCACCTGTTTGACCGCACGCTGATCACCAAAAGCAACGGGCACATTATCGATCGCAACATGCAGATTAATCCCGCCTGTACGAGCCTGCGTTTCCACCACCCGGGCACTTTCTTCGAGGATTTTTTCAAGGTCAAACTGGTTGAGCTTGAGCTCCATTTTGCCGGCTTCGACCTTAGAAAGGTCAAGAATATCATCAATCAGCGCCAAAAGATGCTGGCCCGATCCCAAAATATCGGAGACATACTCTTGGTACTTCTCATGTCCGACGGGGCCGTAAAGTTCTGACTGCATCAGCGCGGAGAAACCGTTGATGGCATTGAGCGGAGTGCGCAGCTCATGGCTAATATTGGCCAGGAATTCAGACTTCGCGCGGTTGGCATCCTCTGCCCGCTGTTTCTCGATGCCGTAGCGCTCGTTGGCTTCTGATAAGTCGCGGCGCGACTGTTCGAGAATATCGACCGTCATCTGCAGTTCGCGTTCCTTACGCGCGCGCGCTTCGCCTTCGATCTTGGCTTCGGTGATGTCATGGCCGATGCAGACCCAGCCATCTCCGATTGTCGGTTTACGGAAAATTTTCAGGCAACGGTCATTAGGAAAAACGGCCTCTTCGTCCTCGCGCAAAACCGAGGGTGGCGTGAAATAGCGGTGCAGATAGCGCTCGTTCGTGCCGCAAAGATTGGCCATCTCAGCCAGTCGCATACCAGGCCGAAGCCGCTGGGATGACACATCGAAGAGCTGACAAAAGCGTTCGTTCCAGGCAACCAAACGACCCTCTGAATCCCAATGCAAAAAGGCTTGGGGGATCGCTTCGAGTGTTTCATGAAACTGCCGGGCGAGATCGCGGCTGCTTCGTTCCTCAGCGGTCTGCGCATTTACCGCGTGGCAGACACCCCATTGATCCAACCCTTCATTGAGGGTGCGAAAATAGATAGGTCGGGTGTCGCCATCCTGGTCAGTCATCAGGACCGTCATCTCGCTGCTGTTGGTGCTCTCTCGGAAAAAAGCGATGGCGCGGCGGCGATCAGGATCGCCAAAAAGAGGTTCAGCCTCACCCAAAGCGATATAGACGTCTTTCGCTGGATAGCCGAGAAGGGCACGGAGAGATGCAGGGATTTTCAGCTGATCGCCGCGGACGGTCCATGTGCCGATGCCCGCCTCATCCATCGCATGCTGCCGAAAGGCCAAATTGTTGCGCTCCCGCTGCAAGCGAATGGCTTCATCAGCAAAGTTCTGGACACGCCGTAGAAGAAGAGATGCGCCTAAGATGAGGACGAACCCCATGGCCGCATAGGGGAGCAATGCGGACAAAAGCGGTGCGGCCGGCGCAGCGGTCACCACGGTCTCTCCAGCAGGCAGTTCCCGCAACGTCACCCGTATCCCTTGCGTGGGTTGGCCGTCGAGCCACCCTCGATCAAACGGCATCTCAGATGTTTGGCCTTCGCCCAGCGGTGTGCGTCCCATGCCCGTTAAAAGATAGGCAGCGCCGCCCTCCGGTGCATAACGCCGAAGGATCGTCCGGACCCGTTGTTCAGAGGTGTCGCCGGGAATGATCGTGAGGGGACCTTCAGCTTGGACAGCTTCACCAATCAAAACGGCGGCAACCCGCGCGTCTTCGGCGGCACCGGCTTCGCGGTTGCGAAGCTCTCGCACGCCGCCAAACACCAAAAGCCCAACGGCAAGCACCAGGGTGAGCATAATCGCTAAGGTTAACCCATGCGCCCGGGTGGCAGCGGCGGGCTGCTGCGCGGAGATGGTCTGGGTGCGGTCAGCGGTCACGCTGTCCCTCGCGAGTCGTTAAACAGAACGTTATTGCTAGGGCGCTTTGCCGAGGTCGTCACCTCTTTCGGCAAGTTTCGTTACCGCTGAAAATCGTAGAGCGCTGGGGTGCCCATAATGCTCGTAAGGGCGTCGAGCGCCTGCCGAACCTCGCGTAAAAGCTGGGGATCCGCAAGATCGGCGGCATGGAGGCGATCGCGGTAGTGGGTCGTCACCCAGGCCTCGAGCGTGCTTATTTTTTCCTCATCCAAGAGAAAACCCTGATGCATCGCGTTGAGGTCGGCTGAATCCAAGACCACGCGCAGGCGCAGACAGGCGGGGCCACCGCCGTTTTTCATCGACTGGCGCAGATCCAAAAAAACTGTTTCGCCAATCGGGCCATTGCCGGCGACGGCGCCGTCGCACCAACTTTTGGCGCGCGGGTTCTCCTCGGCTTCGACCGGCAACAGAAGCAGCATCGAACCATCGTTTTTGGTCAGGAGCTGCGAGTTAAAAAGATACGAGGTCACCGCGTCTTGGAGTGAAACCTCGCCTTCAGGCACCTCAATGAAAATCGGTTCAAAGCCGAGCGGCTCAGCTTTGCGCTTGATGTCGTCGAGGCTAGCTGCGGTGTCCTCATAGGCATGCTGATGATAGAGCAGGGCTTGGCCATTGGCGACGGCCACCACATCATTATGGAAGACACCCGCGTCGATGGCGTCGGCCTTTTGCAGCATAAAGACGGATTGGTTCTCGTCTATCCCTTGCTGCGTAGCGATGGCACGGCTCGCCTCGAGCGCTTGGCGCGCGGGGAATTTGCCCTGCCAATCACGGGCGAAGGCCTCGCGACCATAGGTGTAAAGATGAAGGCCCTTCGCGCCGTGCTCGGCGCAAAGCCGACCATGATTGGCTGCACCTTCATCACCCATTGGCCCCCCCGAAGGGATCGAGCTGTGGACGGCGAAACGCTCGCCCGGAAACGCTGTTCGCAGCATGCGCTCTGTGAAGGGCGCTTCCAGCGACCGGTGAAACATCGCGCGCAGATTGGCGGGGGTGAAGTGGGTCTTGCCGTCGCCTGTGTCCGTGCGAGGGGCGACCGTCGCGGCATTCGCGGTCCACATGGCCGAAGCTGAAGCGCAGTTTCGAAGGAGGAGAGGTGCGCTCTTTCCCGCGGCCTCCACCACAGCTTCGTCAGATCCGGTGAAACCGAACTGGCGCAAGGTTGTGATATGCGGACGATCATGGGGCGGAAAAAAGCCTTGGGTAAAACCTCGGCTGATCAGCTCGCGCATTTTTTGCAGGCCTTGAAGCGCCGCCTCACGCGGGTTCGACGGCGTCTCGGTCGATTGCATGGACGCGACATTGCCTAAAGAGAGGCCGCCATAATTATGCGTTGGTCCAACGAGCCCATCAAAATTGACTTCACGAGCCGTCATTCCTTGAGGCCTTTCACCGGTTGATCATCGGTAAGCGGCCCGGCGGACAACATGCTCGCCATCGGCCACGCACAGAAGTCAGCAGCATAAGAACCGGCTGGTCGATGGTTGCCCGAAAGGCCCGGTCCGCCAAACGGTAGCGACCCCGAAGCGCCGGTGGTCTGACGGTTCCAATTGACGATGCCAGCGTTGATCTCCGCATCAAAGCGCTGCCAAAGCTCTTCGCTGTCGGAGAGAAGGCTTGCGGCTAGGCCAAATTGTGTATCGTTAGCCTTTTCGATCGCCTCATCGAAAGTTTTGACACGGATAACCTTAAGGAGCGGCGCAAAAACCTCCTCGTCAGGATCATTCGGCATCTCTGTCACATCGAGAAGGCCGGGGGTCACAAAAGCGGGGCCAGCCTCGCCCTGTTCCATCGCGGTAAGGGGTTGAGCGCCTGCTTCGATCAGCTGGGTTTGGGCGGCGAGGGCGCGCTCGGCGCTACTCGCGCTGACCAACGGCCCCATGAAGGGTTCGGGTTCGGCTTCAGGTGGGCCGACGAGAAGGCGAGGGATGAGGGCCTGCACCGCGTCGATCAGCTTTTGACCCTCCGGGCTGTCTTCGACGATTAAACGCCGGGCGCAGGTACAGCGTTGCCCTGTGGTGATGTAGGCGGAGCGAATAATGATCTGTGCAGCATCGTCGACATTGCCAACATCCCAGGCGACGATGGGGTTGTTGCCGCCAAGCTCGAGCGCCACGATCACTTCAGGGCGACCTGCCATCATGGCGTGGATCGCCCGCCCGGCTTGGATACCGCCGGTAAACAGCACACCGGCAATGCCGGTGCTTTTGATCAGACCCTCAGCAATCTGACGATCGCCATGGACGACATTGAGAACGCCGTCGGGGAGGCCCGCTTCTTTCCACCATTGCGCCATAAGAGCGCCCACGGCGGGTGTTTGCTCGGAAGGTTTAAAGACCACCGTGTTGCCTGCCAAAAGAGAGGGGATGATCTGCCCATTGGGAAGGTGACCGGGGAAGTTAAAGGGGCCGATCACCACCATCACGCCATGCGGTTTATGGGTGAGACGGAGCGTGAGACTTCCTTGCTCTTTCTCCTGGGTCGGGGTGCGTTCGTTATAAGAGTTCAGCGCCAACCCAGCCTTTCCCGCGATGGCGCCTGCCTCGGTGAGGGCGTCCCATTTTGCCTTGCCTGTTTCCTTTGCGATCAGACTTGCCATGTCCTCTTTCCGCTCAGCGGCGATCGCGGCGAAGCGTTCGACCAGGGCCTTGCGCTCGTCAAAGGATGTCCGCCGCCAGCTCGATGCTGCTTTCGTGGCCGCGCGAACAGCGTCTGCGACGTCCTGGCTGCCCGCTGCGTGGCCGCGGGCGATATCGCTGTTGTCCGCGGGTGACGTTGAGACCAACAACGGGCCGCTTCCTTGGCGCCAGCGCCCACCGATCAATTGCAAGAGATCCGTCATCTCATCATCCCTTCTGTGTACGCATGGGTGAGACCAGGACAGGCTCGCCTGGTTCAACGCCGAGCCCCTTCGCTTCTTCAGAGGTCAATGCTTGCGTGCCCTCCTGCGGTCCCCGGTTCAGCACCGTTGCGCGGAATCGGCCGAGCGCGGGGTTTGCCGCGAGCCAGCGCTCGCCATGGTCAGCGCTCGCATGGTCGTCAATCCTGGTCTCGACAGTTTCAGCCTGGGCCACCGTGCGGATCCGCGAAAGTGGCGCTTCAATGCTTGGCCCGCCATCAAAAATATCGATGCATCGGGTGAATTCGAACCCCTCGCCCTCGAGCATTTTCTTTGCCGTGGCTGAAAGGTGATGCGGGGTGCCGAGATTGTCCCGCACGTCTTCCGGCAAAAATGCCGTATAAATCGGAAACTTCGGCATCAGGTCCGCAATAAACCGAAAATCATGGGCCGATCGCCGGTCAGCTTCGTCGAAACTCATATTAAAAAACTTCGATGCGATGGCATCCCAAAAGGGGCAGGACCCATCATCGCGAAAGCGGCCCCGGATCTCCGCCATTACCTTTCCCGATAGGCGGTCTTCGATCGATTTCATGAAGAGAAAACGAGAAAGGGACGTCAGGCGCCCAGCGCCGCTCCCTCGCGCCTGATCCGACACCAGCAGGGTTGCGATTTCATCATAGCCATGAAAATCGTTACACAGAATAAGAAGTTGAGACTGTGCCTCGATATCAAGCTCCGGCGCGGATTTCGCGATATGGCTGATGCGATAGCTGTAGAACGGTCGATCTTCGCCCAAAGAGGGGAAAATCGTCGACATGCCGATGATGACACCATCTTTTTCAGTGACGAAAAAGAACGTGTCTTCGGCGCGTGCTTTGCCTTTGCCTTTGACCGCGGCAACGCTTTTTTCGATCCGGGACAGGATGGTATCGGTCGCGGTCGGGACCGTGGTCATGCCGGTGTCAGCGGAATCAGCGAGTGCTTTAAGCCCTTGAAGATCCGCAGGCGCCGCGAGGCGGACAATCATCATGAGATTTTCTGGTCCCAACGCGGCGGCCACGGCACTTGGCCGCCGACGACGCCGACCTTGTCGCCATGATGCAAGTACGCTTTGGCAAGGTTGGTGCGATCAGAGCTGGCGCTCGCCGGTTGCCAGTCAACGCTCACGCGAAGATCAAAGCGTGCCCTTTTGACGGAGCCAGAACACGCGGTCGTGCCGGCGTTGATCGCAGACCGAGCGAGCCTGCGTTCTATCATGGCCTCTCCCGGCCCGTCGTTGTGGGAGAGCACAGTTTCGAATTCGATTGTCGACATGGGCGCCCTCTAGACCTGGTTGGAGGGCGGGTCAAAAGGGCTATCTCAAACCCCGTGAGCATTGCCGTCGCTCGCAGATGCCTTTGGGCCTTAACAATCCTAAGAGGTGTAACGCCCCCTGTTTTAGCGGTCGTCTTGTCATCTCTTCTTTTCAGTAAACGGGCGACCTTCGCGGTTCAAAGAAAGCTGGAAGCTTCCGCGTAGGGCAGATCAAGATCGTCCGCGACCGCCTTATAGGTGATCTTGCTCTCCATGACGTTGAGACCAGCAAGAAGATGCGGATCACGCTGCATCGCTCCAATGGCACCATTTTGCGCGATATTGATTGTATGCGGAAGGGTGGCATTGTTAAGCGCGAAGGTGGATGTTCGCGGTACCGCACCGGGCATGTTGGCGACGCAGTAATGCACAATGTCATCAACGACGAAGATCGGATCGTCATGGCTCGTCGCTTTTGAGGTTTCAAAACAGCCGCCCTGATCGATGGCGATATCGACCAAGACTGAACCCGGCTTCATCTCAGACAGCATGTCCCTGGTGACAAGCTTCGGCGCCGCCGCGCCGGGGACAAGCACTGCACCGATCACAAGATCTGCTTCTCGGACCGCTTCCCGCACGGCCGTTGGCGTTGAGTAGACTGTCTGCACCTCGTTCTTGAAGAGGGCATCGAGCTCTTCAAGCCGCGCCAATGAGCGGTCAAATAGAGTGACCTCAGCGTGAAGACCAACGGCCATTTGTGCAGCATTAAAGCCTGAAACGCCGCCGCCTAGGATCACAACCTTACCCGCCGCAACGCCCGGCACACCGCCCAGAAGGACACCGCGGCCGCCTTGGCTTTTTTCGAGCGCCCAAGCGCCGACCTGCACCGACATGCGGCCGGCGACTTCGGACATCGGGCGCAAAAGCGGTAAACCGCGATCACCGGTCACGGTCTCATAGGCAATGGCGGTGCAGCCCGACGCCATCAGCGCTTCGGCCTGCGGTTTATCAGCGGCGAGATGCAAGTAGGTGAAGAGGGTCTGGCCTTTGGAGAGCATCGCGCACTCAGGCAGCTGCGGTTCCTTGACCTTCACCACGAGATCCGCATCGAAGGCTTGGGCGGCGTTTTCGACAATGGTAGCGCCTGCGGCTTCATAATCGTCGTTGGTCAGGTCGATGCCGGCGCCAGCGTCGGTCTCCACCACCACCTCGTGGCCTAAGCGCGTCGCTTCTTCGACACTTGCTGGGATCATCCCCACCCGAAACTCGCGGGTTTTGATTTCCTTGGGCACGCCAATCTTCATCTCACCACTCCGTTGGTTCGGGCATCACCCGAGCACTTAGTGCCCTTGGGGCCCTCGTCAGCACCGCGAAGAGGCCCAACTGGAAAAAATCGACGGTCCGGTGGAACCCTCTGGCGCGCCAAGCGTTCGTGCATCGAACACTCTTATCCAATGGAGGACAGAGGGGCATGCTGCAGAACACCGCCGGTCGGGATTATGTGCGCGACACCATAAGGCGCGCCATGTCGGCGCCTATCCTGTCGATTGAACGGGAACGCGAGTTGACGCTCGCTTGGTGTGAGCGCGGTGATGAGCGTGCCCTGGCGGAACTGACCGAGGCGCATATGCGGATGGCTGTCTCCACCGCTATTAAGTTTCGCGGCTATGGACTGCCCCTTGGCGATCTGATCCAAGAGGGGGCAATTGGCCTTCTTGAGGCGGCGAAGCGGTTCGACTGCGATCGTGAAGTTCGGTTCTGCACCTATGCGGGTTGGTGGATCAGGGCATCGATGCAGGACTACGTTCTGCGCAATTGGTCGATCGTCCGGATTGGCTCGAAATCTGCCCACAAAACGATCTTTTTCAATCTCTCCCGTATTCGTGCGATGATCGAAGAAGTGGACAGCTCAGGACCTGTGGCTCGCGAGAAGGTTGCCGAGAAATTCAATGTCACCGGCGATGATATTGAATTCATGACCGCCCGGCTTGGTCGTCGCGACATGTCGCTCAATGCCACCGTCAGCGAAGAGGGCGACACCGAGCGCCAAGAAATGATCCCCGATGATCGTGCACGACCCGATGAGTCCGCGGAGGATGAAATCGATCTGCAGAAACGTCGCCTGTGGCTCGGTGAAGCCATGAAGTCGCTGACTGAGAGGGAGCGCCGCATTATAGATCAGCGTTTCTTCGGGGAAGACCGTGTAACACTATCTCAGATCGGTGTGGATCTCGGTCTATCAAAAGAACGCGTTCGGCAAATAGAAAAGCAGGCCATTGGGAAGCTTCGTGCTTCTTTAAGCGAATCACAACCGACGCTTGAGCTTTCTCTTTAAGGCTGATGCTAATTTGCCACGGCGCTGGCCACTGTTTGACTGATTTTTGGGTTAACTGTGGCCTAACAAGACCTTCCAATTTGCGCATTTATTTTGCATAAGCTCTCCACGCGATGGTGGCGCACGGGATTCAATTTTTGGAGGGTTACGAGATGCTCAACCGCTTTGCATTGGTCGCAGCAGTCAGCGCATTGGCGCTGGGAACGGCTTCGGCGCAATCAGAAAACACTGGATACTACGGGGAGCTAGGCGTCAGCTGGGCCATGGACTGGGGCGTCAAAGACTTCGAAAGTGAAGGTCTTGACGTGACCGAGGCGTTCGACTCTGAACTCGAAGTCGACGAAGGATTTGGCGTTTACGGTGCAATCGGGAAGTATTTCCCTGGCAACCTGCGCAGCGAAGTTGAAATTGCGCGCCGCGGCCAAGGCATTGACTCTCTCCCTACCGAAGCAGGCAGCGCAATCTTTGCTGCGGGTCCTGACTTTGGTGAAGTGAACGTGCTGACCGGCATGATCAATGTCTATAAAGACGTGCCACTTGGATTTTCCGGTCGCGTGACTCCATATCTTGGCGGTGGCATTGGCTTTGCCCGTGTCAGCCTCGACATGGACAACGAGTCCGACGTTGCTGTTCTGGGATCCACCTTCAACAGCATCGATCTCGACGATGATGATTACGTCACCGCCGTTCAAGGCATGGCTGGTGTGACCATTGATATGGCACGGAACCTCGCCTTTGCGCTTGGCTATCGTTACCTGCAGACCGGTGAGTACGATATGGAAGGCGCATTCAACGCCGAACCCACTTCGTTCTCGGGCGAGTATAACGCTCATGAGTTCACAGCGGGTCTTCGCTACAATTTTGGCGGCGGAACAAAAGCTGAGCGTCCTGTCGCGACCGCGGCTCCGGCCATGAAGACTTGTGTCGACGGTACCGTGGTGGCACTCAACGCTCCTTGCCCGTTGGCTGCTGACGATGAAGCGCTGACTGCTGAAGAGCTCTCGCTGGTTGTCTACTTCGAGTATGACTCAGCAACGCTGACCGAACGCGCGAAATCAGCGATCGCTCGCCGGGCGCGTCAGTCACAAGATGTGGACCTGATCAGCGTCGTCGTGATCGGTAACACCGACACCGCTGGTAGTGCTCAATACAACCGCGGCCTGTCGCAGCGTCGCGCCAAGGTCGTCCGCGACGCGCTTGTTTCTTACGGCGTCGCTGGATCGAAGATCTCTGTCCGCGCACTTGGTGAAACAGCTCCTGCCAAATCCACCGGCGACGGGGTGGCTGAGCCGCTCAACCGTCGGACGGAAGTTGAGTTTGACTTCTAATCATTGGTCTCATGATCAACGAAAAGCCGGCCCTCGGGCCGGCTTTTTTTTGCCTCTCGGTTAGACCGTTCCATACACAAAGAGGGACTCGCCGTTGTCCTTGAGCCAAAGGCTAGGGGCCTCAAAGCCAGGATAGATCTGTTCGACCAGCGCCCAAAAACGAGGGCCGTGGTTCATTTCGATCCGGTGAGCAGCTTCATGGGCGATGACGTAGGATAAGACATCAGAAGGCGCGAAGGCCAAGCGCCAATTGAAGGTCGTGCTTCCGTCAACAGCGCAACTGCCCCACCGCCGCCGCATCTGACGTATGCTGACGGAAGCATCCGGCACGTCAAGCGCCCGCCAAAACCAGGCGATCTGCTGTTCACACTCCTCGCGCACCACGCGCCGGATCAACCGTTCGGTCGCTGCGGGGATACGCGCAGGATCGGTCTCATGGAGGGCGAGGGCGTTGTCTTTCAACGCGCCGCCGCGCGGGCCACCGGCTGTAATCCTGCGCGTCCGGCCAAGCACGGGGAGCTCATTTCCGAGAGAAAACGGCACCAAGTCCGGAATCCCCCGCAACTCGCTCTCGATAAACCCTCGCTGTTGCTCAAGCCAGTTGAGCGCTGCAGCGGCCCGTGCCCTTGTGGGAATCGTGAGATGGATCGAACCTCCCGAAACCCTTAACACAAAGCGCCTCGCAGATTTGTGGCGGCGAAGGTTGATTGGCACGTCGCGCCCTGACGCCAGGCGAAAGGGCGTCATTGCGCGCCGTTGGGGTTTTGGCGACGCAGAAGAGGAGTTCACTGATGAACGCAAATTCAGAGCATCCTCCAAAGGTGGCCGCTAAACTGACCCCGATGATGGCGCAATACCATCGCTTGAAGGCCAAGGCCGGCGAGGCCCTTCTTTTTTACCGCATGGGTGATTTTTACGAGCTCTTTTTTTCCGATGCGGAAAAGGCGGCAGCCTCGCTCAACATCACCCTCACCAAACGTGGTCACCATCAAGGCGAAGAGGTGCCGATGTGCGGGGTGCCGGTGCATGCACGGGACGCCTATCTCGCCAAGCTTGTGCGCCTCGGTTTCACGGTCGCGATTGGTGAGCAGACGGAGGACGCCGCGGAGGCAAAGAAGCGCGGAAGCAAGAGTGTCGTTGAGCGGGATATCGTCCGTATCGTGACGCCTGGCACCTTGACTGAGGATGCGCTCCTTGAGCCAGGCGCTCCTAATCATCTTGCGGCTGTCCTCGTCGATGGTGATGATGTGGCTGTTGCTGCGACTGATCTGTCGACTGGTGAAGTGATGGTGGACCGGGCCGCTGCTGATGCCGTCGGTGATCTCTTGGCGCCCTTGGCTGTTAAAGAATTGGTGGTTCCTGAGGGATCAAACGTCGATGCTGCGTTCGGTGTGCGGCGAAGCGAGAGCGACGCGCGGTGTTTTTCCGTGCAGGCGAGCGTTGCGCGTATTCGCGAAGCCTACGGAACACCTGAACCAGAAGGCCTGGGCCTCTCAGACCCTCTCTTACAAAGGGCGTTGGGCGGACTGCTCGCTTATCTTGAGCTAACCCAGATGGGCGGAAGGCCAGCGCTCCGTCCACCAAGGGTCGGCGCGGCGCGGGAGAGCATGGCGATCGATGAGGCGACCCGGCGATCCCTTGAACTGACCGAGGGGCAGGGGGGCCAGCGGGCCGGTTCGCTCTTGGCGGCTATCGACAAAACCGTGAGTCCTGGGGGCGGCAGGATGCTCCGGGGTTGGATCTCGGCGCCGCTTTTGACACCGGATGCGATCGCCGCGCGCCAAGATGTGGTGTCGTTCTTTTTGGCCCATCATGGATTGCGGGACGACACGCGGGGCCTTCTCAAAAAAGCACCCGACCTCGCGCGGGCCATGGGGCGGGTAGGCCTCGACCGCGGTGCACCATCAGATCTTGGAGCGATCCGCGAAGCGCTCCGTGTAGCGCAGGAGGCGCGGGATTTGTTGGCTACGGCAGGGTCACTTCCCTCACTGTTATCGTCGTGGTCTTGGCCGATGAGAAAGGAGCTCAACGCGCTTTATACGGAATACCAGCAGGCATTGCGGGACGAGTTGCCGACGCGGCGGATCGATGGGGGCTTTATTGCCCCGGGCTATGACGATGAGCTTGACCGTGCGATTGATCTGCAAACCGGTGCGAAACGCCTTTTTGCCGAGATTGAAGCACGGTACCGAACAACGACTGAGATCAAGACGCTCCGCATCAAGCATGACAAGGCGCTTGGTTATTGTGTCGAGGTGGGCAAGGCGGCGGCTGAACTCTTGACCAAGATCGATGGTTTCACCCAGCGCCGCACCCTCACATCCGCCGTTCGGTTCACCACCGACGAGCTTGAAGCGCTCAATCAGGACGTGGTTGAGGCCGAGGGCGTTGCGATGGCGCGGGAGAACGCGCTCTTTGATGACCTCGTAACCCAAGCGAAGGCGTTAGGGGATGATCTCCTCACCCTGGCTGACGATATGGCCGTGCTTGATGTCCTGGCGGCTTTCGCAGAACTCGCCGATGCCCTCGACTATGTCCGCCCGGCGATGGACAACTCACGGATTTTTGATATTGAGGGTGGTCGCCATCCGGTGGTGGAGGCAGCGCAGCGTTTAGCGGGACAGCCCTTCGTTCCCAACGATTGTCAGTTGTCCGACGGCTCCGAGGCTCGACTTCTTTTGGTCACGGGCCCGAACATGGCGGGTAAGTCGACCTTTCTGCGCCAGAACGCTCTCATCGCTGTGATGGCCCAGGCGGGGAGTTTTGTTCCTGCGAGCAAGGCCGAGATCGGCGTGGTGGACCGTCTTTTCAGCCGCGTCGGGGCTGCTGACGATTTGGCGCGCGGGCGCTCGACCTTTATGGTGGAGATGATCGAAACCGCAGCAATCCTTCATCAGGCGACGGATCGAAGTCTTGTCGTCCTCGACGAGGTTGGTCGCGGAACCGCCACCTATGATGGGTTGTCAATCGCATGGGCGACGTTGGAGCACCTTCATAAAGTCAGTGGTTGTCGCGGTCTTTTCGCCACCCACTACCACGAATTGACGCGGCTTGCCGAAGAGTTACCGCGGCTCCATGCGGTGGCGATGGCGGTGCGCGAATGGCGCGGGAACGTGGTCTTTTTGCATGAGGTGAAGCCGGGCGCGGCGGACCGATCGTACGGCGTCGCCGTGGCGCGGTTGGCGGGCTTGCCGGAGGCTGTGGTTGAACGCGCGGGCCAATTGCTCGGGCTTTTAGAAGCGCAAGCGCCGGTGGGCGGCTTGGTGGCAGACCTGCCGCTTTTCTCGGCGCCGCCTACGACCGAAGAGACATCGGAAGACCCGGTGCGGACGATGCTCGAGGATGTGGACCCTGATGACATGAGCCCGCGCGAGGCGCATGATTTCATCCGAGATCTGAAAAGCCGGCTCTAACCGCTAACCTGTATCAAGAGGATGGCTGCCATCACCACCATGGCAAGGTCTTCTGTGAGCGTCACTGTTGATAGAGGTACACTGAGGATTGAACCCATGCACGGACAATCGATATCTAGCCCCCGTCGCAACGCGCTGATGACACCGAGCGTCCCAAAGCTAAAAAGCACAATCGTCGCGGCGTAGGTGACGGTGGGGTTCCAAAAGCTGAGATAAGCCAAACCTAAGCCCAGCTCGAGAAACGGGTAGACAAAGGCATAGGGCTTAAAACGGCGGGCAAGCAGGTCATACATCGTGAAGCCGCGCTTGAAGGCCACCGGATTGAAGATTTTCAAGAGTGCAAAGAAGCACAAAAAGACGCCCATGAAGGCATGCATAAAGCTCCGCATGGTGAACGTGTCATAGCCGGTGGCGATGGCGTACCCACCAAGAGCTGACACACCGATAAGCGCAATGAGGGGCCAATAGTCTTGGACACGACTTCCGCGTCCTTCTTCGCGAACGTTGAATGCTGCTCCGGCCATGACTTTCTCCTGATATTGAGCTTTTCGGCGCGCGGGGCCGCGGGGTTACGCTTACGATGCTTAACCTTGCAGCATGGTTCTCAACTGTCTGTGGAGCACTTGGTTAGAGGCCAACAGTTGACCCTCAAGATGCGGCCGGCCGGCATTCTCATCGATGGTCGACACCTCACCGCCGGCTTCGCGGACCAAGACGATCCCGGCGGTGATGTCCCAAGGGTTCAGGCCGCGCTCCCAATACCCGTCCAGCTTGCCCGACGCGGTCATACAAAGATCGTATGCGGCTGAGCCAAAGCGACGCACACCGGCCGTTTCAGACAGGACACGATCCGCTTCTTCCAAGCTCTCCTGTCGTCCCGGCCGACCTTTAAAGGGGAACCCGCAGCCAACAAGTGCCTCGGACGGATCTTCGCGGCCCGATACCCGAAGGCGCGTATCGTTCATGAACGCACCAAAACCTTTTTCCGCATAATAGAGTTCATCCAATACTGGAGCGTAAATCACTCCGGCAAAGGGTTCGCGGTCGCGCTCCAGTCCGATCGAAATACAAAACTGCGGCATACCGTGCATAAAGTTCGTGGTGCCATCGAGTGGGTCGACGATGAACCGATTGGAATTGTCCGTGCCCTCAATCACGCCGCTTTCTTCCATGATCAGGCCAAACTTAGGACGTGCCTTGGTGAGGGAATAGCGGATGGCCTCCTCTGCGGCGAGGTCAGCCTTGGTAACGAAGTCCGCTGCGCCCTTGCGCATGACCTGAAGGTTCTCGAGTTCGAAGTAATCACGCCGCAGGTGCTTTGCTGCATCGCGGGCGGCGCTGATCATCACATTGAGCAGCGGCGAAACATGGGGCACGGGCGTTCTCCTGGTAGGGTGCGGCCCCGGCGGATAGCTGGGTCTCTTGAGGATTGCAAAGCCTGCAAAACTCCTTGGCAGTTCACGGCATTGCTCTTGCCCGATCTCGGGGTACAACGCCCCTAACACCAAATAAAAATTGCTGAAGTGGAGGACGACTTGGCTGCTGTCACCGATATTGAACCCATCTCCGTCGACGAATTGCATGAAGCCGTCGAAAAAATCCTGTCCGAAGGTGGCCCTTTCGCAGTCGTCCCCAAGGAAATCCGCGGTGTGCAATATGATCGCGTGTTTGCCCTTTCAGAAATGTCGTTGCGTGATGTCTTGGCATCCAAGACCGCTGAATTCGCGACCTCGACACTGATCGTCTACGGCGAGGAGCGCTACACCACCGCCGAAGTTTGGGCACGGAGCATGCGGTTTGCCAATTGGCTCATCGGTCAAGGGGTCGGACCTGGCGACAACGTGGCCATCGCGATGCGCAACTATCCAGAATGGTGCATGGCGTTCATTGGTGTTGTTGCGTCGGGCGCAACCGTCGTGCCGCTCAATTCATGGTGGCAAGGCGAAGAGCTGCGCTACGGCGTTGAGACAGCAGAAACCAAAATGGTTGTTGTCGATGATAAGCGTGCTGACATGTTGATGCCGCTTAAGGAAAAACTCGGCCTGACACTGATCGCTGGACGGGACGATGTCCCTGGTCAGGACGCTTCCTTACGCGCCATCTTGGGCGATGAATCAATCTCAACGGACGTGCCGACAACGCCGATCGATCCTGAAAGCGTCTTTGCCCTGATGTTTACCTCAGGCTCGACAGGTTTTCCAAAGGCGGCACAGCTGACCCATCGCGGTGTGGTGAGCACAGTTCTGTCCTGGGCGTTCGTCCAAGAGCTTTATCAACGGGTCCGGCCTGAAATTCCGACCAAACCAGCTAACGCGGGCATATTGATGGCGCTGCCACTGTTCCACGTGACGGCGCTGCATTCGATTTTCCTTCTCAGTTACCTCATTGGTCGGAAGGTAGTCTTTGTCTACAAATGGAACCCATCCGAAGCCGCGCAGGTGATCAAAGATGAAAAGCTCACCAATTTTGTCGGTGTGCCAACGATGCTGCAGGAACTTCTGACAGCGGCTCAGCCAGGTGACCTCGATACTTTGGTCGACCTTGGTTCAGGCGGCGCGAAGCGCCCAGCGTCCCATGTCGTGTCGCAAGGAGAAACCCATCCAAACATCACCTCGTCATCGGGCTATGGCCTGACCGAGACCAACGCCATGGGGACGATTATCGGCTTGGCGGATTACATTCGGAAGCCGGATGCAACGGGGCGGGTCGTTCCTCCGGTGACGGACATTGCCACCTTCAATGAGGCGGGTGAACGCCTGCCGGATGGTGAGATCGGCGAGGTGTGTATCCGCAGTCCAGGCGTCATGAAGGGCTACCTCAACAACGAAGACGCCAACGCCAAAGCTTTCTTTCCTGATGGCTGGTTCCGAACAGGCGACGTTGGTGTTGTTGATGCGGAAGGATATCTCGTGATCATGGATCGCCTGAAAGACATGATCATCCGCGGCGGGGAGAATATTTCCTGCCTTGAGGTCGAGAACGTGCTTCTTCAGTTTGACGGCGTAACCGAAGCCGCAGTCTTCAGTGTGCCCCATGAACGTCTGGGTGAAGCGGTCGGCGCGGCGGTTTATGGCGAAGGAACGATCGATGCCGCGGGCCTGCAAGCCCATGCGCGTGAACACCTTGCGGCCTTTAAGGTCCCCACGCGCTATTGGCTGTCACCACAGCCGCTGCCTCGCGGCGCTACGGGGAAGACCGACAAAAAGCCGCTGCGTGCGCATGCTGCTGACAACGCGCCTCATTTCCAACAGGGTGATGATTAAGCGGCGCCGTTAGTCGCTGATGGACGTTAGTCCGTCGGCGGACACTTCACGGTAAAAACAGTGGGGTCGCCCGGTGTGGCAAGCTGCCCCTTTTTGTGTGACTTCGTAAATCAACGTGTCCTGATCGCAATCGGTCAAGACGCGGCTCACCTTTTGCTCATGGCCAGAAGTCGCGCCTTTGCGCCACAATTCTTGGCGAGAGCGCGACCAATAATGCGCGTCACCCGTTGAGAGCGTGAGATCAATGGCCTCTTGATTGGCATAGGCCAACATCAACACCTGGCGCGTGGTCTCTTCGACCGTCACCACGGGTAAAAGTCCGTCCGCAGAAAACCGCGGACGGAAATCGCTGGTCTCTTCAATACACAAAAGGAGCCTACTTACCGATCAATCGCATAAAGCGTGTTTCCAACGCAGGGTTCTCATTGAAGACACCGGTGAAACGCGTGGTCACGGTCCCGACGCCATTCTTATGAACCCCGCGCGTTGACATGCACTGGTGTTCTGCGTCGATCATGACGGCCACACCCCTGGGCTGCAACACCTTTTGCAAGGTCCCAGCGATCTGCGCGGTGAGGGTCTCTTGCACCTGCATCCGCTTCGCATAGGCGTCGATCAAGCGAGCGAGCTTAGAGATGCCCACCACACGTTTGTGCGGCATATAGGCGATATGCGCGGTACCGATGATCGGGGCGATGTGATGCTCGCACATGCTCTCAAGGCGGATGTCCTTGAGGAGTACGATGTCATCATACCCGTCGACCTCTTCGAAGACGCGGGCGAGGATCGCTTCTGGATCTTCCTGATAGCCGCTGAACCACTCTTCATAGGCTTTTGCGACGCGCTTGGGTGTGTCGATCAGGCCTTCTCGCGTGGGATCGTCGCCGGCCCAGCGGATTAAGGTCCGCACGGCCGCTTCGGCTTCCGCGCGGCTAGGCTTGGAAGATACATTCGGTTCGTCTGCAGCTTCTGGAGCTACGATCTCGTCGTAGGCAATGACGCTCATGGGTCTGTCCTATCTTGTTCGGGGGCCGGTTAAGGCACCGATGTGACCGCGCTTTTCCCTCACCTCGTGAGTGGGCGGCAAACGAAGAGATGGAGCCAACGCGGAGAATTTCCAACCAGATGAGCGCGGCGTCCGGTCTCACCACTGTTGATGCAGCGCAGCATCGGCGCGCTTTACGATGCCGATTGTCAGATCGGGCGGCGCCAGCCATGAGGGGCCGATGACCACCGATGTTTTTCTGACTGACACCTTCCGCGGCAAAAAAGTGCCGTTTGAGCCCGCAAACCCGTCGCTTGTGACGGTCTATTGCTGCGGGCCGACAGTCTATTCAGAGCCGCATATCGGTAACGCAAGGGCCGGTGTTGTTGCTGATCAAACCGTCCGTCTCCTACGCGAGATCTATGGTCACAATCACGTGCGGTATGCGCGGAACCTGACGGATGTCGACGACAAGATCATCAAAGGAGCAGCCGACGAGGGCGTTGAGATCAGCGTCATCACCGCGCGTGCCACCAAGGCCTACCACCATGACCTGGCGGCGCTTGGCTGCTTGCCGCCGGACTTTGAACCCAAGGCGACCGAGCATATCGGGCCGATGCAGGCGATGATCAGCACCCTCATGGAGAAGGGATTTGCTTACGCCGCTGAGGGGCACGTTCTCTTCGATACCCAAGCCTATGGGGATTATGGCGGGCTCAGCCGGCTTGATCGTGATGCGATGGTCGCCGGTGCTCGGGTGGAGGTCGCGCCTTACAAACGCGACGCGGCGGATTTTGTTCTATGGAAGCCGTCCACCGATAACATGCCGGGCTGGGACGTGCCGCCGCATTGGGGTTTGAAGGAACGAGGACGCCCCGGATGGCACATCGAATGCTCCGCCATGATCGACGCGGTGCTTGGAAGTCCGATCGATCTTCATCTCGGTGGGCAGGATCTTCGCTTCCCGCACCATGAAAATGAGATTGCCCAGAGCTGCTGTGCCTCGGATCTCGGCGATGTGCCCTTGGCCCGGTACTGGATGCACAATGGCATGCTGCGGATGGGGGCAGAGAAAATGTCCAAATCCATCGGCAACATTGTACGGCCTTCGGAGCTTCTCGACGATTGGCATGGTGAGGTGCTCCGTATGGCGCTTTTATCCGCGCAGTATCGCCAGCCTTTGGAATGGTCCGATGATCTCTTGGCGTCATCGAAGGCGCAACTCGATAAGTTCTATCGCGCCGCTGGTGACGCGGAGATCGGTGAGGTGTCCGATCGCGTTCGTGCGGCGCTTAGCGATGACCTTAACACGCCCGCAGCTTTCGCAGCGCTCCATGAGTTGCGCGAAGCAGCACAGGGCGGCAGCGCGGAGGCGGCATCTTCCTTGCGGGCGAGCGGTCAGCTTTTGGGGCTATTGCATGAAACCGAAGAGGTTTGGTTCCAGGGCGGAGGCAGTGACGATGATGCTGCACGCTTTGATGCGCTCTTGGTTGAAAGAGCGGAGGCGCGAAAGGCGAAGAATTTTGCGCGTGCGGATGAAATTCGTGATCAGCTCACCGCAGAAGGGATCGTGATCGAAGACGGACCTGACGGCGCCACATGGCGTCGGAGTTAGGCCGACCATGCTTTCTGCGATCAAAGACCAGCATCTTGATGCCGTCCTTCAGCTGAACAACGATCATGCTCAGGAAACCTCGGAACTCGATCATGCTGGGTTGCGCGGTTTGGTCGAAGCGTCGTTTCTGGCGCTTCAAGTCGAGGAGGGGGCAGGGGGGTTTCTCCTCGCGGTGAACCAAGACGCCCTTTATGATAGCCCGAACTTTCTCTGGTTTCGTGAACGCTATGAGCGCTTTATCTATGTTGATCGGATCATCGTCTCGTCCGACCAGCGCGGAAAGGGGTATGCGCGCCGGTTCTATGAGGCGCTTTTTGAGAAGGCACGTATGGCAGGCTACGCGATGGTGACTTGCGAAGTGAATATCAGCCCGCCCAACCCAGCCTCCGACGCATTCCATCAACAGATGGGATTTATCGATGTCGGGCAGGCGGAGCTTCTCGAGCGTGAGAAAAAAGTGCGCTACTTGATTAAGACGATCGACCCATCAACCCCTTAGAGGCCCACAGCCTCTGGTGGGATGGCGCCAGTCTCCACGAGATAAAGCGCAACAACGCTCATCGTATCGACAAGGCCGTGGGCGATCATCAGTGGCAGGAGGTTCCGGCGACCGATCAAGTACCAAACCCCGAAGATAAACCCAACCAGGCCGGTGACCAAAATGCCATTGATCCCCTGATAGGCATGCAGCGCGCCGAAAATGATTGAGCTGAAGACGAGGGCCACCACCCAGCTTATGGCAGAACGGCCAAACATTTCGGCGAGACGGGTCATTAAGAAGCCGCGAAACACCATCTCCTCGCCGATGGCGGCTGAGGTCCAACTGAGCAGCAACAGCATCAAGAGTTGCGCGACTGTCGCCACCTCGGGGAGCTCGCGCTCGGCCCCGCCGGTGAGGCTATCAGCCAGTTGGAAGACAAGGGGCGAAAGCACCACAATCGACGCAAACACCCCGATCGTTGCGAGCGTCCCCGCACCAAAGCCTTTCCAGTTTCGAGGAAAACGAAGCCCCAGATCCGACCAACCCTCTTTCCGCGTGAGCTGAAAAATCGTGATGGCGATAATCGAAGCGAGCATGGCAATGGGCGCTGTGTGCGGTATCCGGGCCATAATCAGTCCCGCCCAAATCGCTGTCACAACAAGAATTTCGATCAAAGCACGCATGTCATCTCTCCCAATGATGTCCACCACGGCCGCCGCGTTATCGGATGTAACGGCCTGTTTCCTTTCCTTCTATAAAGTGAATATGAATTCAAATTCAAGATCTGTAAGGCCGCGATCATGAAAAAGCCACAGCAGAAGAGGGCGCTTGTCACTCGTGATAAGATTTTGTCGGCGTTGGAAGAATTGTTGATGGAGCGGGAGTTTGACCATCTCTCGATTGCTGAGATTGCGCAGGCGGCGGGCGTCGCTGTTGGTTCAGTCTATAGCCACTTTGACGACAAAGCCGCGTTGCTTCCCGCGCTGATTGAACGACGATATGACCGGGTGGAAGAGCGTATCGCGACGCTGAAGGAAGAGCGAAGCGTCGAGGGCTATTCGCTGGCCGGTGAGGCGGGCGGTGTTCCCGACCTCAAAGCAGCCATTGAGCTGATTATCCGTGCAGCCCATTCCCAAATGATGACGGAAAAAGGTGTGATGCGTGCGATGATGACCTATCGGCGCCACAACGAAGAACCTGAATTACCGCGAGTCACCGCTCTGGCCGACCAAGCCTTCGATGGGCTTTACGAAGCACTGAGGCCTTACCAAGACGATATTGTCCGGCATGACCTGCGCGCCGCCTCGCTCATGCTCAATCACTTCCTCAATGTGATTTTCTTAGAGAAGGTGGCCTTTCTTCGGCCGACGATTCCGCCGCATCTTAATCCCGGCGACGAGGATAAGATCCTGGCTTACCGCGATATGCTGTACAGCTACCTTACCACTCCGCAGTCTGATTAATTGGCTGGGTTATCGACCGATATAGTACCGCGTGGACCAGCGCTGCGCGCCCTCTCGATAGATCCTCCGGGTGCGGGGGGCGTAGACATGGTAATAGGGTCTTTTCGACCGCGGACAGTAATGGGCCACGAGGCTGCGTCTTGTCGGCTTGTGCGCGCCGATCGGACCGCCGCCATGGGCGAGGCCAGCATGCCAAAAAAGCACATCACCCTTCTTGGCCCGGAACATTTGGGGCTCTGACTGGCGTTCTTTGACTTCAGCGGCGAACCAATCTTCCCACTCTTGGTATCCCGCATCACCATCGCGTTGACGGTGCCAGTGCTTGTAGCGACCGGAGAATACGTGGTCGTCCCAGCGATGGCTTCCTGGATGATAAATCAATGCGCCTGCGTCCTCTTCCACGTCCTCGAGCGCGATCCACACAGCAGCTAGTTTCATGGGCGAGTTCATCACCACAAAGCTGGTGTCTTGATGGACATTCTGTTCCGATCCGTAGACGAATGAAAGAGATTGCGTCAGCAGCGGCGCCTCGTCAAAGACCATCTCTAAAAAGGACGTGATCACCTGGTTAAAGAGCAAGTCTCTTGCTGCTTTTATGTGGTGATAGACATCCACAATCCGGGTGCTTTGGTGGGCGCGCAGCATCGCGGTATCAAGCGGTTGCCCACGCTCAAAACCAAGGCCGGTCATCCGAAGGCGCGGATGGCCATCCACTTCGATCCGGCGCATCTCCTCATTCAACGCATCAATCTGGTCGCAATCGATAGCGCCATCAAAGACGACCACGCCGTCACGGCGCCAGGTCGATAAAATCTCCCGGTCGCGATCGGAGAGCGTGCGCTTTGCGAGTTGGGCTTCAAAGTCGTTCCGGTCCGTCCACATCCCGCCAAACCGCGATGGATAGCGATCTCGGTGAAGGAGATGCTCGAACTTATCGGGATTCATGGTCGCAAGGTGGAAAAGGACCTGAAAGAGCCCGGGGTTTGAGACCACGCCGTTGACCAATGGCATGACAGACTGGCGGAGGGACATCTGGACCATGGCCGTTACCTGCGATGACGCGGGGTCTTGTCGCAACCGTTTTCGTGCTTACCCTGTTGCTTATGGATGATCTTTATTCCGACCTCTTGCTTGAAGCTGCAGGGAGCTTGCCGGCGGCCGCGACGCTGCCTGAACCTGATGGCACAGGGCGGCGGATCTCGAAAGTTTGCGGCTCTGAAGTGGAGGTCGATCTTCAGCTTCAAGATGGGCAGGTTACCGATTTTGCCCTGCGGGTGAAGGCCTGTGCCCTTGGACAGGCATCCGCATCATTGATGGCCCAAAAGCTGATGGGCTCGTCTTCCGGCGAGCTGAGGGCGCTCCCACCGGTGGTGGAGGCCATGCTGCGCGACGATGGGCCCGCACCGGAAGGACGTTTCCAACACTTAAAGGCGCTAGCGCCGATCAAAGCCTATCCCGCACGGCACGCCTCAACATTGCTGATTTTTGGCGCCGTGGTCGATGCGCTCGAGGAGGCAGGCTCCCGTGCGGCCGCTTAGTCTTCTCGCCCAAGGGCTGATCATCGCCTACCGCTATACGCTGTCCCCCTTTTTGCACATGGTGGGTGTCCGGTGTCGGCATGAGCCGACGTGCTCGGCCTATGCCCTTGAAGCCTATCGCAAGCACAACGTGGTCAAGGCGACAGGACTGACGGCGAAGCGTTTAACGAATTGCCGTCCGGGGGGCACCTGGGGCTACGATCCTGTACCCTGAGCATGACGGTTGTCGCGCTGAGCTTGGCGCCTCATGGTTGATGCTATGGACATCGATTTTTCCTGCTCGTGCGGTTCGCTGACCTTCAAAGTCGAGGCGGTCTCGCCAAAGACCGGCACGCATGTTCATTGCTACTGCTCAGATTGTCAGGCCTTTGCGACCGTGCTGGGCCGCGGTGACCAAGTGCTCGATGAGCGGGGCGGTACGGAGATTTTCCAGTTTGTGCCCAGCCGTTTGACGGTCACGTCGGGTGCGGAGCACTTGGCTGTGCTGAGGTTTGGCGAAAAGGGATTGATGCGGTGGTACGCGAGCTGTTGTGACACACCGATCGGCAACACGTCGGCCTCACCTTCGATACCGATCATGGGCATTGTGGATCCAACAAACCGGGCGTTGGAAAAAGACATGGCGGTCAGCGCCATGGGCGAATCCGTCGGTGCCTTTTGCCCCAATGAAGGCTGGGGGCCCGTCGATGCACCTCAAGTGAAGGTGCTGAAGATGATCCGCCGCGCCGTCGTGAGAGCGATTGGCCCGTTCTTGGCTGGCCGTTTGTCGCGGCATGCCCTCTTTGATGAGAACAAAAACCCGGTGGCGAAACCACGCATCATCAGCGAGCCCGAAATCGCGGCGGTGCATGAGCAACTCGAGCAAAAGAAAGCCGCCTTCAACCATCCTGTTTCGTGAAATCGTCCGACCTGGCTTGACCTCAACGAAAGGTACGGCTCACACGGTGCGATCTAAACCACGAGACTTCCATGCCCACGATCACGCTTCCTGACGGTGCCCAGCGGTCCTATGATATGCCGCTTTCTGGTGCTGACATCGCCGCCGATATTTCGAAATCGCTTGCGAAGAAAGCCATCGCCGTGACCATCGACGGTGCGCTCATGGATCTCGACACCACCGTTGATCGCGATGCTGAGGTGGCGATCATCACCCGCGAGGGTGATGAGGCGCTTGAGCTTGTCCGCCATGACGCCGCCCATCTGTTGGCGCAGGCTGTCCAGGCCCTTTACCCCGGCACGCAAGTGACGATCGGGCCAGTGATCGATGATGGCTTCTATTACGATTTTGCGCGGGACGAACCGTTCTCCTCAGAAGACTTCGACGCCATCGAGAAGAAGATGGCGGAGCTTGTGGATGCCGACCTGCCGACCAGCCTTGAGGTCTGGCCGCGCGATGAGGCTATCGCCCGGTTCAAGGATCTCGGTGAGCACTACAAGGCCGAGATCATCGAAGACCTTGCCGAGGACGAAGAGATCAAGATCTATCGCCATGGCGATTGGTTTGACCTGTGCCGTGGACCCCATCTTCCGTCGACGAAGCATATTGGAAAAGCCTTTAAGCTGATGAAAGTGGCCGGCGCTTATTGGCGCGGCGATTCAAACAACGCCATGCTGCAGCGGATCTACGGCACGGCGTGGCTGCATGAGAAAGACCTCAAAGCGCATCTTACGCGCCTTGAGGAGGCGGAGAAACGCGACCACCGGAAACTCGCCAAGGTGATGGACCTCTTCCACATGCAGGATGAGGGACCGGGGTCGGTGTTCTGGCACGCTAAGGGTTGGACGCTGTTTCAGATGTTGATCTCCTACATGCGCCGTCGTCAGGATGCGGCTGGTTATGTTGAAATCAACACGCCTGATCTGCTCGACTACTCTCTTTGGGAGACGTCTGGCCACGCCGAGAAGTTCGGTGAGAACATGTACTCCACAGTGATGCCGGATGAGCGGAAATACGCGCTCAAGCCGATGAACTGTCCCGGCGGCGTGCAGGTTTATAAGCATGGACTTCGTTCGTACCGGGAGCTTCCTGTCCGTATGGCGGAATTCGGTAAGGTGCACCGCTATGAGCCGTCAGGCGCACTTCATGGCCTGATGCGTGTGCGGCACTTTACGCAGGACGATGCTCATATTTTCTGCACGCCCGAGCAATTGCAGGCTGAGTGCCTGACAATCGTCGACCTGATCCTCGATATCTATAAGGATTTCGGGTTCGAGGATGTGCGGATCAAATTCTCCGATCGCCCAGAGGCGCGTATCGGCGACGATGCGGTGTGGGACAAATCAGAAGCTGCGCTCATGCACGCGCTAGAAGCGACGGGTCTTCCCTATACGGTCAATCCAGGTGAGGGGGCGTTTTACGGACCCAAATTGGAATTTGTTTTGCGGGATGCCATCGGCCGCGACTGGCAGTGCGGAACGCTGCAGGTCGATTTCAACCTGCCTGAGCGTTTCGATGCGACCTATATCGGGGAAGACGGTGCGCGGCAGCGCCCCGTGATGCTGCACCGTGCGCTTTTTGGCTCGCTTGAACGTTTTACGGGCATTTTGATTGAAAATTATGCCGGGGCCCTCCCTCTATGGCTCGCGCCGACGCAGGTCGCGGTGGCAACGATCACGACCGAGATCAATGATTACGCCTCTGAGGTGATTGCTGCGCTGAAGGCGGAGGGTCTGCGGGTGGAAGCTGATCTTCGCAACGAGAAGATCAATTATAAGGTGCGCGAGCATTCCAATAGTAAGATCCCCGTTATCCTGGCATGCGGTGCACGTGAGGCCGAGGAACGTTCCGTCTCCGTTCGGCGTCTAGGTTCAAAAGAGACCAAGACCGTTTCTCTCGACGAGATCATGGCGATGCTCAAGGCGGAAGCAACGCCTCCTGATCTTCGTGGGTGACCGCCTGGCAAGAGGGTGGCTCTGGTTTGTCGCTCTCATGGCGGCGCCTATCCTGCTATTGTCCTTTCGGAGCTTTCCGGCCGTGACGGCTGCCTATGCTTTGCCAGCCCTTATTGGCTTGGCCAAAGCACCGTCGGTGTCGACGTTACCCTCTTGGGTCATCGCACTCGGTCTCTTGGTGGTCTACTCGGTGCTGAGTGCTCTGTGGACACCGCAAGGCGGCGCAGCCGATTGGATATGGTGGCAGCCTGTGCTTTTTTTGGTGGGCTTTGGCGTTTTTCAGCGCCCCAGACCTCCGGTCCATATGCTGATGATTGGACTAAGCGTTGCCTTGGTTCTTTTGTTCGTTGACGCCATCACAGGCAGCGGTATCCGCGCGATTGTACCGCCGGATAATCGTCCTGATAAGGATGCTGTTGCGACGGCCCGCGGCATCGGAATTCTTTTGATGATGATGCCATTTCTTGTGATGGCTATCGCCAAGCATCGCGGCATTAGCTGGGCGATAGGTGTGCTGATCATCTATATGATCGCCGCGATCACTTTGCCTGTAGAGGCTAATGTCGTGGCCGCCTTTGTGGGGATAGCGGCCGGCTTGCTGGCGTTTTGGCAACCCGCCATCGCCCTGCGCACAGTCTTGGCAAGCGTGGGCGTTGCTCTTGCGGTACCTTTTGCGTTCGCCTTGAGTTTACCGCCTGTTCAGACGCTGGCTGCGATGTCGTCCCTCCCGACGAGCTCTGTTCACCGCTTGGTCATATGGCGGACGGTTCTTGATGAATGGCTTGCTGGCCAAACACTCTTTGGGGCAGGCGCGCGCGCCACCAGGGCGCTGAGCAAGGAAGCGGGACGCATAGAGCTTACGGGGTTTGGCATGGAGGTCAGCCAAGTTTCTGTACACCCGCATAATGTACCGATTGAAATTCTCTATGAGTACGGTCTTGTTGGCTATGGTCTGTTGGTTGCGGCGTTCCTAATGGCGGCACGTACAGTTTTGCGGCCATCATGGAGCCGTGAGGCTTGTGTGGCGATCACGTCGCTTATCGCCATCATGGTCGTGATCTTTAGCGTGCAAACGACGATGTGGAACGTGTACTTCTCCTCGGCGACCTTGTTGACCGCCTATGCGTTTTACGGTCTGTTATCGGAGAAAGCTGCGTGACCGTCTCGGTAATCATGGTCAGCTATTTCACCGGCCCTGTGTTGGTACGGAGTGTTGAGGCCGCGCTTGCTGCGCCCTTAGTGGTTGATGTTGTTCTCGTCGATAACGGCAATCCCAGCGCCGTGGTTCATCAGCTGAAGGAATGGAGCGAGCGCGAGCCGAGGCTAACACTTCTATCCGGACACGGTAATATAGGGTTCGCGGCGGCTTCCAACCAAGGCGCAAAGGCGTCAATTGGTGAGACGCTGTTGTTTTTAAACCCAGACGCCGTTCTTGGGCATGATGCCGTCGAGCAACTGCTTAAAGTCGGTCAAGCCACGGGCGGTCGTCTCTGGTCGGTGGGGCCGCGCCTCGTTAATCCCGACGGAACCGAGCAACAGGGCGGTCGACGGGATATTCTGACCCCGTGGAACGCGTTTGTGGAAGCATCGAGACTTTATAAGCTTGCGCCGAACCATCCGCGCTTTCGTCGCTTTAACAGTCACGAAGCGGAGCAACTGAAGTCGGTAACCACCGTACCCTGCCTATCAGGCGCTGCGTTCATGGTTCCGCGGCCTGCATTTCAGACCATCGACGGGTTTGACGAGGGCTATTTCCTCCATGTGGAGGATATCGATTTTTTTCTTCGGTTTGGGCAGGCAGGTGGGCGTGTCCTTTATGCTCCGCAAGCTGAAGTCACGCATTATAAAAGCTCTAGCCGAGTCGACCCCCTAAGGATCGAAAGGCTCAAGAAACAAAGCCTCAACCGCTACTTTGCGCTTCACTACACGGGGATCTATCCGCGCGGGTTTTTGACCCTGTTGCGCGGCATGTTGTGGCTGAGTTTTGGATTTCGTTTCACGCTTTGGCGGGCAAAACGGTGGAGTCGTTTCGCAATCTTCAGTCTGCGCAATGGTTTAACCGCCGCGCGCCGCGCCGCGCGCTTTAACAAACGGCTCGGCCGATTAGGCAAAAGATCCTCGGCGGATAAGGAACCGATTTAGTCTTTGCTGGCGAGCTCTGACTTCAGCCGCTCGACTTCAGCACGCAGGGCGTCGATCTCTGACTGTTGGGGGTCTTCGGCGCCCGCTTTGCCCATCGGAGATTTGAGACCGAACATCGCCATGCCTTGCTCAAAGAGGGCGATGTTTTGGCGGGCAGCGTTCTCAAAAATCTGCATGCCGGAGGTCGGCGTCGAGAAAGCCTCAGACAGCGATTGCCGCATGGCCTCTTGGTTCTTCCGGAACGCCTCCATCGATGCATCGAGGTAACTCGGCACAAAACTCTGCAGGTTGTCACCGTAAAGGCCGATCAACTGACGCAAGAATCGGATCGGGAGCAGGTTTTGCCCCTTGGTCTCTTGTTCGAAGATGATCTGGGCGAGCACAGCGCGGGTCAAATCGTCGCCCGACTTGGCATCCACCACGACAAATTCTTCGCCTTTTTTGACCATCGCCGCGAGGGTCTCGAGGGTCACGTAAGTCGAGCTTTTTGTATTATAAAGCCGACGGTTAGCGTATTTTTTGATGATCGTGACGTCGCTGTTCTGCGCTTCGTCCTTGCGTTCGTCTTGCGCTGGTTGTTCGAGAGCCATGGTCATATACGCTTTCATTCAAACTGGTCCGGCGTTAGCCGACTGAGGGACAAGAAGAAAGCCCGATTGGGCGAGGAAACGCCAGTGGTCCAGCGCGTTTTCGTTAACGAGGAAAAGCCATGAGCAAAGAAGTCGTGATTGCAAGCGCCGCACGGACGGCCATCGGTAGCTTTGGTGGGACGTTGGCGCCTGTCGCCTCGTCGGAACTCGGTCGCGTGGTGATCGACGAAGCGATGAAGCGGGCCGGTGTCGATGCTGACAAGGTTGATGAGGTGGTGATGGGCAATGTGCTCACCGCTGGTCTTGGACAAAACACCGCGCGCCAGGCCGCCCTTCATGCCGGTATTCCGCAAGAGCGGCCCGCCATGACCATCAACCAAGTGTGCGGATCGGGACTTCGTGCAGCGATGCTTGGCGCACAAGTGATCAAGAATGGCGACGCAAACGTCGTCGTCGCTGGTGGTCAGGAAAACATGTCAGCCGCACCGCATGCGTCCGTCATGCGCAATGGCACAAAAATGGGTCCGGTCAGCCTGGTCGACACCATGATCACCGATGGCCTTTGGGACGCATTCAACGATTACCACATGGGGCGAACCGCGGAGAACCTGGCCGAGAAATACCAGGTCACCCGCGAAGAGCAGGACGCCTTCTCCGCGGGCTCCCAGCAAAAGGCCGCCGCCGCCCAAGAGGCTGGGTATTTTGACGCCGAGATCACGCCGGTGACGATCAAGAACCGCAAAGGCGACATCGTTTTTGAGAAGGACGAGTACATCAAAGGCGGAACGACGGCGGAAAAGCTGGCTGGTCTTCGCCCAGCTTTTGCCAAAGACGGCTCCGTGACGGCGGGCAACGCCTCCGGTCTTAATGACGGCGCGGCGGCACTGGTGCTGATGTCGATGGACGAGGCCGAAGCGCAAGGAACGACACCGCTGGCGCGGATTGCCGGATTTGCTCATTGCGGTGTGGATCCATCGATCATGGGTATCGGTCCTGCGCCTGCGTCGCGCCTCGCGCTTGAAAAGGCCGGTTGGACGCTCTCCGATCTTGATCTCATCGAAGCCAACGAAGCCTTTGCTGCCCAAGCCTTGTCGGTGGGCAAGGAACTTGGTTGGGACCCAGAGAAAGTGAACGTCAATGGCGGCGCGATCGCTCTTGGTCATCCCATCGGTGCGTCCGGTGCGCGCATTCTCACCACGCTCCTTCACGAGATGAAGCGCCGGGAAGTCAGCAAAGGTCTCGCGACGCTTTGCATCGGCGGCGGCATGGGTGTCGCCATGTGTGTTGAGCGGATCCACTAGGACCGCTTTTGTCCGCGTCGAGAGGGTCATCTGACACCGATCATCGCCATCACAGCGCTCTTGGCGCTGATCGCGCCGGAGAAGTCTTCCGGCGTGCCTACCTGGCTCAGCGGATGTTGGGTCACAGAGGATGGCACGATCCAAGAATCTTGGGCGCGTGCGGATGATCACTACGCATTTGGCTACAACATCGTCCGACGTGACGGCGAGATCGTGTTTTTTGAACAATTGCGAATCGAATCGGACGGTGAGCGGGCACTCTTTTTCGCTTATCCAGCTGGCCAAGGACCAACCATGTTCACCGAAGCCAAGAGAACAGACGCCACCATCACGTTTGAGAACCGAGACCATGATGATCCTCAAGTGATCACCTATAAACGAGAGGGGGCTGCGTTGACTGCGTCGGTGTCCCTTTTGGATGGTTCTCATTTGCGCCAATGGACTTATTTTGCTTGTCCGACAAACCCTTAATCTTGTTCCTCTATCATCAAGGGAGTGCGACCGCTAAGCTGCGTTTTGCGCGATGACGGGGAATTTCTCATGAGACTGATGATTGTGCTTTTGGCTTCTTTTCCACTGGTGTCGGCCTGCTCAACGGCTGACAAGCAAACGCAATCCTCGGCTTACGAAGCATGCAAAGGGCGCCAAGACGCGGACTCCCGGCAACGCTGCATCGCTGCGGAGACCGATCGCTTGCGCACGGAGCGTGCTGATGGCGACCAAACATGTTTGGCGATGGTCGAAGAGCAGCGTTTTCGCGCGGCGATGATTGATGGCCGCGCTGCGCCGATCAACACAACGGGGCCGGCGCAAGGCTGCTAAAAGCTCTCTTCCTGCGTCCCTTCATCACAAAAAGGACTGCGCTCGTTGCTGGCGTTCTCCTGAGGCCTCGGTAAATCAGGGTTGTGGGCGGGCCATGAGACCTGCGGTGTTTTGAGATGGAGGAATGATATGAGCCATGTTGCTATCGTCACCGGCGGAACCCGCGGGATCGGTTATTCGATTTCGAAACGGCTGAAAGACGACGGCATGACCGTTGCGGCGATTTATGGCGGCAACGCGGAAGCAGCGAACAAAGCAGCCGAAGAGCTCGGCATTGCTGTCTATCAGTGCGATGTGGGCAATTACGGCGCGTGCGAAGAAACGATCGGCCAGATCGAGGCCGAACATGGCGGGACCAGCGTCCTCGTCAACAATGCCGGGATCACCCGCGACGGCGCCTTCCACAAAATGACGGCGGAGCAGTGGAGCCAGGTGATCACCACCAATCTCGACAGCGCCTTTAACATGACCCGCCCCTTGATCGGCGGCATGCGCGACCGCGGTTATGGCCGGATCATCAATGTGAGCTCGATCAACGGACAAAAGGGTCAGTTCGGACAAACCAATTATTCGGCGGCCAAAGCTGGCATCATTGGTTTCACCCGAGCGCTGGCCCAGGAAACCGCGCGGAAGGGCATCACCGTCAATGCCCTCGCGCCTGGCTATATCGCCACTGATATGACGTCCTCCATGAAGCAGGAGGTGCTCGATTCGATTATTGCCGGGATCCCTGTCGGCCGATTGGGCACGCCCGAGGAGATGGGCGCGATGGTCAGCTTCCTTGCCTCGAAAGATGCAGGCTTCATCACCGGCGCTGTGCTGACAGCCAATGGCGGGCAGTACATCACCGCGTAAGTTCTCTTGTGGAATAGCGATAAGTCCGTACCAGGAGGGTGGTGCGGACTTTTTTATGCGCGCATTTGCTTCAAATGCTGGTGCTTGTCGTCAATGCTTTGGTGACGAGTAGGGCAGGTTGAAGGCCCTCATTTCCGATTTCGTGCCCCATCCTTGCCATGATCCGTCGTCATACCAGGATCATCGAGTATGAGGTTGTCGGACATGCAAGTCCTTGTGGAACGCCGTTATATCTTCAAGCGCCGGACGCTTTTTAGCCGTCTTGGCGGTGTGGCCATGGTCATGGCGGTCGTGATGGCGACATGGGTGAGCGCAGCGACGGCGGAATTTGAGGTCAGCGGGTACCAGCGCGCCGCTGAGGCCACCGAGCCCAAATCAAAAACCTGGGTCAATTCCTAATCAGCGCGCCGGCTCACGCGTCGCCAGCGGCGGCAAGCGAAAGTCAAAGACCGACGATTTGATGATCGATGTGTGGGTTTCCGCCCGGTCGTGAAACGGCAGCAGAATATCATCCAACTCCGCCACATCCGCCAGCACCAAGCGGGCGACGTAGCAGTCTTCCCCCGTCACGCGATAACAACTCAAAAATCTCGGCTGATCCTCAATCATGCGTTCAACGGTATGGAGGTGCCCGCCGCGGGGTTTGATCCGTACAAGGGCTTGTAGCGAATAGCCGAGCGCCCGAAGATTGATCCGTGCACCAAAGCCGTCAATGATTCCGTGTTCGCGTAAGCGCCTGAGGCGTTCACCAACGGCGGGCCCCGATAACTGCACAGATTTCCCAAGCTCGGCGAGGCTTGCTCGGCCGTCCGCGTCGAGTGCTTCGATGATTCGATGATCAATGGAGTCTAAGGCTTTTGACATCGTGGGTATATGTTGCAGACGATGAATTTATCAAAGGTCTTTTCGCGCATTGGCCATGGAATAAGCCGGTACAGACCCTGAAATGTCCCGCTAGACTAGGATCGTCACCAGCGATTGGAGAGGATCATGGACGTTCAACGGATCGCAGCCTTCAGCCACGGCGAGAAAGGCGGCAACCCTGCCGGGGTCGTTTTGCTTGATGAACCGGCCGGTGATGCGGCGATGGCGCAGGTTGCAGCGGATGTCGGCTATTCCGAAACGGCGTTTGCGGTCTCTCAGGGCGATGATGGTCGTGCGTGGAGGGTGCGGTATTTCTCGCCGGAATCAGAAGTGCCCTTTTGCGGGCACGCCACGATCGCACTCGGCGCTGCCTTGGGGCATCGTCATGGCGCGGGCCGTTATGCGCTGACCCTCAACGAAGCGGAGATCAGCGTCGATGTGGAAACCGAGGAGACGGGCATGCGCGCAACGCTGACGTCTCCACCGACCAAAAGCGGTCCGTTATCGGATCAAGAGCTGGCCAGTCTCTTGGCTTTGTTCAATCTGACCACAGATGACCTTGATCCGCGCCTTGCGCCAGCGCGCATCCATGGCGGCGCTGACCACGCCTTGTTGCCGCTCAAGAGCCGCTCAACGCTGGCGGCCATGCATTACGATATCGATCGGGGCCGGACGGTGATGCGCCAGCATGATTTCGTGACGGTGATGCTGCTTTGCATAGAAGGGGAGCAGGCCTTTTCAGTCCGCAACGCCTTTGCATCAGGCGGTGTGTTGGAGGACCCAGCAACCGGCGCGGCGGCGGCGGCGTTTGCTGGCTACCTGCGAGACCAGGCTTGGCCCCATGGCGGCAGACTTACCATCCGCCAAGGCGAAGACATGGGCAGCCCGTCCTTGATTGACGTCGCGCTCGATGAGGTGCCAGGGGCGCCGGTGCGTGTTTCTGGTCTGGCGCGATGGATTGAGCCGTCGCCTCTGTGACCTAGAGCCAATTCTGACCGAATTGACCCTAGCTTGTTTTTTGCGGCCGCATTTTCTGACGCCCAACCGGTGTCCACTTGGTCGGAAAATGCTCTAGGATGCGCGATCGTGCGTGAGCGCCGATTTACTCCTCGTCGTCCGCAGGCTGATAATTGCCGTCGAACCAGACGGTCCAGGCATCGTCGTCCGTCTTGTAGATCCAGAACGTTTGCTGAACCGTGCCATCGTCCAGCGATTCCCAGCGGCCCCGAAAGGGCGCTGTGGTGCCGCTCGCATGGCTCGTGAGCGTGCCTTCGAGCGCCATACGGCCTTCCTCATCGATGCCGCCTTGGTAATCGATGAGGAGCCCTGGTGAGATCCAAACCTGGCGCCAAACGTCTTGGGCCGGATCAAAATAATTGTAGCTCTGTCCAGTGCCGCCGCTGGCGCTGTTCCAGGTTTCGAGCACCAAGCAACCAGTCTCTTCCTTGGTGATCACGTTGCGGCCGGCAAGGCTGTCACCGACATAGACGTCCCACGTCCCGACCCAGAAATCAAAGTCGCTGTAACTTTCATCGGTACACGGCGAAGGATTGGCCGCTTGCATGAGTGCTGATGCTAAGAAGGAGACGGCGTCAACACCCATGGCTTAGCTCCCTTAGTGGACCTTAGGCGCGTCGCCGAGATGGCCGCGATTGAGAAGAAGCTCTGCAATTTGAACAGCGTTGAGCGCAGCGCCTTTACGCAAATTGTCCGAGACCACCCAAATGTTGAGCCCGTTATCGATCGTCGGGTCCTCGCGGACACGGCTGATGAAAGTGGCGAAGTCACCCGCGCATTCAACCGGCGTCACGTAACCGCCGTCTTCGCGTTTATCGACCACAAGACATCCTGGCGCCTCGCGCAGCACCTCCCGTGCTTCGTCGGCCGTGATTGGTTCCTCGAATTCAATATTGACCGCCTCCGCGTGCCCAACAAAAACCGGCACACGGACACAGGTTGCGGTCAGTTTGATGGACGGATCGAGGATTTTCTTCGTCTCAGCGGTCATCTTGAATTCTTCCTTGGTCGAACCATCGTCGAGGAAGACGTCAATATGAGGGATAACATTGAAAGCAATCTGCTTGGTGAAGTTTGATGGCTCTGGGTCCTGATTGACAAAGATGCCTTTGGTCTGGGTGAAGAGTTCATCGGCAGCCTCGCGGCCTGCACCAGACACGGATTGATAAGTCGCCACCACCACGCGCCGGATCTTGGCGCGGTCATGCAGCGGCTTGAGTGCCACCACGAGCTGCGCTGTCGAGCAATTGGGGTTGGCGATGATGTTGCGCTTTTTAAACCCATCAATAGCGTCGGCGTTCACCTCGGGCACGATCAGCGGCACGCTCGGGTCGAGTCGGAAGGCGGACGAGTTGTCGATGACGATCGCGCCAGCTTCTGCAGCGATCGGTGCATATTTTTTGGCGACATCACCGCCGGCTGCGAAGATCGCAATGGTAGCCCGGGAAAAATCGTATTGGTCCAGGTCCTCGCAAGCGAGGGTTTTGTCCTCTCCATAGGACACCTCGCGGCCCATAGACTTGCGCGAGGCAAGGGCGTGAACCTCGTCGGCGGGGAACAGACGTTCCGACAGAATCGCCAGCACTTCCTGACCCACCATGCCCGTGGCACCGACAACTGCGACCGTGATCGGCATGATCAGCTCCTTCAACACGTTGATGAGAGAGAGCGTCTGCAACAAAGATCGTTCGAGCGCGAGCGCTTTCTGATCAAAATTGAGCGTCAGCGAAACCAAACACGGTTAAAAGCGTGCTCGAAATGGACTGAAGCTTGGTGTAGGGCTTGCATTTGGGTGGGAACCCAAAGGGTGAGATCAGGAGTCAACGATGGAAGAGACCATCGTCGCGCAAAGCGCGATTGGGACCGAATTCGGCGCGGTTGCCATGTTCATGCAGGCCGACCCCGTGGTCAAAGGGGTGATGATCGCCCTTGCGCTGGCCAGTGTGTGGAGTTGGGGCATTATCATCGACAAGTCGCTGACCTTCTCGCGGCTTCGCGGCAAGGCGAAAAAGTTCGAAGACCAATTCTACTCGGGTCGTCCGCTTGATGACCTCTATCGTCGTTTAAAAGATCGCCTCGATCATCCTCTGGCAAAAGTGTTCGTCGCGGGGATGGACGAGTTCGCGCGCCAGGCGCCTTCCGCTGGCGGCTTCGCCCCGTCTTTGGTCCAACGCGCAGAGCGCCGGATGATGGCCGAAGCGAGCCGCGAAATTGAAAAGGCCGGGAGCCAATTGTCAGTGTTGGCCACGGTAGGGTCAGTGGCGCCCTTTGTGGGTCTCTTCGGAACGGTCTGGGGGATTATGAACTCCTTCCAGGGCATCGCGCAGACCGGGGATGCCAACCTCGCGGTTGTGGCACCGGGAATTGCGGAAGCACTGTTTGCCACCGCGATCGGCCTTGTTGCCGCTATCCCGGCGGTGGTCGGGTACAACCGATACACAGCTGCTCTCAATAGCTATGTAACCCGTGTTGAAGGTTTCACGGGCGAGTTCACTGCCATTCTCTCGCGCCAAGCTGACGGGGGCCGATAGAGTATGGCGGGTGGTCTTCTTCCTGGAAGCAGTGGCGGCAGCGGGTTCAATCGTCTCCGAACCTCATCGCCCATGTCCGAAATCAACGTGACGCCCATGGTCGATGTCATGTTGGTTTTGCTCATTATTTTTATGGTGGCGGCCCCGCTTCTGACGGTCGGAATTGAAGTCGAGCTTCCTGAGACCGAGGCCCAGGCGCTCACCGAACAGACGGAGCCGATCTCGGTGAGCGTCACGGCCGACGGGGTGATCTTCGTTCAAGAGACCCAAATCGATTATAACGACCTTGTTGCGCATCTGACGGCGGTCGCAGGAGCGGGCTATGACCAACGGATTTACGTCCGCGCCGACAAGGGTGTGCTTTACGATGACGTGGCTCGGGTGATGGGGCGCTTGAACGCGGCTGGGTTCACGAGCATCGGGCTGGTCACCGACTAGAGGAGGAGGTCCTTTGCGCTACGCGACCTTCCTCTCGGCGCTGTTGCACATTGGGGTGCTTGCGGCCGGCTTTATCGCTGCGCCGTTCATTCGCACCGAACCCAATGTCTATGTGCCGATCGTGCCGATCGAGCTTCTTTCCGAAGCAGAGATCGCCGAGGAACTCTCCGTGCGCGCCGACCGCCTCTCGGAACCTGAACCCGAGCCGGAGCGGGAAGAAGAACGCACCGAACTGGTCGATGTGGAGCCAGAGCCCGAACCAGAGCCGCTTCCGCCCCCTCCGCTGCCAGAGCCTGAGGAGATCGAGCCGGAGCCTGAGCCAGAGGTCATTCCAGAGCCAGAACCCGAACCCGAGCCGGAACCCGAGGAACCGACCCCGCCGCGGCGCGCCGAACGGCTTGATGATCTAAGCTTCCTGGACGACGTACTGGTCGATCTCGAAGACGATGACACCAGCCGGAACCCACCATTGGAAGTCCTTGATCCAGAAGGGCTTCGTGATCAGGAACGGGTTGGTCTTGGTGACACGCTCAGGGCCAGTGAGATCGATCAAGTCCGTGCCCGGATGGCAAGCTGTTATGATCAGCCGACGGGCGTTCCGAATGCCGACGAAATTGTTGTGCGTGTGCGGATAAATCTGTCACCAGAGGGCGAAATCCTTGGCGAGCCAGAGGTGCTCAACTCCCGCCAAATCGCGCTTTCCAACAACACCTGGTGGCGGGCCACCCAAGACCGAGCCATGCGCGCGGTGGTGGCGTGCTCACCCTACGATTACTTGCCGCCGGATCGGTACTATGTCTGGAGCGAGATGACGCTCAATTTCAGCCCGCTTGGCGTGATGTGATGCCAAATTTTGCGTGAAAGTTATCTGACACACCGCTCAATGCGTCGATCAACAGTTTCCCCGCGCGGCGGGACAGGGTACCACGCCGTTGAGTCGAAAAGGGGTCTCTTAGCCTGATGATTCGTGTTCTTGTCTTGATGATCGCCGCCGTCATGGCGCCCCTCACTGCCCAAGCTCAAGTTGAGATTGATATCACCCGCGGTCGTACCGACCCGATGCCGATCGCGATTCCCAGCTATTTAAGCCAAAGCGATGTCTCATTGGCCTCAGACATTGCCGAGGTGATCACCAACGACCTGCGTATTTCTGGCTTGTTTGCACCGATCGATGAGGCTGCGTTCATTGAGGACATCACCAACATCAACGTCACGCCGCGCTTTGCCGACTGGCGGGTGATTAATGCCCGGGTGCTTGTTGCTGGCGAGATGATCGAGCTTGGTGATGGCCGGGTGCAAATCAACACACGCCTTTGGGATGTTGTTGGCAACCAGCAAATCGGCTCGGTGGCCTATAAAACCCCGCGGCAAAACTGGCGCCGCGCGGCCCATAAGGTCTCCGACTTTATCTACACCTCGCTGACCGGCGAGAGCGGCTATTTCGATAGCCGGATCGTGTTTGTTGGTGAGACGGGGCCAAAGACCGACCGGACCAAGCGGCTCGTGATCATGGACCAAGACGGCCACAACCCCCAGACCCTCACCGGCGGCCTGGCCTATGACGTTCTCACCCCGCGGTTTTCTCCCAACGAACAGGAAATCACCTATCTGGCGCTGTTCGATGACCGCAAAGCTAAGGTGTACCTCTTCAACATCGAAACGGGTCGACAGCGGGAGGTGGGTGATTTCCCTGGCATGACCTTCGCGCCGCGTTTCACCCCGGACGGCTCAGAGCTCCTGATGTCGATCGAGCAAAATGGTAATTCAGACGTCGCGATCATGGACCCTGATTCGGGGCGCTATCGCCGGCTCACGTTTAACCCCGCCATCGACACGTCACCGTCGATGTCACCCGATGGGCGGTTCATCACCTTTGCGTCCGACCGTGGCGGCTCACAGCAGATCTATGTGATGGACGCGAATGGCCGCAACCAACGCCGAATCACCTTTGGCGATGGCACGTATGGCACACCGGTTTGGAGCCCACGCGGTGATCTCATCGCCTTCACGCGGCTTTATCAGGGCAAGTTTTTCATTGGCGTGGTGAACACCGATGGTTCGGGCGAGCGCCTTTTGACCGAGAGCTATCTTGTTGAAGGGCCAACCTGGAGCCCCAATGGACGGGTCCTCGCGTTCCACCGTGAGGCTTATCCTGGGGGTCCTGTTCGCCTTTTTGCTGTGGATCTTACGGGCCAGAATTTGCGACAACTTCCAACGCCGACGGAAGCTTCCGATCCGGCTTGGTCGCCGCGGCTGGATTAATTAACGAATTGGGTGCAGGGATCGTTGAAATGCGCGGCTTGGCTCGTTAGCCTGTCGCAAAATTAACACCAAGGTGTGGCAAGACAGGACCGAATAGGTTTAATCGACCGTCACATGGGTAATGAAGGATTGGCAAGGCTTGGGGGAGGTCTCTAAGCTGCGTCAGGGCGGGACGGGGGTCGTCCCAAAGTAGAGGCAAAGCGGAGCAAAGCCATGAATTTCAAACTTCTGGGTACGAGCGGCCTGATCGCGACGATGGCCCTTCTAGCAGCATGCACAACGACCGAAGAAGTGGTCGAAGTGGAACAAGTCGAGCCAACCATGTCGGCCATGGAAATGGCTGCCGAAATGCTGGCAACAGAAGTCGGCGACATCGTCTTCTTTGGTTACGATGAGTACAACCTGACACCTGAAGCACAAGCGACCCTGAGCCGCCAAGCTGACTGGCTGAACATGGTCGAGAACACCGGCATCCGTGTTCTTGTTGCTGGTAACTGTGACGAGCGCGGCACGCGCGAGTACAACCTTGCTCTTGGCGCCCGTCGCGCTGATGCAGCGAAAGCTTACCTCGTCGGTCTCGGCGTTGATCCATCGCGCATCAACACGATTTCTTACGGCAAAGAGCGCCCAATGAACCCAGGTTCAACACCTGACGCATGGGCTCAAAACCGGAACTCCATGACTTCGATCGTCGCTATCGACGTGATGGACGACATGATGATGGATGACATGAGCGCTTACTAAGCCTCAGCATTCAGAGTTTTTGAGAGGGGCTCGCTTGAAAGCGGGCCCTTTTCTTTTGTCTGATCCTTCAGTGACCAGATTGTTCTTTAAGTGATGTCAGCACTTTGACCCTGAGCGCTGACGCAAGGCTTTGATCCGCTGGCCGTTGTCGATCGATGTGACTGATCCATCCGCTCACGGAAAGGCGATCGGTTTTTGCTAGAAGATCAACCTCATCCCAAAAGAGCTGCTCCAAGGCCACGGATGTTCGATGGCCGTCGAGGCTGACGGATCGTTTGATCAGTTGATAGGGCTTCTTTTTTTTCATCGGTTCACTGCGCTATGGGCTGGTCATTGTCGCGGGAGGCGGCCTCAAGGCCGTCGATGACACCGGCAAGATGGGCAACCGCGTCCGATTCAGCCGCAACAGCGTCCATCCCAAGGGCACGGTAGAGATCAACGAGATCGATCCCGCCGCTCTCGCACAATCGCGCCACCGCGATACGTACCCTGCTGGGTGTCCACGTCTCGGACATCTGCTCTCCCCAAACCCGCCGAAGCGGGGCCCTTGCGATAGCTGTCCTAGCAAAGCCCGTGCCACGGCCAATCGGTCAAAGAAGACCAAGACTGCGAAAGCTCACCTCTTGGCCTCGGCCAACGATGAGATGGTCATGCACCACGAGGTCCACGGCTTTTGCCGCTTCAACGATTTGTGCTGTCATTTGGATGTCTGCGCGCGATGGCGTCGGATCGCCGGATGGGTGATTATGCACAAGGATGATCGCCGAAGCATTGAGCGTCAGCGCTCTCTTGATCACCTCACGGACGTAAACTGGTGTATGGTTAACGGTACCGGTTTGTTGTTTTTCATCAGCAATAAGAGCGTTTTTGTTATTCAAAAAGAGAATGCGAAACTGCTCGACCTGTTCATAGGCGGTCGCCGAACGGCAATAGGCAACAAGATCCTTCCAACTGGTGAGCACCTCACGACCAAGGATGTTCGCTGCCGTAAGTTTCAACGCGGCGGCACGGGCGAGCGCAAACTCCGCCAAGACGCGAGGTCCGACCTTGAGCGGCGCTTTGCCGTCCACCGGAACCACGGTCGTCGATAATCGGTCCCGCGGTGCATGAATAACATCAGCAAAGCTGCCAAACTCTTGGATCAAAACCTTTGCTAGCGGTTTCACGTCCCGCCGCGGTATAGCGTTGAAAAGCAAGAGTTCGAGGAGTTCATACTCTTGAAGTGCGTCTGCGCCCCCAGCAAGGAAGCGTTCACGCAGCCGCTCGCGATGTCCGGCCTGCAGCGATTTGGCGTCGGTGGCGGGCGCCGTCATCCAGCTGGATAAGGCGGGCAATCAAGTCCCGCAGGGCTTTTTGTGAACACCTCAAAACCATCACTGGTCACACCAATCGAATGCTCAAATTGAGCCGAGAGCGAACGATCACGCGTGACTGCCGTCCAACCGTCTCTCAACATTTTCGCATCCGGTTTGCCGGCATTGATCATCGGCTCGATGGTGAAGAACATTCCCTCAACAAGGGTAATGTCTGGCGCCCAGTGGACGTGTCCGGAACGGTCGCTATAGCGCTCATAGTGCACGACATTAGGCGGTTGGTGGAACACTTGGCCAAGACCATGGCCGCAAAAATCGCGCACCACGGAGAAACCGTGTCCTTCCGCATGGGTCTGAATGGCGCGCCCGATGTCGCGCAGGTTGGCGCCTGGCTTCACCACCTCAATCCCTTTCCAAAGAGACTGAAAGGTTGCCTCGCACAGACGCTGGGCCTTCACCTTCGGTTCGCCGACATAAAACATCCGGCTGGTATCGCCGTGCCAACCATCGACGATCACGGTGACATCAATGTTGGCAATGTCTCCATCCCGCAGCGGTTTTTGCGACGGAATCCCATGGCAGATCACATGATTGATCGAGATACAAAGGGCATGGCGATAGCCGCGATACCCGATGGTGGCTGAAACAGCGCCGTGATCCTGGACGAACGTATAGGCAAGCTTGTCGAGATAATCTGTCGCGACGCCTGGTTTCACCTCGGCCGTGAGCATGTCGAGGCATGATGCGGCGAGCTTGCCCGCCTGGCGCATGCCCTCAAAGCCCTCAGGGCCGTGCCGCGTGAGTTTTTGCGTCTGCGGAGAGAGAAGGTCTTGATCCATCACCGCCAATCTAGGGGATGCCGCCCGATGAACCAAGTCTATCAGCCGCTCATTTCGAATGGAGCTGTTAACGACGTGCTTTAAACTGATGCCACAGCTAGAATCTGCTGATGGCCAATGGCTGTAGAGAAGGGCGACGGGATGGCTGTCTTGACGAGACTTGCGGCGGTGATCGCACACGATGTCCCCGATGAAGCACATGACGCGTTAAAGTAAAAACGCCAGTAAGCTTGCTGCCCTTGATTGAATCATCAGCAATAAGCGCAATTTAAAGTAGCAATTATTCGGCAGGATCATCCTCTGTTGCGAGGAGAATCCCGTGCTGCGATTTTTTTGCCTGTTGCTAGTTTTGGCACCGACGCCTGCGTCAGCGGTTATCCTCTCCGGTCAAATGACGGGAGGAAACGCCTTCGCGCAAGGCGGTACATTTGTGGAAATCGTTGATCTTGATGGTCTGACGCTGGGGGCGAACCGGTTTGACGATTTTAACTTGCGGGCCTTCAACGAACGTCAAAACGTGGTGTCGGATTCAGTCATCGTCACTGATGTCGGCCGCAACGTGGCAGCGGGAGAAGTGGTGGCCAGCCATTATGTGGTGTTTGATCCGTTCACTGCAGCGAAAGCGATTGGTACGATCTACTTTGATGCCCCAATAATCGGGGTCGCGACCAATACCAGTGTCATCTATAGCAGTGACCATCTCATGAATGGCGATGTCACCTATGGCCATGTCGCCGCCAGAGGCCTCGAAGGGGCAGATCAAATCATTCTTTATAGCGATGAACCCAATCGGTTGGACGTAGCTTTGTGGGCGAGCTCGCCAGGTGATTTCTTCCGTGTCTTCACCGAGATTTCGCAAGGCGCGATTGATCTTGGCATTTCCGAGGTCACGACGCCCATCCCATCATCTGGCCTTCTCATGCTTGCGGGGTTTCTCGGTTGGGGCTTTGCCAATCGCGCCAGGGCCGCGAGGCGATAACGCCGGCATCGGTGACAGGATACATTGGCGCTTCACCCGAACGAGCATCCGAAGCTTCCGGTGCAGCATACCGCTGCCATGCTCGCATATGCAGCATATCATCACGGTCAAAAGGCCGCCCTCAGATCAGCCCACGCTGTTTCGGTGAGGGTGACGAGCCGCTAAAGCGTGATAAGATCGAGTATGGCTAGGTTTCTATTCCGCTTTGTCGCCTGGGTTGCGCTTCTTTTGGGGATCGTCACGGCCCTGTTTTTCGTCCTTGCGCCACCGATGATGGATAAGGCCATGAACCCAGTGGTTCCGCACGAGCCTTACGATATTTCAGAAGAAGCCGCGAAGCTTCACGCCACCATTCCTGTTGCTGATCTTCATAGCGACACGATGCTCTGGAACCGGAATATCCATAAGCGGAACAGCCGTGGCCATGTGGATCTTCCGCGAATGCGGGAAGGTGGTGTGTTTCTTCAGGTCTTTACGGCGGTAACGAAATCGCCAGCCGGTCAGAACTATGAGGAAAATGAAACCGACGCGAGCGACAACATCACAACCCTCGCATTGGCGCAGCGCTGGCCCATGGCCACCTGGACCAGCCTTGAAAAACGGGCGGCATACCAAGCGCAAAAGCTTCATCGGTTTGCTGAGCAAGACGACGAATTCCTCGTAGCATTGACCCGCCGTGACCTGAACGATGCTTACCTACGCTGGCAAGCAAGGAGCGGGTTGGCGCAGTCACTCGATGAATCGGATGGTGAACTTGATGCGATCTCGCTGTCGTTGATCGAAGAGCTCGACGCGCTGCCGACCCGCCCTTCGATTGTGGTCGGCATTATGGGTGCTGAGGGCATGCACGCCTTGGATGGCGATATCAAAGCGATTGATCGTCTGTACGATGAGGGGTATCGTTTGATGGGCCTTCAGCACTTTTTTGACAACAAGCTCGGTGGTTCGCTGCATGGAACCTCGGGGGAGGGGCTTTCTGCATTCGGTCGCGCTGCGGTGAAACGGATGAACGAGCTCGAAATCGTGATCGACGTGGCGCACTCCTCGCCGCAAACCGTCCGCGATACCCTTGCCTTATCGACACGCCCGGTGGTGGTCAGCCACACAGGGTTTAATGGCCATTGCGAAAGCCCACGGAACATTTCTGATGAGTTGATGGCCCAGGTGGCGGCAGGCGGCGGTCTTATCGGAGTTGGGTTCTGGGAAGACGTCACATGCGATCCGAGCCCGGCGGGTATCGCCGATGCCATCCTTTATGGTGTCGAGAATTTTGGGGTCGATCACATCGCGCTCGGTTCTGACTTTGATGGCACGGTCACGACGATGTTTGATTCGTCTGAGCTGGCCGCCATCACCGACGCTTTGCTCGATGCGGGTCTCTCGGATGACGAAATCCGCAAAGTGTTGGGCGAGAACACGGTGGCGTTCTTCCTCGCCAACTTACCGGCCAACTGATCGCTCTTGCGCGCATCGGTCACTGTGACCAAACCGGGGTCTTTAGCGAAGGGCACAATATGCTCAGGTTTTTGCTCGCTTTCATGCTCCTTGTTGCGCCCGCTGCGGCGCAATCCGGCGCTTGGGTCACCACGGGTCATGCGGAAAGTCGGTTGATCGCGGAAAAGACCGCTGCCGTTCCCGGGGAGACCTTGTGGGTTGCGCTTGATCAAAAGCTCGAGGAGGGCTGGCATGTCTATTGGAGAAATCCCGGAGACAGCGGCCTTCCGCTAGAGCTCAGTTGGACGTTGCCAGCCGGGTTTGAGGCCGGGGACATCGGGTACCCGCTGCCCCATCGCTTGCCTCTAGGACCCTTGATGAATTTTGGCCATGAAGGTCGGCCGCTGTTCTTGGTGCCGATCACTGTTCCGGCTGATGCTGTGACCGGACGCACCCTTCGGTTCGAGGTCTTTGCCGAGTGGCTGATCTGCCTTGATGTTTGCATACCTGAGAGTGCTGACCTTTCCTTAGCGATTGCCGTCTCGGATCAGGCTGAGGATGCAGGTGCCTTGGCCGCGATGATCCGCGAGGCTCGTTCGGCGTTGCCCCGCGATTTGGACCTCAACGCGCGCTTTGCTGATCGCGATGGCGAGATTGTCCTCGCGCTTGAAGACGCACCGGCGGGTGATGCGTATCTCTTCCCGAACGAAAGTGGTTTGATTGAGCCCGCCGCACCGCAACCGAGCTATCGTTCGGGCGATGCTCTGGTCTTCAATCTTGTGCCGGCCCTCAACTACCGGGCGACACCGCCTGATATCATTAAGGGTGTGATGGTTCTTTCAATGGAAGGCCAAGAGGTCGGGGTCACCTTTGAAGCGCAGCGTTCGGACGATGTTCTGGCGCTTGCCAATGCACCGAGCGCGGTGACCGATGAAAGCGGCAGCAACCTCTTGCTGATTTTTGCTTTTGCGCTTCTTGGCGGTGTGGTTCTCAATGCCATGCCTTGCGTTTTTCCGATCGTCTTTTTGAAGGCGGCAGGGATCACCCAGCTTGCTGGGGCTGACCGCGCCGCGGTGCAAAAGGATGCCTATGCGTACACCGCTGGTGTGCTGATCACCTTTGCTGCGATGGCCACGCTTCTCTTGGTGCTGAGAGGTTTTGGTGCTGAGCTCGGTTGGGGTTTCCATCTTCAGTCACCCATTGCTGTTGGTCTTTTTGCGGTGATCGTGTTTTTGATCGGCCTTAACTTGGCGGGGCTTTTTGAGATCGGCACATCGGTGCAGGGCACGGGGCAGGGGCTCACGCAGAAAAAAGGCGTGGCCGGATCGTTTTTTACGGGTCTTTTGGCCGTGCTTGTCGCGGCGCCTTGTATCGGTCCTTTTCTCGGTTTGCCGATTGGTTTTGCGCTGAGCGCACCGCCATTGGCAGCGATCGCGGTCTTCCTCGCGCTCGGTCTTGGTCTTGCCTTGCCCTACCTGCTGCTCGCAGCCGCGCCGCAAGTCGCTCAACTCTTGCCCAAACCAGGCGCTTGGATGGTGCGGGTCAAGCAGCTCTTCTCGTTTGCGATGTTTGGCACGGTCGTTTGGCTCACCTGGGTGGTGAGCCTTCAAGCCGGTCCGCAAGGGGTCTTGGTGCTCGGCATATCGCTCGTTGCGGCGTCGATGGCTGCTTGGCTCTATGGGTTGGCCCAAGAAAAAGGTGGCCATGGGCCATTGAGGGCCACGGCGGTTATTGGCGTTGTTGCTGCGGTTGCTCCCCTGTTGACCCTCTCCGCCCAACCCGCGGCGGCGGTGGCTGCGTCTTCGGAAAAGGTGGCCTATGATGAGGCTCTGCTCGCGGAATACAGAAGCGCGGGTACGCCAGTTTTCATCGATTTCACCGCCGCGTGGTGCGTCACCTGCCAGTATAACAAACGGGTCGTGCTGGACACCGAGCCGATCAAAGAGCTGTTCCAGAAAACCGGCACGGTGTTCATGGTCGCTGATCTCACCAATCCCGACCCGATCATTACCGCTGCGATAGAAAGACAAGGTCGCAGCGGCGTTCCGCTCTATCTTTACTATAATGGGGATGCAGACCCTGAAATTCTGCCGCAGATTTTGACCACTGAGCGCGTTGCGCAAACCTTGGAGCATCCCGGATGATCACCGCCGCCCTCTCTTCGCTCGTCCTGTTGTCCGCCGCGAGTGCGCCGATCCCTGGCGAGGCAGCGCCGGTGTTCACCGAAATGAGCGCCGCGGGCACAGAAGTCTCACTGTCCGATTTTGCGGGCAAGACGGTGGTGCTTGAATGGACCAACCATGACTGCCCCTTCGTCCAAAAGCACTACAACGCGAACAACATGCAAAGCCTTCAGCGGCGCGCGGCGGCGGAAGACATCGTCTGGATCAGTGTGATTTCCTCCGCCCCCGGAAAACAAGGCCATGTCTCCCCGACGAAAGCGATTGAGCTCACGCAAAGCCGTGGCGCGGAACCGGCCTATGTTCTTCTCGACGAGGATGGCAGCATGGGCCGCGCCTACGGCGCGAAGACCACGCCGCACATGTACATCATCGATGATGAAAGCGTCCTTCGTTACGCCGGGGCGATCGACACCATCCCATCGGCAGACCCGGCTGATCTTCCGAATGCGCAGAATTACGTCACTGCTGCTCTTGGTGCGATGGCCGATGGCGATGAGGTGGTCACCGCGCTCTCTGCGCCCTATGGCTGTTCAGTAAAGTACTGACCTTCAGACGATCAGGAGCGAGACATGACGGACCCCACCATGCTCAACGCTTGGGGGGCGCTTTCCTCCCTCGCGAAAACCGACGGCGAAGCCCAGCTCCGCGATCTTTTCGCTCGCGACCCTGGTCGCTTTGATCGGTTCTCCCATGAGGCGTGCGGCCTCTTCATTGACTTCTCAAAGGCGCGGATCACGGAGGCGGTGGTCGAAGCGCTCTTGTCGTTGGCGCAGGAGGCTGGTCTTCACGAACGCCGCGCTGCGATGTTTGCCGGTGAGCCGATCAACGAAACGGAGGGCCGCGCGGTGCTCCACACGGCGCTGCGCGATACACGGGAATGGACCTACTTCGTCAACGGCCAAGACGTCATGCCGCTCATCAATGACGTCCGCCAGCGGATGAAAACCTTTACCGATGCAGTGATCAGCGGTACGCGTACAGGTGCCACCGGTAAACCCTTGACCACCGTCGTTAATATTGGGATCGGCGGCTCAGATCTTGGCCCGGTCATGGTCACCGAGGCGCTCAAGCCCTACCACGTTGCACATCGATCAGTGCACTTTGTCTCGAACGTCGATGGCACCCATCTTTCCGAAGTGCTGCGCTGTCTTGATCCCGAAACGACGCTCTTCTGCATCGCATCGAAGACCTTCACCACCCAAGAAACAATGACCAACGCGGCAAGCGCCCGTGATTGGTTCTTAGCGCAGGGAAGGAGCGAGGCGGATATCGCGAGCCACTTTGTGGCGCTGTCGACCAACAAGGAGGCAACTGCTGCTTTTGGTATCGACCCGGAGAATGTGTTTGGGTTCTGGGACTGGGTCGGCGGGCGGTACAGCCTTTGGTCAGCGATTGGCTTACCGATTGCTTTGACGATTGGCTGGGACAATTTCCAAGCGCTCCTCGATGGCGCATGCGACATGGATCGGCACTTTGAGGATGCTCCTTTGCGGGGCAATCTGCCTGTCCTTTTGGGCCTCGCTGGGCTCTGGCATCGAAGCTTTTTGGGCATGAGCGGGCTCGCGGTTCTGCCCTATGATCAGTATCTGCACCGATTGGCGGCCTATCTTCAGCAGGCGGATATGGAATCCAATGGCAAAGGGCGTCGCCTTAATGGAAACCCTGTTTCTTATCCCACGGGCCCAACGCTTTTTGGTGAGCCTGGCACCAATGGCCAGCATGCGTTCTATCAGCTCATTCACCAAGGAACCGATGTGATTCCTTGCGAATTCATCGCTCCCGCCCGGTCACATAATCCGTTGGGGGATCATCACGAGAAATTGCTCGCCAATTTCTTGGCCCAACCCGAAGCACTGATGGTGGGGGTGACGGAACGCGAGGCTGAGCAAACACTTCTCAACCAAGGTGTTGGTCCTGAAGAGGCCCAAGACCTCGCCAAGCACAAGGCTTTTCCTGGTAACAGACCGTCGATATCGATTTTGATGGATCAGGTCACGCCGCGAACGCTCGGTGCACTGATAGCCCTATATGAGCACAAAATCTTTGTCCAAGGGGTGATTTGGGGAATCAATTCCTACGACCAGTTTGGCGTTGAATTGGGGAAGGTTCTTGCCAAGCCAATTTTGGCGGAACTGAAGGGCGAAAGCCAGGCAGAGCATGACTGTTCAACGGCCGGCATGATTGGGCGAATCAAGGCGATCAGGACCGAAGACAACTTGCGAAGATGAGCTGTTTCCGGTAGCTCCCCGGCTTTGCTGCGCTCAGGTGCATTATGAATCATGACGTTCGATCAGTCGCGATCATCATGGGCTCGACCTCCGATTGGCCGACCATGAAGGCTGCTGCAGAAGTTCTCGATCTTTTGGATGTGGGGCATGATGATTTGATCATCTCTGCGCACCGAACCCCGAACCGCATGGTCAAATTTGCAATGAATGCGGAGGAAGATGGCTATAAGGTGATTATAGCCGGCGCAGGCGGTGCTGCGCATCTTCCCGGCATGGTCGCCTCCATGACCACGCTTCCGGTGCTCGGTGTTCCGGTGCAATCAAAGGCCCTGTCGGGAATGGATAGTCTTCTTTCGATTGCACAAATGCCGGGCGGTGTTCCCGTCGGCACCCTTGCTATTGGTGAGGCTGGTGCAAAAAATGCTGGGCTCATGGCCGCATCAATCCTTGCTCTGAGTGACCACGATCTTTCCATGCGCCTCAAATCTTGGCGCCAAAAGCAAAGCGATGCTGTCCTCGAAGCACCGCCCACGGATGAGCCTGTTCTTTGATGATGCTGAAACCCGGTGCCATGATCGGGATCCTGGGAACGGGGCAGCTTGGGCGCATGTTGTGCTCGGCTGCTGCGAAGCTTGGTTTCCAAACAGCTGTTTATGGTCCTGATGCGGAGGGCTCGCCAGCCGGTGAGGTTGCAACCTGGGTCCATCAGGCGTCCTATGATGATCTTGAAAGCGTCACGGCTTTTGCGGAGACCGTTGATGCGGTCACCTATGAGTTTGAAAATGTTCCCGCAGCGACGGCGGCAGCGATCACCGATGCTGGTGGGGTCTTGGCGCCACCTGCAGTGGCCCTGGCATCGAGCCAGGAACGCGTGCGGGAGAAAGATCTTTTCCGCTCGCTTGGTATCAAGACAGTGGATTACTGGCCCGTTGCCGACGCCCATGATCTTCAGGCTGCGCTGACAGATGCTGGTCCTTCGATCCTCAAGACCTGCCGATTTGGCTATGATGGCAAGGGGCAGGCTCGTCTTGAGGGTACCGAGGATCCCGCGCAGGTTCTCACCGCCCTCGGCGGTGGCCCGTGGATCTTGGAGGCCAAGGCTGACTTTTCCCGAGAGGTCAGTCAGGTCGCAGCGCGCGGACGGGATGGCGCGATCGCCTTTTTTGACGTGGCTGAAAACGAACATCGCGGCGGTATTCTCCGCCGCAGTGTCATGCCCGCGGATGTGTCGGGTGCACTTCGCGATCAAGCGCAGTCAGCGACCCGCGCTGTTTTAGAAGCGCTTGATTATGTTGGTGTCCTGACGGTCGAGTTTTTTGACTGCGACGGTGAATTGCTCGCCAATGAAATGGCGCCGCGCGTCCACAATTCGGGGCACGTGACCTTAGAGGCTTGCGCGATCAGTCAGTTCGAGCAGCATATCCGCGCGGTGTCGGGATGGCCGCTCGGGGAAACCGATACATTGATCCCCAGTGAGATGGTCAATCTCATTGGTCATGATGCTGATCAATGGGATGCATTGATCGCACAGACGCATACAAACCTCACGCTCTATAGCAAAAAAGAGACAGTGCCTGGCCGTAAGATGGGCCATTGGGTGCGGCCCCTGCAGCGCTGATTGCGCTAGAGCTTAGTAACGGTCGCGGCGGAATGGCGCTGTCAGGATACCCAGCAAAACAGATGTGACGAGCCAAAGCGCGGCAAACCCCGCAAGCGCAAACGCGCCGCCCACTGTGGTCGCTGGAACAGCCGGTTCATAGGCAGCGTAGGTGCTTTCAAGAATGCCGGCATCAAAGTCGCGGGCGAGGAGGACGGGCCGTTCCCAATCCGATGCTGTCGTCAGCTGTGCCAACTGCGAGTTCAGTGTCTCATACCGAGACACATCATCTTTCAGACCTGAACAAATGCTGGTCACCACAGGTTCGCCGGAATCGCACTGCGCCAAGCCTTCGCTCCGGCTGAGATCGATATCCGCCATGTCGCGGTCAAAGCGATCGACGATCGTTTGCAGCTCAGCGACACGGCCCGTCAGGTTCTGGATATATTGCTGGGTGAAAGCAGGCGCCTGGCTCGAGCCGACGGCGCCCAGTATCCCCATGAGAAAAGCAAGAAAACGGCTCATTGTTCCAACCCTGACCTACCCTGGTGCAGGTTAAGCACCCTGGCGGCCGCAATTCAATTCTCGGACCTTGAAGCTTTTGCGAGCGGCTATTGGCCGTCCCGTCGCGCAAGGAACGCAAGGCGCTCAAACAGGTGCACATCCTGCTCGTTTTTAAGGAGCGCCCCATGAAGCGGCGGGATGGCCTTGCGCGGATCTTTTTCCCGCAAGGTTTCAAGATCGACGTCTTCCACCATCAACAGTTTAAGCCAATCGAGCAGCTCTGAGGTGGACGGTTTTTTCTTGAGCCCAGGCGTCTCGCGCAACGCGTAGAAGCGGGTCAGCGCCTCGCGCACCAGGCGTTCTTTGATCTCGGGGTAATGGACGTCGACGATGCTCTTCATCGTCTCTTCGTCCGGGAATTTGATGTAGTGGAAGAAGCAGCGGCGCAAAAAGGCGTCGGGCAGCTCTTTTTCATTGTTCGAAGTGATAATGATGACCGGGCGCTGGGCCGCTTTCACCGTCTCACCGGTCTCGTAGACGTAGAACTCCATCCGATCGAGCTCTTGCAAAAGGTCGTTCGGAAATTCGATGTCTGCCTTGTCGATCTCGTCGATCAACAGCACCGGACGCACGTCAGAGGTGAAGGCCTCCCAAAGCTTCCCGCGTTTGATGTAATTGGCAACATCAGTGGCTTTTTCTTCGCCCAGCTGGCTGTCCCGCAAACGCGCCACCGCATCATATTCATAGAGCCCTTGGGCCGCTTTGGTGGTCGATTTCACGTGCCATTCGATCAGCGGCGCGCCGAGGCTCTGGGCCACCTCATTGGCCAGCACGGTTTTACCGGTGCCGGGCTCCCCTTTAATCAGGAGGGGCCGCTCGAGGGTGACTGCGGCATTGACCGCGACCTTAAGGTCATCGGTCGCGACGTAACTGGCGGTGCTTTCAAAAGACATGGCGGCATGGTTAGTGCCACATTTGCTGCAGAGCAACGGCAGAATGATCGCGATCGCGTTAGGGGCTCTTGGTGGTGTCCATGACAATGTAAGAGGTGATGCCGATCACCCCTGGCTGTTGGCCCAAGACTTCGGTGTGGAACTGCTTGTAGGCCGCTAGATCTGCGACCTCCACTTTCAGCACATATTCGATCGCGCCGGTGACGTTGTAGCACTCCGTCACCTGGCTGGCGTTATCCATGGCCCGCTCGAAGTTCTCCTGGTCATTTTTGGTATGGCGACCGAGTGCGACCGTCATGATCGCGATAAAATCCCTATCGAGATGATGGGGATCGAGCACGGCGCGGTAGCCTTTGATCACCCCTGACCGTTCGAGTTCTTGCACCCGTCGATGGCAGGCGGATACGGATAGTCCGACTTCATCGGCGAGCTTGGCATGGGTGAGCCGCCCATCGCGAGACAAGGAGCGCAAGATTTTCCTATCAAATTCGTCAATTCCAGCCATTTTTCCCGATAAATGTGAGTGGCCGCGCTATTTTGCGAAGAAATCGCGCTGATGGCTAGTTATTTGTCTTCCATGACCCTTACAGATCTTTTTGCCGCTGCCGCTTTTGTGTTCGTCAGTACCGTGACGCCCGGACCAAACAATTTTTTGGTCATGACGTCGGGAACTCAATGGGGCGTGAAACCAACGGTGAAGCTCGTGGCTGGTATACTGTCCGGCTTTATGCTGATGAATATGGCCGTGGGTTTAGGTCTTATGCGGGTCTTTGAGGCCTTCCCAAGTCTTATCGTTGTCATCAAAATCGCGAGTACCGCTTACCTCGTCTTTCTCACATGGAAGATTGCCACCGCAAAAGTGCATGCAGGCGGTGATGATGGAACGAAGCGGCCGATGACCTTCATCGAAGGCGCGCTGTTTCAGTTTGTGAACCCAAAGGCCTGGGCGATGATCGTCACGGCCCTGACCGTCTATCTCGATTCCTCCAACGTGGGATCCGTGCTGCTTTTAAGTGCTGGTTTCTTGGCCGTTGGCATTCCCAACTTCACGATGTGGATCGCGGTGGGCACGCAGATCAAAAAGCTACTGTCGACCGAGCGGCGCGCCCGGATCTTCAATCAAGCCATGGCCGCGCTCTTGGTTCTCAGCATGGTTCCTGTGCTTGTGGGTTAGGTCTTTGTCCTTGATCGTCGGCGGGAGGCCCAGGCGCTGCCGAAGATCGCAGGCAGGAAGAGGGCGGCTGCTGGCGGGACAGGAACGGGGCTCGTGGGCTCAAGCAACAGTGATGTATCAATGCGGAAATTGGACTGCGTTGTGTGCCGCTCTGCAAAAAAGAGCTTAAACGGATAATTGTGCCCGACTGTCAGCCCAAGGACATCAAGGTCGACACTTGCGGACTGCGCGCCGTGCACACCGCCAAGATCAATCACGCGTTCATCGTTGATGAACACCCAAACGTCATCATCGCCGGTGAAGGTGAAGGTTTCACCGCCTTGATAAGTGAAGCTTGTTTCAAGCTCCATCGTGAAATGATAGTTGTGCGGCCGACCTTGGTTACCAAAGAGCTGCCCATCGATCGGGAAGAAGCTGTTGCTGGCGTAGGTAAAGACGTTCCCGTCATCGACGTTTTGAAGGTCAAGGATGATGTCGAGAGATTGATTGACCCCGGGTGTGTCATTGTACCATTGATCGAATGATGCCTGACCGGACGTTGTCAGTGTACCACCTGGGCCTCCGGCGTAAACCGGATTGCCGTCAGCGCCGAGAGAGGTTTCCACCATATTCCGGTCATTACCGACGGTGCTTTCCATATCGGGATGGGAATCCAGAAAGTCCCTGACGGTGGCTTTTAACTGGATGCTGGCCGCTTCCGCCGTGGTGGTCATGGCGGTGGCTGTCGCCATCGTGGCGAGTAGGCGTTTCATGGGTGTCCCCCTCTTGGTGCGTTGTTCCGCGTCAACAACGCAAGCGGCGGACCCATCAGGGAAGGGGGTTCAAGTGGATCGCCTTATTTCTCTCAATCCATTGATATCATAGAGGCATTAGTCGTCGACGTGACGATCGGCCGGTGACGACTGTCGGATGTCAGGGGCGTGCTTTCGCACTTTGCCACGTGCACGTCTTGCAGATTGCAGAACGTCGCGGCCCTGTCAGAGGCCGACCAGGCCAAAAAGCGTGAGCGTTGCGTCATCCACCCGGCGCGGCCGCCCGCTCTTGCGATCGAGCAAAACCCATTGGGTGAGGGCGGTGATGGCAGGACGTCTCGCGCCTGGCTTTCGAATATCGGTATGCCGAGCAAATCGCGCGCCCGATTTTTCACCGAGCCACGTGCGAATTTCGACCTCATCATCTTCAAAGACCTGGTCGGTGTAGTCGATCTCGTGACGACTGCAGACCCAAATCTGGGCTTGTTGCACCTCGGCCGGGGCGACGGCCATCCAGTGGGCGACAGCGGCATCCTGGACCCACCGGACATAAACGGCGTTGTTGACATGACCCAGTTCGTCGATGTCCTCAGCCACGGCACGGCGATGTGAAAGAACAGCGGTTTCATAGCTTTGCGCCCCTAAAAAGCGGCGGTCGGTGTCGGTCATTCGATGATTGTCCTGCTCTCGCCTGGCCCCCTCGGGCCACCTCTGAGGTGTGCCATCTCTGCCACGCCCGCGGCAAGACGAGACATTTTTGCAACTGATAACGGTTCGCAATTTAGTTGACACGCATTCTCATTATGAACAGAAAGCCATCATCGTTTTTGTTGCAGGACCCCAAAGATGCTTTCGATCCTTCTAACCGCCAGCACGCTGGCGCTATCCACCAGTGCGGCTGAGCCGCTTCCTCAGAGCACTGCGGTTGATGTCGTGGTTGTCCCTGCGACGTATCTGTATACCGACCAAGTCAACGCGCTACGGACACCAACGCCGATCATCGACGTGCCGGCCAGCGTTTCGGTGATCACCGCTGAAGAGATCGCGCTGCGCGGTTTCACCAGTGTGGGGGAGATCATCGACTACACGCCAGGCGTCAACACGTCCCAAGGTGAAGGACACCGTGATGCTGTGGTCTTTCGCGGGGTTCGGTCGACAGCGGATTTCTTTATCGATGGCGTGCGGGATGATGTTCAGTATTACCGCCCGCTTTACAACATTGAGCAGGTCGAGATCCTGCGTGGACCCAATGCTCTACTCTTTGGACGCGGCGGCACGGGGGGTATCCTCAACCGCGTGACAAAAAAAGCGACCCTTGGCGAGCGGTTCACCGGTTACCAAGCGTCTGTTGATACATTTGGTGGGTATGCGCTGCAAATCGACAGCAATATCGACGCTGGTGACACCTCAGCATTCCGCATCAATGCGATGTATGAGAGCCTCGATAACCACCGCGATTTTTTTGATGGCGAGCGTTTCGGTGTGAACCCGACGGCCAAGTTTCAGTTTACGCCGTCCACCACGCTTGATCTGTCCTATGAATATGTAAACCACGAACGTTTTATCGATCGCGGTATCCCGACGGGCACCAATGGCGAGCCGGTTGAAGACTTTGAAGACATTGTTTTTGGTGATCCAGAGCTCAACGAAACGGAACTCACCGCGCACTTGCTTCGCGCGATGCTTCAGCACCAATTCAGCGACAGCCTGAAGGGTCGTTTCAGCGCGTTTTATGGCGATTACGACAAGCTCTATCAGAACTTCTACGCATCGAGCTACGACCAGGCAGATAGCCCGGATGTTGTTGGTCTCGATGGTTATATCGACACCACTGATCGTCAAAACCTGATCCTGTCGGCGGACCTCATTGGCGAATTCAAAACCGGCGATTTTGGCCACACGATCGTGACCGGAGTTGAGTATATCGATACGTCTAATGACAATGATCGCTTTAACCCGATCTGGTCTGACTCGTTGGATGATGTGGAGTTCTTCTCGATTGCGCACCCGCTTGCCATTCGCGGCGGTACAGGCGTGGCGGCGAACGGGAATCCGACCACGGTCGATCTCACGACCGATCTCAACGATTTCACCGAAGCTGATATCGAGGTCTATTCCTTTTACATCCAAGATGAGATCGAGATCTCCGATCAACTCGATTTGATCGTCGGTGTACGGTACGATAGCTTTGAGATTGAAGTCGATAATATTGCATCGCCTGCATCATCGGGTGAAAGCGATGACACCAATTGGGCACCCCGGGTCGGTCTGGTCTACAAGCCGATCGAGAACATCTCGTTCTATGCGAGCTACAGTGAGAGCTTCTTGCCGCGGAGTGGTGAGCAGTTTGCCAACATCAACAGCGATAACGCACTCGACGCTGACACTTACACCAACCTCGAAGCGGGCGTGAAATGGGACATCGTTCCTGGGCTGAGCTTTACTGCTGCTGGCTTTGAGATCGAGGAAGAGTCGCCGCAAACCTCCGATGCTGATCCGGAGACCTTGGACGTCATCGAGTCGGAAATCACAGGCTTTGAACTTCAGCTGCAGGGCCAGCTCAAAGACTGGTGGTACGTCTCTGCGGGCTACAGCTATCTCGAAGGTGATCAGGTGAATGCTGATGGTTCAGATGGACTTCGTCGCCGGGAGCTTCCGGAGAACATGTTCTCGCTGTGGAACTCTTTCCAAGTCACACCTGATTTTGGTCTTGGAGTCGGTGTCACGTACCAGGACGAAAGTTTCATCACCAATGGGCCGAACGATGATGGTGTTCGTCCGGTGCTGCCTAGCTACACGCGGGTGGATGCTGCGGCGTATTACGATATCTCCGACACGCTTCGCCTTCAGGTGAACATCGAAAACTTGACCGATACGCTCTACTTCCCGAATGCGCACAGCACGCATCAGGCAACCGTCGGTGCACCGCTGAATGCACGTTTCACGGTCAGCGGTCGGTTCTAACGCCGAGCAGTTTGATCCTTAAGGTTGGGGACTGACCGCCCCAACCTTTACATGCCGGTCTGCCAATCGCTGATTGGTGGGCCGGCTTATTGATGTCGCCTGAACGATGCATCCGCCAAAAGGGCGTAGGCCGCCAATGGTGTCAGGTCCGCAAGCGGGACACCCCACCAGGTCCCTAGACAACGCCTGATTTTCACAGGTTTACCAGCACTTGTTTGATCCTTAAGGGTCTTAATGTCTTTGTCGAGATCTTCGATCTCACGGCTATGGTCCGCACTCTTGTCAGCGAGGAGGTCTTGACGCTTCTGTTGGCAGACTTTGAGTTCGGCGCGTTTTTCTTTTTGGTGGCGACGAATACCCCACGTGTTCACCTTCTTTGCGGATCGCCCAGAGATCAAAAACAGATGGACTTGGAATTGTCTGTTTTCGTCATGAAGCGAAAAGCCTTTGAAGATCTCTTTTGGACTGGCATCACCAAAGTCGTCGATGCCAAGCTCCTCTTCAAGTTCGCGTAGCGCTGTTTGCATTGACGATTCTAAGACATATTCATCTTCAATCGAATCATCACGCTCGAAATTTCCTCCAAAGAGGCCATACTTTCCTGGGCGCTTTCCGGACTCGTCTTTTTTCCGCTTTTCAAGAAAATAAACGTATCCGAAGAAGGTCCTTTTACGGATCAACGTGAACGCCCTGTATCGGCTGACATTTTCAGAAACTGTGCTTTTTTTATCGTCGGGGCTTGGGAACTCCGCAGTCACCACAGGAGCACTTTGCTCCTGCGTAGACGGCGCATCCGGCTCATCACCGCCGCCGCTGCCCGGTCGCACCCAGTCGTTGCGGTTCAAGACATCGTTCATCAGCCACCACCCTTGCAAGTCGGTTAAGCTTTGCGCAACCGACGCTTGTGGGGCAAGTCTTTCTGATCAGATGATGGGAGCCGCTTTGGCCATTGTGTTGATGAAGACACACGGGTTGAACCACAGATGTAACGGGAGCAGAGGGGGCGTTGAGATCGAAGGAGGCCCCCATGGCAGACGGACAAGCTGGCACGAACGAATACCCCACCAATGAGCTGTTGGTGGCGCGCCGTGACCAGGCCTGCCCCATGGGTTTGCCATCGAAATCAGGTATTTACGCCGCTAAAGCGCAGGGCGCTGAGCTCTGGGATGTCGAGGGCAAGCGCTATATCGATTTTATCGCAGGGATCGGCGTCCTTAATGTTGGGCACAATCATCCCAAGGTGATGGAGGCCGCGAAGGCGCAAATCGATAAGGTCGTCCACACCTGCTTCGGGGTGGCCCAGTATGAGCCCTATGTGGAGCTCGCTGAACGTCTGAACACGCTCGTGGGTCAGGTGTCGGGTCAGGCGGGCGGTAGCGCTTATAAGACCATGTTCATGAACACCGGTTCTGAAGCGACCGAGCAGGTGTGTAAGTTTGCGCGCCGTATCACTGGTCGGCCCGGCTTGATCTCCTTCGAGGGCGCGTTCCATGGGCGGACACTGCTCGCGACGGCGCTGACGGGCAAGGCCGTTCCGTATAAGGTCGGTTTTGGGCCTCTCCCTTCGGATGTTTATCATGCTCCTTATCCTGATGAATATAAGGGCATGTCAGCGCAAGGGGCGCTCAGTTGTCTGCGTCATATCCTTGAGACATCTGTTTCTCCCGATAACGTCGCCGGGATTGTAATTGAGCCTGTGCAAGGCGAGGGCGGGTTTATTCCGGCACCGGCCGAGTTTCTTCGAGGCTTACGTGAGCTTTGTGACGAACACGGGATCATGTTCATCGCCGACGAAGTCCAAACGGGCTTTGCTCGGACAGGAAAAATGTTTGCGATCGAACATGCCGGCATCGAGCCGGACTTTCTGATTTGTGCAAAATCCATTGCTGGCGGTTTTCCGCTGTCCGCGGTGGTCGGCAAGGCCGAGCTTTTCGACAAGATCGCGCCCGGCGGCATGGGGTCGACCTATGGCGGTAACCCGGTGGCGTGCGCGGCCGCGCTCGCTGTTCTCGACGTGATCGAACAAGAGGGCCTCATCGCGCGCGCCGAGGAAATTGGCGCTAAGGTCGAGGCGGCCTGGAATGATCTCGCCGATGGGGCGGGCAAGGGCACATTTGGTGATGTTCGCCGGGTCGGTGCCATGGCGGCCGTCGAAATGGTGCATGACGGCGACCCCTCGAAGCCCAATGGCGAAGCCGCTGCTGCGATCCAAGCCCGCGCGCGGGAACTGGGGCTTATCACCTTGACGGCTGGACGCAAAGCGCACGTGATCAGGACCCATGTGCCGCTGGTCACACCCGATAGCCTGATCGATGAAGGCTTGGCGATTTTTGCGCAGGCCACCAACGACGTCCTCGCCTAAGGGCCTCGGACCTGTCGGTCTGGTCACATAAGAGAAATCGGCGCATACTCTTCTCTCTTTAAGCTGGGGGATGAGTGGCGCTGATGGCAAGCGACACAACTATCGTCGATGCATCACCGATCTGTCTTGCCTGCGGCACGACATTGGTAGGTCCTTACTGTCACGTTTGTGGCCAAAAGAACGATGATTGCCGTCGTTCGATTGTTCGCTTAGTGACCGAAACGCTTAACGATACCGCCGCACTCGATGGCCGGTTTGCCCGAACAGCCCGTAAGACGTTGATCAAACCAGGGCAGCATGTTCGGCAGTATGCCGATGGATGTCGATCGCCCTTTACGCCGCCGATCCGGTATTTTCTGCTGCTCACCTTCTTGTTCTTCACCACGCTTTGGCTCACCGATCGGCATCTTATGGTGCTGCAGATCGATATCTTGGACATCGGTGGTGACTTTGACACCTCAGAAATCATTGAGAAATTAGCAGATCCGGACATCACTGAAGAGGAGATTGCGGCACTCCAAGCGTCGGGTGAGTTGCCAGAGGCTGAATTTTACGGCGGTTTCTTGATGGAAGCCAAGGATGTGTCCTACACCGACGAAGAGATTGCGTGGTTGAGGGAACGCATCGCTGAATCAGAGTTTTCGGTGAATGGTCGTGATGTTAACGATCAGCGCCTTGTCAATGCGATCGTCAGCATGGCGCAAAACCCTGCCGCCTTTAACAACGCGCTGAACGGCTGGATCCCTCGGTTGATGATCCTCTTTATCCCGATGATGGCCCTCTTGGGTGCTGTTTTTGTACGCGGCAAAGATGCTCTGATCTATGATCACTTGCTCCTGTCAATCCAAACCCATGCGTTTGGATTCTTTGTGCTCACCTTATCGCTTTGGATGAGCCGTTTTTTGCCGTCCGACACGGGCGCAGCAGCATTTTTCCTGGGGGTTCCGTTCTATTACTTGATGGGCTTGCGAGGTGCGTTTCGGCGAAGCTGGCGGAAATCGATCGCAGCGACCTTTTTTGTCACGGTGGTTTACGCCATCACCTACAGTATCGCTCTTCTTGCGGCCGGGGTCGCATCGTTTGCGGAGATCGTGTAGCCGGGGCGCATGTTGAACGTCCCAAGACCGACCGTGCCCACGACCACCGGCGAAGCTTTCCCTGTTCGCCGCATTTTTTGCATCGGCAAAAATTACGCAGACCACGTGGCCGAAATGGGCGGTGATCCGAAAGCGACGGAGCCTGTTTTCTTCACCAAGCCCGCTGACGCGGCCTCCTCGGCGAGATCGATCCCCTTTCCTCAGGCAACGGAAGACCTCCACTATGAAGGCGAGCTCGTGGTGGCCCTTAAGAGTGGCGGGACAGAGATCTCTGAAGATGCGTGCGCTTCGTTGATTTACGGCTATGCGTGCGGCTGTGATCTCACACGCCGCGATCTTCAAGGGTTAGCGAAGAAACGATCGGCCCCTTGGGATCTGGCCAAGGCCCTCGACAATGGGGCGATGATTGGCCCGATTGAGAAACATGAGGGAGTGGTGCTGAGCGAAGGTGCGATACAACTCTCCGTCAACGGAGAGGTTCGGCAAGACAGCGATCTTTCAAAGATGGTGTGGTCGATCCCAGAGATGATCGCCAAGCTTTCGACTTTTTTTGAATTGAAACCAGGGGATTTGGTCTTCACCGGCACGCCCTCAGGGGTGGGGGCGCTTGACCGCGGTGATGAAGTTGAAGTGATGATCGCCGATCTTCCTCCTTTACGGTTTGGGTTGGATGGATGACCAAGGACGAAATCTACCGTCAGGCCACCAAGGATATCGAGGCTGTCTTAGACGGTGAGCCCAACATTATCGCACGGATGGCGACGGTCGCGTGCCTGTTGGCGCAGGCCTTTCCCGCCAACATTTGGACGGGCTTTTATATCGTTGATCCGGACAATTCAAAGGAACTCGTGGTCGGGCCCTATCAGGGAACGCTCGGTTGTCTGCGGATTGCTTTCGGTAAAGGTGTGTGCGGAGCAGCCGCTGAGACACTGACGAGCCAGGTGGTGGCGGATGTCCACGCTTTCGAGGGCCACATTGCCTGTGACAGCAGGTCCGTCAGTGAGATCGTCGTTCCGGTTATGGATGCAGCGGGCGAACTCCTGGCTGTTTTGGATATTGATAACCCGGATGCGTCGACCTTTGACGGGGTTGATCAAGAGCACCTCGAGCATATCGTCGACACCATTTTTCGCTGAGGGGTGGGGGCGTGCTGTCGTATCAGCATAGTTACCACGCTGGCGGTCCCGCTGATGTTCATAAACACTTGGCGCTTACGGAGATTCTCGCGCTCCTGACGGCGAAAGAGCGCGGTGTCAGTTATCTTGAGACCCATGCCGGTCGCGGCCTTTATCATCTTGATAGAGAGGAAGCACAAAAGACCGGTGAAGCCGCCGAAGGGATCGAGCGGCTTGATACCCATCAGCATGGAGCGTTTTTCTCAGCGCTTGCAGCGATCAAGTCAGTGTACGGTGACAAGGCCTATCCCGGCTCGCCCTTGTTGGCGTCAGAGGTGCTGCGACCGCAAGACCGGATCGTCCTGATGGAAAAGCATCCCCAAGAGGTTGTGGCGTTACGCCGGGCAATGAAGGGATCAAAGGCTGAGGTGCATGCGAGAGACGGCTATGAGGGAGCAATCGCGCTGAGCCCGCTCGAACCGCGACGGGGGTTCATCCTGATCGATCCATCCTACGAGATCAAAAGTGAGTATCAGGATGCGGCTGATCTTGTGAATAAGCTCAGCAGTCGTTGGAAAGAGGCGGTGATCATGGTGTGGTACCCGCTTCTCAAGGCCAATCGCCACGAAGATCTTTACAATGGCCTCAACGGGCCGGTGCTACGCCACGAGGTGCAATTTGACCTCAAAGGGGGGAAGGGCATGGTTGGTTCGGGGCTGGCGATCATCGCGGCGCCCTACGGGACGGAGGCGGCGTTGGATCTTGTGATGCAACAGGGCCATCCTGTGCTACGTGGCCGATGAGGGAGGCGAGTATGCGGACATCCATCAGTGCATTTATGGCCTTGGGGCTGGTCCTCACAGCCTGTGATGGGACCCAAGAGTTCGGGCTGCCGTCCTGTGATTCGGCGGCCGAGAGCCCAGAGGTCTTGAAACTGGTCGGTCTTCGTGAGGCAATGAATGTTGTTCCCTTGTCATCGCAAGAGCGGAGCGTGACGTGGAAAACGCTCTGTCTACGCCTTTCCGCTGTTGAGCCTGTCGCCTTTGAGACTGGTGAGTGGAGCGAGGCCATCGGGGACGCAAGTTTCGCGGCCGGCAGCTACGCAGCGGTGTGGCGAAAGACGGGTGGCGTTTGGGAGTTGGAAGACGATCTTAAAACGCTTGAAGGCTGCGGCGGGGATCTTTGCCCATAACGGTTAATGCGCGTTAGGGTAAAGGCGGATTAACCTAGACCGTACACCGAACGATAAACACTCGACCGCTATCTCCTCGACCAGTGCAACCTTACCGAAGGATGCAGAGGAGACTTTGTGGAGCTGCGCAAGCCGGCCATTGCGGGTGTTGCTGCCGTTGCCGTCATTTCTGTCGGCGCGTTTGCGCAAGCGATGTTTTCTGACGAAGGTTTCGCAGGATGGTCGCGTGGTTGGGACGTGGTCGAATCGTTCGTGCGGCCGTCTTCCGAACGGCGAAACCCTGAGCCGCTTCAAAAGGCGCGTGTTGCGAATTGGACCTCTCCCCATCGTCCGATTGTTCACCGCGTCGGTGATGCTACAGCAGGACAGGCACGGCGCCCAAGAGTGGGGCTCGAGGCCCTCGATAACCTTCCGTCAACATCAGAAGATCCAATGGCCTTTGGTGCCTGGCAAGGAGCAGTCGATCCTAATGGCGCCGGCGACGACGCCGGAATTGATAGCGATCTCAAAGTGAATGCTGGGCTTGGGACAGCGGCAGGCGCTCAGCAAGCAAGAGCCGGGTCACGAGCGGAGCGATCGAACACTGGTCGAATGATAGATTTCAATCGCTTTTCTGTGATTGGAGAGCCGGGGACGTCATTCAGTCCACTCGCCATGTCTCTGATGGGAGGATCCTTTGGCGGCAACGGGTTTTCCGCGCCCTATAATGGATTTCCTCAGTTCTCGACGGTGGCTGGTTCAGAAGGGGTTGAGACTCCTGTCCCACCTGGCATGCTTTTCTTTTTAACGGGTGCTGCGGCTATTGTGAGCCAACGGAAACATATCCGCTCACACCGTTTCTTTACCCTATAACTTAACCAAGTCCGTACACGCCTCAGTAAGACCGTCATGTCTACAGTCATAGTGTGGTCGCGATCCGATTGATCGCAGAGGGATTGAGCATGTTGAGAGCATTGGGCGTCGGGCTTGGCGCGTGCGCTGGCCTGTTGGCGTCAGCACACGCTGCGGTATTTGTTGAGAATTTTGACGGCGAAACGATTGGCCCATCTTGGTCGGTCTACGACTCGTTTGGTCAGTTCGTGACCACATCGGGCGGCGGCATTGAGATCCAGCGCGGTGTGGTGACAGCTTCCCATAGCGGTCATCAGCATGTGGAGCTTGATAGCCATGTCTGGGGCGGCGGGGCGTCGTCCAACAGCTCGATGGCGGCTTCCATGAACCTGGTGGCTGGTTTGACTTATGAGCTGAGCTTCGCCTATAAACCGCGAACGAACACGGACAATGACAACGGGATCGGTTTCTCCGTCGGTTCCTTATACGGCGCAGACTTCTCCATGTCGCGGTGGCTTGGCGAGGTCAGCAAAACCAGCTCCGAGCAGGGTGACTGGGATATCGTCAGCATGCTATTTACAGCAATCGATGGCGACAATGCAATCCAATTCTCCGCCCTCGGACAAGCCAACACCTATGGCGGCTTGATCGACACGATCAAGGTCGCAGAGGTGACGACACCGATCCCTGCTGCTGGCGCTTTGTTGCTGTTTGGCCTCGTGATGCTTCGGCTACCGGCGCAGAAGAAACAGCTAACCCTCGGTTAGGCTGCGGTCTTCGCGCAAGGAACCCTTAGTGTTCCCCCGATCTGCCCATGCGCCGTGTATCAAGGAAACCTAGCGTCCGCTGCACCGACGCGTGATGCGCGGTCAGTGCAGCTGGGCGGTTAGGCAGGCTCGCTGATGTCTTTGCCATAAGGGCGCTTGCCCAGACCCGCGGCGGGGGTTAACCACGCGCCTCTTCCCCTTTCCACTAAGAGGTCTGCCGCCCATGGCCCGCCAATTCATCTATTTCATGACCGGTCTTTCCAAGTCCTACGGGGCGAAGAAGATCCTCGATAATGTTCACCTGCAATTCTATCCCGACGCGAAGATCGGCGTTGTCGGCGTGAACGGCGCCGGTAAGTCGACGCTTCTGAAAATTATGGCCGGGGTCGATCAGGAGTTTAATGGCGAGGCCCATCCAGCCGACGGCGCTAAGGTCGGTTATCTGCCGCAGGAGCCGGAGCTCGATCCGGAAAAGACAGTCTTCGAAAACGCCGCTGAAGGTGTCCACGAGATCAAAGCCAAGGTGCAGGAATTCAATGACGTCTCTATGCAGATGGCGGAGGAGTATTCCGACGAGCTGATGGAGAAGATGTCGGCCCTCCAAGAAGAGATCGACGCCCTCGACGCCTGGGACATCGACAGCAAGGTCGAGATGGCGATGGAGGCGCTGCGCTGCCCGCCAGGCGATTGGCCGGTGACGGAGCTTTCCGGTGGTGAGAAGCGGCGTGTGGCCCTCGCGAAACTCCTGCTGGCGAAGCCGGATCTTCTCCTCCTCGACGAACCGACCAACCACTTGGATGCCGAATCGGTGGCGTGGCTTGAGAATTACTTGCGGAATTTTCCGGGTGCTGTCGTTCTCGTCACCCACGACCGCTACTTCCTCGACAATGTGACGGGTTGGATCTTGGAGCTCGATCGCGCCAAGGGTATTCCGTATGAGGGCAATTACTCGGGCTGGCTCCAGCAAAAGGCCAAGCGCATGGCCCAGGAAGAGCGGGAGGAGGCCAAGCGCCACAAAACCCTCGACCGCGAGCTTGAATGGATCAACCAGGGCCAAAAGGCCCGCCAGGCCAAATCCAAGGCGCGGATCCAGTCCTACGAGAAGCTGCGCGACCAGGTGGGTGCGGAAGGTGTCTCCACTGCGCAGATCCAAATCCCGCCTGGCCCACGCCTCGGCGGTGTCGTGATTGAGGCGGAGGGCCTTAAGAAAGCCTTTGGCGACAAGCTTCTCGTCGACGGCCTCGACTTCAAACTGCCGCCCGGCGGCATTGTCGGCATCGTCGGGCCGAACGGCGCGGGTAAGACGACGCTCTTCAAAATGCTCACCGGCCAGGACGAGCCCGATGAGGGCACGATCCGCCTCGGCGATACGGTGAAGCTTGGCTATATTGATCAGACCCGGGAGAATCTCACCGACACAAACTCTGTGTGGGAAGAAATCTCCGGCGGGCTCGATATTATTCAGCTGGGGGAGAAGCGCGAGGTCAACTCCCGCGCCTATTGCACCTGGTTCAATTTCAAAGGCGGCGACCAGCAGAAAAAGGTCGGTGACTTATCCGGCGGTGAGCGCAACCGCGTGCAGCTGGCCAAGATGCTGAAGGAGGGCGCCAACCTGCTCCTCCTCGACGAGCCGACCAACGATCTCGATGTCGACACGTTGCGGGAGCTCGAAGCGGCCCTCGACGAATTCGCCGGCTGCGCCGTGGTCATCAGCCACGACCGCTGGTTCCTCGACCGCATCGCGACGCACATCCTCGCCTTTGAAGGCAACAGCCATGTCGAATGGTTCGAAGGCAACTTCGAAGACTATATCGAGGACAAAAAGCGGCGCCTCGGTCCGGATGCTGACATTCCGAAGCGGATCCAGTACCGGAAGATGGAGCGGTAGGGCTTAAAGTTCGTTGAATGATCGATTTGAGCGAGAAGTTAAGCCCATACGACGCGTGGCAAAGAGCCTACAATGACACAAAGACTCTGGTGAATGTCTGTGAAGGCATAGTTGCTTACAAGGCGGTATTGGACTCTTTAGACTCGGATGCCGTGCTTGGCAAAATTCCCTACTCTCTAGGTGCTAATGCCTATGAAGCTATAAGGCTTGCTGTCCGATCGTATACTGTCTTGAGGATAGAATCGC
>JBCBUC010000009.1:0-117721 GCA_039818345.1 Pseudomonadota bacterium | reverse complement strand
TTATTCATGTCAATCCAGAAATTCCTGGTCAAGTCGGCTCTCAGGAGGGCGCATGCTGCCTGGGGATGAAAAGCGCGGGGTGAGTTCGCCGCTTATTATTCCCGATGCGGCGATCCTGGATCCTGAGCTGACCTTTGGCCTTCCGCCTCATATCACCGCGGCCACTGGCATTGATGCCATGGTGCACGCGATTGAGGCCTATGCGTCGAAAGCGGCGAATAACAATCCGTTGTCCAAAGCCCTCGCCATTGAGGCATTGCAGCTTCTTGGCCAGAATATTGAGACGGCGGTGAAGGAGCCTTCGAACAAAGAGGCGCGAGGTTCAATGCTGCTCGGCTCGATGCTCGCAGGCCAAGCTTTCGCGAATTCGCCCGTCGCCGCGGTTCATGCTCTGGCGTATCCCATCGGTGGCCGCTTTCATGTACCCCATGGTCTCTCGAACGCTCTCGTGTTGCCGCACGTCCTCCGGTTCAATGCGCAAGATACTGCATCAGGTGCGCGTGATCTCTATGCGGAGCTTGCTCCTTACGCTTTTCCGGATTTGGCGTCATCGGATGGAAGCCAGGCGCGTTGCGCTGCGTTCATTGAACGTCTTGCGGACCTTTCTGCTGACCTTGGCCTCGAGACCAAGCTTCGCGAGGTTGGGATAAGCGAGAAAGACCTGCCGCAGCTCGCGTCTGACGCCATGGTGCAATCGCGCCTCTTGGTGAACAATCCGCGCGAGGTGACCGAAGTCGATGCGCTCAGCATTTACGAGCAGGCGTTCTGATGGCCGATCGGACACCACCTTCCCGCCGGGGCGATTATCGCGCTTTCCGTACACTCACCACGCGGTGGAACGACAATGATGTCTATGGGCATATGAACAATGTCATTCACTATGCGCTGTTCGATAGTGCAGTGAATAGCTTCCTGATCGAAGAGGGCGCCCTCGACATTTATAAGGGCGACCAGGTCGGCCTCGTTGTGGAAACCCACTGCCGTTACCACGCTGAAATGGCGTTCCCAGACGTCGTCACCGCTGGAATTCGCGCCGATCGCATTGGCAGCTCTTCGGTGACTTATGGCATCGGCCTCTTTCGCAACGATAGCGATGAAGCCGCCGCCGATGGCCAATTCACCCATGTGTATGTCGATGCCGAAACGCGTCGTCCCAAACCCCTCGGCCCCCGGCTCCGTGCTGTCGCCGAACAGATTTCCGTACCCAGTGCCGCTTAGGGCCCAGGAGCGAAGCGTATGAACAGTAACATCACCGCCATTCTCTACATTGTTGCAGGGATCCTCTTTATCCTTGCGCTCCGTGGTCTGAGCTCTCCTGCCACCTCTCGGGCGGGGAACCGCAACGGCATCATCGGCATGGGGATCGCAGTCTTCGCGACTTTGTTCTCGGAGCAATTTTTGGCCTCTGCTGGCGTGGGGGCGTGGTTCCTCGTGGCCTTAGCAGTCGGGGCGGGCGGCGCGTTCGGTGCCTACAGGGCACGGACCGTTGCCATGACGGAGATGCCGCAGCTGGTGGCGTTCTTCCACGCGCTCGTGGGCATGTCAGCGGTGCTGATCGCCTGGTCGGCGTTCCTCGCGCCCGTCGCCTACGGTATTGGCGAACCTGGACACATTCATGCGCAAGCCATTATCGAAATGGCGATCGGTGTCTTTGTCGGTGCCGTGACGTTCTCAGGCTCGGTGATCGCTTACGCCAAACTGGCTGGGCGGATGTCCGGTGCGCCGATCCTTTTGCCAGCGCGGCATGTCATTAACATCGCGCTGGCCGTGGTGACGCTGCTGCTGATCATCATGCTATGTACTGGCGTTCAGAGCCCGGTTCTCTTCCTCATTCTGACAGCCATCGCCTTTGCCATGGGTGTGCTCCTCATCATCCCGATCGGCGGCGGCGACATGCCGGTGGTGGTCTCGATGCTGAACTCCTATTCGGGTTGGGCAGCTGCGGGGATCGGTTTCACGCTTCAAAACATGGCGCTGATCATCACCGGCGCGCTGGTTGGCGCATCAGGCGCAATCCTCTCCTACATTATGTGCAAGGGCATGAACCGGAGCTTCATCTCCGTGATCCTGGGCGGCTTTGGCGGCGACGATGCAGCAGCCGCTGCGGCTGGCGCCGCGGAAGAGCGCCCGGTCAAGCAAGGCTCAGCCGAAGACGCGGCGTTTATTATGGGCAATGCTGGCAAGGTCATTATCGTGCCTGGCTACGGTATGGCGGTCGCCCAAGCGCAGCATGCGCTTCGTGAGATGTGCGACAAGCTCAAAGAAGAAGGCGTCGAAGTGAAGTACGCCATCCACCCTGTGGCGGGCCGCATGCCCGGTCATATGAACGTCCTCCTGGCCGAGGCTAACGTGCCTTACGACGAGGTGTTTGAGCTTGAAGATATCAATTCTGAGTTCAGCCAGGCCGATGTCGCTTTCGTGATTGGCGCGAACGATGTGACCAACCCTGCCGCCAAGACCGACAAGACGTCGGCGATTTATGGCATGCCGATCCTCGATGTCGAAAACGCAGGTACCGTGCTTTTCGTTAAGCGCGGCATGGCGGCTGGCTATGCGGGTGTGCAGAACGAGCTCTTCTTCCGCGACAACACGATGATGCTGTTCGGTGACGCGAAGAAGATGTGCGAAGAAGTCGTCAAGGCCATGGACTAGAGAGCGACTGCACCTCGGAAAATTTTCCGCCGCTGCGAATTGCCGCCTTGCGCGGGTTGGGCTAAGCGGCGCGACGATCCTGAACGAGGAGCTGTCAGTGACGGATACCACGAACGACCACGACGAGCCGACCACCCATCAGGCTGAGACCTATCACTCGCTGATGACCGCAGGTTATACGATTTTTTTGCCCGCGGTGCTCGCTGTTGTGATGTTCATCACATTGGTGCTGCTCGGTGCTAATATCTTCGCTAATTTGGTGATCAGTTTCTTCACCTATCTCGGCGTTCTCGGGATTGCGAAAACTTTCTTCGTTCACTGACGATTAGCGTGATGCGGGGCGAGGCAGGTTCGATGCGAAGACGATGGAGCGTCGCGGCGCTGGCTCTTGCCGCTCTTGCATCATGCGCAGAACAGTCACCTCAGGAACCATTGTCGTTCGAGCCTGTGCCCGAAGCAGTTCCAACGAAAGCCGATGGCGCGCTACGGGTTGCGACCTTCAATGTGGCTCTTTACAGCCGCGAGAGGGCAGGCGGCTTGATCGCTGAGCTTGAGCTCAACAATCATCGGCGTACGGATGCCATCAAGGCGATTATCCAGTCCGTTGACCCGGATATCTTGGTGGTGAACGAGATCGACTATGACCCCGACGGACGCGCTCTCGATCTCTTCGCTGATCTCATCGATGGTGGTTACAGCTACCGCTTTGCTCTTGCGTCGAACACCGGTGTGGCGAGCTGGGTTGATCTTGATGGTGACGGCCGCAATGATCACGCCCCTGGCAGCCAAGAATATGGCAATGATGCCTTCGGATTTGGCCGTTTTCCGGGTCAATACGCCTTCGGCGTTATTTCGCGCTACCCCATCAACGAAGCAGGCATTCGGACGTTTCAGAATTTTCTTTGGAAAGACCTTCCTGAAAATTTGATGCCTACTGATTTTTACTCGAGCGACGCGCAGGACATTTTCCGTCTTTCTTCAAAGACCCATGCCGATGTGCCGGTCGTTGTTGATGGTCAAACCCTTCACTTTGTGTTGGCGCACCCAACACCACCTGGTTTTGACGGGCCTGAAGACCGCAACGGCCGCCGTAATCATGACGAAATCAGATTGCTGCATGAGTATATCACGCAAACGGATGCGGCCTGGCTGGTTGATGACAAGGGGATGGTTGGCGGTCTCTCGTCAGATGCCTTTTTTGTAATTGCCGGTGATCTCAACGCAGACCCCGTCGACGGTGACCGCGTGGACGGTGTTGCGCAGCATGCGATCGCTGACCTCATTGCCTCGTCGCGGGTTCTCGATCCTGAACCTTTGAGCACTGGCGGTGACGAAGCGGCCTATGAACAAGGTGACGCCAATCTGAGCCATGATGGCGATCACACCCTAGATACTGGTGATTTTTCCGATCAGCGGGTGGGAAATTTGCGCGTCGACTATGTGCTGCCCTCGTCAAACCTCGAAGTGCTCGCCAGCGGGACGTTTTGGCCAGCTCCTGGCGAACCTGGTTTCGAGCTTGTGGGCCCTGGCTATCCGGTCGTGAGCTCAGATCATCGTCTCGTCTGGGTGGACATTCGTCTGCCAGAGTAGCGCGCGCTCAATCTTCGTTCTAAGTCCGCCTGGATCAGTTCGGAGTTCGTTATGCCCACCCTTGCCTTTCTTCGCCATGGCCAGTCGGCCTGGAACCTTGAAAACCGCTTCACCGGTTGGGTTGATGTTCCTCTGACCGATAAGGGCGTGGCGGAAGCACAAAAGGCCGGTGAACTTCTCAAGGGTTCAGGTGTCGAGTTCCACGCGTGTTTTACCTCGGTCTTGTCGCGTGCCATCCGCACACTGAACCTGGCGCTTGATGGGATGGGAGAGCCATGGCTCCCCGTCATCAAGGACTGGCGGCTAAATGAACGCCATTATGGCGGCCTCACCGGTCTCGATAAAAAAGAGACCGCCGACAAACACGGCGACGAACAAGTTCATATCTGGCGCCGAAGCTATGACACGCCGCCGCCACCGCTTGACGATCAGGCAGCTTTTCCATCGCTGGTTGATCGCCGGTATCGCGGCATTGATGTGCCAAGCACGGAGAGTCTAAAGACCACGCTCGATCGGACGGAACCTTATTGGCAAGAAGCGATTGCGCCAGCCATCCGTACGGGACAGAATTTGATCATTGCAGCGCACGGTAATTCACTCCGTGCACTGGTCAAAGTGCTTTTCGGCGTCAGCGACGATGACATCACCGGGGTGGAGATTCCCACAGGCAATCCGCTTCTCATCGAACTCGACGCATCGTTGAAACCGACCGCCGCCCGTTACCTTGATGAGGAGAGGGCGGCCACGCTTCCCTCCGGCTTTTAGTGGTATCAAAAGTCACATCTGCCCCGCCGCTTCCCAGTGAGGATTTGCTGCGTGACGAGCGGGTCGAGGTTGCTGGCCTCGGATTGAAACTCCGCATCTGGGGGGATCCATCCTTACCGTTGGTTGTGCTTCAGCATGGCGGCAAGGACCATGGCCGTAGCTGGGATTGGACCGTTGAGGCTTTGCGCGACATCCGCTGTCTCGCGGTCCCCGATCTTCGTGGCCACGGCGATAGCGACTGGGCGCCGGGCGGTAGCTACGCCTTTGCCGATATGGTGACCGACTTCGGTGCGCATATAAAACATCTTGAAAGGCTTGGGTTTACCCCGCCATTCGACGTGATCGGCCACTCATTCGGCGGCAATATCACGCTGCACTATACCGCAGCCTTTAGTGATAAGGTCCGTTCCCTGATTGCCATGGAGGGCCTTGGGTTCTCGCAAGGGACCTTTGACAAGATCATGGAGAAGCCCGCATCAGAGCGTCTCCGTGAGATCGTCGAGAAACGGTTGAAGGCCCAAGAGCGGGAGCCCCGCCGCTTTGAGACCAAAGACGAGGGGATCGCGCGAATGGCGGCGCTCCATCAGCAGCTTCATCCCGAGCAAGCGCAGCATTTGGCGACCCACGCGCTTCGCCAATTCGATGATGGCTTCGGTTGGAAATACGACCCAGGGCTTGGCCTCACCGAATGGCGTCCAACGCCGCCGGACGAGTATGGCCGGCTCTACGCAGACATTCAGTGCCCTGTTCTTCTTGTTTACGGTATGGAGAGTTGGGCGACGAGCCCCAAGGATGATGGCCGCATGGAACCGTTTCAGAACGTGCGCCTCTTTGATGTCGAGGATGCTGGGCACTGGCCTCACCATGATCAGTTCGATGCATTTATCAGCGCTGTCCGCGAATTTCTGGAGACCTCCCCATGACCCCTGTGCGTGTTGCGCAAATCAAGCTGGTCGTTGCGATCTTGCTCGATCTGGCTGACGCTCTGATCGGGCGGATCCCAGGCTTTGGGACCGTGTTTGACTTCATCCTCGCAGCTATTGGATTTGCTCTTTTTGGTTGGAAGGGCCTCGCGCAGCTTTGGGAGGTGGTGGACCTCACCGATCAGGCCGACGGGTTTGTACCAACCCTTACCTTGATTGCCATTGCTGAGCTCCGCGAGGCGGCGAAAAAAGAGGCCGCGCAGAAACATGATTGATTGCTTGACGGCCCGTTCCCGGGGCTCTAGCACCGCGGCTCGCGCCGGGTTTGGCGCACATGCGCGGGTGTAGCTCAGTTGGTTAGAGTGCCGGCCTGTCACGCCGGAGGTCGCGGGTTCGAGCCCCGTCACTCGCGCCATGTTTTCATCATCATTGCACGATGATCGCTCTATCGCTGTTCCGAACCCATGAACGGTACACAGACGAGCGGGGCCTAGCGCCCCCGCTATCAGGTTCAGGCCCGTCTTGTGTTGCGGCGGCGGTCCGCTCGCTACCAGAACACAACCGTTCGAATGCCGTTGAGGAAAACGCGCCGTTCAAGATGCATCTTCACCGCTCTTGCCAACGTGCTCGCCTCCACGTCCCGGCCCATGGCGACGAGGTCGGTGGCGGAGTCGCTGTGGTCCACGCGCTCAACCATTTGTTCGATGATCGGCCCTTCATCGAGGTCCGATGTCACATAATGGGCCGTGGCGCCGATCAGTTTCACGCCGCGGTCATGGGCGCGGTGATAGGGTTTCGCGCCCTTAAAACTCGGCAGGAAGCTGTGATGAATGTTAATCACACGGCCTGAGTATTTCTCGCACATCTCAGCCGATAGCACTTGCATGTACCGTGCAAGGACGACCAGCTCACTGCGCGTCTCTTCGATCAGTGCCGTGAGCTGTGCTTCTGCTTGCGGTTTCGTTTCTGCCGTGACGGGAATGTGGTGGAACGGAATGTCCGCTTGATCAGCAAGATGCCGTAGCGTCTCATGATTGGAAACAATGGCCGTGATGTCGGCTTCAAGTTCACCAATGCGGTGCCGGTAGAGAAGGTCGCTGAGGCAATGATCAAACTTCGACACCATCAACATGACCCGTGGTCGTGTTGTTAGTTCGTCTAATGACCATTCCATCTTGAAGCGATCAGCGACACCTTGGAATTGAACCTTAAAATCATCAGTATTACAAACATCATCCACCTGACGGATTTGCAGGCGCATGAAGAAACGACCGGTCAACTCATCGCCAAATTGCGCCGCTTCATCAATAAAGAAGCCGTGATCGAGTAGGCAGGTCGCGACCGCCGCAACGATGCCGACCTGGTCCTGGCACTGGGTTGTGAAGATAAATCGGCTGGTCATAGAGCTTTCCATTAATTCGGCTGTCCAGTACGATGTATAACTCTAAATGGCAAAGAGAAGTCGTTGCAGACAGTTTTGTTGCCAATTGATGGTGCGTGTCAGGAGCTCGAAGGGATGTCGCAAAACCTGAGCCAAACCCTCCGTTTAACGGAGATTATTTCGGAACACGTTGGCGCTGTAGGCGGCGTCATTGCTTCGTTACGGGCGATCCAGGAGGAGTTTGGATGCGTCCCCGAAGAGGCTGATCTTTTGATTGCCGACCTCTTTAACTTGAGCCGTGCTGAGGTTCGGGGTGTCATCAGTTTCTATGCAGACTTTTCGCGGACCCGCGTGGAAGGCATTTTAGTACGTTTGTGTGCTGCTGAGGCTTGCCAAGCCGCTGGTGTGCAGACAGTTCGAAAAGAACTGGAGGACACATTCGATGGCGGATCAACCACGATGGGCGTGACGGTTGAGGACGTCTATTGCTTGGGCCTCTGTTCGGTGGCGCCCGCAGCGATGGTTGATGGCCGTTTGATCGGTCGAGCCGACGCTGTACGTATTAAGGCTCGCTGCAGCGCCGCGGGACTTGAGGTGGCTGAGTGACGAAGCGACTTCGCCTCTTTCTTCCGCTTGATTCAGTGGCCATTAGCTTGGGTGCTGATGAATTGGCGGTCGCGCTCGTGCGTACAGCGGAAGAGCAGGGAGTCGAGATCGATATTGTCCGAACCGGCTCGCGCGGTCTTCATTGGCTCGAGCCGTTGCTCGAAGTCGAACGGAACGGCACGCGCGTTGGTTATGGACCAATCGATGAGCAGGAAGCTGGTGATGTGCTTACTGCTCTGGTTGCTGACGGATCCCATGATAAGTGCGTTGGCCCTGTCGAAGAGATACCTTTCCTGAAAAATCAAACACGGCTGATCTTTGGTCGATGCGGCATCACCGACCCGCTCAGTTTGCGTGACTATCAAAACCACGGTGGTCTCGATGGGCTTCACGCGGCACAAACGATGCGGCCATCGACAATATGCGAGGCTGTTCTCGATTCAGGGTTACGTGGTCGAGGCGGCGCGGGCTTTCCCGCTGGTATCAAATGGAAGACCGTTTCCGAAGCGGCAGCCGATCAAAAATACGTCGTTGTCAACGCCGATGAAGGTGACAGCGGTACGTTTGCTGATCGTATGATCATGGAAGGTGACCCTTTCCTTCTTCTTGAGGGTATGATCATTGCCGGAATCGCAACCGGTGCGACGCGCGGTTATATTTATCTTCGATCAGAATATCCAATTGCAGACGATGTACTGAAGACTGCTATCCGGCGGGCCTATGACGAAGGCATGCTCGGTGCCGATGCAGGAGGGCCCGGTCATCCCTTTGATATCGAAGTTTTTGTTGGCGCAGGTGCCTATATCTGCGGCGAGGAGACATCCCTTCTCAACAGCCTCGAGGGGAAGCGTGGTGAGGTGCGGGCGAAACCTCCGATCCCTGCGCTCGAGGGTTTGTATGGAAAACCAACGCTCGTTCATAATGTCATCACACTGTGCTCCGTTCCCCTTATTTTAGCCAAAGGCTCAACCTATTACCGGGACTTTGGCATGGGGCGCTCAACCGGTACCATGCCGTTCCAACTCGCCGGTAACATCAAACATGGTGGTTTGTTCGAGGCTGGTTTCGGTGTCACGCTCAATCAGTTGGTGAACGACATCGGTTGTGGGACACGGACGGGTCGCCCTGTACGGACGGTCCAGATCGGCGGTCCCTTGGGTGCTTATCTACCGACGTCGCTCTTTGATCTGCCAATGGATTATGAGACCATGTTGGCCAATGGCGCGGGCGTCGGCCATGGGGGTCTCGTCGTCTTTGACGACACAGTCGATCTTATGAATCAGGCACGATATGCCTTTGAGTTCTGTGCGGAAGAAAGTTGTGGGAAGTGCACCCCTTGCCGAATTGGTGCGGTGCGCGGTGTCGAAGTGATCGATCGGTGGCGTTCGGGCGAAGAACCAGAGCAGCAACGCGCCGTTCTCGACGATCTCTGTGAAGTGATGGTCGACGGATCACTATGCGCCATGGGCGGGATGACCCCGATTCCCGTTCAAAGCGCGATCAAACACTTCCCCGAAGATTTCAAGCCGACAAAGCAAACCAATTTGGCTGCGGAATAGAAGGTGTGCCATGGCGATCCTGAAGGAATTTGATTTTGGTACGCCGAAACCCAAGACAGGCAAGATGGTCTCCTTAGAGATCGACGGTTTCCGGGTTGAGGTTGAGGAGGGCGCCAGTGTGATGCGCGCGGCGGCCACGCTCGGTATTTCGGTCCCCAAACTCTGCGCCACGGACTCCCTTAAGAGCTATGGCTCCTGTCGGCTCTGCTTGGTGGAAATCGATGGTCAACGAGGGACACCCGCGTCCTGCACAACCCCTGTGCGTGAGGGGATGAAGGTGAGTACGCAGACTGATCGTCTAAGCCGACTTCGGCGCGGGGTGATGGAGCTTTATATCTCCGATCATCCATTGGATTGCCTGACATGCTCGGACAATGGTGATTGTGAGCTTCAGGACATGGCCGGTGTCGTTGGTCTGCGTGATGTCCGTTATGGTTATGATGGTGAAAACCATCTTGATACAGAGAAAGATCAGAGTAATCCCTATTTCGATTTTGATCCGTCGAAGTGTATCGTGTGTTCGCGTTGCGTACGTGCTTGTGACGAAGTGCAAGGTACGCTCGCGCTGACGGTTGACGGCCGAGGGTTTGACTCCAAAATCGCCGTGGCTGGCGCTGATTTCTTTGATTCAGAGTGCGTGTCATGCGGCGCCTGTGTCCAGGCTTGTCCCACCGCAACCCTACAAGAAAAATCAGTGGTCGAACATGGGGTGCCCGAACGGACCGTTTTGACGACTTGCGCCTATTGCGGCGTCGGGTGTTCGTTCAAAGCAGAGCTGAAAGGCGATCAAGTTGTCCGTATGGTTCCCTATAAAGACGGCGGCGCTAATCATGGACATTCATGCGTGAAAGGACGCTTCGCCTTCGGTTATGCCACCCATAAAGATCGTATCACGGAGCCGATGATCCGGGAAAAGATCACGGATCCATGGCGTGTGGTCTCTTGGGATGAAGCGATCAACTTTGCAGCGGATCGATTTAAAGCGACGCAAGCGAATTATGGTCCTAAATCTGTCGGTGCCATTACGTCCTCCCGCTGCACGGCTGAGGAGGTTTGGCTTGTCCAAAAGTTGGTGCGGACAGCGTTCGGTAACAACAATGTCGACACCTGTGCCCGTGTCTGCCATTCGCCCACGGGGTATGGCCTCAAACAGACCTATGGAACGTCAGCGGGCACGCAGGATTTTGACAGCGTCCAAGACGCAGACGTCATTTTTGTCATCGGGGCTAATCCCACTGATGCCCATCCCGTCTTTGCGTCTCAGATGAAGCGGCGCTTGCGCGAAGGGGCAAAGCTGATCGTTGCTGATCCACGTAAGATCGATCTGGTCCGGACACCCCACATTCAGGCAGAGTACCATCTGCCGCTCATGCCAGGAACCAATGTCGCGATGATCAACGCGATTGCGCATGTCGTGGCCACCGAAGGCTTAATGGATGATGCTTTCGTCAAGGAACGGTGTGACCTCTCATCGTTCAAAGAATGGTTCAACTTCATTGTTTCTAAGGAGAATTCCCCTGAGGCAATAGCTGAGACCATGGGTGTTCCGGCTCAAGACATTCGGCAAGCAGCGCGAATGTTCGCTACTGCTCCAAACGCCGCGATCTATTACGGTCTGGGCGTCACCGAGCATAGCCAAGGCTCCACCATGGTGATGGGGATGGCCAATCTTGCGATGGTGACGGGGAATATTGGGCGACGCGGAGTGGGCGTGAACCCCTTGCGCGGGCAGAATAATGTGCAAGGATCTTGCGATATGGGATCCTTCCCGCATGAGTTGTCTGGTTATCGTCCGGTAACCGATGATGCCGCGCGGGCGACCTTTGAAAAAGCGTGGAAGGTCCGTATGGATAACGCGCCGGGCCTTCGTATTCCCAATATGTTCGACGAGGCCTGTGCGGGAACTTATCGCGGGATGTATATCCAAGGCGAAGATGTGGCGCAGTCCGATCCGGACACACAGCACGTCGAAGCAGCGCTCACGGCCCTCGATATCTTGGTCGTCCAGGATCTTTTCCTTAATGAGACCGCGAGGTTTGCGCATGTCTTCTTACCGGGTACATCGTTTTTGGAAAAAGACGGAACGTTCATCAACGCAGAACGCCGCATCAATCGTGTTCGTCCGGTGATGAAATCAAAGACGGGAAAAGAGGAATGGGAAGTGACCCAAGACCTCGCGCGTGCCCTCGGTTATGAAATGGGACACCAAAGCGCCTCGGGCATTATGGATGAAATTGCGGCGTTGACGCCTTCCTTTAGCGGAGTTTCCTTCACGACTCTCGACGAAAAAGGCTCAGTCCAGTGGCCATGTAACGAAGATGCACCGGACGGCACACCGATCATGCACGTTGATGAGTTTGTTCGCGGCAAAGGTCAGTTCGTGGTCACCGATTATGTGCCGACGGAAGAAAAAACCAATCGGAAGTTCCCACTGATCCTGACGACTGGCCGTATCTTGTCTCAATATAATGTTGGTGCCCAAACGCGCCGTACCGCGAATGATACCTGGCATGATGAAGACCTTCTTGAGATTCATCCAGCTGACGCCGAGACACGGGGCATTCGCGATGGCCATTGGGTCGCGGTTCGGTCGCGAAAGGGAGAAATCTCGTTGCGCGCAAAAGTCTCTGAGCGGATGCAACCCGGTGTTGTCTACACAACCTTCCATCACCCGGAGACCGGAGCAAACGTGGTCACAACGGAGTTGTCCGATTGGGCCACAAACTGCCCTGAATACAAGGTGACGGCGGTCGAGGTGACGCCAGCAAATCATAAATCTCCGTGGCAAGAGCGGTATGAGCTATCGACCGATGAGATGCGGAAAGTTCTTTCGCCGGGCGCCAACCCGCTGGCAGAGTAAGTGCCAGTCTTTCGGCATTTTGGGGATCCTCCGCCAACAGCGCGGGATGCCAAATTGGATGGCGGGATGTGGCGCGTTCCCGAGGAAGTTCCTGCTGCGTTGGTTTACAATGGCCGAAACTATGCAGTGATGCTGACGACCCCTGCTGATCTGGAGGATTTCGCTGTCGGTTTTTCGCTGACTGAGCGGGTTGTTGATGATCTGTCTGAAATCATCAGCGTCGATATCTATTTCATAGACCGCGGCATCGAACTGCGCATTGACATAGCGTCCGACCGAATCGAACGGCTTGATACGGTGCTGCGGCGCAGAAATCTTGCCGGGCGAGCAAGCTGTGGCTTATGCGGTCTTGAGAACGCAGAGACCTTCTTCGAGGTTTTGCCAAGGGTCTCGGATACGCTGTTGCTAATAGATCAGCATACACTCTTAAGGGCGCTGCGTGCTTTACCGCGTTTCCAGGCACTCAACGAAGAAACGCGAACCGTGCATGCAGCAGCTTGGGTAGGCTCGTCGGGCAACATTGCCTTAGCGCGCGAAGATGTCGGGCGGCACAATGCCCTCGACAAATTGATGGGGGCTCTCTCACGCAGGGGTGTTGAGATCGAGTCTGGATTTTTGTTGATGTCAAGCCGGTGTTCGTACGAGATTGTGGAGAAGGCGGCTCGATGCGGGGTACGGGCAATTGCTTCCATCTCTGCACCGACGGCTTTTGCCCTTCGAAAGGCCAGAGAAGCCAACATTGCTCTTTACGCTCGCGATCGAGAAAGGTTCGTTATGTTCGATCAGAGTTCCGAGTAACACCCTTTGGTGTAGTTCGTATCATCATGAAGGACATCCCTATAAAGAACATAAAAACGAGCGCGTTGCCCAACGATAAGAAACAGGGTGCCTCGCATCACCCCTCAGCTTGAGGCATTAAGGGCATGCCTTGCGGACCCGCCGCTCATTGGGAACATGATCTCCGACGTTGACATGAGCCTCATTCGCTCACTTCAAAAGGTCGTGAGCGCCGCGTGTGTACTGCGGGGAGGTGCTGTTTTCGCACGTTATTGTCCGTGTTCGCAATTGCAGTGCAATCCTTGCATCTTTGCCGCGTTTGCCACTATCGTTCCGGGCGAGAGTTCGCCTACGGTTTGTCTTGACAGGGTCGCTAGTCACCTAAGTGATCTAAGAGATAAACAGCATGGCGCGATGGTCACAAACCAACAGATTTGGAAATGAGATGAAGACGCGTGCCGCAGTAGCCTTTGAAGCAGGCAAACCACTTGAAGTCGTCGAAGTTGACTTAGAGGGCCCCAAGGCGGGCGAGGTTTTGGTCGAAATCAAAGCGACTGGCATTTGCCATACGGATGAATTCACGCTTTCCGGGAAAGACCCTGAAGGCGCTTTCCCGGCGATTTTGGGTCATGAGGGCGCAGGGGTTGTCGTCGAAGTTGGCGCTGAGGTGACGTCGCTAGAGGTCGGCGATCATGTTATTCCTCTTTACACACCAGAGTGTCGTGAGTGCGACTATTGCCTTCATCCAAAAACAAACCTTTGCCAGAAAGTTCGTGGGACCCAAGGACAAGGGTTGATGCCGGATGGTACGTCTCGGTTTTCGTATAAAGGGCAGCAGATTTTGCACTATATGGGGACATCAACATTTTCCAATTACACCGTCGTCCCCGAAATTGCGCTGGCGAAAATTCGTAAAGACGCTCCCTTTGACAAGGTCTGTTATATCGGGTGCGGCGTGACCACGGGGATTGGCGCTGTGATGTACACAGCAAAGGTTGAGCCCAACTCGACTGCCGTGGTGTTCGGGCTGGGCGGCATTGGTCTCAATGTTATCCAAGGCCTTCAATTGGTCGGTGCCAAGCAAATTGTCGGTGTCGATATGAACCCATCAAAGGCGGCGATGGCCAAGCAGTTTGGCATGACCCACTTTGTTAACCCCAAGGAAATTTCCGGCGATCTTGTGGAGCATCTGGTCGAGCTTACCAATGGCGGTGCGGACTATTCGTTTGAGTGCATCGGAAATGTTGAGGTGATGCGCGCGGCTCTTGAATGCTGCCATAAAGGTTGGGGGGAGAGCATTATTATCGGTGTGGCTCCGGCAGGCGCAGAAATTTCGACGCGTCCATTCCAATTGGTGACAGGGCGGGTCTGGCGCGGCTCTGCTTTTGGTGGCGCCCGCGGCCGGACTGACGTGCCGGATATCGTCGACATGTACATGGATGGCCGGATAAATATCGACAGTCTCATTACCCACACCATGCCGCTTGAGAAAATCAACGATGCTTTTGATTTGATGCACCGAGGTGAGAGCATTCGGAGTGTGGTGATCTATTAATGACACTGACCACCCACCAATCGTGGATGTCGTTTGGCGGCACGCTATCCGTACACGATCACGACAGTGCGGTTTGCGGCTGTGCTATGCGTTTTGCGGTTTACTCCCCGCCGCAGGCTGTATCGGGCGCGGTGCCAGTGGTCTGGTACCTCTCAGGGCTGACCTGTAATTGGTCTAATGTCATGGAAAAGTCGGGGCTGCAAAAAACGGCCTCAGACCTTGGTGTTATGGTGGTGGCACCCGACACCTCTCCGCGCGGGGAAGCCGTGGCGGATGATGACGCCTATGATCTTGGTCAGGGTGCGGGATTTTACCTGTCTGCGACGGAAGAGCCGTGGGCGAAGCATTACGCGATGGACCGCTACATCACGGAAGAATTGCAAGATCTTGTGCTAGCGAATTTTCCAGCTGACGGGCAGCGACAAGGGATCATGGGCCATTCGATGGGAGGGCATGGCGCTCTCACGCTGCACCTCAAAAACCCATCCCTCTACGCATCAGTTTCCGCGTTTTCCCCCATTGTTGCCCCCTCTCAAGTTCCGTGGGGTGAGAAGGCGTTCACCAGTTATTTGGGACAGGATCGCGCAAGGTGGTTGAATTACGATGCAACCCACCTTGTCCAAACACAGCCGTCTGAAGCGGAAATTCTGATCGACCAAGGCGATAAGGACAGTTTTCTGGAACAGCAGTTGCGACCGGCATTATTTGAAGAAGCCTGTGCTAAAGCCGGGCAACCGCTGACGTTCCGTATGCAGCCTGGATATGACCACTCATATTATTTCATCGCAAGTTTCATCAGTGATCACCTCCGCCATCACCACCGATTGCTGACGACCCCGTAAAAGCGCCCAGGCTTTTCGGGCGCTGATCAGTTTGTCACCGCTTCAGGGGTCGACCGACCCGCGGTCTGCACACTTGTCGCGAGCATGATACCCAGACCAATGATCAACAGAGGAAGGAAGGGTTCAAGCGGCCAGAAAGGAAGCCAAAGCGACGTTTCCTCGGACCAAGACGGTCCAGCAAGGATGCCCGCCACACTGTTATACCAAAGATGTCCCGTGACCGCGCTTACCAACCCAAGAACAATCAGCGCACCGCCGCTCGCACGCGCTAAACGAGAAGCTGTAACGCCAGGGGCCTCCTTTGCGCTTTTCATCAGGCGAATCTTGCCCCACGCCGCGAGGCGTAACGCGAAGGCAGCGAACCCGCCCGCGTAAAAGAAATAGTCAATCACGCGCGGAGATGCATATCCATCAAGGTACGGATAATAAAACAAGTTCCACCAATAAACGCTGAAAGGATAGGCCCAAAGAAAGATCACGCCGGCTTTATGGATCAATTTCCACTGATCAGAGGTGATGAAACGACTGCCGATCTTGAAGGACGTGATCGAAAGTGTGGCGAGGAAAACGTAGCCGATGGTACCCTCTAGCTCATCGCGAAACGCATAAATCTCGGAAAAGTAATAGTCCCGCATAATGGTCGAGACGACAAAAATTCCAAGACCTTGCCAGGCCATTGCCACAGCAAAAACAAGACCAAGATACTTCCTGTTCCGCAGCAACCACATAGAAAACGGTCCTGGGAATAGAATTTGAACAGCGGACGCCGCGATCACCAAATAGATGAAGGGAACCGCCCAGCGGACGGAATACCCGATCATTTCTGATACGCCCTCGCCGGTCGATAGATCCGTTTGAAGACCGTGAATAATCACACTAAGGGATATGGGAACAGAGAGAAGCCAAAAGAGGCCCCAACCATTGAGGTGCTTGTGCTTTAGAAGCTTTGCTACATTAATATCCACGATGAAAGATCGTCGCATACATCATCAAATCCGTCCAGCGTCGTCAGCTGTTCTGCGGGTCCGCCAGGAATTGGTCAGAAGGTTCAAACAACCTAAGCTGATGACTTGGTTCCGACGAGTGGCGGGTCCCGTTTCAACCACCTGAGGAACTTTAAAACCAATGAAAGGAGCAGGTTTGATGCTGCAAGAGGCAAAATCAAAGCTGTTCGCTTTAGTGCGGATAGCGATTGCGCTCACTCCCTGCATCCTGGCAATGTACACGTTGTATTGGCTGGGTAAGAACGAGGTGTGGGACGCACAAACTCCGCATCGAGACATCATGAGCGGGGCGGTTGTTGCAGGGGGAATGGCTGCAACGTTCCTTACCCACACATTCTTGGCCAAACGGTGGCAGACCAAGACCTAGAATGGTTGACTTGAGCGCCAACGAAAAGTTGGTTTCGTTTTAGTCGCTTCGGAGCAACCAAGCTGGCGTTGCGTAGACTTCCACCAAGACCTCGTCACCCTCGGCAATCGCACCGGGCACGTCGACAATTCCGACGACACCGCGCGTGAGCTGAGATGCTTTGGGAAACGCAGTTGAGCCGAGCTCTTCACCGCTGGTTGTTTCGTAGTCCTCAGCAATGCTCTTGCCCATATCATGGCAAGGCGGATTGTACTCTTCGACAATCAGCTCAGCACCCGACGGAAATTTGAGAATGCTGCCTTTGGGCGATCTCGACAGCTCTGGGACGCCGCTGATGCAAAGATTAGCCCCCAGTGATGCCGCGGTGAGATCTTTCACTGTCCCGAGTTTTTTTGATATTTCATAAAGTTCTTCAATCGACACCGCTGACCATTGACGCTCATTCCGGCGGCGAACGCCGCCTGGCTGTTTATCACCGCTTTCCCAGGCTTCGCGCTCAAAGGATCGATGGCGATCACCGACAATACCGTCGAGTTCGACGTCAATCGATGCCTTGCGTTCCTTGCCCAGCACGCCTTCGACCCCTACGTAGACGGAGTGAACCTGTCCTTTGAGTGAAGTCATCGTTTTGTTCCTCAATATATCGCAGGCGCTTTGTTCAACTGATTGAGTTGACCCAAGGTGCGTTGATTGCAAGTCTTCATTGTTCTCGATTCTTCCATCACAGGACGCGGTAATTTTCAATGGTTGGCGAAGGCATGATCGTTGGTGAGCCTCTTGATGGTGATGGGTGGCTCACGGAGCGGTTATAGCAGAGTGGGCGCGCCCGATGGCGTTCTTGCGGATGGAGTATTCAGTGACCAGCGACATGGCTTCAATCGCGCATCGCAAGACAGAGTTTGATGATCGGCGTGCGGTCTCAATTTCCCTTTACCTTGCGATTGTCGGTTACGGGGTGCTCGTTGGAATTCCGGTGATCAGTACTGCTTGGGTCACGCAACTAGGTTTTACAGAAATGCAAGTAGGGCGCGTTGCTGGCGCGGATCTCGGTGGTCTCTCCGTGGGCGCTGTTTTCGCATCGCTACTCATTCGGCGGCTCAACCGGCGATGGCTGGTCGCGGGCGCGATTGCAACAACAGTGGCTGCCAACGGCCTTTGTATGATCTTTGTCGAATACGGAGCAGTTCTCTTCTTAAGGCTGATCGCAGGGTTTGGGAGCGGTATCTACACCGCGATCGCGGTCGCGTCGCTCGGGGCAACGTCCCGACCAGCACGCGCGTACAATATTATGCTGTTTATCTTTGCGTTTTCCCAGGCCTTTGAGCTCCAGGTCCTGCCGCAGTTGTCGATAAACGGTATATACTTCGTGTTCGTTGCGTTTAATCTCGCAGCCCTTCCGTTCCTGTCTTGGCTTCCTGCAAGGGCATCGACGACGGGTTTGGATGTCGAGGTCGAAGAGGTGGATCACACCGGCCAACGATCGAGCACCAGTGTTGTCGTTCCCGCCTATGTGCCTTGGCTGTGCCTCGCCGCGATCGCGGCCACGTATGTCAATATTGGGGCGTATTGGACCTATATCGAACTTGCCAGTTTGGCGTCTCCGGTAACTGACCCTGACTGGGTCGGACGCGTTCTGGTCTGGGCATCCTTCTTGAGCATTGTCGGCTGTTTGGTCGCGACCGTGATCAGCAATCGCTATGGATTAGCGAGGCCGCTCTTGATCACGCTGGTCAGTCACGCGGTGATCGTCGGTATGCTGGCTTTCGGCATCAACAACATCAATATTGTTATCAGCCTCTTTATGTTCAACTTCCTTTGGATCTTCATCGATGTTTATCAGTCCGCGACCGTGGCGAACGTTGATAAGTCTGGCCGCTATGCGGCGCTGATGCCTGCAGCGGTCGGGTTTGGTCAGATCCTCGGGCCGAACATTGCCGCCTCAATCTTGGGGTTTGGCCTTGGCTATGGCTCGGTCTTTTTGATGTCAGCGGTCGCATCGCTGACGGCGATGTCGATCTACGGCTATATGTATCTGCGGCTCCGCCAGATTATCCCCGCCCTCGCTGACGCGTCCTAAGGGGGTCTCGCCTTTTTGCGAGCCACGCCCTAGAGGGGCGTAACGTCGATCCTGGCACGGATATTCGGGGCGATCAGATGGATGGAAGAGACGAACCACAGACTTTTTTTGGGGCGGTGAAGCCATACCGCCTGCAAGTCAGTGCGACCTACACCGTGATGTTGCTCGAAAATGTTTTCGAGCTTCTCTATCCGTTCACGATCGGCCTTGCGATCAACGGTTTGATCGCTGGCGATGGGATCGTGAGCTTGCTGCCCTTTGCGGGGATTTGGTTCTTTCAATTGGTGACGGCGACCGCGCGCCAGGTTTTTGACACCCGCCTTTTTGCGAAAATGTATGGCGATGTGGCGGGACGCATGATTGTGCGGCAGCGCGAGGCCGGCGTGACGACCGGAGAGGTCGCTGCCCGTTCGGTGATGACGCGCGAAGCCGTTGATTTTTTTGAGTTTGAGGTGCCAGCCTTCGTCACAGCGTTGATCAGCCTGATTGGCGGGGTCGCCATGCTGTTTTTGTACGATACCATCGCAGGTGCCGCGATGGCGTTGGCATTGATCCCTGTTTTCGTTGTCTATTTTCTTTACGGTCGACGCTCCCTTGCGCTCAGTCGGCGCTTGAACGACCGCCATGAGCGGGAAGTGAGTGCGATTGAAAGCGGGCGTCCCGCGCGTGTTTTCAAGCATTTCAGGGCCTTAGCCCGTTGGAGGATTATGCTTTCCGATGTCCAGGCGGGCGCCTGGGCCGTGGCGGATCTCTTTATTTTTGTGGCTGTGATGCTGGTAATTTTGCGGGTGACGGCGGAGCTCGGCGCGCAGGTCGGCGATGTTTTTGCCGCTATTGCTTATGTTTTGACGGTGATCACGGCCCTCGACGAGGCACCACTGATCGTCGAACAATTTTCACGATTGCTCGACATCCGGCGAAGAGTGGATGAAACGGATGCATAAAACGTGAGGCTTGATATGCTCTTACCGCAGTGCACGATTCGAGAGGTCCGTGGAGCAAAGCCCGAACGATACCAAGGCTTTAGTCGCCAAATTCCTGGCGCTTTGGGAAAAGGCTGACATCACTAATCTGATGGGCCTTTTCGCTGACGATGTCCTGTACCACGACATGACATCGGGCTCGATTATCAAGTATTGCGAGCTTGAGCGCTTTTTAGCGGAGACGTTTGCCCGGGAAGAGGGCAGCAGTCTTGAGTTTCACGACGTCATCTACCCAAAAGATGGATCGGTCTTGCTCCACTGGCGCCAAAATCTTCAGACCAGGGAGAGTGTTGAGCCGATTGAAATCGGCGGTGTTGAGCTCATCGTTTTTGAGCACGATAAAATCGTCAGTGTGCACGAGTTCTACGACTACCGCGGTGTCACTTCAGATCCTGCCGACGCCGTCGCAACGGACAGCCAAGACGAGCAGCTGTCAAAACTCGGGCTAAGCGAACTCGATCTGCAGACGATCTCGACCACCTTAAGCCAGTACTTTGAGGGGGAGCGGCCGTTTCTCGATCCGCGTCTCAACCTGGCGGCAGTATCAAAGGCGATGGGTTACACCCGCAACCAGATCTCTTATGTGATCAATCACGTGATCGGTTGCACGTTCTACGAGTTCGTCAACAAACATCGCGTCAATCACGTTATCGCGAGGATGGAAGAGGCGGATGCGGACTTCTCGATCGTCAAAGTTGCGATCGAGTCGGGTTTCAATACGATTTCGGGGTTCTATAATGCGTTCAAAAGACAGACGGGCGTGACTCCGTCCGTCTACCGCCAGACGGCCCTCAATTCCCTCCGCTCCGTTCGGACCCGCGAGGACGACGCCTTGGCTTCAAGCCCATAAGCACTACGTTTTACGACAACGGCCGTGTAAGACTTAGTGGGAACGCTTGATGACGCAATACGATGCGATCGTAATTGGAGCTGGCCATAATGGCCTTGTCTGCGCGTCTCTCCTAGCAAAAGCTGGCCGACGAGTTCTTGTTGTCGAGGCTTCTCCGTCTGTCGGCGGATTAGCATCATCGCGGGAATTCAGCGACGGTTTTCGCGCAGCGCCGGTGCACAGTGTGACCCATTTTTCGTCCGTGGTGGCGGGCGCTTTGAACCTTCAGCAGTACGGATTGTCTTTTAACCCTTCATGCCCAACGATCGGCCTAGCGGAAGATGCGGCGCCTATTTCGTTGCATGGTGACCAGGTGTGGGGTGTCGGAGGATCTGATACCGACGCTTATGCGGAATATCGGCAAAAGCTTTTGCGCTACGGTAAAGCAATCTCCGTGATCTGGGAGAAGACACTCCCGCGCATTGGCCTTGCCGGTCTTCGAGATTCCGGTGTCTACGCGCAAGCCTTCATGAAAATGCGCGGCTTGGGCGGTGAGGACATGAGCGAACTGGTTCGTGTCCTGACGCTTCCGATGCGTGACCTTGTGAGTGAGTGCTTCGAAGACCCTCGGCTGCAAGCCCTGTTGTGCTGGGACGGACTGATTGGTTCGAAAATGGCCCCGCGTTCGCCCAACAACGCGGTCTTGCCGCTCTTGCTACGGATGAATGGTGAAAGTGGGGGCGATTATGTGACGCCTAAGGGCGGGGTTTCTGCCCTTGTTGACGCCCTTGCCGCTTGCGCAAAGGCTGCAGGCGTCACCATCAAAACTGACGCGCCGGTGAAAAACGTCACGATCGAAGGTAGTGAGCAGGGGCTCGCTGCCGTCGGGGTCGAACTTGTTGGTGGTGAGACGATATCAGCGCCGCTTGTTGTTTCTTCCGCTGATCCTAAGACCACCTTCTTGGATCTCGTCGGTGCCGGCAATTTGGAGATCCAATTTGCCAACCGGATCAGTCGTCTCCGTTCGAAGGGATATGTTGCGAAGTTTCACGCGGCTCTAAGCGAGCTGCCGACGATTCCTGGCGTCGATTCCCTTGAGGGTCGGATGATCATTGCACCTGATATGGATGCGATCGAATTTGCTTACGATGAAGCGAAATACGGTGAGGCCTCGGAAAGCCCGGTGATGGAAATTGCCTTCCCAAGCCTGCACGATCCATCTGTTGCTCCCCAGGGTCAGCATGTTCTGTCCGCCCACGTTATGTATGCGCCGTACGATGAAAAAACAGGGTGGTCGGATGAAGCGCGCAATGCCTTCAAGGATCGTGTGTTAGCAACACTAGAGCGGCACATTCCTGGTCTTGGCGCCTTGATCAAAGGTTCAGAGCTTCTCACGCCCCTCGATATTGAGCAGCAATACGGGGCAACCGGAGGGCATTGGCATCATGTCGAGCTCGCGCTTGAGCAGATGATGATGATGCGGCCCACCCATGGTGCCGCACAATATGCAACGCCAATTCCCGGACTTTATCTCTGCGGTGCCGGCAGTCACCCAGGAGGCGGCATCATGGGCGCTGCTGGTCACAACGCTGCGCGGCGGATTTTAAAATGAAGACGTATGACGCGATTATTATCGGTGCAGGTCACAATGGCTTGACCAACGCAGCTTACCTAGCAAAGGCCGGGCTCGACGTCGTTGTCGTCGAAAAGAACGAGTATATTGGCGGCGCCGCGGTCTCGCGCGAACTCGAAGATGGATTCCTCTATTCGAGCTGTTCATACGTATGCAGCATGATGCGCCAGGTCATCCATCGCGATCTTGACTTGACCAAGCACGGGCTGATGTTGGTGCCTTATCTCGGTACCGTGGCGTTTGGCGATAACGGCGAAACACTGACCTCTTACACCGCCGAAGGTCCTGCCTATAACGAGCTGCGTCGTCACTCTCCGCATGACGCTGATGCGATGTTCCGCTTGCTAGCGGACCTTGATCGGTATTCGACGTTGATACGGAAGACACTGCTTCGGACGCCGCCTGACCCGACAAAATTCCGTATTCGTGACATCAATGAGCTGATATTCCTCGCCAAGACCTTTGGCGAGCTAGGCGAGACTGAGATCTACGAGTATATTCGGTTCTTCACCATGAGTGCCGCGGAGTTTCTCGACGATTACTTCGAGAACGATTTCATCGCAGCTGTCATGGCGACACCTGGCATTATTGGGACGGCCCTAGGAATCGATTCACCGGGTTCGGCCTATATTCTTCTCCACCATGTGATGGGAGACGTGGACGGCAATATTGGTGCGTGGGGCCTTGCTCGCGGAGGCATGGGCTCTATTTCGAAAGCGCTTGCCGGCGCGCTGATGGAGCATGGCGGTGAGATACGGACGAATGCCGGTGTTTCCCAGATCCGTGTGAAGGACGGCGTGGCGAACGGAGTTGTGCTCGAGAATGGTGATGAGATTGATGGCAAAATTGTCGTCTCTAATCTCGATGCAAAACGAACCTTCACCAAGATCATGGATCCGAAGGACCTACCTCCTGGGATCCTAAAAAAGGCGCAGAATTTCAAAATTCGTGGTTCGTCAGGCAAGGTGAACATTGCCCTGTCGGGGCTGCCCAAGTTCAACAACGTCCCTGATAATCGCTATATCAACCGCGGGGGACAGGGCTTTGTGGGTTCACTTCGGACGCTTGAGAAGGCGTATGACGCGTGGAAACGAGGGACGTGGTCAGATGATCCGTTCATTGAGTCTGTCATTCCGTCTGCTTGGGATCCAACAGTGGCGCCGCCAGGAAAACACTGGATGTCCAATTTTATTCAGTATTGCCCACCAGAGCTTGCCGATGGGCCGTGGACACCTGAAAAGCGTGACGCTTTTGGCCAAACGGTGATCGACAAGATTGAGCGTTATAGCCCTGGTTTCAAAGACTTGATTGTGCATATGGAAGTGCGGACACCGCACGAAATTGAAAATGAGATCGGTCTTACCGAAGGCAATATCTTCCAAGGCGAGCTGACCATTGACCAACTCCTCTTCAACAGGCCATTCCCGGGTTATGCGCAGTACCGCATGCCAGTCGATAAAATGTATATGTGCGGATCATCGACACACCCAGGCGGCGGCGTTTCCTCCGCCTGTGGAGCGAACGCTGCACGCGAAATCCTCCGTGATCTGAAGCTGGGTAACACTGTCCCAGAAGACGATTGTTACGACGACTAAGCGCTGAGAGCAAAGACGATGACGGACACACCAGATCCATTTGCGGGCGAGCGGCTGAAACTATCGCCCTTTTATCCTCGCCAAGCAGTGCTCAACATCAGAGAGTCGTGGGAGAGCTGGAACGGCTATAAGTTCGCCGACCACTATTACGATACAGAGTTCGAGTATTTCTGCATTCGCAACCTATGCGGAACGTATGATATTACACCGATGCAGAAATACCTTGTCGAAGGGCCAGACGCCGAGGCGATGCTCAACCGCATGGTCACGCGCGATGTCTCGAAGTTGAAAAAGAACCGGGTCACCTATGTGTGCTGGTGTACAGACGAAGGTCGTTTGATCGACGATGGAACGATTTTCAAACTCGACGACGATAAATTTTTCTTAAGTTGTGGTAGCCCTAGCATCGCGTGGCTTCGACAAGCTTGCCTTGGCTTTGAGAACGTTACGATTACCGATCAGACGGATGATATCGGTGCGTTATCGTTTCAAGGTCCGGCGACCTGTGAGGTTTTGCAGCGGATGGGTCTTGAGGGCGTTGAAATGCTCAAGCCCTTTGGCGTGAAGCACTATCCCTTCGAAGGTGACACCTTGATGGTGTCACGGACGGGTTTTACCGGCGATCTTGGTTATGAACTTTGGGTCCCTGCTCATCTCGGGCTTCAACTGTGGGATGCTCTTTACGCTGCTGGTGAGGATTATGGTATCCAACCTTACGGCGAGGCAGCTACTGCCATGGCGCGCCTCGAGGCAGGATTTATTCTTCCGTATGTTGAGTTTGCTGAAGCATTGAAAACTGTGCACTTTCGGCATGATCAAACGCCCTTTGACCTTAACTTAGGGTGGCTAGTTGATTTCAAAAAACCCCATTTCAACGGGCGGGCCGCTCTTCTTGAGGAAAAAAAGAAGGGACCAGAATACATCCTCACAAAACTTGATATCGAAGGTAACAAACCAGCTGAGGGTTCAACTCTTTATGCCGACAAAAGATGCACTAAAGAGATTGGTTACGTGACCTCAGCGATGTGGTCGCCGGTGGTAAAGGCCAATATCGCATTGGCGATGGTGAAACCGTCATATTTGAAACGCGATATCTATGCGGAGATCTCTTACATGAAAGAGATCCGCCCACTGTGGAAAGTGGTCAAATGTAGGGTGACGGAAGATGTTTTTTGGGCGCCAAAACGCGCAAAAGCAACGCCGCCTCCGCCAGTCTGGATTCAGAACTAGTCAACACCGAACAGGAGGTAGGGCGTGCCAGAGATCAGCGTTCAACATCAATGTGCGACACTCACCGGCCTCGAAAAAGCCCCTTCGTTTGGCACGCCGATCGGGCAGCTTCCCCTGCAGACAGACAAAAGCTTCTTTTTGGAACGCAATTACACGGCTGGCACGTGGGAGTGCGAGCCGGGTAAGCTCGAGCTCGATCTAGAGATTATGGAATTTTGCCATCTCCTTGAAGGGCATTGGGTTCTGACGTCGCAATCGGGCGAGGTTACCGAGATCAAAGCGGGCGATAGCTGGATTTTCCCTAAGGGTTGGAAGGGGACAGCGGAGGTCGTCGAGAAGGTTCGGAAAGTCTACTTTATCGTCAGCTAAAAGATGAATAGGGCGTTTCCTGAATAAAGTAGACGATATCGCTGACCGTTTCGAGGTTGGCCTAACAGCACACGTTTCTGTCATAACCCTTGTACAGTTTATTCCCGCTGATCAATAGCTCGTGGGTTCTATCGAGACTTGAGTTCGGAGACGGCTCGGTGGGCTTCTTCGACAGCTGATTCGAACATCGCGTTAGCGGCGGAATCAGCATTCGCAAAGGCTATGCGACCAAAAGGTTGCCGCGCCTGAATGTGCGGGTACCGTGCATCGTCCCAATCGTCATACATCTCATCAAACAGCGGGGAGTAATAATAGGCATATCCGTGTGCCCAGCGATTGACAGTGATCCCTTGAATATCCTTAGCAGGATCAAATCCTGCTTCTCCGAGCATGCCAGCGAGTTGAGCCCTGGTGTTGCGTTCGATCGTCTCGTACGGTGTGCCCAACAATTGATAGCGGCCAAGGCGGTGTTGTTCGCGTACCGATAGGTCTTGATCATACAAATGCGGAAAACGTTCCATATGGACGATAATCGGTTCGTCCGGATTCGCAGAGAATGAATAGTCTCCCATGCTGACAGGAAAATCGAGCAATGCGTGCACATAGTAACTGCTCGGAGCAACAACGGCGCCGATCCCGAGCTCTTTCCATGCTCGCCAATTGCTTAGGGCGACGCTCGTGTAGAGGATAGGTGTTTTTTCCTGGAATGACAGAGCTTCGCGTTGAGACTTGGGAAGGCTGGGGCACAAATAGGGGACGATTGAATGGTTACAGGCGAGAACGCAATTCGTTGCACTGATGAGAAAGCCTTGACCGTCTTTCATGTATTTGACGAGCGTGCGCTCTGATGTCGCGGGATCTCCGTCATGCTCCACATGAACCACGGTGCTTTCAAGCCGTAGACGGACAGCAGAGTCCGCCACATCAAGTTTGCTATAGTCAAACCGTGTGGTCACGAGTTCGTCCATCGTTCCGTCGGGTGCAACACCCGGGATCATGGCCCGCACCAAAAGTCGTGCGACGGATGCATTTCCATCCGGGAAGTGATGAATATAAGGTTCTGTCGCCTCGGCCTGGGGAAGACCTGCAGCTTCCCACCCAGGAAGGCCGGTGTAATAAAGCGCGGTCGCGGCCGTCACAGAATCTATTCCGGCACCAGCGTCCCCGGTGAGGTCTTGGAAAACACGGAGCACGTCGGGATGACCGATGCCAAAATGCTTCGTCAGCAGGTCACGGTAGCTGATGTTTGAGAGAAATTCCCAAAGTTCGTCTTCGCCTCGAACACTCGTCAGCAGGTTCTCTTTGAGGTTTAGAAGACGGAGCAACTCCGTGCGCCCTTCATCTGAAACAGGGATCAGCTTAACTGCTTCATCGGCGGTCATGTCTGACGGGGCCACCGGAATATAGTCAGTGAAGTAACCGATATCGAATGGTATCGTTCGGTTCTCGCCCCAACTTTCCTCGCCGAAGAACAGGCCACCCCTTAGTCCGTTGCGCTTATAGAAGTCTTGATCATAGGCGGTTTCAAACCGATCCACATCAACGCTGAGATCCCGCAAAAGCTTTTTGACGATGCCGCTGTACCCGGAAGGTTCTTGCAGAGTTTGACTTCCGCCGTACCCGATCAAAGTGCGATCACCGATCTGAAACTCGTTGCGTTTCGCGTGGCCGCCGAAATCATCATGATTATCGAGAATAAGGATGCTTGCTGATGGATTGTCCTGGAGGAAAAAATAGGCGGCAGACAACCCGCTGAGGCCGCCGCCGACAACCACAAGATCATAGTCTTCGCTGGGTTTGGTCGGGGTCCTCCAATCGGTGCGACCTTCGCGGCCCAGTTGGTGGGCGACTTCAAAAGACCCAACATGATTACCGCGCAGGCCTGTCATGGCCGGAGGATAGGTGGCCGGCCCACCGTCGCGCGCCAGGCTTCCACCGAAAGCGCTGGCCGCCATTGTACCGCTAGCTAGAAGGCTTGCCCCATGGACAAAGTCCCGGCGCGTGATCGCACGGTCCATCCCAAGATAATGATCAGTGTTACGTCTTTTCACCAGAGAGCTCCTCACTGAACCCAGGGTTCTGATCGTGCGGTTTCGCCGCGCGGGGGTGGTAGCCTCGCCAAATCAAGTATGCGCCGTAAAGGCCGAGTGGAACATAGATGAGCGGTGACGTGAGCGCCAAAAGAGCTTCGCCTGTTTGCCAATTGATCCCGCCATCGGCCGCAAGCTCTCCGGCACCGCGTTGATAGGGCATAACGTAAAATCGCAGTGTTAGGAATGGCATTGTCAGACCGTAGGCGACCAAAGCAAAGGCCGCGATCATTGTTGTTCGCGCCTTGGTCGCGTCGCGATCTTCGCTCGGTGTTTCATGAAGGCGAAGCCTGAACGCAGTTTCCTCGACTGTCACTTCACCAGCACGTGAGATCAACACGATGGTAATGAGGCTAGCTGCCACACCGATAATCGTTGCACTGAAATAGTGAGGCAAATCGATGATGCCGACATATTCGAGACCGGACGGAACGACGTTGAAGAGAAATCCGGTGGCCATGCCCCAAAATGCAGCGTCCGCGGTAATCCGTTTGCTCCACACGCTCATGAACGCAACAGGTCCCCATGACGACGTGAACACCGTGCCAACGAACAGCATCAGCCAGAAAATATTGGGCGGGAAGAAAAAGCTGGTGATCAGCGCCACAGCACCAACAATCAGCATCAAGATACGCGTTGTCCGGATGTTCAATGGTCGTTTTCGGGCAAGAATGTCGTTGCTCGCGCTGAATCCGACGAGCGAGAGAAAGGTTGATGCTGAGGAAAGGGCTGCGGCCATGATTCCTGCGAGTAAGATCGCTCCGAGGTAATCCGGAACAAGATTTTTTGCCGCCCAGATCATGGCCGTCTCTGATGGGGTGATGTTCGGATTGTAGAGGTTAATCAAGCCGCCCACACCGTAAATCAGCGCTTGCAAGAGAATCACGGCGAGGGCGGTGTAAATCGACGCACGGATCACGACATGTTCATTGCGAGCCATAAGGTGGCGGCTCGACTGCCAGGGGCTCACCGCGTAGACCACGCTCCAGGCCATATCGATTGTGATGGCCCAGATCAGGTAATCGATCGGGGTTGCCCATTCAGTCCCAACACCGACGATACCGTGCCATGACGCGATATCAGGCTTCGTCTCGATCTGCGCCATCTGCTCGATCGCTGTCGAAACACCGCCTAAATCGCCAATGATGACCACGGAGAATGCCACTGTCGCCACCGCGAACAGGAGAAACATCAGCGTGTCGGTAAGGATCACCCCTTTCGAACCCGAATAGATCGTAAAAAACGTGTAGGCGAGCCAGGCGGTAACCAGGCTTTGCGTGTAGGAAAGGCCGGTCAGGTCGGAGAGCAGAAGGGCGCCGCCTTGTGTCACCACAAGCAAATAAATGCTCAATGCACCGATGATGATCGCCCCAGAAAGCTGCTGCACCCGCCGGCTGTTAAAGCGTTGGCCAAAAAACTCCGCCACCGTTGGCGCGCGGCTGCGTCTCAGATATCGCCCAAACAGAAGCGCGCCGTAGATGTACCCGGCGGTCGTGATCCCCGGAAAGAGCATATACGGCCCCATTTGGCCGTCATAGGTAAAGCCCGCCTCGCCAAGGAAGATCGTCGAGCTGAATACGCTCGCAACCAAGGTACCAAGGATCAATATCGTCGGTGCCCGGCGCCCAGCAACGAAATAATCGTCTGCATTCTTCACCGTACGGCCAGCAAAATTGCCGACCGCAAAGAAGATAAACATGCTGACGAAAACGGAGAGAGAAAAGATATCTATCGTCTTGCTCTGACACCGACCGAGGCAGAACTAGAACCCGAGGACCCTAGTCCGCCGCTGCGGTCTCGTCAGCCTCCCGTAGCTCTTGGCGCCATTCGTTCAGGTTGTTTTCAAGTGCAATAAAACTGGTGATCCAAAGCAGCTCATCCCAGACATAAACGAAATGGCCTTTGACGCCCCAATAAACGCTCACGAGCAACAAGATGAGATAGCCCACGACCCGCAGCCGGAAGTCCCACATCACCACGGCGCCTTTGTAATGGCCCTTCGTTTGAAGACGGACACTTAGCTCGGTGAGCGCGAGAATAATCAACCACGTCACCGCTTCGACAAGGTCGAACACTTCTAAGAAGGAATTCTCGCGGAACCCAGGCAGATCAGTGACGATTGGGTATTGGGAAAAGAGGTAGAGATCACCAGAATAAGCAATCGCGCCACATGTTTCCGGTGTGATCTCCGTATACTTTAAGTTGCGAACGAAGGAGAGATCCTGTCCTGTAAGCGCGCAAAGGTCGGTGACGCCTTCAATCACAGAGGTTCCTGGTATCTGGAGAACCAGCACGGAGTACGAATAAATTGTCTGGATGATGAGCGCAGCAAACAACAATTTCCCTATCGTCATTGCGCCAAGCACGATCGAGTTGTCGAAGTCGTCTTCCAGCCAATAGGTCTCCACCTCATAGATGAAAATCAGCATCATCCAGGCGAAAACATCGAGCGATGCTGCGTAGGCAGATAAAATCTTGAGTATTGAAGCCCCTTCGGTCAGCGTGTGTTGAGCGACGGTCCAATCCTCATGCGCATAATACACCACGTTGACCAGCAACAAGGAGTACACGGTCCATTTGAATATCAAGAAGCCATTTCTTTGAAGAAACGCCATCACCGATTCGATGGACAGTTCGGTCGGCTTGGTTGGTGTAGATCGAACTTGCAATTCAGATGCGCTTTCCCGTGAACGAGGACCTCATGATCACCAACACGTACGCTGCTCGTTGGTTCGGTCTCTCCGACAAGATTGCTAGCAGGCTAGGTCAATCGTGATCACAATTGCAAGAGAATACGCCACTTTTTCGGCAATCGTGATCGCATTCTGCCAATTCACGAAACGAGCAATTGAGGGCGTGATCGAGCGCTTCTCAATACATCGGAAATGAGCGAATTCAACGTTCTGATGACATGCATAGAGCTTCGCCGCATCTTACTAGGGAGCAGTCAAGGTTACGGTGTGATCACGAATGGGCTGTGCAGTGCACACTGAGATAAGTGTTATCTGCTATGATCCTTGCAACACAGCCGATGCGCCATAAACTCGGCGATCTTTTCAGCTTTTAGCCCGAAAGTGTGCACACAAAACCATGTCGCTTCAACGCAACGAAACAGCCCGGCGAGACTTCGAGATGGCGGTGCGGATGATCCAAGCCAACGCCGCCGATAAGGCGGAAGCTTTTTTGCGCGGTTCGTTGAAGGAGCACCCTAACGATCCGAACTTACTGCGGATGTTGGGGGTGTCACTCACTCGACTTGGCCGGTTGGAGGAAGCTGAACGGGCCTTCGTCCATGTGACGAGATTGATGCCCGATTTTGCACCTGTTTATGAAAATTTGGCCGATGCCCAAATCCGCCAAGGCAAGACCGATGAGGCGGTGAAGTCACTGCAAGCGGCGGTCAAGCGAGACCCCTCATTGACCAGCGCGAACCAACGTTTGGGCGAGTTGCTCGCGGTTGCGGGGCGCGGCATCGAGGCGGACGAAATCTTCCAGCAATATCTCGACAACAATCCTGATCGGCAGGCCCTCGTTGAGGCGATGGAGCTCAACCGCAAAGGCGATACCGCGAAGGCCGAGGCTATCTATCGCGGCATTCTTCGCCGGGACCCTGAGAACGTCGATGCGCTACGCCTGATGGGTGTCCTCTGTGTCAGGAAGGAAAACTTCAACGATGGCGAGGCGTTTTTCCGCCGAGCTGTTGAGGTGGCGCCTGATTACTGGGCGGCATGGATTAATCTTGGTTCGGCGCTCAACGATCAACAAAAATTCGATAAGGCGGAGGCTGCCTTCAAGCGTGCATTGAAGGTCAGGCCGAAATCCGTACACGTCCTCGAGAAACTCGGCGCCAACAGCATGAATGCGGGACAGCTTGATGATGCAGTCAATTGGCTCGACCAAGCCTTGGCCATTGACGAAAAGCATTTCCCCTCGCTCCTCTGTCTTGGGCATGCGCTGAAGACGATTGGTCGCCAGGACGAAGCAATCGATGCCTACAAGCGGTGTGCCGACTCGAAGCCTGATTTCGGTGAAGTTTATTGGAGCCTCGCCAACCTCAAAACCTTCCGATTTGATGATGACGAAGTGGAGGACATGAAAAGTCAGCTGGCGGAAGTTGCGAAAATACCCGCTGGCGAAGACTCGGCGATTTCATTCTCTTTTGCGCTCGGGAAAGCCTATGAGGACCGCAAAGACTACGTTCAGGCGTTTGATTACTACGCTCGTGGCAACGAGAAAAAACGCCTGAAGGTTCAGTACGATCCGATCGAATTTGAGAAAATGAACGATCGGATCATCGATGTTTTCTCCAAGGATTTTTTCGAAAAACATGCGGGGCAAGGATGTTCCGACGCCTCGCCGATCCTCATTGTGGGCTTGCCGCGATCTGGTTCGACCTTGCTCGAACAGATCCTCGCCAGTCATTCGGAGGTGGAGGGGACTGCGGAACTTCATTACCTTCTAAGGTTGGCCACCGAGACGGGGTTTAACAGGGTCGACGGCATCAAATACCCAGAGTGTATGCATGAGCTCACGCCCTATCAGATTGAAGATCTTGGCAAAGAATATATAGAGAACACGCTGCCGCATCGGACGGGTGCGACCTATTTTACCGATAAGCTTCCAAACAACTTCACCGGCATCGGATTTTTGCACACGATCCTACCCAACGCAAAGGTGATCGATGCCCGCAGGCACCCGCTCGATAGCTGTTTGGGGACGTTCAAGCAGCTCTTTGCGAGGGGGCAAGTGTTTTCCTATGATTTTTACGATCTCGCGCACTACTACGCCCAGTATGTGCGGATGATCGATCATTGGAATGATGTTTTGCCGGGTAAGGTGCTCACCGTTCAGTATGAGGACGTGGTGGAAAACCTCGAAGCCAACGTCATGCGGATTGCTGAGCACTGCGGTCTGGTCTTTGAAGACTCGATGCTCCGCTATCACGAAACCAAAAGGGCGGTGAAAACGGCGAGTTCGGAGCAGGTGCGTCAACCGATCTATAAGGGCTCGGTCAATCTGTGGCGCCATTACGAAGAGCAGCTTGAAGAACTGATTGATTTTTTGGAGCCAGTTTTGCTCGACCTGCCGAATGAGCAGCGGCCCAAATCGCTTCAGTCAGTCTAATGATCAGGCCAGGCAAACGGCCAAACCGCAAGGCCATGGATGGCATTACGCACATCGAGTGACAAGTTGATCGCCTTTTTGGCCTTTTGCGTCGTCAAATCATAGATCGAAATCGTCGAGGGCGAAGAGCCCGCGGCGATTTCGTTGTCACTGATGACGCAAAGCCCGCGACCAAATCCTTGCCGCGCGATCCGCGAGTCATCAAGCTTGGTGTGGGTCAGTTTATGCGGCGCAAAGCGCGGCGTACGGAACGCAGCGCGGCCAGCTGGGCCCTCGAATCGGACGGCATCGGATTGTGTGTCGTTGAGCAGCACACCGTCACGAAAAGGACGTGCGTTATGAATGCCCTCAGGTAGGGTCGTCATCACACCCACGGCTTTTCCGTTAAATCTCAGTAGAGCACCCGTTCGTATACCGCTGATATACATACCGCCTTCATCGCAGTGGACATTATTGAGATGCAGTTTGTTGAGGAGGAGGGGGCCTTTGTCGCCATTTGGATCGTACCGTCCTGCACGGAAAATCAGACCATCTGACTTGATGTGCAATCCCCAATCAAAGGTCTTGGTATGAAGATTAAACCCCAAAACGGAATCAAAACCCGTTGAGACAACGAACAAGTGCTGGCCGTGAATACTTACCTCATGGCAGTGTTTGAGGTATTGGTTCCTGTATGAAGCGACGATCTCGAACGCTTGGTTGAAAACGAAAAGCTCGTCACTCGCGGCAATATAGATGTGCTCGTCATGAAAGGCGATGCCGCGCAGGCCCCTGTCCCAGCCCCGGCCCTGCCAATCAATGTCTATGGTGTCCCAGTCAACGGGCTGCAAGACGTCGTCACTATCGAGATTAACAAGATAAACGCCGCCGTGGCTTTCACCTTGGTCGGATCCGCGCACGACGGATGTTGCGATCAATGCTGTCATGGCGAGAAACCTAAGCGGTAACGGCGTTGGAGCCCGGAACGTAGTCGAAAATGAAGGTGATCCGGTCTTCCTCACCCCTGTTAATCACGCCGTGGCGCTTTTGGTTGTTGATCTCATAGGCGCTCCCCGGGTGCATTTTGTAGGGGCGTCCATCGATCATGAAGCGGACTTTGTTGTTTGTGGTGATCGGTACGTGGATGCGATGACCCTGATGAAACGACGTGTGCTGGTCGGTATGGGTGGTGATGGTGCTGCCTGCTTTGAGTTTCGCGGCCATCGCTCGAATGATCGTCCCGCCCTTGGCGTAGTGCTCTTCGATAATGCTATGCATCAGCGGCAGTGCATGATCGGCCATCCGGTCCCAACCTGACCCCTTGATAAGGTCGATATTCGGCCAGTTGTCATGGTCACAAAAGATCATGATCACCGATTCAGTGTCTTGATGGACCTCGTCGAATTTTTTTTGACGAAGCTGTTCTTCGCGCCAGACGGAGTCTTCAAAGGACAAGATCGTTTCCCGCAAAGCCTCCGAGTTGACCGCTCCTAGGTCCTTGATCGGAACGCCGATATCCATGCCAAATCCGCTACGTTTTCAACTGCCTCTGAGGAGTCTGTGCCGCCTTGACCGATCATGTCAATCGCCAAGCCATGACTGACCAGAAGCGGCCCTCAAGCCGTTTTCTTTGGCCGATCCTGGATTATCGTTGTTGTGAAATTGCCACATTTGGTCATCGATTGGGTACACATGCCCGTGAACACTCTATCCAACACCACTGAATTGTGATCACGTTTAACTCTTTGTGGTTCACAAAAGCCGATTAGGGGCGTGACCGGGTCGTAACGACTCGCATGGAGGCAGTGATGGAAACTCGTTCGAAATCCGCATGGGCATTGGGTGTTTCCCTGCTTGCGATGTCGTCGATCGTGGTGGTGCCGACGGGCGCTGTGGCGCAGGCCGTGGCTGCTGAGGATGACGACGGCACAGCGCTCGATGTGATGATCGTCTCCGCTCGTAAGAGAGCGCAGAGCCTCCAAGATGTCCCACTCGCGGTTCAGGCGTTTGACGGCGATGATATTCGCGAGAAGGGCCTTCGGGACTTCCAAGACTACGCCAAGGAACTGACGAGCGTTTCGTTCGGTACATCATCTCCAGGCGCGACGACGATTGCCTTCCGTGGTGCACTGGCCCAACCGACTGGTTTTGACACGATCAGTTCGTCGATCCTCTATCTCGACGAAATCCCCATCACGCGCGATGGCCAGAACCCTGATGTGCGTTTGATCGATATCGAACGCATCGAGGCGCTTTCCGGTCCGCAACCCACGATTTATGGCGCTGGCTCACAGTCCGGTACCTTGAAAATTGTGACCGCAAAGCCTGACACCAGCGGTTTTTCGGGCTGGGTGAATGTTGGCGCAGCGACGACCAAGGACGGCGAAGAGAGCTACGACATCAGTGGTGCGGTCAATATCCCGATCATTGAGAACAAGCTCGCCATCCGACTCGTTGGCTTTTACGAGTATGAGGGTGGTTACATTGATAACGTCCTCGGTACGACGTCAGCTTATTCACCGAACAATGGCACGCGCGATAACGCCGATCAGGTCGAAGACGACATCAACGATTACAGCGGCGAGGGCGGCCGCGCGACGGTCCGTTATCAGCCAAATGATGACTGGACGATCGACGTTGGGGTCATCTACCAAAACTCAAGCCTCGACAATCTGTTCGACTTCAATCCTGATTTCGGTGATCTGAACACGATCAAGTTCAAAGACGAGCGTCGTGATGATGAATGGTACAACACGTCGATCACCGTACAGGGTGACCTCGGTTTTGCTGACCTGACAATCGCTGGCGGCTGGCACAATCGGACGATCGATTACGATATCGACTCCACCGCTTACATGACCAACTATCGTGATAATGGTCTGGCGATTGCAGAGTATTACACGGGCGTCGCTGAGTTCCCCGAATATGCGACCTGTGCGTATCTCTACATCTGCTTTGTCAATTATAACGACTTTGGCCCCAACCCGACCGGCGTGATTGAGCTTGATCAGCGCGTGAATTCTTTCGTGCAAGAAGTTCGTCTCACATCGAGTGAAGACAGCGACAGCCGGTTCAGCTGGCTCGTTGGTGCGTTCTATGAGAACACCAACAACGATTGGGACTATATCAGCCGGGTTGATGACTTCGCTGAGTTTGGTGGACCGAACGGCGAGATCTTCGCCTATTATGGCGTTGAGCCCACTGACGTGTGGTTCGACCAAGGCTTCCGCGAAGGGTTCACCTACAACGGTCGTCCGGGTAACGAGTATTGGGGTTACCGCGGTGACCTCGAATCGGTCGCCTTCTTCGGCGAGGTTGGCATCGACGTTACCGATACCATCAACATTTCAGGTGGTGGCCGTTGGTTCACCACGGACTTCAGGGTTCGTGAGAACGACACGTTTGTGGGCACGGCGCCGGGCGGCAACGATGACGGGTCAGAGACCACGCAAGACTTTGCGGGTCGAGCGAACATCACCTGGGAGCCCACGGATGATTTCCTTGCGTACTTTACGTACTCGGAAGGCGTACGGATCGGCGGTGCCAATGGTGGTGCGCAAACCCAGGCGGCGCAGGCCATCCGGCCGAACGAGTTTAGTTCTGATAAGCTGAAGAACTATGAGATTGGCTTTAAATCGCAGTGGTTTGACGGTCGCGCCATCGCCAACATCACCGCGTTTATGATGAACTGGAACGATTTCCAGATCCAAGCGATCTTCCCGGCACCCGCGGCAGGTGCAGCGATTGTGAACGCTGGTAACGCGTCGATTGATGGTATCGAGGGGCAGTTTGCCTTCAAACCAACCAGCGAGCTCGAGCTATCATTGGCTGCAACCTATATCGATGCGACGCTTGATGATGACATCGTCATCGGCGGCGGCGCGCTGGTCGTTGGCGGCGAAGGCGATGAGCTTCCGGCAACACCGAACTGGAAACTGTCGGCCGGTCTTCTTTACACCAAGGACCTGCCTTGGAATGGTCTCGAGGGCTTCACCCGGTTCGATTACGCTTACACCGGAGAGTCCGTGAACGGTACGGCTGCCTCCCTTGCGCTCTTCGGCTCTGGTTCAGCAATTCCGGCGACCCAACCTGACTATCAGATCGGTGACCTGAGTTTTGGTGTCAGGTCTGACGATTGGGAGATCTCGTTGGCGGTCAACAACGTTTGGGATGAGCGCGCGATCACCTACATCTGGCCACGTTTCGCAGACGATCGAGTCTTCACGGTTCGTCCACGCGAAATTCGGTTGAGCCTTTATAAGGCGTTCTAAGCCTCGGTGGGGGCTGGCGGCGACACCAGCCACATCGCTCATTGGTACTGATGAATAAGGCCAGCGCTCTTAGTAGAAGCGCTGGCCCTTTTTGTGCATTGTTTTTCTATCCTGACTGCTCAGAACGCGTCGTTTCCATTGAACATCGTGGCCATTACCCTAAATCGTGATCACGGCAGTGAACAGGGAGAGTGTGAACATGCCCCTTCGATTATCGAACCTCGCGTTGGTTTCAATGTCTTTCGCAGCCGGAGCAATTGCTGCCGGCGGACTGTCTTTGGTTTCTCATGGCGTTCCCGCAGCACAGGCGGCAACGCTCTCTGGCTTTCCGCCTCCAGATGTATGGACGATGGACAGTTTGAACGCGATGGAACTCGACGCCTTACCAGATATGGAAGGCTCTTACCTCGAAAGCGGTACCGGGAAAAACAGCGAGACCATCATTTTTGAGGGAGAGAACGTCGTCTCTGTCTGGAATGCTGGCCCTGCGCGATTGGCGATTGACGAACCCTTTCCTTATGACGAGTTCGTCGTTGTTCTCAAAGGCGAACTTGTGCTGACCGACGATGCTGGCCATTCGGTGACCTATAGCGAAGGTGACATGTTCATGGTTCCAAAGGGATTTGTTGGAACGTGGGATATGACCGAAGAATACCGTGAGCTGATCGTTATCGACACCGTTGCCTATTACGAAGAAGGCTAAAACGAAAAAAGGAGCCCGCGACGGGCTCCTTTTCGTTCAGCTCGCGATCAGTGATGCCCATCACGGAAGGGCATCACGGAATTTGTAGTAGGACATTCCGACTGCATACATATACTGACGCAACAGGCCCACCCCAGGGAACGGCATGTGGTTGACCTTGGCCATCATGTCGAAACGATCGGTCTCGTCAGCAATCGCTTCGGCGACGATCCGGCCAGCCATGTGGGTGGGAGCCACTCCGTGTCCGCCGTAAGCCTGAATATAGAATACACTGTCGGCCATGCGGCCCAATTGGGGGATCCTGTTGATGCCGATCCCCATGAACCCGCCCCAATGATAGTCAATCTTGGCATCAGCGAGCTGCGGGAAGACGGCGAGCATCTTCTTCCGCAATGTTCCTGTCACGGACCGTGGTGCAGTCGCGTTATAGTTCGAAACGCCGCCGAACAGCATCCGGTTATCAGCACTCAAACGGAAATAATCGAGAGCGGTTCGTTGGTCACAGGTTGCGTAGTTCTTTGGCATCACCGACTGGGCCATTTCCTGGGAGAGTGGCTCGGTGGCGATGATGTAGCTGCTGGCGGGCAAGATGAACGGGTTCAGCTTTGGTGCCAGCTTTGGCGCTATTTTTGACAGATAGGCGTTGCCGCAGAGAACCACCGACTTGGCTTTGATCTGACCATCCGCCGTGTGCACCGTGTTGGTGGAGCCGAAATCGATGGAAAAGGCTGGTGATTTTTCATAAATCGACGCGCCAAGGTTGGATGCGATGCGGGCCTGTGCCTTGCACAGGTCAAGAACCTGCAAATGCCCCCAACCTTCGTCGACCATGCCGCCGACATATTGATCGGTGCCAAGATATTGCTGCAGCTCGGACTTATCCAGCATCTTAATGGTGTGCGGATAATTCTGGCCCTTTAGCTCGTCATAGTATTCCTTAAGGCCGCGCATTTCCCGTTCTTTCAGCGCGACATTGAGGTAACCCCATTTAAGGTCACACTCGATCTGGTATTTCTCGATGCGATCACGAATGATATCCACGCATTCAGTACCCATGCGGACAATCTTTTGCCCAGCACCTTTACCGATCATACGATCTGCACGGGCAGGATCAGAGGATAACGGTCCACCCCATCCGCCGATGATCTGGCCCCCGTTTCGACCAGACGCCCCCCAGCCAATTCGGTTCGCCTCAAGAAGCGCCACCTTCTGCCCACGTTCGGCGAGTTCGACCGCGGCTGATACTCCGGTGAGGCCACCGCCAACAATACAAACGTCGACGGTTTCCGTTCCGGCTAAAGACGGAAAAGGCTCTTTATCACGCTGACTGGCGGCGTAGTAGGAGTTTGTGTGTTCCTGTTGGTTTTCATCAAGCATCGTCAATACTCATTTTGCTTGCGTCGAAGTGGTTGGTGGCTCGCTCAGACGTACCAGTCGATTTCTCGTTGACTGATAAAGTCTTCAAATGAATTGAGTTCGCCTTCCCGATGGCTGGCGAACAGTTTGACAAATCCTTCGTCCATATACTGACCAAGAATGTCGCCCTTCCGTGTCGCGGCGATCGCATCGCGGATGGTGAGGGGCAAGAGGCTTGAGTCCATTCCGGGTGCGCCAACTGTTTCTGCGCTTGGGTCGATCGCGTTCTCGATGCCGTGCAGCATGCCGGCCAACATCGACGCCAAGGTCAAGTAGCAATTGGCGTCGGCGCCGGGAATGCGGTTCTCAACGCGCCACGCATTGCCTTTGGCGAGAGGGATGCGGAATGCCACATGCCGGTGCTCATGCGCCCAAGTTGCCCCGGTGGGAACGCAGTTGGAGGGTTCGAAACGGCGATAGGAATTGATGTTAGGCGCCCAGAAAAGCATCGCCTCGCTAGCGGCCTGTTGCAAGCCGCCGACGGCGTTCATCAGCGCGGGCGCGGCTCGGTCACGCTCACTAAAGATATTGTGCCCGTCGTTATTCAAAACACTCACATGCAGGTGCTGCCCGTTACCGGCACGTACCAGGTCGGGCTTTGCGATGAAGCTGGCGCATTTTCCGTGTTGCCGCGCAATCGTCTTGACGGCCCTGCGAAACAGCTGAGCATGATCCGCCGCACGCACAGGGTCATCGTAATGGGGGAAGTTGATCTCGAACTGCCCCGCGCCGTACTCCGCGCTGACCGTACTTGTCTCAATGCCTTGGACGTCGCAGGCGGCAACTGTATCATTCAAGATCGTCTCAAACGCTTCAAGGCGCGATGAGCCCATCATGGTCGCGGTGTCGTCTACACCGGTATGCGGATTGATGATGGTTTTCAGGCCGTCTTGGGTGTCGTTTTCAAAATAGGTGTATTCAAGCTCGAAGGCGACAACTGGATAAAGACCTTTATCCTTGTACCGATCAACGACCGACGCGAGGACACGGCGCGGATCGATCACCATATCGGTCGCGCGGCTATGAAGCAGACCCTGGGCCCTTCGCCGTTCGCCCCAATTGACCACCGATAGTGTCCCTGGCGCGATATCGACGGGCATATCGGGGTCGCCATCGTCGTCTCCCATACCGACCGCTTCGGGCATCGACTCGCTCGTCCCGCTCAGGACATACATCGCGCGGGGAATGCTGAGACCGTTTTCTGCGAAGCCGCTGAGCTGGTCGCGGCGAAACCATTTTGAAAAGAAATTCCCACTGAGGTCACTCGCCAGCAGCTCCACCTGCGCAAGGTCAGGGTGACGCTCAAGAAAAGCGTCCACCTCTTGCTGCAGCGTCATTCCCGTCGTCGCGGTCATAAAAAGTCACCAGGCTATCGTTGGCTGTCTCGCTTGCGTTGTTAAGAGAGACCGCAATGTCCTGGATCGGGTGCCCACGTCGGGCAGGGGGCAGGGGCTGTGGGCATCCGATCCAAGTGCGTTCTGGGTTGATTGGCTTGAATGCAAACACCAAAACGCTGGTATACCTTTAGATAGGTCAACCCGCCCACGCGGCAAAGATCGGGCGGGTCCGCATGGTAGGGCGGTTTGCTTTTCAATGGGCGTTTCTCACTCTCCGTCGCCGATCAAGAGATGACCACGTGTTAGAAAACAAAACGATCCCAGTTTAAGCTTGTTGGTAGGGAGAGTATTCCATCTCCAATGCCCGGGCCACGGCTTCATGGGTGATGGCGCCATGTGCGACGTTCACACCGTGACCAAGATGGGGGTTCGCCGCGACCGCCGCTTCGGGACCATGCTCCGCCAGCGTCAGAACGTAAGGCAAGGTCGCATTGTTCAGGGCGTGGGCTGATGTCTTCGGCACACCACCTGGCATGTTGGCCACGCAATAGTGAACAACGCCATCAATCTCATAGGTTGGATCATCATGGGTTGTCGTTTTGGAGGTTTCAAAGCAGCCACCTTGATCGATCGAGATATCAACCATTACCGCGCCGTCTTTCATCTCACGGAGCATCTCGCGGCTGATCAATTTAGGTGCCGCGTCGCCTGGAATGAGGACCGCGCCAATCACGAGATCGGCGCTCAGGACAGCTTCGTGGACTGCGGTTGTGGTGGAGAACGCCACCCGTGCGCGATCACCGTAGATCCGGTCGAGCTCCGCAATCCGCGTCAGCGAGCGCTCAAAAATTGTCACGTCAGCGCGGGCGCCGAGCGCCATTTGCAAGGCGTTTTCCCCCGCGACACCGCCGCCAAGAATGACGACTTTTGCTGGCGATACCCCCGGCACACCACCCAAAAGCAGCCCGCCGCCACCGGCATGCTTTTGCAGTGTCGCACCGCCAACGCCCACCGACATACGGCCAGCGACTTCACTCATTGGGCGCAAAAGGGGCAAGCCGCCATGGTCATCGGTGATCGTCTCATAGGCAATGGCGAGACAACCAGAGGCACAAAGAGCTTCAGCTTGCGGCTTGTCAGCGGCGAGATGGAGATAAGTGAAAAGGGTCTGCCCTTCGCGCAACATCGCGCATTCGTTGAGCTGCGGTTCTTTCACCTTCACAATCATGTCGGCCGACTCAAAGACGTCTTCTGCTGTCGCGACGATCTTTGCTCCGGCCAAGCGGTAATCCGCATCCGACATACCGATGCCGTCACCAGCCGATGTTTCCACGATCACTTCATGGCCGCGGGCTGTGATCTCTGCCACGCTGGCCGGGGTGAGACCAACGCGAAACTCTTTCGTTTTGATCTCCTTCGGAACACCAATTCTCATCGCTCATCTCCATTGATCCTCCGGACACGATAGTATTTTTCTTGCTCAAAGTCTTAGACTTCTTTCTCTTGTTGGCGTAGACTAAAGAAAGAAAATATCGCAAAGGCACCATCCTTGGAAAAAAATTATCGTTTAGATGAGTTCGATGCGAAGATCCTTGCCTGGCTTCAGTCGGACGGGCGATCGTCCTATCAAGAGGTCGGTGAAGCGGTGGGGCTTTCCCTTTCCGCCTGCCACAAGCGCGTGAAGGCGCTCGAGCAAGCCGGCGTCATTGACCGATACGTCGCTATCCTGAGTGCTTGGAACTTGGGTTACCGGACCAGCGCCTATGTCCAGGTCACGTTGCGTGACCAGGCGCGCGAGACGTTGGAAGCTTTTGAAACGGCGGTGCAGGAAACCCCAGAGATCATGGAATGTGCCCTGATGTCCGGCGACAGCGACTATCTCTTGCGTATTCTGTGTACCAGCGTTGAAGACTATGAACGCATTCACAGCGAGGTTCTCACCACCCTTCCGGGCGTGGAACGTTTAAAATCAAGCTTTGCTCTGCGCACCATTTGTCGTCGGACCGCGGTGCCTATTCGCCAGCCTGCGGGCCGTTGACATCGACCGCGCGATCCTTGGAGAGATCCCAATGTTCCATATGCTGAGTTGTTTTTCGCTCGTGGAAGGTGTGGAGACGCAAGACTTCTTGGCGGCGATTGATGCCTTCAACCGGCATATGATCGATGCATCACTTCTCTCTTCCGCAGGTCCTGTCGGACGGCGATGCGCAGGAACGCCCATGGACACCGATGAGGCGCGGGATCACGAATATTTTTTCGTCTCGACCTTTAGCGATCGCGCGCAATGCGATGCCGCCTATGCCTATATTCTCGATGCGGGCCCGGTGATCAGCAACATCCACGAGGCCGTGATGAGCAAAGTCAAAGACGACGCCGTTTTCATCTGCTGGGAAGACCTTTAACTGGCGCGGCCCATCGTGTTGGTCCGTAGACGTTTCCAGTCTTTCAAAATGCGCTTGGCCGCGTTTCGGCCAGGGGCACCCGTAACGCCGCCGCCTGGATGGGCACCAGACCCGCAGAGATAAAGGTTTTTCACCGGCGTGCCATATTGTGCAGCATCGGGATGGGGGCGCGCACTGAACAATTGATCAGGCTCTAACCGGCCGTGACAGATATCTCCGCGCGTCATACCGAACATCCGTTCAAGATCAAGCGGCGTCAGGCACTGCGTCGCCACCAGAATATCGCGCAGATTAGGGATCATCGTCGATAGGTAGTTGAGAACGTTTTCGGTGACCCGTTCTTTCTCGTTGTCCCAGGACTTACCGTCCTCAAGATCATAGGGCATATACTTGCACAAAAGGCTCATGACATGTGTGCCGGGCTCGTCAGTGAGCGTATCGTCAATCGTGCTCGGGATCAGTGCATCGATGAAGGGTGGGTCAGCAGGACGCCCACTGCGCGCCGCGTTATAGGCGGTCTCAACGTGATCCTTGCTTTCGATGAACATGATGCTGGCCTTATGGTGAGGGCCAAGCTCTTTGCCTGGGATACACGCGAATTCGGGCAAGCCGCTCAGTGCCAAATTCATCCGTAAGGAAGCGGATTCTTGTCTGATTGCCCCAATATCCTTGGCAAACCCTGTCGGTAGATGCTCTTCACCTAAGAGCTTGAGGAAAGTTCGGTTGGGGTCAGTGTTCGCAGCGATCGTCTTGGCAAAGAGGGTCTCACCACTCTCAAGTTGAACACCGCTGGCAACACCGTTTTCTACGATAATCTTACCGACCGGAACGCCAGTCCGGATCACCACGCCCTTCGCTTCGGCTGATTTCCCCATGGCTTGGGTGATCGTCCCCATGCCGCCTTTCACAAGTCCCCAGCCGCCCTTTTCACCGTCGACCTCGCCGACGGCGTGGTGGAGCATAGCCATTGCTGCTCCGGGTTGATGCAGCGAGGCGTAGTTGGCCGGTGTGCACGAGGCCGCCACCATGGCTTTGATCTTCTCGCTCTCGAACCAACGATCAATGATGGTGACTGGAGCACCGATCAAAAATTGCAGCATACGGTGGCGCGACTCTTCATTGAGTTTGAGAACGTCGAGCCCGAGTTTAGCCGAAGAAATCATATCACTCAGCCCACTTACCGATAGTTTCGGTGGCTCTTTAAGCCATTGGCTGGAGATGATCTCACCTGTTTGTTCAACGAATTCATAGTATTGTGAGAGTGCTTGGTAGTCTGTCGACGAGAATTTTTCGTACTGACGGCGATTGTGGTCATCATCATCGGTGAGAAGAAGATAGTCGCCCTTGCTGTCGGGATAGAAGGAATTTTGAAGCAGTATCGGCTCGTATCCGTATTTTTTGAGCTCCAGCTCGTCGACCACTTCGGGCCGTAAAAGGCTGACCACGTAGGAAGCGATCGAGTTGCGAAAGCCGGGGTGGAACTCTTCGCTCACCGCGGCGCCGCCGATCACGTCGCGTTGTTCGAGCACACAAACGCTGAGGCCACCCATCGCCAGGTAATTGGCGGTGGTAAGACCATTGTGACCAGCGCCGATGACGATGGCGTCGTAGTATTGGTGATCCATGTTTCGTCCCCAACTCCCTTAAGGTTTTCAGTGGCCGCCCATTTTTGAATAGACGCTCATGATGATCACGCCAGCCGCGATCAGTCCAATTCCTAATATGCCCGCCAAATCCACCGTCTCGTCCATAAAAAGGGCGCCAATCAGAGCAAGTAGAATAAGCCCGACCGCTGACCAGATGGCGTAGGTGTAGCCGACATTCAGTGTGCGTAAACTCAAGGACAAGAGATAGAATGACGCGCCATAGCCTATAACGGTGATTGACGATGGCCAAAGCTTGGTAAAACCATCGGAAAGTTTGAGTGCAGCAGTGCCAGCGACCTCAAAAATAATCGCACCAATGAGAAAGGCATAAGCCATAGGGTCGGGCTTTCGCGGCTAACGGATTAAAAGGACGGCGGTGTGCAAGCGGAGATAAGACGGCACTTGGACTTGCCCGTGTTGCGAAAACGGTGGGGAAGGTGGCTCGGGAATTGATAGGCATCACCTGCTTTTAAACGTCGTTTCTTGCCGAGGACCTGCACTTCTAACTCTCCTGAAATGATCACGCCGCCTTCTTCGCCATCGTGACGAAGCATGGAAGGCCCCGTGTCCGCGCCTGGTTCATAGACCTCACTTAGGATTTGAAGTTGCCGTGTCTTCCTTGGGTCGTGTACGTGCTTATAGGATATTTTGCCCGACCCGATCTCTACGAGGTCGTCCGCCGAGTAAAAATATTGCTCGTTTGGTTCGTGTCCGCCTTCAAAAAACTGGACCATCGACACATCGAGGGCGCCAAGGATTTTTTTGAGTTGGCCCACGGTGGGATCGGATTGGCCACTCTCAATAAGCGAAATCGTGCCGTTCGAGACGCCGGCGTCGCGCGCTAAAGCGCGCTGACTTTTCCCTGCTTCACCGCGCAAACTCCTGATCCGTTCGCCTAAATCGTCCATCGCTCCGCCTCCGTGTTTAAGAAGCTAAACATATGCTTTTGCGATCGCGAGTAAATACGGGGGGTTTCGGATGTCGTGAAACGCTTGCCAGACGGCGCGTTCAAAATACTATTACTGTAATCCTCGACCACCTCGGCAACGGAATTTCCAACATGACCAATGAAGCAGCGCAGAAAAACGATAACGATTGGATCAAGCCATACTGGATGCCCTTTACATCCAACAAAGCGTTCCGTGCGGACCCGCGAATAATGGCTCGTGCCGAGGGCCATTATTACTACACCGAGGACGGCCGGAAAATCTTGGATGCGTTTTCTGGTCTTTGGTGCGTCAACCTTGGACATAACCACCCCAAAATCGTGGAGGCAATTCAACGGCAGGCTGCACAGATGGATTATTCGCCTGCGTTCAATTTCGGCCATTCACAGATTTTCGAGTTGGCCAAAGTTGTCACTGATCAGTTTCCGGACAAACTAAATCACGCCTTCTTCACCAATTCGGGTTCAGAGGCTGCTGACACGGCGCTTAAACTGGCGATTGCCTATCACCGGATGCGGGGAGAGGGTGGCCGCACACGCCTGATCGGACGTGAACGCGGCTATCACGGTGTCGGCTTTGGCGGCATCAGTGTTGGCGGGATGGTCAACAACCGGAAGTTTTTTGGTAGTCTTCTACCGGGGACTGATCACATGTCATTCCCTTACGATCAAAGTGCCCATGCTTTCACGCGCGGTGAACCGCAGATTGATCCTGAGCCCTATATGAAAGAGCTCGAGCATATGATCACCTTGCATGACCCTTCGACGATCGCCGCGGTTATCGTTGAGCCGTTCGCAGGGTCTGGCGGCGTTTATGTTCCGCCTGCAGGCTATCTCAAGCGTCTACGGGAAGTCACGGAAAAGCATGGTATTCTTTTGATCGTTGACGAAGTTATTTCGGCTTTTGGCCGGATCGGTGATCGCAATGCGGCATCATTGTTCGGTGTCCAGCCTGATATCGTGACGATTGCGAAGGGGATCAACAATGGGTCCGTGCCGCTTGGCGCCGCGATCATCCAAGACAAGATCTACGACACCTTTATGGAGGGGACCAAAGCGGGCGTTGAGTTCTTCCACGGGTATACCTATTCCGGACACCCCCTAGCTGCCGCCGCGGCCTTGGCGACGCAGGAAGTTTTCCGTGAGGAAGGCGCCTATGACAATGCCAAAGAGCTTATGCCGTTCTTTGAGGAGGCAGTGCACAGTTTGAAGGGTGAACCCTTCGTGCACGATATTCGAAACATGGGACTCGCTGCTGGCATCACCGTTGAACGGAAAGAGATGCCAGGGGACCGTGCAACAGCCGTCTTCAAGGAAGCGTTCGCCAACGGCGTTTATATTCGAAACAATGGCGATGACATGGCGATTTCACCCATTCTCACCTTCTCCAAGGATGATGTTGAGGTGGCGATTGAGACCGTGCGCAAAGCACTGCGCTCCGTTCATTAATTCATACAAGGAACATCGATATGCAGACTGTTGAACACTTTGTCGGTGGCGAAGTCTATTCTGGTGCTAGCGACAACTCCGCGCCGATCTTTAACCCCGCGACGGGCGAAGTCGTGCGCCATGTTAGGCTCGCCGCCTCGGACGATGTCGATGCCGCCGTGAAGGTTGCCAAAGACGCCTCTACCGCTTGGGCTGATACGCCGATCATGAAGCGAGTCGCCATCATGTTCCGGTTCCGCGAGCTCCTCACTCAAAATCGCGAGCGTCTTTGCCAGGCGATTGTGCAGGAGCATGGGAAAGTCTGGTCCGATGCTTTGGGCGAACTGACGCGCGGGTTTGAAGTGGTGGAGTACGCATGCGGCATTCCTGAACTTCTGAAGGGCGACTATTCACAACAAGTTGGACCAGGGATCGATTGCTTTAACAGCCGCCATCCGGTGGGTGTTGTCGCCGCCATCACCCCGTTCAATTTTCCGGCCATGGTACCCCTCTGGACAGCGCCGATCGCCATCGCGTGCGGGAACACCTATATCCTTAAACCTAGTGAGCGGGATCCATCCGTCAGCGCCATTTTGGGCGAGCTCTTTAAAGAGGCGGGTTTGCCGGATGGCGTCTTCAACGTTGTTCACGGTGACAAGGTCGCTGTCGACCGGCTTCTTGAGCATCCTGATGTTGATGCCATCAGCTTTGTCGGATCGACGCCGGTGGCGGAATATATCCACCGTAAGGGAACTGAATATGGCAAGCGTGTTCAGGCGCTTGGCGGCGCGAAAAATCATGCCATTATTATGCCTGACGCGGATCTTAATCAGGCCGTCGATGCGATGATTGGCGCAGCTTATGGATCAGCGGGCGAGCGTTGCATGGCCTTGTCCGTGGCCGTGGCTGTGGGCGATCAGACAGCTGACGCTCTTGTTAACGCGATCGCTGAGAAAGCCCAGACGATCAAAGTGGGTGACGGGATGGACCGCGATAATGAAATGGGTCCCCTGATCACCGCCGCCCATGCCGCCAAGGTGAAAAACTATATCGGTGAAGGTGAAGCCGCTGGCGCGGATGTCGTGCTTGATGGCCGCACCTACCAACCAGGCCAAGGTTATGAAGATGGTTTTTGGTGTGGGCCGACGCTTCTTGATCGTGTCACGCCTGATATGAGTGTCTATACAGATGAGATATTTGGTCCGGTGCTCGTCTGTGTTCGGACTCAATCCTACGATGAGGCCGTCAACCTTGTTCAAAGTCATGAGTATGGTAACGGAACATGCATCTTCACCCGTGACGGTGATGCGGCGCGGGCCTTCACCCGTGAGGCCAATATCGGCATGGTCGGTGTGAACGTTCCTCTTCCTGTTCCGTTGGCGTTCTATTCTTTCGGTGGATGGAAAAAATCGTTGTTCGGTGATCATCACATGTATGGTCCAGAAGGTGTGCGCTTCTTCACACGTATGAAGACGGTGACCGGCCGGTGGCCAACCAGTATCCGATCGGGTGCGGAGCTCAGCTTCCCGGCCATGTCCTAGTCCCACGGATTCGGGCAACACATTGCAGGCTGAGGCTTCCGTTATTGGCGGTCTCAGCTTAATCTGCATGCTCAAGGGTCATTGACGTTGGTCGGATTTCTTTGACCCGCCGCGCAAGGGGATTGGGAGTCCAATGTCAAAGCTAAGCAAGATCTCTCGCCGAGACTTTTTGAACGGTCTGCCGATCGCTATCGGTGTTGGCGCAACACCCCTAAGCGTTCTTGGATGTGGTGGTGAGGCGCCGGTCGACGTCATTGATGCGGCCACTGCGGTACCGAGCGGGCCTTATCCTCCGGCATTGACGGGAATGCGAGGAAGCCATCCCGGTTCGTTTGAGGTCGCCCACCAATTATCATGGGCAGGACGCAAATGGGCACGACCTGACGAGCAAACCGACGGTGACTATGATCTCGTTGTGGTGGGCGGCGGTTTATCAGGTCTCGCGGCTGCCTACTTCTATCGCGAACGGTTTGGCCAGGACGCGCGCATTTTGGTGCTGGATAATCACGACGACTTTGGGGGGCATGCGAAACGTAACGAGTTCACCATCGATGGACGAACGGTGATTGGTTATGGCGGAAGTCAAACGATCGAGGCGCCGGGCAGCTATTCTGACATTGCTGCCAAGACCATTCGTGAAATTGGCATTGATACAGATAAATTCTATCAGTATTATGATCAATCATTCTTCTCCGATCGTGACCTGTTAGAGCATGTCTATTTCGACGCCGAGAGCTACGGCGAAGATCGTTTGGTCCCGCAGCTGGATCCGGTGTTCGGTGAGGAGCCCGATATTGATTCAGTTAGGAGCTCACTCGCCCAATTCCCCCTGTCCCAAGAGTCGCGGAACAGCCTGGAGCGCCTGGTCATTGACCCTGAGGACTATCTCGATGGTCGTTCGCTTGAAGAAAAGTTCGAGATCATGCGTTCAACCAGCTACGAGGTCTTTGTCCAGACCTATGCGGGCCTCACGGAGGAAGCAGCACTCTTCCTTCGGCGGAAGTTTGTTGGGATATGGGCGATGGGGTGGGACGCACTCTCGGCGCTTGAAGGCTACCGCTTGGGCATGCCTGGGATGCAGGCCCTTGGGTTAGGAGAAGGTGCCGATGGGCCGGTCGGTGAAGAAGAACCCTATATCTTTCATTTTCCCGACGGGAACGCGAGTGTTGCCCGTCTTTTCGTCAGATCACTGATCCCAGGCAGCATCCCGGGATCGACCATGGAAGATGTCGTGACCGCGAGGGCGAATTACGGCCTTCTGGACCAGGACGGAGCCGCGGTCCGTATTCGTTTGTCGTCGACGGCGGTGGATGTTCGCAACACTGAAGACGGAAGTGTCGATGTTGTTTATGTCTCAGAGGGTGAGGCTCATCGGGTTCGAGCAAAAAATGTTGTCATGGCGTGTTATTCGAGCGTCACGCCCTATCTTTGCCCTCAAATGCCCGAGACTCAGCGCAAGGCGATTGAGTATGCGGAAAAAACACCGCTGGTTTACACCAACATAGCGCTACGGAACTGGCGCGCCTTTGAAAATGCGGGCACTTATCGGATCTTCTGCCCAGGTTCTTTTTTCCATTCGATCACGCTCGATTTTCCCGTGTCAATGGGTGACTATTTCTACCCTTCATCCTCAGATGAACCAATGATCGCGACGATGCATCATGCACCGATTAGTCCGGGCCTGGGGCTGACGATGAAAGAGCAAAGCCGCATTGGCCGACAAAAGCTCTATGGGCTGACCTTTGACGATTTTGAGCAAGAGATCATCAAACAGCTAACTGGTGCTCTGGGTCCTTATGGATTTGATGCGGAGCGTGATATTGCGGGGATCACCGTCAACCGATGGCCGCATGGATACGCCTACGAATATAATGAGCTCGAAGATGATCCATCCTTTGGCGCATCAAAGGGACCTCATATTGAGGGAAGGGCGATGATTGGGCGTATCGCGATGGCCAACAGTGACAGCCAGGCGACCGCTTATGTTGATGCTGCTATCGACGCGGCCTACCGCGCAGTCAATGAGCTTTCAATGCTCTAAAACAATCACTTAGGCTTTATGCCAGTGGTCATCGGGATCGCCAGGGAACACACCCAGTGGACCATGCGACTGGTAGCCCATCAGTCGGCGGACGTGTTCTGGGTAGCTGTCTGCTATCTCCCGAGGAACGGAGAGATACTGATTATCTTCTTGTCGTAGCCAACCCAGACTATAGGTCGTCACAAGACCAGCGCGAGCGGACGTCGCCTTGTTCGCGCCTCCACCATGAACGGTTGATCCGAGATAAAAGAGAACTGAGCCCTTTGGCATGACGGCTTGAACGATATCATCTTCCTTTACCACATCGGTGCTTCGCAGGTCTTGGCTTCCTGGGACAATGCGTGTCCCACCGTTCTCCGCAGTGAAGTCATCGAGCGCCCACATCGCCGCAATTTGAAACTCGACCCCAGGCATCCGTATAGGATAGATATCATCGTCGCGATGAAGCACCTGATCCTCTTCACCGGGAAGAATTTCGATCGCCGTGCTGCTTCCGATCCGATAGTTTTCGCAGTTTTTTTTCAGAATGTTATCGGCAACAGCCGTCACAAAAGGGTGGGCGATAAGGTCGGCAGACTTTCGCGAAAGCGCGAGAACACCGCTGAGACGTAGCGTTTTATAGCCGTTGAAGTCGTTTTCGTAGTCCCGACCTTCTCGTTCAAAGGACGGACGCAGTTCCTGCCGAACAGCGTCAGCCATATCGTCGTTGACCTGCTGGCGCACGATGACGCCGCCATCCTTCAAAAGGCTTTGCGATATCTTTTCAGGGTCAGTGTCGCGACTATAGATTTCAACTGTCGGCATTCAGTCTTCACCCTGATCAATCGTTTAGAAACGACCTGGCGGCGTGGCCGTTCGGCGGGGATTGCTCCAAAAAGGGCCGTTGACGACATCGCATTTGGCCCATTTCACATGCCACTTCAGTTCTTTCTGGTAGTAAATCTCGGCCCAGAGGTTTTGCGGTTGTTGTCCTGATTTAAAATCAATATCCGCAATTGCCAAGCAACGTTTCAGGACAGGCGACCAAATCTGCGCCATAACCGCGCCAGTTTGGCTGCCCTTTTTACCCTTAAAGATAAAGGAACCAACGGGCGGCTTGTTTCCTTCGAGCACCAGTTTCAACAGCTTTCGCTTCGCAGGGCGCTGACGCTCGGCCATCAATGCCCGTTTGCCGGTGAAATTTGGTTTGTCAAAGGTGACAGTCCAGTCAAGGCCCAACTCAAACGGCGATCGATCATGATCCGCACGGACAGTTGTTTCTGCGGTATTGAAATCCCAGCCGGGCATCAAAAATCCAGCCTCAACACGGACCATTTCTAGCGCATCGAGACCGATGAGTCGTACGTCATAAAGACCGCGATCCTTGACCGCGAAGATCGCGTCCCACATTTTGGTCGCATTCTCAGGATCAGTCCACAATTCGTATCCAAGATCACCCGTGAACCCTGTTCGTGAGACGGTGATATCAAACCCATTCAATGTTGTGTGGCGAATCCCAAACGGTTTGAGATCATCCAATCCTGCGATCCCCGCTTGCGATAGGACAGAATAAGAGGTGGGGCCCTGGACAGATAGGGCTGCGATATCGTGGGTTTCTTTGGCGATTGCGACATCAAATCCGATGCTTGATATCAAAAGCCAGTCTAGTTGGTGGTGTTGTGCACACAGACGATAATCATTGTCGCCAAGATGGAAAATTGTTCCGTCGTCAATGACTTTCCCTTCGTCATTGCACCAGATGGCATAGCCAACACGCCCCACCTTTAATTTGGCGATATCGCGCGTGACCAATCGGTTGAGAAACGCGCCGGCATCCGGTCCTGTAATCCGGTATTTCTCCATCGGCGTGAGATCGAGCACGGAGCATGCGCTTCGAACGGCGAAATACTCCGAGGCCAGTGTATCAGCGATGCGCGGTGTGAGGTATCCATTCCAACCGGCCCAGTTCTCTGTCTGCATTTGCGCACGCAGTTGGGCGTCAAAGGGCGATGGCTCAAGCACTTTGTTGAAGTTATGAAGGGTCATCAGCCACGCTCCTGGTGAAGAGAGAGGATTCTCTTTGCCGCGTTCCATCCTGGTATTCCGGTGACGCCGCCTCCTGGGTGAGCAGAAGCTCCGCATAAGTAGAGATTATCGATCGGCGTGTTGTATTGCGCGGTTCCGTGGATGGGGCGCATCATGAACGCTTGATCGATGGTCATTTCACCGTGATGCCAGTGCCCGCCGGAAATTCCATAGTCTTGTTCAATATCAGCGGGACTTAGAAAGTCCTCTGCTTCTACTGATGCTTCCAGTCCTGGCGCGAACTTTTCAATGGCTGATATGATGATTTTACGGAATATTGTCCGGCCTTGTTCCCAGCCTTCTTTCAGGTGGTAGGGGGCAAAGCTCGCCGATATCGACATCACGTGTTTCCCCTGAGGTGCAAGGGACGGATCACCAAGGCTGGGTAAAGTGATCTCCAAAACGGGATCTTCGGAATACTCACCATATTTTGCGTGGTTGAAGGCGCGCTCGATGAACCGCATGTCAGGAGCGATCAGCATTCTATGTCTTAACTGGTCGGAAGAAAGACCCTGGAATGTCGGTAACGTCGACAGACCAAGGTGAAGCTTCGCAACATTGCCATTTGTCCGTGTTTTGCTGATGCGGTGGGTGAACATTGCGTCCAAATTGGCAGGACCCGTCAGTCTCAGGAAGGTCGACTTTGCATCGATGTTCGAGACCACAAGATCGGCATCAACCCTCTCTCCTCCCTCAATGACGACACCGGCTGCGCGCCCATCGGTGACGACGATTGTTTCCACCTTCGTTTCTGTTCTCAGTTCGATGCCTGACGATAATGCTAGTTTTTCGAGTTGCGCTGAAAGGTTGCTACCTTCGCCCGTCATGATACTTCTTTCGCTATGACTCTCACCGAAGAGCCGCAGCAAGAACGGAAGAACGCTCGTCGGCGTGCGTGGAGCGAGGTGGTGCCCCATCACCGCATCAACGGCAATCGCGCCTTTGAGTTGTTCACTCTCGAATATTTCATTGAGTACGTCATATATATTGGCACCGCCGACGCGAAGGAACTCGCGCATGGACGGCACACCCAGCCCAAATCGCAGCGACCACCCGAGTTTCGCGAGCGTCCATTGATCGTCCCTGCCCATATCTTTAAGCCGAGGCGGTTTGTTGAGGAGCAGCGGCTCTAAGGCTTGGGCGAACTTGGCGTAGTCAGTTTTAAAGGCTGTATACGCCTCTTTGTCTTGACTCGTTAGACCATTACCGGACGCTTGCGTTGCGCCAAGTGTCAGGTGATCGCCAGTGTTATCGAGCGCGATGGTGTCGACTGGCGTCCCGCCCGTTGGCGGTAGGCCCAAGTCTTTCAAGATCTTAGGGTGGAGAGAACCAAAGTGATGGGCCAGCCCGGGCGCCTGGAAACCTGGAGCGAAAGCGCGGGGCGCGATGGCGCCGCCGAGGCTTGCTCTAGCTTCCAGAACAGTGACGCGCAAACCGGCTTTCGCAAGCATGATCGCGCAGATCAATCCGTTATGGCCGCCGCCAATGATACAGACAGAGGACGGATTAGTCATCGCCAAAATCCTCCGGGGTGGTATCGGTGCGTTTGAGGTCCTTGAGAATTTCGCGCGCCGCGTTGACACCCGGGGCGCCCATCACGCCGCCGCCTGGGTGTGTGGTTGATCCGCACATATACATATTCCGTACCGGCCCACGATATTGCGCGTAGCCGGGGAAGGGGCGATTGAAGAGGAGTTGGTCCAAGGTTAATTCACCCTGAAAGATATTGCCCTCTGTCAAGCCAACTTCTGCTTCGAGTTCTCGCGGCGTTCTAATTTCCGCATGAAGAATAAGGTCTTTAAAGTTCGGGCTATATTCGGATATTTGATCAATCACTGTTTGGCCGAAAGTATCACGTTTTTCGTCGGTCCAGCCACCTTCAATATCGGCGGGGCAGTACTGCACAAAGACTGTCATCATATGCTTGCCCGGCGGTGCCATTGATGGATCAAATTGCGTCGGTATCAAAGTATCCGTGTAAGGATCAGAAGACCAACGCTGGTCTTTCCAGTCATCATAGGCCCGCTCGAGACGCTCGAGCGTATCGCTGAAGTGCATATGCCCAAGAGTGAGCGGCGAGCCTTTCGGCAGGGCGGGGAACTCTGGCATCCCGTCGAGCGCGATGTTCAGTTTCCCCGATGAGCCGCGAATTTTATAGTTTTTCGCGCGCTTAATCACCTCATCAGGCAGATGCTTTTCATCCATAATGCCAAGATAGGTGCGCTTGACATCGAGGTTCGAAACCACTTGCCGGGCACGGATAACCTCACCCGATTGAAGCACAACACCTTGCGCTTCGCCCGATTGCACATCGATCGATGTGACTTCTGCGCTTGTCCGGATCTCACCACCAAAGGATTGATAGGCGGAAGCGATAGCTCCGGACACTGATCCCATTCCACCTTTGGCAAACCCCCATGAACCGACGCTACCGTCGACGTCACCCATGGCATGGTGTAGCAGAACATAGGCCGTACCCGGTGAATAAACACCGAGGCCCGTTCCAATAATACTGCCCCCAGAGTAATGAGCCAGCACCACGTCACTTTCGAAATACTCTTCTAGGTATTCCGCAATCGACATTGTAAAAAATCGTATGAATTCATATAGCTGAGACTCTGAGAGTTCATAGAATTTTTTGAGAAGGAAGGCGAGTTCCATGAAATCGCGTGGTTTGAACGTCCCGGGATCAGGCGGCGTTCGCATCAACAAGCCGCGGATCAGGCGACACCATTTCATAAGATCTGCATCAAAACGGATAACGGCATCGGCATCGCGTTGAGAATGACGAGCGATCTCGCGGCGGCGCACCTCGTGGTGATGATAGTTTCCGTAAAAGTCACCATCCTGCTTAAAGGTAATCCCGCCCTGGAGAGGAACAACTTCTAAGCCATGGTGGCCAAGATCGAGTGCTTGATAGATCTCGGGGCGAAAAAGGCTGCACACGTACGAGCAGTTGGAGTATTTCCAGCCGCTATAGAGTTCTCGGCTGACAGTCGCGCCGCCGATATGGTCATTCTTTTCTACGACCAGAACGTCGAGTCCTGATTTTGCGAGAAATGCAGCGTTGGTCAGGCCGTTATGGCCTGCACCGATCACCACAACATCATACTCTTTACTTGAACCCACGTTCATAAAACCATTCCTACAAAGATGTCGTGTCAGTCGGTCAGTGAGAAGATATAGGTGTGAAACTCGTTGTCGCGCTCCCAACCTAGTTTTTCGTAGAGCGATTGAGCACTATTATTTGTATACGCGGTTTCAAGCTTTAACCACGCAGCGCCTGCGTCTCTTGCGTGCTCTTGAGCGGTGCTCAGCAGCTTTTCCCCGACGCCTCGTCGTCGTGCCGTCGGGGCGACGAAGAGGTCATAGAGAACAAAGACGTGGCGCATTTCGACCGAACAAAACGTGGGGTAGAGGAGGGTGAAGCCGATGACGTTACCGTTGCTCCCCTTGGCTAAAAAGACAATCGCATCATCATCCGCTAGCCGTTGTTTTAGATAGGCTTTCGCTCCCTCTAGATCAGCAGGCTGTTCATAAAATTGCCGGTAAGCGTCAAAAAGAGGGGCGATCTCATCGAGATGCGCAAGCTGACCTCGAACGATTTGCCCCATAGAAAAGAACCCTACACGAATAGATAAATAAAAGTGTCCAGTACGACGCACCTGAAAGGCGAAACGCGCTTAAGAGGTCCTTAGCTCATCCAGCGTTAAATCAAGACTGGTCCGGATCAAACCGAACATCTCGTCAATCTCATCACGGCTCATCACCAGCGGCGGCGAGAGGAACATGGTGTCACCCACAGCCCGCATCACCACGCCAGTTTTGAAGCAATTGTTCCGGCAAACGGTCCCTGCGGATGCGTCGTCATCAAACCGCTCATTTGTCGTTTTATCTCGGACGAGTTCCATCGCACCCAGCATGCCAATGCCGCGGGTTTGACCAATCAGAGGGTGATCATTGAGTTCTGATAGGCGTTTCTGGAAATGATCGCCCGTCTCACCGCCCGTTTTGGTCACCAGTCCCCATTCCTCGATGAGTTCGATGTTCCTCATCGATACAGCACTTGAAACGGGGTGTCCGGAGTAGGTGAAGCCGTGCGCCATCTCGGTATCGGCGTCCACCAAGGTGTTGGCAATCTCGTCGTTAAGTGCAACCGCCGACATTGGCACATACCCGCTCGACATGCCCTTTGCCATCGTGATGAGGTCGGGTGTAAAGCCATAGGTCTGGCTGCCGAACCATGATCCCGTCCGTCCAAAGCCGCAGATCACTTCATCAGCCCAAAGAAGAACATCATACTTCCGACAGATCGCCTCGACCATCGGCCAATAGCCCTTTGGAGGAAGCATCAAGCCGCCAGCGCCCATCACTGGCTCGCCGATAAAGGCGGCCACGTTTTCTGGCCCCAGCTCGAGAATTTTGTCTTCGACGGCCTGTGCGCATCGTTGGGCGAACTCGTCTTCGCTCTCTCCAGCTTCGCCATAAGCAAAATAGTGCGGTGTCGGACCAACGTGATGCATCTGCGGAAGTGGCAGATCAAAGATATCATGCATAAACGGCAGGCCGGTGAGGCTAGCGGCCGCCACCGTTGTTCCGTGATAGGCGCGGTCGCGGGCAATAATATGCTTCTTCTTCGGTTGCCCTTTGATGTTCCAATAATACCAGATGAACTTGATCGCCGAATCGTTGGCTTCCGAACCAGATGAGGCAAAGAAAATTTGGTTGAGGTCAGCTGGTGTCTTCTTCGCAACAAGTGCGCTCAGTTCCGCCGCATGCGGCGTCGTGGTTTGGAAGAAGGTGTTGTAATAGCTTAAAGAACGGATGGCATCGGCGGCTGTTTCTGCAAGCTCTTCCACCCCGTATCCGACTTGAACACACCAGAGACCAGCCATGCCATCGACAATCTTGTTGCCGTCTGAGTCCCACAGGTAAACGCCCTTACCGTGCGAGATGACACGCGGATTGCTGTCGCGCAATTCATGGTGAACCGTAAACGGATGAAGGTGGTGCGCGTTATCAAGATCTTGGATATAGCGCGTGTTGTTGGCTCCAAGGTCAGCGACACTTGGGCCACCGGGCGACAGTTGCTCCGACATGTTCGTTCCTTACACTTAAGCGTTAACCATCAGATATCGAACATCCCATGGGCTAAGGACGCTCGATCTATGTTCGTATTCGTCTTGTTTGACGTCAGCGAAGGTCGATACCAACGCGTCGCCAAGATATTTCCTCAATTCCTCGCAGCCGCGAAATTTGCTGACTGCCTCTGTGAGGGTTTTAGGAAGTGTCCGCCGGTTATCCTCAGCGCTCTGGCCAATAAATTCGCTCTTTCGTTCGATCTTCTCGTCGATGCCGATTAATCCGCAGACAAGCGAAGCGGCGATGGCGAGGTAGGGATTAACGTCTGAGCCAGGGATCCGGTTCTCGATACGGCGAGCGGAAGCCGAGCTTTCAGGTACGCGAAGGCCGACGGTCCTGTTGTCTCGGCTCCAATGAACATTGGTTGGCGCACTCATATACGCCTCGAACCGGTTATAAGAATTCGTGTACGGAGCAATGAGCGGCATCACCGATGGCGTAAACCGCTGCAGGCCACCAATGTAGTGGGAGAAGAGCTCACTATCGCTGCCGTCTTCATTGGCGAAGACATTCTTACCAGTTTTAAGGTCGACCAGGCTTTGGTGAAGGTGGATAGAGCTACCCATTTCTTCAGCGTACGGTTTGGCCATGAACGTGACGAAAAATCCATGGCGCTTTGCGGCATGCCGGGCCAATCGTTTGAACAGAAATAATTGGTCGGCGACTTTGAGGGCCGTGCTGTGTTTGAGATTTATCTCAAACTGGCACGGGCCCTCTTCGTGAATAATGGTATCGATTTCAATATTTTGAACTTCGGCGAAATCGTAGAGTTCTTCGAAAAAGTCATCGAATTCATCGATCGCATCAAGACTGTATGCATATTGACCAAATTCGGCCAATCCAGAGGCGCCTTTAGGCGGATGAGGTTCGGCGATCGTTTCCTCGAACTTGGCGATCAAATAGAACTCCACCTCTGGGCCGATGATCGGCTCGAGGCCCAACTCGTGATAACGAGACACAATGCTTTTAAGGACTTGCCGCGGTGCAATCGGTGATGGACTTCCATCCACAGAACACCCGTCGCAGATCACGCAGGCGGTGTTTTCTTTCGCCCAGGGTATCAAATGAAGCGTCGAAAGGTCCCCGATCATGGAGAGGTCCTTTTCCGACTCGTCAATAAAATCGTTGGTGGTGAACTCACCATGCGCATTGATCGCATACGTTGCTTCGGGAATGCGGAGGCTTTGGTTCTTGTGCGCGTCCAAGAACAGCGTCGGCGTCATCGATTTCCCGCGCGCCGAACCGTTAAGGTCGGGCACAAGGCAGGACACCTCTCCGATCCGGTTGGCCGTCAGCCAGCTATTGAGTTCTTCCGTGTTCATCTTAATGACTTGCGCCCGGTTTGCATTCGGCGGGACCAATTAGGAACCGGCGTGCCGAACACCTTAGATTAACGGCTCGATATTGCTTGGGATGAAGCAATGTCAAAAACGTGATCACAACCCTACTTGCTTATGGCCCGCTTTGCAAAGAGGAGCATGCATGACTTGGTCACCGTTGTCGAATTTGTGATGGCACCCCAGATACCCACAGTGTAAGCACGGGCATTACAGCTAAGCCAATCACATCCTTGGAAAAAATAATGGCTGCTCTGGAGAAAATCTACGATCGCAAGCCCTCTAAGGAGGGTGGAGACAACGAACCTGCGTCGGACGGCAACGTCGCGATGCATGAGCAGGTGTATGAGCGGCTGCGCGAAGCCCTGATTTCAGGACGGCTCAGCCCCGGCCGCGTGTTGTCGGTGCGGGGCATCGCGGCTGAGTTTGATGTCAGCGCGATGCCGGCGAGGGAGGCCATACGCCGCCTCGCCGCTCGGGGAGCTCTGGAATTCACAGGAACAAGGCGCGTCTCGATCGCGCGCATGACCGAAGACAAACTCGACGAGATCAAGGCGGCGCGGCTTTGGCTTGAGCCAACGCTTGCCGAGCGCGCCTTGATCAGGCTCGATGGACAGCCGCGGGATCGGAAGAAGCTGCTGCGAGAGCTCGAGAAGATTGACGCCTCGCTCGACGCTGCAATCCGCCGAGGTGATGCAAACCAATACTCTCAATATAACAGCGAATTTCATTTCGCTCTCTACCGGGCGTCCGAAGCAACGGTGTTGCTTGATCTGGTGGAAAGCCTTTGGATGCGGGTCGGGCCGTTCATGCGGGTCGTGATTGGCCGTCTGGGCACATCGTGTCTCACCGACGATCACCACAAAGAAATCGTTCAAGCGATCGAAGAGCATGATCCCGACGCGCTGCGAGAGGCGGTGCGGCAAGACATTTTGCATGGGATGGACAACATCGCAGCCTCGGATTTTACCGCTGAAGGCTAGCTCCACCGCATCGCGGTTGGGCGCTTGTGATCACGATTGATGATCTCTTCTCCGGCGCTAAATCGTCGCTATTGAGCCTTGTGGAACGGGTGCTTCCGACCTTCCAAACGCGAATCCACGTGCTGTTATTTGTGATCACATTTGCCGATCATTCTTGAAAAAGCAGTGTCTCATCGATAAATCGTCCTAGTTCTTTGCGTATCGTAGGGGCTGCCATGAGCGATGCGGACCCCGGTCATTCAAGAGAGTTCGAGATCATGACAGCATCCCCCAGCATCGAAGGTGCGCTTGCAAAAGTGTCTCTCCGTAGCGAGTCGTTCATCAATGGTCGCTTCGTCCCCGCGCAATCCGGCAAAACGATGGACGCCATCTCGCCCATTGATGGCTCAACGTTGACCCAGATCGCGGCAGGATCTGTTGACGATGTCGACAACGCCGTTGCCGCAGCGCGCGCTTCTTTTGAAAGCGGGGTTTGGCAGGGCCAAAGCCCAAATGAGCGCCGGCAAGTGCTTCTTCGGTTTGCCGATCTTTTGGCGTCTCACGCCGAGGAATTGGCGCTGCTGGAGACCTTGGACCTCGGTAAGCCGATCAAGAACACTTTAAGTGCGGATATTCCGTTAACGGTTGAAACAGTCCGCTACTATGCCGAGGCGATCAACAAGATCAACGACGAGCTTGGTCCGTCCCCGTCGAATGCCGTGTCGATGATTGTTCGAGAACCGGTCGGTGTTGTCGGTGCGATTATTCCTTGGAACTTTCCTCTGTTGATGGCTTCTTGGAAGTTTGCGCCTGCTCTGGCCGCGGGTAACAGCATCGTTGTGAAGCCTGCCGAGCAAACGAGCCTCTCCCTCCTGCGGGTCGCTGAGTTAGCCGCAGCGGCAGGGATACCGGACGGTGTTTTCAACGTTGTGACCGGCAATGGTATTGATGCCGGTGCGCCGCTCGCCAAACATATGGATGTCGACGCCATCGCGTTCACAGGTTCGACCGCTGTTGGCAAACTGATTATGGAGTATGCGGCCCAATCCAATATGAAACGCGTGGGATTGGAGTGCGGCGGTAAGAGCCCTCAGATCGTCATGGCCGACTGCCCAGATCTCGATGCGGCGGCTGAGGCTGCTGCTTGGGGCGTCTTCTATGACCAGGGTCAAGTGTGCACGGCCAGCTCCCGGCTGCTTGTGCAACGTGAGATCAAAGACGAATTCTTGGCCAAAGTGTCATCCATCGCGCGGACCCTCGAGCCAGGTGATCCTCTTGATCCTGAGACGGAGTTTGGCTCCCTTGTTGACGCATCGCAAATGAGTCGTGTCCTCGGCTACATCGAAAAGGGTAAGTCCGAGGGTGCCCAGCTTGTGAGCGGTGGTGAACAGGCGTTGACCAATTCCGGTGGTTTTTACGTGGCGCCGACTCTGTTCGACGGTGTGACCAATGACATGACGATCGCCCGGGAAGAAATTTTCGGTCCAGTCATCTCAGCGATCGCATTTGACGATTTCGATGAAGCCATCAAGATCGCTAATGACTCGATTTATGGCCTCGCGGCTGGGATTTGGACCCGGGACATCAACACCGCCCATTATGCTGGCCGCAAGCTCCGTGCAGGAAATGTTTGGATCAACTGCTGGGACGGTAGCGACATCACCACGCCGTTCGGCGGCTTCAAGCAGTCTGGGTTCGGCCGCGATCGTTCGCTTCACGCGCTTGATAAGTACACAGAGCTCAAGACGATTTGGCTGCAGCTGTCATAGTCGTCTGCTGTGTCCTCGATTGATGGAGCGTTATGCAAGAAACGGAAGCCGATAAGGACAGTCTAGAATATACGGCTAGGCAGGGACGCACTCCCAGCCTCTATGCGGTGGTCTGTGACCTGAACGGTGTCTACCGCGGCAAAAGACTGCCTCCATCCGAAATCGAGGCGCTCAAAAGGGGGAAGATGAAACTTCCGCTCGCTACCCTTTTTCTTGATATTTGGGGCAGGGACGTGATCGGTAGCGGACAGATCCTGGAAACCGGCGATGTTGATGGTGTGTTGCTGCCAATTTCTGAACAGGCGCCGGTTTTGCATCATGAACGGGCTCGATCAGAGCTCATGCCCCTGTGGATGCACCGCGCGGATGGCGCGCCTTACGAAGCCGACCCTCGTCATGCGCTCGCTTCCGTGTGCAAACGATACAGCGATCGTGGGTGGACCGCCGTCTGCGCCATGGAAATGGAGTTTTGCTTCTATAACCTTTCTGGCGGCGATCATACGCAGGCCCCGGGTCTTTTTCGGTCGTCATCGGTTAACGCGATGTATTCGATCGATGAGTTGAAAGACAGCGATCAAATTCTCGACGATATCTATACGGTATGTCAAAAGGCAGATATTCCGGTAGGCGCCATTGTTTCAGAAGGTGGATGTGGTCAGTTCGAAATCAATCTTGATCATCGCCCCGACGCGTTGCGCGCCGCCGATGACGCTCAACGCTTAAAGTACATCGTCAAGGACGTGGCTCGCCAGCACGGTGTTGGCGCAACCTTCATGGCGAAGCCTTTTGGTGATCAGTGCGGAAACGGACTGCATACCCATATCAGTGTCCTCGATAGTGTTGGCGCCAATCTGTTCGATAATGGCGCGGAAGATGGTTCTGATACCTTACGCCATGCCGTCGGCGGCATATTGAAGGCTTTGCCGGCATCGATGCTCGTCTTTGCTCCCCACGCGAATTCTTATCGGCGTCTGCGTGAAGGAACGCACGCGCCGACCACGGTATCGTGGGGGTATGACAATCGAACGGCATCGATCCGTATACCAAGCAGTGATCATAAGGCCCGCCGTCTTGAGCATCGAGTGGCGGGCGCGGATGCAAACCCTTACCTCGTCCTGGCAGCAATCATGGGCGCTCTTATCGACGGGGTTGAACAAAAAATCGAACCGCAAGCCCCCCTGCAAGGCAACGCCTATGCGAGTGGTCTACCAACATTGCCGACCACCTGGTTGGGAGCCATCCAAGCGTTTGCGACGTCAAATGGGATGCGGGACGTTTTCAATCCATTGCTGCATGACGTCTACGCTGCCTGCAAACGACAGGAATATGATACGTTTGCTGAGATGGTGCCGCTGACAGAGTACGAAGCTTATCTGGGGACGGTTTGATGGAACTTGTGAAGATGAATGGCACCTCGTCTCAACGGATGGCTGTCCTTCAAACGGGGCGGTCTGTGCCGGGTTCGGAGGAGCGGCACGGCGATTATGACGATATGTGCAAGGCTCTCATGGGTCGCGCGCCTGATGACGCCGATACATTTGCGATCCTAGACGGAGAGTTTCCCGACGATATCACGGAATATGATGTCTTCGTTGTCACAGGATCAAAATTTGGTGTCTATGAAGATCATGCTTGGATCGCTCCGCTTGAGGAGTTGATCCGTCAGATCTATGACAGCGGCAAAAAGATGGTCGGCGTCTGTTTTGGCCATCAGATCATTGCCCAGGCCCTCGGCGGCGAGGTCGAAAAAAGCGACAAAGGCTTTGGCGCTGGCGCGATGCACTATACGTTGCAAGGAGCAAATGGACAGACGCAAGACATCGCTCTTTATGCGTGGCACCAAGACCAAGTGATAAGAGCGCCAGCCCAAGCTGAAACGATCGCGTCATCTGATTTTTGCCCGATCGCTGGCTTGCGATACGGAGATCGTGTGCTGACGTTTCAGGCGCATCCAGAGTTCACCAAGGCGTACACAGAGGAATTGGCAGAGGCGCGGCGGGGCATTGTTCTGACCGACGAACAGGCCGATCAGGCGCTTGCGTCTTTGAAGACAAAGATCAATGCTGACCTGATCCAAGAGATGATCTTCGAGTTCATCAGCGACTGAACCGGAGAAGGCGCCGATGATCAATGTACTTTATGCAAACGAAAAAAAAGGCGAGTATCCAAACTCCTATTACCTAGCTAGCGCCGATCCACTACCACCATTTCCCGTGCTGAAGGGGGAACATAAGGCGGATGTTTGCATCATCGGCGCCGGGTTTTGCGGACTCTCCACGGCGCTTCATCTTGCGCAACGCGGATACAATGTGGCTATTCTCGATGCTCACCGGATTGGTTGGGGTGCGTCGGGGCGCAATGGCGGCCAGGTGGGATCGGGCCAGCGTGTTGATCAGCAATCACTTGCTGATATGGTGGGGCCGGAAGATGCGCGCAAGCTCTGGTTTTTAGGTCAGGAGGCGAAACAACTGGTTGCAAAAATGATCGATCAGTATTCGATCGACTGCGATTATCAATCGGGTGTTATGGAGGTCAATCATCGACGCCGCTTTGGTCATGAGACAGAGCAATATGTCGACTTTCTACGATCCGAATACGGCTATGAGCATATATCTTTCGTGCCCGAAGACGAGCTTCGCGAGATTTTAGCCACTGACGCCTATTTTAATGGAACGCTTGACGTCGGGGCAGGGCATCTCCACCCGCTTCGTTACGCTGTTGGGCTTGCCAAAGCCTGTCGCGACCACGGGGTTACATTCTTTGAACAATCGCAAGCCCTCGATATCCAAGAATCCAACAAGGTCGTTGTGAAGACAGATGGTGGGCAGGTTACGGCTGACCACGTCGTGCTCGCAGCAAACGGTTATGTTGGTGGATTAAACAAGCACACTGCTGATCGTGTCATGCCGATCAATAACTTTGTAATCGCTACTGAACCGCTCGATGATGATCTCGCGCAATCACTGATCAGTAATAATGCCGCGATCGCTGATTCCAACTTTGTGATCAACTACTACCGTCTGTCTTCGGACAAGCGTATGCTGTGGGGAGGGCGAGAGAGTTATCGCTACCGTTTTCCGCAAGACGTCAAGTCTTATGTGCGCGCGGCCATGCTGCGCATTTACCCGCAGATGGAAAAGGTGCGGGTCGATTATGGCTGGGGCGGGGTCGTGGGTGTCACGATGAACCGTATGCCGCATTTTGAGTGGTTATCTCACCGTATTCTGACCATGGGCGGGTATTCTGGTCATGGTGTTGCGCTAGCGACCCTCGCAGGTTCCCTGGGGGCCGACGCGATCGCAGGTTCGGCCGAACGTTTCTCTTTGATGGAAAGGGTTCCCACAACGGCCTTTCCAGGGGGCGCTGCCCTCCGGCTTCCGCTGCTGGCGCTTGGCATGGCTTATTATTCTCTTCGCGACCGCCTTCCATAGTGGATCGATTTCGCGGTAATGATTGGGCTGGGTATCAATCCGCACCAGCGAAAGTCCAAAAGCATTATGCCGAATGTCTGCGTTGTCATCGTCCATTATCATGCAGGCGATCGCTTGGCGCGTTGTCTTGAGGCATTATCAAAACAGACGTATAATGATTTTAACGTGCTTGTCGTCGAAAACGGCTCCATCGAGGAGAACGTGCGGCAGACAATCGCGACCTACGCGCAAAAGGTCGGGCTTGGTGTTGAACTGATCGATGCTGGTAGTAATCTTGGCTTTGCTGCGGCGAACAACCTTGCCGTCGCGCAAACACAAAGCCCCTGGGTCGCTTTCCTGAACCCCGACGCTTATGCTTATCCTGACTGGCTTGAGCGATTAATAATCGCGACTGGGGAAAATCCGCAGACCGATGCTTTTGGCTCGCTGCAGATCGATGCGATCGATGAAACGCGCCTTGATGGCATGGGAGATGTGATGCATCTCTTGGGGATCGCGTATCGTGGCGGATTTGGTTGGCCAACGGACAAAGTGCTTCCGAGTGGGGAGTGTTTTGCGCCATGCGCTGCGGCTGCACTCTATAAGAGGTCTATATTTCAAATTCTTGGTGGATTCGATGAGCGCTTTTTTTGTTATGGCGAGGACGTCGATTTGGGGTTTCGCTTGCGTTTGGCGGGCGGGCACTCGATCCAATTGCGCGATGCGATTGTCCTTCATGAGGGGTCGGGCGTCACGGGAAGGAGTAGCGACTTTACTGTCTATCATGGTCACCGAAACCGTATTTGGTTAGCGTATAAGAATTTTCCGAGTGCAGTCTATTGGATGATGTTGCCCTTCCATCTCCTGTTCAACGGCGTGATGTTTGTTCGTTCTGTGCTTAACGGGACCGTGAAGGCGTATTGGCGGGCTATGGTTGACGGCTATGGTGGGCTCCCGCGGTTCACTTTTGATCGGCGTTCTCTCCAAAAAGCCCGCAAAGTGTCTGTTGGATCTTTGATGAAATGGATGGCGTGGTCACCATTGGATCTAATCCGTCGCCGACCACGTTTGCGGCCACTCGATCACGACGAAGGGGTGTGTGCTGAACGAGAAGCAGAGGCGAACAGAGAAGAGCGTTCTTCAAAATTGTGAAACGGCGCCGATGACGGAGCACTCGGCGAAAACAAAATGACCCCATCCGCGGGGCAACATGCTGCTGCTTCCTTGATGGCCGCTTCAAAACTGGTCATATGCGCGACCTTCAGTGATTGGAGCTTTGGCGAGATAGGCCCAAAAGCGAACGCATAGTGATCGTTGCGCGCCTCGAGCGCTTCCAGTAAGCCCCTGAAATCCTGACCTCGATCCGCGCCGCCCACGATTAGGCGTACAGAACGGTCACAAAATCGGTCGAGCGCTGCGATCGTTGCCTCTGGGATCGTCGCCAGGGCATCGTCAACCCAAACGCGGTCATCCGACGTTGGCAGAATATATTGGCGAGACGGTAATCCGCGCCAGGCGGAAACCGTTTGCCTGGTCGCATCAACGAGGTCCTGGGCTGAAACGATCTCTGATGCTGCAGCAAGGCTCAAGCGCAACGCGGCGCGCAGCGGCCCCTCGTGGAAGCCAAGGGTCCGTGATCCCGTATCGATCTTTGTGCTGCCGATCAGAAAACCATGTCCGTCGTCGCGTACACGGTCTTCGGCAGAAAAAACCGAGGGCGGAAGGGCTTCTTGTTCGATCACCGCGCGTGGTGCCACGCCCCTTGCAGGTCGGTCTCGCCGAAAAGGCCGTAACTTGGCGGAGCGGTATGCCTCTTCGCTCCCGTGCCAATCGGTGTGCTCTTTAAACAGCGATGTGACAACATGAAGGTGATCCGTTTCCGGCAAATCATGCATCATGTAGGAGGAGACCTCCACGACAGGATGGCTTTCGGTGACGGGTGTTGTGTTGAGCGGTGGAGAACCAATATTTCCGTAGGCGTTGCTTTCAATTCCTGCCGCTTGGAGAAGCGCGGTCAAGAGGGCCGTGGTTGTGCTCTTTCCCTTCGTGCCCGTTACGGTGATGGTGCCGGCCGGAGCGTGTTCTTGAAGCCAGTATCCGGTGGGGGTGGTCGCGAGCTCAGCCCTCTGACCCGCCTCTGCGGCAAGAGGGTTATCGGGTTTGACGCCAGGCGATCGTAGGTAAAGCGCGCCGGTCAGGGCATTGAGCGCCTCTTCAAGCGTCACACTCTTGGTGCCGATGATATCACCCTTACCATCCACATAAAGAAGCGGCGTGATGCCTTGCCCTGCGAAATGGGCTGCGGCGGCCGCTGCCTCCTTTCCCGCGCCATGGAGGAGGATCGTGGTCATGCCACTGACCTCGCCGCCTCATAAAATAAGGACGGCACAGTGCCGCGCGCGAGGGGTTTTAAGGCTGCGTCGACCTGGTTTTGCAGCTGCTCTTCTGTTTTCCGCAGGAGAAGCTCGGGCATCAGTGTTTCGATAGCTTTGGTTTCCCGCCACGCATCAGAGCGGGATGCAAGGTAAAGCGCTGCTTGGCACTCGTCGATCGTGCCAACACAGTCCCAGGGCTTGTGATCAGCCAGGCCTAAAAGTTCCCGATAGAGGGGCTGTAGACTATCGAGGTTGAGCATGGTCCGCCCAAAGATTTCTTTGCCCTCGTTCTTGGTGATGTAAGGTGCGAGGATCAACGAAGTGAAGGCGCATTTCGCGCAGCTACCGCACCACCGCTGGCTCGCGTCACCCGCCAGGCGAAAATTTTTATTGCAACTGGTAAAGCGAGGGAAGGCATCGGTGACTGTTGAAAAAACGCGGCCAATCCAAAGCTCCGAATAGGGACGTAAAATCGAAAAACTGGCGGGCGCCCCGGGTGCGGCTTCTGCGACAGCCGCCCGAAGACACTCTTCAAAGGCAGATGATTTTGAGTATTGATGATTGGCCGGAATGCCATCGACCGACATCGTCGGCTCGTCGGCGGACCGCTCATTGGCGAAGATCACGGGTCCAAGGCCTCTGAGATGGCTCGCAATCGTCATCACCAGGATATTCATTGCGGTGATGGGGACATGACCTGAAAAGGCGCCTTCGAGACGGAAGAGCCGTGGGTCCAAGGATCGCTTGATAAAGAGAAGATCGGAGGGCGCGGTGGCGGCAAGGGTGTTGGCGACAGCGTCCGACAGAACAACGGATGAAAATCGGGGCGCCTGTCCAAGGGCCCGCTTAACAATTTGACCCGCCACATAGCTGTCTTTGCCCCCGCCAAAGGCAACGAGCGGTGTGCCGTCCCAGCGAAGGTCCCCTTCCTCTGCCTCGATAACGTCACCGCGAAAAAAGGTTTCGGCGGGATAGGGCAGGCCGCTCCGCACGAAAAATTCCGCAAGGCCATGGGTATAAAGCGCCTCCGCCATGGACCGGCCCGCAGGGGTTAAGGGCGGAAGCACGATCTCCTGTGCAGCCGCCGCTTTATAGGTGCTGACGCCCAATGCGACATGCAACAGCGTCAAGAGGCCTTGCGGTACTGCGCCATCGATGCCGAAATCCACCGTTTCTTCAAACGATCCATACCGGTCGCAGGAAAAGGAAAAGCGCGCGACGCCGCCGCGAAGGGTCGCGCTTCCGAAGCGGAAGATGGAGCCGCGAGACGTGATCGGGGGCTTTTCGTTCATCTCCCCCGCGTGGCCATTATTGCGATCAGCCGTCAAGTCTTGAGCGGCAAGCCGATAGGCCGTTTGTCAAGGACAAAGAGCCCAGCCTAATGAAGATTGGAGTACATACCATTAAACAGGGTGTTATGTTATCCCATTCGAGTTTATACTGCAGTGCACAAAGAAAATAATGGTTATTTACGCGCGAAATCAGCAACAGTTTTTTCATCTTTATGTAGACAACCTTACTTTTGAGCGGATATGACCCTCATTGTCTGATAGGGAGGCTTGAGCCATGTCTGACTACTGCACCAACGAAGGCGCTTCGCGGCTACAATCGCTCATCCGGGAATATTGGAAGAAGCAAGGCTACGACGTCGACGTCAAACTCGTTCAAGAAGGTTTCGTCTCGACCATGCGTTCGTCACGTTTTGACGTTCGAAGCGACATGGTGAACGGCATGCCGCGCCGGGACGAGTTTCACATTTAAAAGACGGCGCCGGCTAACCAATGGTTTGAAGAATGAGGTCTGGCAGGTCCTCGAAACAATCAAACCAAGCTGCGCTTGCAAGGTCTTCACCGTCGCGGCCATAGCCAAATGTCGCGATGAGAGACGGAAGTCCAGCGGCCTCTGCCGCGTTCCTGTCGGTCGTGGTATCACCAATCATGATCCCACGATCAGACGATGTTTCGCGAAGGATATGACGCAGAGGAAACGGCGAAGGTTTGCGTTCCTCCAATGTGTCCGATCCGATGACCATCGAAAAATACTTCAATAAATCAAGTTCTTGAAGAAGAGGTCTGGCCAAGACCTCTTTTTTGTTGGTGCAGACCGTGAGCGCCGCGCCTTCCGCGCTGAGCCTTTTAAGGCTGTCCACAACCCCGGGAAACGGCCTCGACAGATCCGCGATCCGCGCCGCATAGACTTCGACAAAAGCATCGACCAGCCCGTCCGCCTCGGCGCCATCGGGAAACACTCTGTCCTGCCTTCGATAGGCGAAGGCCATCAACGCCCGCGCGCCATGCCCCACCTGGGAACGGGTTTCCTCTGGCGGCATCGGCGCAAGTCCGGCCCGTTCGAGCATAATGTTGAGCGAAGCGGAGAGGTCAGGCGCGCTATCGACCAAGGTGCCGTCAAGGTCGAAGATGCAGACCGCGCCCGATAATCGTCCCATGGGATAGCCTTTCTCCACTTGCCAGCAGCTGTAGCATCCTTTCACAGCATGTGACGCCCCATGGCGCGATAAAAGGGTTAGGCGCTGGACCTGACCGGTAAAGGAGGACTTATGCCCGCGATCGCCAGTCTTGTTCTTGCGGCCGGTCATGGCACGCGGATGCGGTCGGAGACCCCAAAGGTGCTACACAAGATCGGGCATCTTGCCATGCTTGGTCATTGTCTAAGAACCGCGCGCGCGTTGGGTACGGAGCGTCTTGGGGTGGTGATCGGCACGGGCGGAGAACAGGTGAAGCAAGCGCTCAGCTCCCTTGATCCGCAGGCAGAAGTTGCTGTGCAAGACCCGCCGCAGGGCACAGGTGATGCTGTCCGCGCGGGCATGCCTGTGCTTGAGGGTTTTGAGGGAACGGTCATTGTCCTTTACGGCGATACGCCGCTTCTGCGGCTTGAGACACTGAAGGCACTTACAGACGCCGTGGATGCGGGCGCGGCTATTGCCGTCCTCGGGTTTGAAACAGACGCGCCCGGGCCCTATGGGCGGCTTGTTCTGGGGTCTGATGGAAAGCTTGAGCGCATTGTCGAAGCCAAGGACGCCAGTCCTGAAGAGCTGACCATCACGCTTTGCAATTCTGGCGTGATGGCGATCTCGAGCAGTGCGCTGCGCAGCTACTTGCCCAAAATCACCAACGAGAACGCCAAGGGTGAGTATTATCTCACCGATCTTATTGGCCTCGCCTCCGCTGGCGGTGAGGCATTGGCGACGGTCACTGGGTCTGAGGACGAAGTCTTAGGTGTTAACGACCGAACTGAACTCGCTGCTGCCGAAGCGATTTTTCAGGCTCGGCGCCGCCGCGAGGTGATGCTGAGCGGCGTGACGCTCATTGATCCAGACACGGTCTATTTTTCTCACGATACTGTCATTGGCCAAGATGCAGTAATCCATCCCAACGTCGTCTTTGGCCCCGGTGTGACGCTCGCGCCAAAGACAGAGATCAAGGCGTTTAGCCACCTTGAAGGCACCACCCTCGAAAAAACGGCATCAGCTGGCCCCTTTGCCCGTCTGCGCGAGGGGACCGTGTTGGGGCAAGGCGCGAAGGTTGGCAATTTTGTCGAGACCAAGAAGGCGATCTTGGGTGAGGAGGTGAAGGTGGGTCACCTCACTTACCTTGGTGACGCAGAAATCGGTGCACGCACCAATATTGGTGCGGGAACCATCACCTGTAACTATGACGGTTACAACAAGCATAAAACGTTGATTGGCGAAGACGCTTTCATTGGTTCAAATGCGAGCCTGGTGGCACCGGTCACGATCGGTAAGGGCGCGTTCACAGGTTCGGGCTCGGTGATCACCAAGTCAGTGCCCGACGATGCACTGTCGGTCGCCAGGGGGCGGCAAATGACCAAGGAAGGTTGGGCGATCACCTTCCGAAAGCGGAATGGAGATGACTAACCCATGTGCGGTATAGTTGGTATTATCAGTACAAAGCCCGTTGCGGATCGCCTTGTTGATGCATTGAAAAGACTAGAATATCGCGGTTATGACAGTGCCGGTGTCGCCGCGATTAATGGCGATGCTGTGATGCGTCGCCGCGCTGTTGGGCGATTAGCCGCCCTAGAGGAGCGTCTCCGAGAGGAACCGTTGCCAGGTACTGTGGGCATTGGCCATACGAGGTGGGCAACCCATGGGCGTCCCACCGAAGACAACGCTCATCCCCATGGCGGTGATATTCTGGCGATCGTTCATAATGGCATTATCGAGAATTTCAGTGATCTGAAAAAAAATCTCTTGGATGCCGGTGTGATCTTTGAATCAGAAACTGATTCAGAGGTGGTGGCCCGTCTTCTCGAAATGGAGCTTCTTGCCAAGGGCGATGCCCGAGAGGCATTCCGCGCAATGCTGAGCCAACTCGAGGGTGCGTTCGCCCTTGGGGTGGTGTTCTCGTCCGAGCCGCAGGCGCTTTATTGCGCGCGCCGCGGCAGCCCGCTGGCGATCGGCCATGGCGACGGTGAGATGTATATTGGTTCGGATGCGTTGGCGCTTGCGCCGTTCACGCGTCGGATCAGCTATTTGGAGGAAGGTGATTGGGCGCGACTGACCCTTGAAGGTGCAGAGATCCTCAACAGCGAAGGTCAGCTGGCGAACCGGCCAGAAGTGTTGTCCGATGCGTCTTCGGTCTTGGTGGGCAAGGGCCGCCATCGTCACTTCATGGCGAAGGAAATCGAAGAACAATCCGAAGTGGTGGCGCATACCCTCGCCAACTACCTCGACCCCAATTCAGAAACAGTGACAGTCCCCCCATCGGCGGTCGACTTTGTGCGAATGCAGCGACTGACATTGTCGGCCTGCGGAACAGCTTACCTTGCAGGCTTGGTGTCGAAATATTGGTTCGAAACCTGGGCCCGCTTGCCGGTGGAGATTGATATCGCATCGGAACTACGCTACCGGGATGTTCCCTATACAGAAGGTGATGCGGCTCTCTTCATCAGCCAGTCGGGGGAGACGGCGGATACGCTCGCTGCCATGCGCGATGCGAAAAAGGCCGGGGTGCATGTCGGCGCTGTGGTCAACGTAATGGAATCGACCATGGGCCGTGAGGCCGATGCGCTCTTTCCGATCAAAGCGGGTCCAGAGATCGGCGTCGCCTCCACCAAAGCCTTCACTTGCCAACTTGCGACCTTGGCATGTCTCGCCATCAGCGCAGGACGGGCGCGCGGTGTGCTTTCCGCCGAAGAGGAAGCGCGTTTGGTGCATGAGCTCTATGCGTTACCGCGGCTCATCGGCGAGGTGCTCGCCCATGGCCATGCAATCGTCGAGCTTGCCCACGAAATCGTGCCGGCATCGGATGTTCTCTATCTCGGGCGTGGCCTGAGTTTCCCGCTGGCGATGGAGGGAGCCCTCAAGCTCAAAGAGATCAGCTACATCCACGCCGAGGGCTATGCGGCGGGTGAGCTGAAACACGGACCGATCGCGCTGGTCGACGAGCAAGTGCCCGTCATCGTCATTGCGCCGCCTGACAAGCACTTTGAGAAGACCCTCTCGAACATGCATGAGGTGATCGCCAGGGGCGGACGCTGTGTTCTTCTTTCATCAAAAGAGGGGATCAAGCGGGCCGCCGCGGATGACCAGTTGCTTGGAAGCTTTGCGCTGCCGGAGGTCGATCCGATGCTCGCGCCGCTGGTCTACGCGGCACCTATTCAGCTCTTGGCTTACCACACCGCGGTGCTGAAAGGGACCGATGTCGATCAACCGCGGAACCTTGCGAAGTCGGTGACCGTCGAGTGAGCTGATCTGGAAAACTGTAACAGCGGGAAACAACCCGTCATTTCGCGGTGCACCGTTATCCATTCATATGTCATATCCTAGGTTTAGGGTGCAGAGCATGTTTGACGAACCAGCCAATGATATGACGGCAGCCGCAACGGTGGCTGAAACTGCGTGTTTATCAGGCATTGGCTTGCATTCCGGCGTCGTCGCTGAGCTCGTTATCGAACCGGTTGAGGCGGGCGAGGGCATCACTTTTGTCCGTTCAGATCTTTCCCAACCTGAGGCGCAGCGGACCATCAAAGCGGACCCTGCACTGGTTACAAAGACACAACTCGGCACTGTTCTGACCAACCATGCAGGCGTCTCCATCTCAACGGTTGAGCACCTCATGGCGGCCTTTGCGATGCTCGGCATCACTGACGCCAAGATTTCGGTGAGTGGGCCGGAGATCCCTATTCTCGATGGTTCTTCCGCGCCTTTCATTGAGGTTCTTCAACATGTTGGTGTGCGTGTGATGGCCAGAACCGTCGACGCGATTGCACCAAAAGGCCGGGTGATGGTGGCGCGGGGCGCCAGTTGGGCGGTGGCAGAGCCGCTTCCTGAGGACTCGATGGTGGATGTGATCCTTGATGTGACCATCTCCTTCGATCACCCCAGCATTGGCACCCAAAGAGTTCTGATCGAAGGCGATCGCGATACGGTTCTTCGCGAAGTGGCGGAGGCGCGGACCTTCTGTCTTTTGCAAGAAGTCGAAGCGATGAAAGCCATGGGGCTTTGCCAGGGCGGGTCGCTCGATAACGCGATCGTTGTCGGCAATGATGGCATTATTAATGAAGGTGGTCTGCGGATGGACAAAGAATTTGTTCGTCACAAGGCACTGGATTTGGTGGGTGACCTTTACCTCTTAGGCGCACCGCTCGGCTGCAAAATCACGGCTTATAAGCCCGGCCACACGCTCAACACGGCGCTTGCGTCCGCGCTTGCCGATCATAGCGTTGAGCAGGCTGCTTATGACGCTGAGCGCGTGGCAGCATCGGCTTGAGAACTGTTCACGCCACGTTTTTTGCATTCCGTCTAGTCTACCCTTAGAAGCTGGCGCTGCCGGCGAGATCGATAAGGTTTGATGTGATGGATATGAAACCGTCTTGGGCTGTTTTTGGCGCCATGCTCTTGGTCGTCGCTGCATGCGGCAGCAAACGGCAAGGCACGGACCGTTTCGCCTATGTCGAGCAGCCTGTGGAAATTCTTTACGAATTGGGTGCGGAGGCAGCCAAGAAGCGCCGCTACGACGACGCGATTGGGTATTTTGCTGAAGTCGAACGGCAGCACCCTTACTCGCCATGGGCGCGTCGTTCGATGCTGATGACAGCCTTCGTCCAGTACGAGACCAATGATTATGATGAATCGCTCGCCACGATTGATCGGTTCTTGGCCATTCACCCAGGCAACAAAGACGCAGGCTACGCCTATTATCTCCGTGCCATGAATTATTATGCGCGGATCCGTGACGTTGAGCGCGACCAAGAGGTCACGCGCCAGGCCTCAACAGCGCTTACTGATGTCATCAGACGTTATCCTGATAGTGAATACGCGCGGGATGCTCAGTTGAAGCTCGATCTCACCCGTGACCACCTCGCTGGCAAAGAGATGGACATCGGGCGTTGGTATTTGCGTCGTAACCAGCACGTGGCGGCCATTGGTCGATTTAACAACGTGCTGCAGAACTACCAAACAACGCTGCACACAGAAGAAGCGCTGCACCGAATGGTCGAAGCCTATCTTGAGCTCGGCCTCTATGGCGAAGCCCGCCGTCACGCAGCGATCCTCGGCCACAATTATCCAGACAGCCAATGGTACCGCGATACCTATCGCACGTTCCGCCGTTATGGGCAGGAGCTTCCCGTACAAGTCGCTGAAAACGCTGAGTAACGAAGCCGCCTTTAGGCAGCGCCGAGAACTTCGATCCGATAGCTTTCCATCACAGGGTTGGCAAGAAGGCGATCGCACATTTCCTTCGCTTTACCTTCCGCATCTGACGCATCGGAGGCGTTGGTGATGTCGAGCTCAATCATCTTTCCCTGACGGACGTTCTGTGCACCGTCGAAGCCAAGACCATGGAGCGCGCCCTCGATCGCCTTGCCTTGAGGATCGAGGACACCATTTTTGAGGGTAACGAACACGCGAACCTTCATGATCAATTGGCCCTATTTGGAGCTCACAAGGACGGGTCCGGAGCTATCTCCCGGTGTGTCGTCATTGCGCAAGATACCTAACCGGCGGGCGACCTCACGATAGCCTTCGACAACGTTGCCGAGGTCTTTTCGGAAGCGATCCTTGTCCATCACTTCGCCCGATTGGAGATCCCAAAGGCGACAGCCGTCGGGGCTGATTTCGTCGGCCAGAATAAGGCGCATCATATCGTTCTCATACTGACGACCAAACTCAAGTTTGAAGTCGATCAGACGAATATGGGCGGCAGCAAAAAGGCCAGAAAGATAGTCGTTTACCCGGAGGGCATAGGCCATCATTTCATCGATCTCTTGCGGGCTTGCCCATCCCCAGGCGGTGATATGGTCTTCGGACACCATCGGATCGCCTAGCTTATCGTCCTTAAAGTAAAACTCGACAACCGAGCGGGGCAGCGGCTCACCCTCTTTCAAGCCAAGCCGTGTGCAAATCGAGCCAGCAGCCACGTTCCGGACCACCACCTCAAGCGGGATAATCTCGACATGGCGGATCAGCTGCTCGCGCATATTAATGCGCTTGATAAAATGGGTCGGAATGCCAATCCGCTCGAGACCCAACATAACAAACTCGGAAATGCGATTGTTCAGCACGCCTTTGCCCTCAAGGACGGCGTGTTTCTTGTTGTTGAAGGCGGTGGCGTCATCCTTGAAAAACTGGATCAAGGTGCCCGGCTCTGGACCCTCATAAAGGATCTTGGCCTTGCCTTCATAAACTTGCTTGCCGCGGGCCATGCATTGGCTCCTTCAAAACACGAAGGCGCGCGGATGGAGATTGGGACCATCGAAGCGCGCCGAGAGAACGGGCTGCTAACACGTCTCTGACCTGGTCGCAAAGCGCTTTGACGCGCGTGATGAGACGCTTAGGAGGAGCCTTCAACACCTTGGAAATGAGTGGATCATGACGACTTTTGAAGACCGCCGGAAACAGTTTGAGGCCAAGTTCTCCAACGATCAGGAGATGACCTTCAAGGTTGAGGCCCGCCGGAATAAAATTGTTGGCGCCTGGGCTGCCGAAAAACTCGGCAAAACCGGAGACGATGCGGAGGCGTATTCCTCAAGCGTTATCCGTGCAGATCTCACTGAACCAGGTGACGAGGACGTTTTTCAAAAGCTGCGCGGCGACCTGCCTGAAGCCGACGTCAGCGACACCGAGATCCGTGCTGAAATGGACAAAGCCTTTGCGCAAGCGCTTGACGAACTGGGCGCCGGTTGATCCAAGGCCACCAGACCAAAATGGCATTGCCAGTGCCGCATGTTGCACCCAAGACAGCGCTGATACGTTGCGATGACTGATGTCCAGACGGACAAAGTGGCCGTTGCAAAGAACTTTGAGGCAGAAGAAAGGGCCGCCGCCCCGTAGGCTTCTTTTTGCCCGCTGGGCCTTCAAGTCAGCTGTAAAGTTCCCTTGGAGCGTGTGCCTACGTTCTGTAAGTCGAGTGCATCCTAGGGGGTATCATAATGCAATATGTTATTGGCGCAGCTGCGCTTTTTGTGATCGCTGGATGCGTGTCGGTGAACCAAGATCCGATGGGGCTGGAGGCGGCGGATCGGGTTTGCGAAACGCCTGGTCTTGAGGCTCAACTCACGCAGATGTCTGACACTTCGTCGCGCATTGCGGCGGCAATCGCTTATGGCAACGAGAATTTCGGCATCGCCACCAGCGGTGCTCGTACCAATATGAACGTCTATAAGACCTACGAGCTTCGGACGCTGATGAACAAGTATGACGCAGAGGTCGATGCGGGCTATCGCAGTGTTGTCTCCAGCTGCAAGGCGCATCAACGCTGCATGCATGCCAACAACCAACGCGAGCATAAGTGTTATGCGAGCCTCAATCGGTGGAACGCTTCAGAGTCCCGGTTCCAGCAATTGGCGGTTGAACTTCGTCAATTCGAGCTCGAGGCCACCGCCGCCAACGGCGGCTGATAACGTCGAGCGAACTGCTGGCTTCCTCTTTTGGCAATTGCCGTGCTAGTAATGCAGCCAACGATATAAAAGGTGCACGGACTATGGCTGATCGACTCAAAGGAAAAAAAGCGTTCATCACGGGCGGCGCGCAAGGCCTTGGCCTGGCCATGGGCAAAATGTTCATGGGTGAGGGGGCCGATGTCACGCTGACTGATGTTCAGACGGATAAAGTGGCCGCCGCTGCCGAGGGCATTGGCGCCGCCGCTGGCATCGAACATGATGTGACCAACGAAGAAGCTTGGTCTGCTGCTCTTGCTGCTGCCAATGAGGAAATGGGCGGCATCGATATCCTTGTCCACAACGCGGGGATTGGCAGTTTCGGGAACATTGAAACCGAGACTTACGAAACCTATCGCAATGTCTGTGCCATCGATATGGATTCGGTCTTTATCGGCACGCAGGCGGCGATGCCTTACCTGAAGGAAAGTCAGCCTGCGTCGATTATTATTATTTCATCAGTTGCCGGACAGGTCGCCGATGGAAATTTCCTGGCCTATAACGTCGCGAAATCAGGCGTCGCCATGATGTCAAAGTCCATCGCCCTTCATTGCGCGCGTGCACGTATGCAGATTACCTGTAACTCTATTCACCCGGTTTTTACCCGCACGCCGATCCTTGATCCGATGATCGACCTCCGCGGTAGCCAGGAAGAGGGCGAAGCTGCGCTGATCAAACAAATCCCTATGCGCCGATTGGGTGAGCCTGACGATGTCGCAGCGTTAGCGACATTTCTTGCCTCCGATGAATCAAACTTTATCACGGGCTCTCAGTACAATGTCGATGGCGGCATCACGGCCTAACGCCGGCGAACTATCGTTTAGGCACGCATAACTGGCGGGGAAAGGGATCCAGTGACAAGGCCGATCACCGTGATCATCGTCACCTACAACAGTGCGGAGGTGATTGGTGATTGCCTGCGCTCTGTTCCTAATGACCTCAAGGTGCTGGTGATTGATAATGCCAGCACCGATGAGGGGCCTTCCATGGTTCAGGCGTGGGCGGATGACCATCCCAATGTAGAATTGATCCGCAATGACCTCAATCAAGGATTCGGCCGAGCCAACAATATTGGTCTTCGCCGATGTACGACTGACTTTGCGCTCCTTCTCAATCCTGATGCCCGGCTCACCGATGGCGTGATCGATCGCTTACTCGAAATTTCCCAGAGTACGGATCACCATTTCCTCAGTCCAGAGCTCACTTTCAACGAAAAACCATCACTGCCCGTTGAGCAGCAGCAGGTCACCGCCACCAAGTTTGTCCTGGGCGCGTTTCTTATGGGGCGGATGGATGTTTGGCGTGAGACTGGCTTTTTTGACGAGAACATTTTTATGTATGGCGAAGACAATGAGCTTTGTCAGCGTATCCTCGCCCATGGTTTCGGTATTCTTCGAGTTGAAGGTTTGTATGCCCATCATATAGGTGGAACGAACGTTGATCCGTCTATCCCCTATTTGAAATTCAGGCATGAATACATGGCCAAGGGTAGCGCCTATAAACACATGCACCTCAATGGGCGCGACAAAAAATGGCTGCGCCGAAAGATCAAGAATTATGTATTAAAGCTGATCTTGGCGACACTGATTTTTGATCGGCGCGGGCGTGTCACCCATTATGCCAAAATCAAAGGCTCGCTAGACTACTACCAGCGTGGCAAAGATAGTCTTTTGCCCGAATGGCTGACGAAAGATTGACCGTCACAGGCTTAAGGCACGGCGCTTGTTACGGTGAGCAGTTTCCGTCATACTCTCCCGAAAAAAAGGGAGGAACATCAGCATGTTCGTGGGACACTATGCGGCGGCCTTCGGCGCGCGAAATTTGGTCGGTCAGGTGCCTTTGTGGTTCCTCTTTTTTGCTGTGCAGTTCGCCGATTATTTGTGGGCTGTCTTTATTCTATTGGGTATTGAAGGCGCACGGGTGGTGCCAAATTTCCTCCCCGCTTCTCATCTCGATCTCTATTTTATGCCGTACTCGCATAGTGTCGTTGCCACCGTGGTATGGTCGGCGGTCTTGGCGCTTGTCTACGTCGCTGTTGCGCGCCCACCGAGGCGCTGGGCGGCGGGCGCTATCGTGGCTTTTGCCGTCACATCTCATTGGGTGTTGGACCTGGTCGTGCATACACAGGATCTGCCGCTTCTTTATGGTGATCCAAAGTTTGGTTTCGGCTTATGGCGCTACCAGGCCTTCTCGCAGGCCTTGGAAATTGGGTTATTGTTCTTAGGGCTGATAATATACCTGCGTGCGACGACACCCAAAGGCGTTTTGGGCCAACTAACGCTGGCTTTATTGATGATCGCCATGTTGGTGATGCAGGCGATAGGACAAGTCCCGCCGCCAGATGACCAATCGATTGAAGCTTTTGCCCAAACAGCGCTCTTGGCATACTCGGGTCTCGTGGCGCTTGCGTTCCTGGTCGATTGCACACGCCGAAGTCGATAGTGACTGTCCTGATTAGTCGTTAAAGACGCGGTCAAAAATCGCATCGACATGTTTGGTATGATAAGCCATGTCGAAGAGCGCCTCGATCTCAGGCGCCGACAGGGCGGCGGTCACATCGCCATCTTCCTTCAGCAGGCTGATGAAATCTGCGCCTTCTTCCCAGACCTTCATCGCGTTGCGTTGCACGAGCTGATAGGAATCTTCGCGGCTCACCCCTGACTGGGTGAGGGCAAGCAAAACCCGTTGAGAGAAAACAAGGCCGTGCAAGCGGTCGACGTTCTTTTGCATATTATCCGTATGCACCACGAGATTTTCGACCACGCCCGCAAGGCGATGCAACGCAAAGTCCAGATGGGTTGTTGCATCAGGGCCGATGCCGCGCTCGACCGACGAGTGACTAATATCCCGCTCGTGCCACAGCGCAACATTCTCCATAGCCGGCACAACCGCTGAACGAACGAGGCGCGCGAGACCCGTCAAATTCTCGGTCAAGACGGGATTTCTCTTATGCGGCATCGCCGATGAGCCCTTCTGTCCTTTAGAGAAAAATTCTTCGGCCTCCAGAACTTCGGTACGCTGCATATGCCGAATTTCGGTGGCGAGCCGCTCAACCGATGAGGCGATGACGCCAAGGGTCGCAAAAAATGCTGCATGCCGATCGCGTGGGATCACCTGGGTGGACACGGGTTCAGGCGTAAGCCCCAGTTTTCCGGCGACATAGGTTTCAACCTCGGGACTGACATTCGCAAAGGTACCGACCGCGCCGGAGAGGGCGCAGGTGGCAATCTCCTCCCGTGCCGTTTTGAGACGCGCGAGACCGCGGTCGAATTCGGCGTAGAAGCCCGCAAGTTTAACCCCAAAGGTGGTGGGTTCGGCGTGAATTCCATGGCTGCGACCGATCGTCAGTGTATAGCGGTGTTCTTCCGCACGCGTCTTCAGGGCAGCGAGGACCCGCTCCATCCCCTCCATCAATAGATCAGACGCGCGAGCCAGCTGAACCGAAAGTGTTGTGTCCAGAATATCGGAACTCGTCAGGCCCTGGTGCACAAAGCGCGCGTCATCGCCGACATGCTCAGCCAGGTGCGTGAGGAAGGCGATGACGTCGTGCTTGGTTTCGGCCTCGATCTCGTGGATTCGTTCGACAGAAAATTCTGCCTTCGAACCCTTTTCCCAGACAGTTTTTGCAGCTTGTTCGGGGATCACGCCAAGCTTTGCCATGGCCTCGGCGGCATAGGCTTCGATCTCGAACCAAATGCGGAATTTCGTGGCATCGCTCCAAAGCTCGGTCATAGCGGGACGGGCATAGCGGCGGATCATGGCGAGGTCCTTGTCATTGGCGGCGGGCACTTCCAAAGATCAATGCGGATGAACCCAAAGGCTATGACGATCAAGTACGACTGCATCAAATGCCCCGCTTATTGCTGTTCTTACGAGCATATTCCTTGTGATGATGATGACCAAAAACGGCTCGCCAAACACTTTGGCCTGACCAAGAAAGAAGCGAAGTCTCGTTTCACCAAAAAGGGTGACGCGGAGACGCCGAGGGTGCTCCGCCACAAATGGGATGAGCATTTCGGCTCCGTTTGCCGGTTTCTCGATACAGAGACTCGGGGATGCACCATTTACGAAGCCCGGCCCGAGATCTGCCGGGATTTCCCCACGCAAAAACGCTGCGGCTATTATGACTTCCTGATGTTCGAACGCGAAGTTCAGGAAGACGATGAATGGGTCGCGACCACGCGGAGCGCCTAGCGTTTGTGTTGGTTCCAGTCGTCAACACGCGCATAGAAAATCGATATCGCGGCAATGACAGCGATCACACCGGCGACGATGATGATCGCCTCGTACAGGTTTTCAGCGCGGATCGCCGAATAAAAAGCCGGTACATCGCTGAGTGAACCATCGCTCACGCCTTCATGGACATCGCGAAGCGCCTCGGACCCGTCCCGCAACGCCCCGACAATATCCTCTCCGGAGGTGTTCTCAAGATCGCCGAAATCGATGCTGTCGAGAGGGTTATCCGAGGTGTCTGGGTCAGCTGGAGGAGTTTGGGTGTCGGCCGGTTCAGCGGGCGCGGCTGTGCTGTCTGCGCTCGCGCTGCTCGTTTCTTCTGAATCGAAAACGGCAGCGCCAGCCGCGACCGCACCCGAGAAACCAGCAACGCCAGAGCCTTGGACGGTCCGAGAGCTGCCCAAATTGCTTCGGCGCGGCGAGTTTTCCTCAAGAGTGCTGCCGCGGACTTGCGCGGAATCGGCTTCGGTCAAATCATCGTCGCTGTAACCTTGCAAGAAGAGGTCAGCTTCGGCTTCGCGACGACGTTTGAGGCCCGAGACAACCTGGCCACCGGCTTTGTTCCACCACTGCATGGCTTCAGCGCAGCCAGTGTAGTTCTTGGCATTGAGGCGCTTGATGAAGGTCGACCCCTTCATGCCATTGACGCCGATATTGTAGGTGATCGACACCAACGCATCGAACATGTTTTGCGTGATTTCGACCTTCACGGCCTTGGTGACGGCGTTTTCGTATTGGCCGAGGTCGTTGCGGAGAATATCTTCCGCTTCTTCCGCGGTGATTGTCAGCCCTGGCGTCACCTCGGGCGGTCCGGCGTGGTCCGTGTGGCCGTAGCCAATGGTCCAGACGCCTACGATGTCTTGATAAGCTTCGAGCTCAAGGCCTTCGAAATCCTTGATCAGCGAAAGTCCGTTTTGCCCAATCCGCATGGTCAATCCCCATCACACCGTCGTCACCCTAGCACGGCCTGTCGCTTTGATCATCATTTTAACCAGACTTGAAGGGTGAAACGCGACAAGAGCAGGCGAGATCGCGAGACGGTTGTTCTGATCGATTGAGGTCGTTAATGGCTGGCCGACATGCGGGTCGAACCTGACCGGCATAGGGTGCAGGGCAAGGAAGCAGGAGGCAGCCGTGGCTGTCACGGATACACAGGACTACCGCCCGAGCGACGACGAGCCGTTCATGAACGAACGGCAGCTCGATTATTTTCGGCGTAAGCTTCTGAATTGGAAGGCTGATATCCTTCAACAAAGCCGCGATACGCTGGCTGAAATGAAGGATGCCACATTGCACGCGCCTGACCCCACTGATCGTGCGTCGTCAGAGACTGACCATGCGCTCGAACTGCGGACCCGGGATCGGCAGCGGAAGCTCATCGCGAAGATCGATTCGGCGATCCGCCGGATTGATGAAGGTGAATATGGTTATTGCACGGAAACCGGCGACCCGATTTCCTTGCAGCGCTTAGAAGCGCGGCCGACCGCCACTTTGTCCCTTGAGGCGCAAGAGCGTCATGAGCGGCGTGAGAAAGTCCACCGCGACGACTGAATCAGCGCACAAGATGTGCCGCTGCATTCTGTTGCGGGTTGTAAGGAGGATGCTTTGATGCGGGTTCAAATGTTGCGGTTTTTTGGTTTGGCTTTTTTCGGTGCGGTGGTTCTATCGGCCTGCGCATTGAACCCTTTTGGTGAACGGCTTGAGGCCGCACCGCGCGAAGGTGTCGACGCCAGTTTTCTCGCGGAGCAGGAATACCCCGATTATAAAATCGGCGCCTATGATGATCTTGAAATCTTCGTCTGGCGCGCGCCTGAGCTTTCGACGCAAGTCAGCGTTCGGCCTGATGGCCGAATTTCGACGCCGCTCGTCGAGGACATCAATGCGGCCGGTAAGTCTCCCGCACAGCTCGCTTCTGATTTGGAAGGTGCGCTGGCGGAATATGTCCGTACACCGCAAGTAACGGTGATCGTTAGCGGGTTTTCATCGACCTTTGATCAACAGGTCCGCGTGCTGGGCGAAGCACAGCAGCCGAGCGCCATTCCGTACCAGGCTGGCATGACCACACTTGATGTCATGATCGCTGTCGGTGGGCTGACAGAGTTCGCTGCTGGTAACCGGTCGAAACTCATTCGTGGACGCGGGGCAGACAAGAAAACCTATCGGCTGCGACTTGGGGACCTTCTTCGTGACGGTGATGTTAGCGCCGATGTGCCGCTGCAGCCCGGTGACGTAATCTTGATCCCGGAATCGGTCTTTTGATGACGCGTCGGGACGGCTTGTCCCGGGTGGAAGGTGCGCCCATGAAAAAGGCTTTGCTGATCACCGCGGGAGCGGGGGCTTTCGCTTTCTCAACAGATACCGCTTTCGCCCAAGGTCCGGATGATTTCGATATCGCGCCACGGTCGATTGTCGTCAATCGTTGGTCGGTTGAAACCGCTTATAACTATACGGATAATTACGCACGGTTTGACGACGGACTTTATGAGCGCCGGCTTTTAGACTCCAGTGGCGTCGCGCTCACGGCGCTGACTGATGTAACGCTCGACGATGGCTCAGTGGTCCAGGCGATTCTCCCGGTGACCGACACGGTGGAGGTTGATCCCCTCAGCAACCATTTCATGTCGATGACCCTGAATGGTCAGTCGATTATCAAACGTAAGCGGATCGAAGCGATTGTTAGGGGCTCCGCGACGGTTGGCACCTATTTTCAGGAGGTTGGGGTTGCTGATCGATACAGCGACCAAGCGAATGCGGATCTGCCAGACTTTGCCGTCACGGATGGGCTGACGGGATCAATCGGTGACCGGAATTTTGATCAGACTTTCTACGATCCCAATCTGAGTGCCTTTGCGGCCTATGAAGTGGTCGAGGATCATTTCTTTTTGGAAGCTGGCGGCTTCATGCAGGAGCAGTCAATCTTTGCGGGCAATGAGTTGGCAGCCGCTGCACCTGGTCAGGATACGAATGAAGCAGTGCTTTTTGGTGTCTTCGCTAGCCCCGTCTACCTGACGCGCTTTGATCAGGGTCAAGAGATCGAGCTCCGGTACCGCAATTCCTCGGTCATTGTGCTCGACGAGACGATCGATTCCGAACAGATCCAAGGGCAGTCAGCTGTTAATGACAGCATCAGCAACGAAGTGTTGGCAGCTTACACCACCGGGAACCTTCTTGGTGGCCTTGAGTTGAGGTTTGCTGGATTTGTCCGCCGGTTCGAAGAGGACGATTCAGAACTCTTTGCCTCGCAAACCCTCGAACAAGCATCGGGCTCTCTCGCCATGTTTTGGCAGGTTCGTCCCAATCTGACCCTTGATGGTGAGATTGGTTATGATGAAATCGACAATGAGTTCGAAGACCCTCAGGGCACAGACGTAGATGCTGAAACCCTCGGTGAGGCAGATGGCGACGACATTTCCGGTACGTATTTCCGTGTGGGATTCAGCTACAACCCCAATTTACGCATGGCACTGACGGCTGGCGTCGGCGAGCGCTATAACGGAACCCAGATCGACGGTAGCATTGACTATGAGATCACCCCGAGGCTCCGGCTAAGTGGCGAGGTCGCCCGGGTGCTCTCATCGAGCCTGCAGGATCAGCAGAACAACAATCTCTTTCGTAACTCGCAAAGCCTTGGTTTTATCGAAAGGGCGGCCGCCACGTCGTCGGACCTCAGCCCCAACGAGCTCGCGAGCCGCGTTAATTTCGCGGTTTCGGACCTTCAGTCGGTTACCTTTGCCGGCGGCAACGGCCGGCCATCCACCCGCGTTCAAATCGGCCTTGTTGGCCAATACGGCCGCAACAGCTTTACCCTGCAAGGCCAAGCTCGCCGGGACGACGATATCGAACAAGAGAACATTAATCGCGGCAACGATCAAACGCGCGTATCAGGCTCGTTCCGTCGACGGATCAATCGGCGTTTAACGTTGACAGCAGCAGCAGACCACGTGATCACGCAGAATGGTTTGTTCACCATTGATGGGACGGACACAGACCTTGAAACCCGTGAGACCTCGGGCCAGCTGACATTCGATTATACGCTGAGCCGTTCGCTCGCGATCACTGGGACCTACCGCTACCTCAGACGAGACAATGATCCCGATCAGGATGTCTCCAGCCTCTTCAATGGCACGCTCCTTGAATTCCAAGAGAACAGCGTGTCGTTCGGCGCGCGTTGGAGTTTCTGACCGGGAGAGCATATGGCGAGGGTGCAGCTTGGTGACAGCGCAGCGCCCTTTGCTGAAGCTAGGGCTCGAGGTTTTCTTTTTTCCTTCGCCGGTTGGGAAGCGTTACACGCACGACTTGACCAATATTGGGACGAGGCTCCTGCGCCACTTTTGGTCTCTGGACCGCTTGGCTCCGGAAAATCGACCGCCGTCCGTGCATGGCTGCGCCATCGTGGTCTCAACCCCTTGTCTGTTGCGATCTTGGAAGCAGGTTGGCTGCATGCCGATCGTGCGGCGGAAGACATCCTGCTCGCCTTCGGCCATCGTCCAGTCCAGCCCGCTGATGCGGTGGGGGCATTAACCGATTTTGCAGAGGACCGCGCAGGGGCCGGCGAACCCGTCTTTGTGCTGATTGCGAACATGCACGAGGGCCCTGATGGTCTTCTTGCTGATCTTTTGGAACTGGACGAACAGCTCGATCTGGCCGGCCAAGGGATCCATTTGATCATGACGGCGGACCTCGACCATTGGCAGGGGGCTGACCTGCGCCGTGCTCTTCATTTGATGGAGCGTTTTCCGCTCGAGGCGCTGACAGAGGGAGAGACCCGGCGGGTCGCCTCCGCTGTTCTTTCCGCCGAAATGGCCACCGACGGACACGCACTGTCCTTCAGCCATGAAGCCATCAGCATCCTCTACCAACAGAGCGGCGGTCTCATCGGAGCGATTGGCAGTCTTTTTGATGACGCCATCCACCGGGCGATCGAAAATGGGCGCTCCGAAGTCCATGCGGAGGACTTTGGTGTTGTGCAGCTTGATCGGGTGCGCGCCGAAAATGCGCGTGTCCCGATCGACGACGTGGCAGCGCATCTGGCGAAGAAGCCTGTGCTGCGATCCACAATCAAACCGACACGCCGGTTCTCTTTCCCTGAAATAGCGACAGATCGCTTATCGATCCCGTCGCCTGCCAATGACCCTCGGCCGCCGATTGATCCAAAACTCTGTCAGCAACTTCAGTCGTTGCACGAGCAGACCCGCGCCCTCGAAGACCATCTTCACGCCATCAGACACGCCGTCACGACGCTGCAGGATAGAAGCATCGCGCGGCACCGCGCGTTGGCGGACGGCACCTCAAGCCTATCGAAGTCGTTTGCTGCCCCTCGCGATGATCTCTGAGGTTTTCTCCGTGTTAATAAACTGTTAAGGAATGGTCAGAGTCTAGGGGACCTCGAACAATGATAAGAATATTGCTTCCGCTCGCGCTGGCCGCTGTCGCGCTCATGGGACCATGGATGGCTGACGGGAACGGCAATTCTGTGAACGGTTATGATCTTGCGCCAGCCACGGTCGATTGCGCGCTCGATTTCGATTTCTCGGTGGAGACGTGCAAGCCAAAGGGTGAGCTGTTCAATGAACTTGTTGGCTACACGATCCTATTTGGCGCTGCGTCAGCGGTTCTGTCTCTGATCGGCTTGCTACCCGTCCTTGGCCGTCTCACCAGCATCACGGTGGTTGCGGCCGGTATGACCGGTATCGGAACCTTTGGCACCATGCTGATGGGCATGATGCAGGCGGGCGGCATCGATTTTGGGGTGATTGGCCTTGGCGCTTACGGCACGCTGGTGCTGGGCATTCTGACCATGTTCAGCGGCTTGAGCGGTATTCGCGGCGACGATTCAGATTACTGATCGGACGCCTCAAGACCACGTCGCAATGGGCGGTAGGCTTGAAAGAATCGATTGCACGTTGCCGCCGGTTTTGAGCCCGAACGTCGTGCCGCGGTCGTAGAGCAAATTGAATTCGGCATACCGGCCGCGACGGAACATCTGTTCCTCGCGGTCGTCCTGCGTCCAGGGTTCGTTCATCCGTTGGGCGACGAGGGCAGGGTAGGCCGACAAAAACTGCTGCCCTACCGCTTGTGTCACCGCAAAGTCGGCATCCCAATCCCCTGTATCGAGGCGATCATAGAAAATGCCGCCCACTCCGCGATGCTCATTGCGGTGGGGCAGGAAGAAATACTCGTCGCACCAAGCTTTCCAGGCGTCGAAATCGCCTGATGGGCTTGCCGAGCAAGCGTCTCGCATCGCAGCCAAGAACGCGCGCGTGTCGTCATGGTTGGCAGATCGATACGCATCCATCATAGGATTGAGGTCGCCGCCGCCGCCGAACCATGCCTTGGTGGTCACCACAAAGCGGGTGTTCATGTGAGCCGCTGGGGCGTGAGGGTTGCGGGTGTGCGCAATCAGGCTGATCCCTGCTGCCCAAAACCTTGGATCGTCCTCCGCGCCCGGGATCTCTTTTCGAAACTCTGGGGAAAATTCGCCAAAGACTTCTGATGTGTGGATGCCCGCTTTCTCGAACACGCGGCCGCGAAGCATTGCCATCGTTCCGCCGCCTTGTCCTGGACCACGCATCCAGTCTTCGCGTTCAAACCGGCCCGGGTCGACCTCACCATAAAGCGATGGATCAGCGTTGTCCTCAAGGCGCTCAAAGGCGCTGATCATTTCGTGTTGCAGGCTTTTGAACCACGCGCTCGCGCGGTTTTTCCTGGTTTCGAGCGTGTCCATATCCTTGCGCTTAGGCGTTATCGGTTAACCGATGAAATGCGGGCTTCACCTTATTTTCCCGCATCGAGTTGCCGAAGCGCCTCAGACAAGACGACAGCGCCCGCGACGGTGAGGTTGAGGCTGCGGGCGTTGTTCGCCATCGGGATCAACACGCGCTCGTCGGCTGCCGCATGGATGGCGTCCGGAACGCCGGCACTTTCTTGGCCGATCAGCAGAAGGTCGTCCTCCTGATAGGATACCGCCGTGTAAGGCGTCGCTGCTTTTGTTGTTAAAAGCACAAGTCGACCAGGCCTTTGCGTTCGAAAGGTCGGAAAATCCGCGTGGCGCGAGAGCTCAGCCTTATAGTCGAGGGCCACGCGTTCGATGTCCTTCGCACGCCAGGGGAAGCCGCAAGGCTCGACAACGTCCAGTGGTGTTCCAAAGCATGCGGCAATTCGAATCGCCGCTCCTAGGTTTGCAGCAATCTCTGGCTGATAAAGAACCAATCGAGGCATAACTGCGCGACCCCATAGCGCGTGGACATATGCTGCAATGCGAGGCACCTCCTCGCTAGACGTTGCGCGCGGCCCATGGCATGGCGCGATCATTGAGAAGAAGGTTAAACGCTGCAATGAGTTCGACGACCGACACGGCTGATGGTCAAGTCCCTCAACCAGCGGGCGATTGGGTCACCCCAGAGCCCGGTGCTGAGCCGACAAAACGAGATTTCATTCACCTCTTAGCGGGCGGAACAGCCGCAGCGGCTGGTCTGGGGATTGTGATCCCGCTGGTCTCCCAGCTCGCACCGGATGCAGCGGTCCGCGCCCTTGCCACCAAAGAGGTCAGTATTGCGGGTGTTGAGCCAGGCATGGCGACGAAAACGATCTGGCAAGGTAAGCCCGTCTTTATTCGCCGTCTGACCGCGGCTGAGCTTGAGGTCGATGCAGCGACCCCGCTTGGCGATCTGCCTGATCAGGCTGCTCGGAACGATAATCTTCCCGACGGCACCGAAGCAGACATTGCGGGCCGGGTGACCCGTGATGAGTTCGTCGTGGTCCTCGGCGTTTGTACGCACCTTGGTTGCGTACCGCTCGGCACCGCGGAGGGCGAAAACAAAGGCGAGTATGGCGGCTGGTTCTGCCCCTGCCATGGTAGCCACTACGACAGTCTTGGTCGCATCCGCAAAGGTCCGGCACCGGACAACCTTGCTATTCCTCCGCTTGAATTCCTTTCTGAAACCACCATTCGTTTGGGGTAAGACGATTATGTCCCACGAAAGCACCTACAACCCGTCCACTGGCATCGAAAAATGGATCGATCGGCGTATGCCGATTGTTCGTCTGGGATACGATAGCTTCGTCGACTTCCCGACGCCGAAAAACCTCAATTATTGGTACACGTTCGGTGTGATCCTGTCGCTCGTACTGGCCGTGCAGATCGTTTCTGGCGTGGTGCTGGCGATGCATTACGCGTCCCATGTCGATTATGCCTTTGAATCCGTCGAGCACATCATGCGAGATGTGAACTATGGCTGGTTGATCAGGTACACCCATGCCAATGGTGCATCGATGTTCTTCCTTGCCGTTTATGCGCATATCGCGCGCGGGCTTTACTATGGTTCCTATAAAGAGCCGCGTGAGCTTCTGTGGATCATCGGTGTGGTGATTTTCCTCCTGATGATGGCCACCGCGTTTATGGGCTATGTGCTTCCTTGGGGACAAATGAGCTTCTGGGGCGCAACGGTGATCACCAACCTCTTCTCCGCCATTCCGCTGGTCGGTGATCCGATCAAGACGCTTCTTTGGGGCGGTTTCTCGGTGGATAACCCGACACTGAACCGTTTCTACGCGCTCCATTATCTCTTGCCGTTCTTGATTGCGGGCGCAGTGATCCTGCACATTTGGGCGCTGCACGTGCCGGGCAACAACAACCCATCGGGTGTTGAGGTCAAAGACGTCAAAAAAGACACGGTGCCGTTCCACCCTTATTACACGGTGAAAGATGGGTTCGCCGCGGTCATCTTCTTGATCCTGTTTGCCGCGTTTGTGTTCTTTATGCCCAACAGTCTGGGGCACCCGGACAATTATATCCAAGCTGATCCTCTTGTGACACCAGCGCATATCGTTCCTGAATGGTACTTCCTGCCATTCTACGCGATCCTCCGCGCCATCACGTTCGATATCTTCTGGATCATCCCAGCCAAGCTCGGCGGTGTCCTTGCGATGTTCGGTGCGATTGCGGTGCTCTTCGTGCTGCCTTGGCTTGACCGGTCAAAGGTGAAGTCGATGCGCTATCGTCCAATCGCGAAGCAGTTCTTCTTCCTGTTCGTGTTGGTCACGTTCTTCTTGGGGTGGCTCGGTGCTCAGCCAGCGGAGCAGCCCTATATCTTCTTTGCACAGATCGCGACGCTCTACTATTTCGCTTACTTCCTGGTGATCCTGCCGGTGTTGTCGGTAACAGAGACGCCGCTGCCTCTTCCAAAGTCGATTGCGGAAGCTGTGCTTCAAGATAAAAGCCGAAAAGATAAATCATCCCCCGTCGCGGCCGGCGGCCCACAGCCAGCACCTGCGGAGTAATCAGCATGTTGAAACGTCTCCTCCCAGCCCTGGCGGTCGCCTTGGTTGGCGTCTCCGGCGCAAGCTTCGCTGCGGGCGATGCCGTGAAGGAATACAAGCACGGCCACTGGAATTGGCAGGGTATCAATGGGCGTTACGACGTTGCAGCGATGCAGCGCGGCTATCAGGTCTACCGCGAGGTTTGTTCATCGTGTCACTCGATGAAGCTCGTGGCCTTCCGGCATCTGGGCGATCCGGGTGCGCCTTTCCATCTCGATGAGTGCCCAGCCGAGCTTGGTCTTCCGGACACGGTCAATTGTTCTGATCCCGCAGCGAACCCGATCATCAAATCCCTCGCGGCCGATTTCACCATCACCGATGGACCGGATGAAGCGGGCGATATGTTCGATCGTCCAGGATTGCCGTCGGACTACCTGCCATCACCCTACGCCAATGATGCGCAGGCAACGGCGGCCAATGGCGGGGCCTATCCTCCGGATATGAGCCTCTTGGCCAAGGCACGTCATCATGGCCCGGATTATATTTACAGCCTTCTGACGGGCTATCCTGAGGAAGCACCAGCGGCCCTCAATGTTTCGCCTGGGCAGTATTACAATCCTTATTACCCTGGCGATACAGCCAGCCTTCTTCGGCCGGAGTTTATCGACGACGAGGGCCATGTGCTCGAAGACCTCGTTAAAGAGGCGACGGACGAAGAGCTCTATGCTGGCCACGGCGTGATCTACGGCGGCGCGTTCAAGATGGCGCCTCCGCTGGTGGACGGCATCGTTGCCTATGAGGATGGATCAGCGGAGACGGTTGATCAGTACGCAAAAGACGTGGTCGAGTTCCTCATGTGGGCGGCTGAGCCAAAGCTCAATGAGCGCAAGCAGACAGGTGGGTTCGTGATGGCCTATCTCTTCATCTTTGCCGGTGTGGTTTACGCGTCTTACCGCCAGGTTTGGTCGAACGTTGGCCACTGAGGCGGCTCGCCCCACAACCATCGCAGTGATCGGCGGATCAGGCATTTACGAGATGCCTGGTCTCACGGTCACATCGGTGGAAGAGGTGTCGACACCCTGGGGCCAGCCATCTGGTCCGATCACGGTGGGTGAACTAGACGGCGTGAAGCTCTTGTTTTTGTCCCGCCACGGTGCAGGGCACATCATCCCGCCCAGCGACTTGAACCCACGCGCTAATATCGCTGCACTCAAGATGCTTGGCGCGACGGATGTTATTTCTCTTTCCGCCTGCGGTTCGTTTCGCGAAGGTATGGCGCCTGGGCATTTCGTGGCCGTTGATCAGTTCGTTGATCGCACCAAAGGTCGCGTTGCCAGCTTTTTTGAACCTGGCTGCGTGGCGCATGTTTCGATGGCGCATCCTGTCTGCAGCAGGCTGACGAAAGAGGCGGCCCAGGCTGCCCGCACCGCGGGAGCGACCGTGCACGACAGCGGGACTTACCTCGTGATGGAAGGCCCACAGTTTTCGACCAAGGCGGAGAGTGAGCTCTACCGGTCCTGGGGGATGGATGTCATCGGCATGACCGCGATGCCCGAGGCCAAGCTCGCTCGGGAAGCGGAATTGCCTTACGCTCTTCTCGGTATGGTGACGGATTACGATTGTTGGCATCCAGATCACGGTGCCGTTGAGGTTGCCGCGGTTTTGGAGATCCTCAATCAAAACCGAGAACGGGGACAGAAGACAGTGGCAGAACTGGTCAAGCTAATCGGCCCTGAACGGACGCCTTCCCCCGATGGGATTGAAAGCGTGCTCGACTTTGCGATCGTTACTGCGCCCGATGCCCGTGATCCAGACGTCGTCAAAAAGCTTCAAAGCGTCGCCGGACGCGTGCTCAATTAGATCGCATTTTTGTCAGTGGTGGTCGTGCTGTCCGCTGTGATTGCGCAGACCTTTGACCTCAAGATCGACGACAGCCTCTGCCCCGCTTTCAAACCGCAGGGTCGCCTTGCGCATTTGACCCGCTTCTAAGGGTTGGCTGATCGCCATCAGCATCAAATGGTTCCCGCCAGGCTCAAGTCTCAACGAGCCACCCGCGGGCAGGTCATAACTTGCGACCGGGCGCATCTTCATGACGCCATCAGCGGTCTCTTCGACGGTGTGAAGCTCAGTCGTGCCGATGCCTTCGACCTCAGCAGCAACAAGGCGATCCGCCTCCGGCCCACGCACCACAAAATACGCAGCAGCCATCGGCGCATTGGGTGACGGCAGACGGATATAACCGTCCTTAATCGTGAGTTCGTCGGGTTCGCCTTGACCACAGCCGGTGAGCGACAGCAGGATGAGGCCAAAGCAAACAAAAAGGCGCGCCATGGTGGTTCTCCTTGAGCCAACCCGGGGGATGGCATAACCGCCTAGATGCGGGCCGTCATGACCGATGCCAGCCTTCGTCCAATAAGCCGCAGATGGGAAGCGCTATGAACATCCAAGAAATCGACCAGCTGCAAACCTTTCTTCGCCGACGGTTTAATGACCAAACCCTCACCGTGCGTGCCCGTCCGAACAAGGACGATTCCGCTGAAGTCTACATTGGCGAAGAGTTTATCGGCGTCTTGAGCCGTGACGATGAGGATGAGGATTTGAGCTACGATTTCCACATGGCGATCCTCGATGTCGACCTCGATACGGTTGGCTCAGCTTAAGGCCATCGCTGACGTCGCCGCCGAGGCCCGTGCGTGCCGCTATTGCGAGGATCACGGCATCCTCCCCGCGGCGCGCCCGGTGTTTCAACTGCCTGCGTCTGCTCGGATCGGTATCTTTGGTCAGGCGCCAGGCAACTTGGCGCATATTGAGGGTCGACCCTTTTCCGATCCGTCAGGTGTACGCCTTCGCGATTGGCTCGGTGTCGACGAAGCGTTGTTCTACGATTCCGGTCTGTTCGCGGTGATACCGATGGCTCTTTGTTTTCCGGGATATGACGGTACGGGAAAGACAGGAAAGGGTGGTGATCGTCCGCCGCCTAAGGTGTGTGCGGAGATTTGGCGCAAAAAGCTCTTGGCACCGCTTAGTGGTCAACTGGAGATTGTTCTGCTCATCGGCAACTACGCCCAGGCATGGCACCTTGGCGATCAGCGCCGAAAAACGCTCACTGAAACAGTTCAGGCCTGGCGCAATTTTGCCGATGATCCTGTGACCGGTGCAAAGATGTTTGTGCTCCCCCATCCCAGTTGGCGGAACACACAATGGCTTAAGAAGAACCCTTGGTTTGAAACCGAGGTCTTACCAGAGGTCAGGGATCATATTACACGGATACGGAGAGAACATCTCCCGAGCTAACTGGCGACCGTCGCGCGATTTGGTTTGTCTGCGTTCTTTTTGGTGCTCGATTGCTGACGCCAAAGTCGAGCATAAAGCCCCTCCTGGCGCAGCAGATCCTTGTGCGTTCCACTTTCAGCGACTTTCCCGCCGTCGAGGACGATGATCTGATCCGCATCGATGATTGTCGAGAGCCTGTGCGCAATCACAACGGAGGTTCGGCCTTCAGACACATCACGCAGGGCGGAGAGAATGCCCGCCTCAGTCTCGCTATCGAGGGCCGAGGTCGCTTCATCCAAGATCAAGATGGGCGGGTTTTTGATGATGGTGCGTGCAATCGCGACGCGTTGCTTCTCACCGCCAGAAAGTTTGAGGCCACGTTCGCCGACCAGAGTCTCATATTGATCAGGGAGCGACTTAACAAATCCGTTGATCTGCGCCATCCATGCCGCTTGCTCTATATCATCAGCGGTCGCAGCATCGGAGGCATAACCGATATTATAACCGATCGTATCGTTAAAGAGGACCGTGTCCTGAGGCACCACCCCGAGGGATGCGCGGAGGCTGTCTTGGGTCACGTCGCGGAGATCATGCCCATCGATAGTGATAGATCCTCCGGTGACGTCGTAAAACCGAAACAGGAGCTTCGCAATCGTTGATTTTCCTGCTCCAGACGGGCCTACGATGGCAGTTTTCTTACCGGCTTCGGCGACAAAGGAGACACCTTTTAAAACCTCACGCTTGTTTGAATAGCCAAACCGCACATTGTGAAAAACCACCGGTCCTTGGGTCGCGGGCAAACTCGCGGCGTCAGGCTTATCGGCCACGTTGGGTTCAATCGTGAGAAGATCGAACATCTTTTCCATGTCGATCAGTGATTGCTTGATTTCGCGGTAGGCAAAGCCAAGGATATTGAGCGGCTGATAAAGCTGCATCATGATCAGGCTGACCGCCGTTAACTCGCCAATTCCGTAGCGTCCGGCGGCGACGCCTTGGGCGGTGATGGCAAGCGCGCAGACCATCCCTATATTGATGATCGCTGACTGTCCGATATTCACCCAAGCAAGCGAACGTTGCGAGGTGATGGCTGCGTCTTGATAGTCTTCGAGGGCGTTCGAGAACCGCTGTGTCTCGCGTTGTTCTGTTCCGAACAGCTTGACAGTCTCAAAATTGAGAAGAGCGTCGATCGAGCGTGACGATGCAAGTTGATCTTTCTCGTTCATTGTGCGTCGGAATTTAAGGCGCCACTCCGTCGAGCTTGCTGTGAACCAAAAGTATCCGATGACTGTGGACGCAGCGATCAGCGACAGGCTGGCTTCAAACTGCACCGCGAAGATGACGCAGACATAGATCAGCAACAGGAACGTTGGCCCGATATTGAAAAACAGGAACCGAAAGAGAAAGTCGATCGACCGGTTTCCGCGTTCCAATATTCGGGCGAGGCTTCCGGTCTTCCGTGCCAGGTGAAAATCGAGCGATAGGCTTTGGAGGTGGCGAAAGACATCAACGCCCACCTCCCGCTGTGCGGTTTGACCGACCTTCGCAAACAGGAATTCGCGCAACTGCGGCACCACAACCGCGAGAAACCGCAAGATCCCATAGCCCAAAATAAACCCAAGAACCGCGGCGGCGACGCCCGCCTCAGGGCTGTCCGACGCCAATCCATTGATGCCGTTCGCCAAAAGAAGAGGGGCCTGCACCGTGATGATGGTCCCGATCAAGATCGCGCCGATGGAGGCAAGAATTCTGAGTTTAAAGCCCGGTCGCCCCTTCGCCCAGAGATAGGGGAAGAGCTTCGCCAAACCCGCCAATTGCTGCCGCAGCGTCGATACCCGCGCGGTTTCGAGGTCAACCTGTTCTGACACGATCTCTCCTTTGCGCGCCCGACGATCGCGCCGATCATAACACGGCGCGCTAGAAGCCTAGCACGTCCACGCGGACCAACACCGATCGGTTTTGCTCGAAACCATCGCGGGTGCTGTCATTGAACGCATAAGTGATCGAAAGAGCGGCGCAATTGTTCTGCAAGCGTAGGATGAAACGTGTGTTGGTTGTGTCCCCGCTGTCGAGGTTTTGGGCCTGTCGTGCTGCCACCGAGACGTTTTTATTGAAGCGAACACCTGCATTCACCGTCAAGAACTCATCTCGAAGACCTGTCGTCTCGACATCGTCAGCTTCGGTTCGCAGATAAGTCACACCAGCAAAAACGGGCCCAACCGCGGTGCTTCCAGTGGTTTCAACACGCCTGAACGAGCCGGTATCGTCGTCAATGCGAAAGCGGCTGTCCAAGGATAAATATCGATCCCACCGCAAATCGACGGCACCAACAACATCGGCGCTTTTTTCTCCAAGTCCCGTATCGTTCAGAAAGGCATTAGACGTTGACGCGCGGAATTGTGTGCCGATGACACCGTTGACCGAAAACTTTGATCCAATGACAGCGGCAGCGGAGACACCGACATTGAGCCGTTGCCCATCTTCCCACTGATCAAGTCCGGCAGATTTTGAAAAATCGAACAGCGTGACTGTGTCAAATTGAAAGAACTGACTGTCTTCGTTAAAAACCTCATCAGTAAACGTCTGATTGGGGCTAACTACAGCCTGTACCCTAGGCTCAATAATGACGCTGTTGCCGTTGCCAAGGCGCGCTAATGGGTAGGACCAGTCCGCACCAATCGTTGGAAGAACACGGAATGTTTCAAAACGATCGTCCTCGAGATCATTCGGCAGTTCCTCGCGGCAGGTCGCAAAGCGGTTGGCATTATCTTCTATGTTACAAGCCTGGATACCCGCTGTGGCGTTTCTATAGAGATAGCCATCGGCCCTCAGCGCTCCGTAGACCTCAAATCGATGACCGCCCCGCGTCATCCGCGTTGCGTTGTATTCCGCTCCACTCGAGACCCGAAAGGTGTCGAGACCTGCATCGCGGTTTAAAACAAGGAAGCTATTATTGGTCTCAAGCTCGCCACCGAGAAGGTTGAAACGGTGCTGGTGGCGGACGCGGGGGAGCGCGTCGGCGGTGAAGTCCTGATCCTCTTCCGCTCGCCCCAACCGCAGGGTTTGAAAGTGGATGGCCGACACATCCATTGACGAATTTTCTAGCTGCCGATCAAAACTGACGACGCTCTCCAGTCGGTCCGGCCGTGCGATGCCGATGTTCTCCCGCAAAGCGCCGACCGGTTCAATTTCGTAGGTACGCAGATAACCTTTGTCGGAGACCGCATCGATATCAGCGAGAAAATTCCAATCGCCCTCTAATTCTCGGGTGTACTTACTAAAGACATGCCATCGAGCGTTCCCAGGATCCCCCGGTTCTTGGCTCAGGTCATTGGTGGGGTTGATATAGCCTGCCTGAACGACAGCACTCGAATTATGGGTGTTGCGCCGCCATTCTCCCTTTAGCAGCGTCCCTAGATCGGTCATATGCCGCGGGGCGAAGGTGACGTCCTGATAGTCCGAGATCACCTGATAGTAAGGGACCTCGATTTCCACGCCGGCGCGCGTGGACGAGCCGATTTGGGGTGCCAAGAGGCCGCTCTTTCGCTTGGCGGTGGGATCGGGAACTTGGATCCAAGGAATGTAGACAAGCGGGATGCCCAACACTTCGACAAAGGCGTTTTGAAAGCGCATCACTTGCGCCTCCTCAACCTGCGTCACCTTCCGGGCTTTGACCTGCCAAACCGGCCGGTCGCGCCGAAAGCCCTCGTCGCAAACGTTGCAGAGGGTAAAGGCTCCTCTCCGAAGCTCGTTTCGTCCGGTGTCGCGACGGATGGCGGTAGCAGCGGCGAGCGTGCCTTGGACCCCGAGTTCGGCTTCAAACGTCTCGATCAAGCCGTTTTTGAAGTCGCTGCTGAGTTCCGCCCTTTCCGCGAAATAGAGCGATCCGGTCTCGTCACGCACAGCGACGTTTCCCTCCGCGGTGATCGTGTCGGCATCGATGTCGTAAATGACCCGATCGGCGCGCAAAAATTGAGCGCCTTGAATGGCGCGGACATCGCCCTCGGCAATCAGCGGACCGCCAACAACCTCGCGGTAGACCCGATCGGCGGTCAAAACCACGTCGTCAGGATCCGAAGCCGACCGCGCTTCTTCCGCTGGTTGTGCCGCGACGGAAAAAGTCGCGCCCAAGGCGAAAAGAAGATTGCTGAGCATAGGGTGAGCGGTCCGTTTGAAAGGATCGATTAGACGCTTTTCGTTAACCGTCCTTGAGTATCAGGCCAGCCCCGAATTTAACCGTCTTCTCTAAAAAGAAGGACAGTGACACCGATCAACAGTGCGATCGTAGGCGGTGTCCATGCAGCAATCCGTACAGGAACGAGCCCAGCTTCCGCAACGGCGGATGAAAACTGAATGGCAATGAATGCCGCAAACCCCGCGAATATGCCGTAGATGATGAGCCTGAACGTTCCGCCCGAGCGGGCATGGATCGGTAAAGCGAACACGCACCCGATCACGGCCATGGCGGCAAGTTTAAGCGGCATCGCGAACAGCTCATGCAAGCGCAGCGTAAAGGGTTCGAGCGGAATACCGGCACCGCCAATGCGCTCCATCAATCGGGGGAGCGTCCAAAGGCTCAGACTCTCGGGACGCGTGTTTGCCAAGACAAGGTCATCGAGCTCGAATGTCGTTGCAAAGGTTACATCGCCGACGGCCGAGGGAACATCGCCGCCAGGCGCGCTTCGAACAGCATTCTTCAAGGTCAATTGTTGATCTTCGAATACCGCCCGCTGCGCATCAAACCGTTCGATGAAGACGCCGTCATTGCTCTTTCGCCAGATGAACACGTTCTGCATCACGTTCTTTTCATAGCGGACCTTATCGGCGTGGATGAGGATCACACCATCCTCTTGCTCTTGCCGGAGCCAGACGCCGCGCCGAAACGTCTTCTCCGCGTTGCTGCCTGATCCTCGGACATCGTTGAGCAGATTGTCCGAGCTTAAGGACATCCGTGTGGTGATGGGATCGATCGCTACGGCTAAAATGGTGCCGATGATCAGTGCCAGCACCACGGGTGCTCCGACGATCCTCCACACCGAAAACCCAGCAGCCCTTAAAACGGCAATCTCAAGAGATCGTGCCATTTGTGCGACAGCCATCAGTGTGCCGAACAGCATGATGAAGGGAGACAAGATCATCAGCAGCTGCGGTGCCCGCAGGAAGGTCAATGACGCAGCCGTGACGACGCCCGCGTCCGGGCGGTTGCTGACCTGGCGCAGGGCCTCAAGAAAATCGATGGAGACAATCAGAGCGAACGACGCTGCCCCGAGGATCATCACGTTCCGAAAGGTCCGTTCCATCAAATAGCGTTCGGCGAGGGTCGTCTCAATCATGCGCTGGCCTCAACGCTCTCTTGACCGCCGCGTTGGCGTTGCAACCACATATCACTTCGGAAGCGATACCGATTAGGGTTAGCCACAATCACCATACAGACGATAATAGTGATGACGGGGACCGCATACTGAATGGTATTAAAGCTTGGCGTCTCCGCCGCCAGGCTTTGCGAGAGATAGCCTGCAATCCTGACAGAGCCTGCGGTCAAGCTCGCGATCAAGATCCGCTTGGCGTAACCGCGGCGCGATGTGGTCGCGGTTAGCAAAAAGGCCGCCGCCAAGAGAGCAAACGCGATGCAATAGAGGGGGGTGGCCAGTCTCGAATGGCCTTCCGCAATGAGACGACCGGCAAGCCGTTCGTCATAGGGATTGCTGAGATCGGGATTGAACAGCTCACTGAGGTACCGTTCCGTCCCCTCATAGTTTCTGGCCGCACCCTGGTTGCTGTCGAGTTCAGCCATGTCCACGGCCGTTTCATTGAACCGGACGATCTCGATCTTGCCGCTTTCGGGATCTTGCCACTGCGCCGTGCCGCGCAACAAAAAGAGACGTGGGCCAGCCTCGGTGACCGCAAACACTCCATTCTCGGCCGTGTAAGTTGTCTCGCGGCTCCGGTCCCGGGCATCATAAATATGAAGCCCCACATATTGATCGCCTGGGCGGACATCTTCTGCGTAGACGGTGAGACCGCCAACCACCTCGGTGAACACTTTGTCCCGCACGAGCGAGCTCGCGAGGTCGTTCCGCACATCATAAATCGTCTCTTTGAGCAGCCGATAACTGCGGGGCTGCAAATCGAGATTGATGAACAGAACCGTTGCTGACGCCAGCACCGACAGCACTAGAAGGGGCTTGGCGAGGCGCAAACGGCTCGCACCCGCTGCTCGCATCACAGGGATTTCGCTGTCCACCATCAGCACATTGATGACGTAGAGGCAGGCCGCCAAAAGGGCGATCGGCAACACAAGGCCCACGAGGCTGGGAATCAGCAACATGGTGACCTTGAAAAAAACGACCAAAGTGCCGCCATCGTCGACGATCAAGTCCATCCGGTTGAGAACTTGTGTCAACCAAGCGACGGCCGTCGTGCAAGCGAGGATCAGTAAAAACGGGACCAATGCCTGTTTGAAAATATATCGATCGAGACGGCTCAAAAATTCCTCATCGTTGACAGGCAGCACTAGGGATTTGCAACGCTAGCCAAGGCGCCTAGCACGGAACCTTGAACGGTTTCGAGGCCGTCTTTGAATAGGAGAATGCAATGGTCGATGTCAGTTTCGCAAGCTCGCTACCCGATGCGGGAATGGTGGTCATTCCTGTGGCAAAGGAGAGCGATATTTCCGTGCCGCCGGCGCTTGCGGATATGGCTGATGATCTGAAACGCGCAGCCAAAGCATCAGATTTTTCAGGAAAGCCAGGCCAGACTATCATGTTAGCAGGCCATGTCAGCCAACCCGAGACCATCGTGGTGTTGCTCGGCGCCGGTGAGATTGACGCGGCAGACGATCTTAAGATGGCGAAGCTCGGCGGAAAGGCGGCTGCACTTGCCTTGGCCAAGCAGGTCAGTCTTGCGATTGTTGCGCCGGATGGCGGGGCTGTGCATCTAGCCTATGGGGCTGTTCAGCGCTCTTACCGCTTCACCAAATACCGCAAAAAAGCTGAAGCGGATCAGCTGCCAAAGCTCGCGAAAATCACCGTGATGACCGATGACCCAGATGCGGAGGCAGCGTTTGCTCCGCTCCGGGAAGTTTATGCGGGCGTGAAGCTCGCTCGCGACCTGGTGACGGAGCCGCCAAACATTCTGAACCCGGAGAGTTATGCTGAGCGCTGCCGCGAACTCGAAAGCTTCGGTGTCGAGGTGGATATCCTCGGCGAAGACGAGATGGCGAAGCTCGGTATGGGCAGCTTGCTCGGCGTGGGCCAGGGCTCGGCTTTCGAAAGCAAAATGGTCGTGATGCGCTGGAATGGCGGGAACGATGGTGACCGGCCGCTCGCGTTCATCGGTAAGGGTGTCACCTTTGACACCGGCGGCATCAGTATCAAGCCGGCTGCCAATATGGACGAGATGAAAATGGACATGGGCGGTTCGGCCGCCGTTGTCGGTGCCATGCGGGCACTGGCCGGTCGAAAGGCCAAGTGCAACGTTGTTGGCTTGGTCGGGCTTGTCGAGAACATGCCTGGCGGCAATGCCCAGCGTCCAGGTGACATCGTCACTTCGATGTCGGGTCAGACGATCGAAATTCTGAACACGGATGCGGAAGGCCGGCTCGTCATGGCCGACGTCCTCACCTATGCGCAGGACCGCTATAAGCCCAAAGCAATGGTGGATCTTGCGACCCTGACCGGCGCCATCATCATTGCTCTTGCCCATGAGCATGGTGGTCTGTTCACAGAGAGTGATGCCCTCGCCGCGGCGCTCCTGGAGGCCGGGGAAGCGACAGGGGATGTTCTGTGGCGGATGCCGCTTGGTGATGTTCATCGCGACATGATCAAATCCGACGTGGCGGACATGAAGAACATCGGTGGTCGGGACGGCGGCAGTTCGTCCGCCGCCGCGTTCCTGTCGCGCTTTGTCGAAAAAGAAACGCCGTGGGCCCATCTCGATATCGCGGGCACCGCGTGGAAAAAGAAGGACACCGATACCGAGCCTAAGGGCGGTACAGGTTTTGGTGTGAGGCTTCTTGATGGATGGGTCCGGCAGCACGAGGGGTAATGGGCACGAAAACTGTTGCTCTGACCTGGAATGGTGCTCCGTTTCAGACAGTGAACGCGTTCTCTCCGGTCGCACCGGAAGAACGCGTTGTGCTGATGACGTTCAGACGAAAGATCGCGAGAAAGCGATAAGTGCTGGGAACTTTAGACTTCAATTTAACCGGGATGATAAGTCGGCTGCTAAGGCCAAACCTTTTCCATCAACGACGGCTGTCCCTTAGACCAGCGCTTTCGATGCCAGCACGGGCACAGGCCGCATCTTCTTCAGCTGTCGCACCTGAAACGCCGATACCGCCCAAAAGCACGCCGTTCCGAGAGTAAATCGGTACGCCGCCGCCAATGGGGGTGCCTTTCGAGCTTAACGCCCAGCCAAGCCTGCCTTCGCTGACAGCTTCAGCGAGGCCTTCGGTGGATGCGCCCCACCGTGCTGCGTAGTCGGCCTTTTCGCCCGCCAATTCTGCCGGACCCTGACGGAGCGTGTCCATGCGGCGATAGGCAAACAGTTGCGTGCGGTCATCGACAATTGTGATGGCGATGGTCAGCTCATTTTCATCCGCAAACGCACGGCAGCCTTCGATGATGGCTTGGGCCGATGCCTCGGTGAGGCGCAACGCCGAATCTTGCGCGAGAGCAGGAGTGATGCTCGCTGCGAGCGTTGCGACGACGAGAGTTTTGATGGTCATGGAACGTGGCCCTTCGGATTCCCTGGGCGTTACTTGGCAAAGAACTACAGGTGTAGGCAAGCCTTTATGACACTTATCTCTGGCTGTGGAAATGGTCATAGATTCGCTGCGCGAGGGCAGCGGATATGCCGTTCACTTCTTCAAGGTCAGCGGGCTTGGCGCGCGCCACGCCTTTTGCTGAGCCGAAATGGTGCAGCAACGCTTTTTTCCGTGAGGCGCCAACACCTTCAATGGCATCGAGCGGGTTTGACGTCATCTGCTTTTGCCGTTTGGCCCGTTGGGCTCCGATCGCAAATCGGTGAGCCTCGTCCCGCAGCCGCTGAAGATAATAAAGGACGGGGGAGCGCGGCGGCAGCATGAAAGGCGAGCGGCCCGGCGCGAAGAACTGTTCGGCGACCGCGGAGGCTGACCGGTCAGCGGTTTTCCCTCCGTGTGCGTCATCCCGCCGAGCTTTAGCGATCGTCAGGAGCATGATGTCGCCCCCCTCGGTATCAGAGCCGACGCGTATTCCCGCATCCTCCATTGCTTCTTTGGCGGCTGAGAGTTGACCCAACCCGCCATCAATAACGACCACCGAAGGCCAATCGTCTTGGCCGGGAGCGCTTTCTTTCACCAAGCGACCAAAGCGGCGTCTTAGCACTTCTCGCATCGCGCCAAAATCATCGCCGCCAACGACGTCGTCATCTTTGATATTAAACTTGCGGTATTTGTTCCGGGCAAAGCCTTCTTCGTCGGCGACCACCATTCCGCCGACCATCCCTGTACCGCCGATATGGGAGTTGTCATAGCATTCCACCCGGGTGGGGGTGGCGGTCAGCTCAAGGGTTTCCGCGAGCGCGTCCATCAAGCGTTTTTGGCTTGCTGTGTCTGCCAGACGGCGCCCGAGCGCTTCGCGGGCGTTCATCAGGGCATGGGCAACGAGATCCTTCTTTTCGCCTCGCTGGGGGGACAGGACTTCAACTTTTCGCCCGGCTTTCACCGTCAATGCTTCGCCGAGCAGCACACGGTCGTCGATCTCCGAGGAGAGCAAGATTGTCCGCGGCGGCATCCGGCCGTCATAGAATTGGGCCAGAAACGAGGCCAAGACTTCTTGTTCCGCGATGTCCTTATCCGCTTTGGGAAAATAAGCGCGGCTGCCAAGGTTTTGTCCTGCACGGAAGAAAAAAGCTTGCACACAGGACTGTCCGCCATCGGTGTAGATGGCAAAGACGTCGGCTTCATCCACGGATCCAGGGTTGATGCCTTGGCTTTCTTGAAGGTGAGCAAGCGCACGAATGCGGTCCCGCAACCTCGCAGCCCGCTCAAACTCTAACGCTTCGGCCGCCGTCTCCATGTCTTTGGAAAGACCCGCGACCACCTCGCGGTTGCCGCCGCGCAGAAAAAGAGCGGCCTGCTCGACGAGCTCTTTATAGTCAGGTTCGCTGATGACACCTGTACACGGAGCAGCGCAGCGTTTGATTTGATAAAGAAGGCAAGGTCGTTCACGGTTTTCGAATACGCTGTCATTGCACGAACGAAGAAGAAATGCCTTTTGCAAAGTGTTGAGGCCGCGATTAACAGCGTTCGCGCTGGCGAAGGGGCCAAAATAGGCGCCAGGACGTTTCTGTGCACCACGATGCTTGAGGATTTGCGGATAGGCATGGTCGTCGGCGATCAAGATTGACGCAAAGCTCTTGTCGTCTCGTAACAACACATTGTACCGAGGACGGAGCTGTTTGATCAGATTGGCCTCAAGAAGAAGCGCCTCGGTCTCTGTGTCGGTGACCACGAACTCCATCGCCCGGGTTTCCGAGATCATGCGCGCGATGCGGTTCGAATGGCCGTTGAGCGTGGCATAATTGGACACGCGTGATTTGAGGCTTCGGGCCTTGCCGACATAAAGAACCTCGCCGCCATCGCCGAACATGCGGTAGACGCCAGGCCGCGGCGGCAGCCTCCGTACCTCGTCGGCGATCAGCGCATGGCCGATCAATGGCTTTTTGTTGTCGATGTCAGCGTCGGCCATTCGTCTCCTGCACGGGTGGGAGGAGGCTATAGGCGCGTCCGCGCATCGTCTCTACCCCTAGACTACGCCGCCGCAGGTTCTTCGGCGACGCCTCCGGTGAGTTTGGCGAAAAAGGCCTTGGCCTTGAGGTGCAACACAGCGACAGCTGGAACGATGAGCATCAATACTGCGGTTCCGAACAAAATGCCGAAGCCCAAAGAAACAGCGGTGGGTTTCAAAAACGCAGCCTGGACGCTCTGTTCCAAGACGATCGGTGTGACACCGAAGAATGTTGTCAGTGATGTCAGGATAATCGGCCGAAAGCGGACGATTGCCGCATCAACGACAGCATCAATCCGTTCCAATCCCTTGCCAAGTTTCTCATTGATATAGTCAACCATCAACAGCGCGTCGTTGATGATCACCCCAGAAAGACCAATGATGCCAAAGATCGACAACAGCGAGATATCGAGCCCCAGCATCGCGTGCCCCCAGAAGGCACCGATAAGACCGAAGGGGATGACCGACATCACAACGAACGGCTGGCTGTAGCTCCGGAAGGCGAGGGCCAGAAGGACGTAGATGGCAAAAAGGGCGAGCACGAAGTTTCTGATCAATGGCGGCATGGCGCGGGCTTGTTCTTCCTGGTCGCCGCCTGTCTTCACGGTGACGTTAGGGAAGTCGGCACGCACCTCGTCCCAAACGGGGCCGAGGAGACGTGCCGTGATCGCGCCGCCGGTGGTGATGTTGGGATCGACATCGGCCTTCAGCGAGAAGAGCCTCTTGCCATCGAGCCTGGTGATGGCAGCCGGTGCCTGACCCACAGTGATGTTGGCCACCGCGGCGATCGGGACGGCTTCACCGGCGATCATGATTTTTTGCCGCTTGATGTCCTCGATGGTGGCCCGTTCATTTTCAGGAAGACGGACACGGACTTCAATTTCTTCGCGGTCGCGTTGGATCCGCGTGGCTTCGGCGCCGAAATAGGACGCCCGCACGGCTTGTGCGACGGTCTGGAGGTCCACGCCAAAGGCCGCAGCCTCAGGGCGAAGCGAGATCTGGACTTCGTCTGTGGTGCGGAAGCGGTCATCGGTGACATCAAAAACGCCGCGCATCTCCTCGAGCCGTGTACGGAGTTCCTTGACGGCGGCCCGCGCTTCATCGTCGTCAGTCCCCAGCACAAGGATCTCCACCGGCAAGGCTGAGCTTGTGAGGCTGTAAGAGAAGGTTAGTTTTTGCGCGCCCGGGATCCGGCCTGTGGCTTGGCGCCACGCCGCTTCGAAATCGATTGCGGTGAACCGGCGTTCGGCTGCGTCCTGAATTTTGACGGTGAAGAAGCCGGCGTTGGCCGATGCCCCCGAGGCCACCGAGACCTCCCCGAGACCTGAACCATTGATGCTCGATCCAAGGCTCCAGACGATCCCTTCGATCACATCGTCGGGGTCGATGTTGGCGTCGTCGGCGACGATTCTAGCTGCTTCTTCAGCACTATCGAGGATGACTTGGGCGGCGGCCAGCGTCTGATCCTGGGATGTGCCTTCAGCCAACTCAAGCTCCGCAGAAACGAAGTTCCCTTCGATCTCAGGGAAGAAGATCTGCCGAATGACGCCGCCAGAAAAGAGCGAGAGCGTCACCACCAATATCGCCACCGCGAACAGGATCGTGGCCCAGGGTCTCGTCGCTGCAAACGTGATCGCTGGACGCAATCGCTGCTCACTGAAGTTATCGAGGCGCTTGGCCACATTGTTCCGCAAAGGATCTGCCCAGCGGCGAACCGACCACGATTTCGGCTTGCGATCGTGCAAGTGGGAGAGGTGTTTGGGGAGGATGAAGAAGCTTTCTACCAACGATAGGACCAACACCGCGCATACGACGAAGGCGATGTCAGAGATAAACTGTCCCACGGTGGAGGGGACAAACATCAAAGGAAGAAACGCCACCACTGTGGTGGACACGGAGAAAAAGACAGGCGCTGCCACACGCTCAGTGCCGCGTTTGGCGGCTTGCTTGGGGTCTTCTTCGCCACCTTCGACCGTCGCATAGATGTTCTCACCGACAACAATCGCGTCATCCACCACGATACCAATGGCCAAAATGAAGGCGAAAATCGAAAGCTGGTTGATGGTGATGCCAGCCATCTGCATCGGGATGAATGTGCCAACGAAGCTGATCGCAACGCCAACCCCGACCCAAAATGCCACCCGGACATCCAGGAACAAAAGAAGCAATGCGAGAATAAGGATGAAGCCCAAGATCGCATTAGTAACCAAGAGACCAATCCGATCGCGGAGGCCCTTCGAATTGTCGTCAAACAGCTCAAGTTGCACGTTGGGCGGCAGAACGGATTCTGACTGCGCGATCATCTCTTTGACATCGGTGATGATGGCAAAGGTTTGCTCTTCGCCGATCCTATAAATATTCAGCGCGATGGCCGGCTGCGCATTGTACCGCGTGATGATCGGCTCATCGGACAGACCGTCGTCGATGGACGCGATTTCGCTCAGCAGGGTGGGTGTACCCGCCGCTGATGTGAGTAGGCTGATCGAGCCGAATTCTTCACCAACCTCTGCTTTTCCGAGGGTTCGGACCAGAAGCCTCTGTTCACGGTTTTCGATCTCGCCACCGGAAAGCTCAAGCGAACGCTCACCGATCAAACTCGCAATCTGGTTGAGCGACAGACCAAGGGCTTCAAGGCGCGCCGACGGAATCTCGATATCGATGAGGTAATCGGGAACCCCTTCGATCACCACACGGCTCATCGAGTCGTAGTTCAATAATCGGTCGCGTACTTCGTTGGCGATCTTTTTGAGCTCCATCGCCTCTCGAGGGCCATAGAGAAGGACTTGGGCAACCTGTTCGTCTTGGTCGATTTCCGAGATCTGTGGTTCTTCGGATTCTTCGGGAAAAACAGTGATCTGATTGACGGCGTCACGGATTTCCGTGGCCAGCTCATCTGTGTCGGAACCAAAGTCGAGGTTGACGACAATGCTGGCTTGGTTCTCGGCTGCGGTGGCGTCGATTTCCCTGACGTCTTCGATGCCTTCGATTTGTTCTTCGATCGGCTCAACGATGCCTTCTTCGACCTCCTCGGGCGACGCGCCGGGATAGGGCACAATGATCGAGACAGCGTAGGAGACGGTGCCAGGGAAAAGACGAATGGTCAGTGTGGTGGCGGAAAAAAGCCCCGCAAAAACCAAAAAGAAAGCCAGGAGGTTGGCCGCGACGCGACTGTCGACAAACCAACGGATCGTGCGGTTCATTGCATCGGCCCTGCGTCAGCGGCATTGTCGGCGACCACGACCTTGACTTCGGCGCCTTCAGTTTCTTCGGTCAAAGCTGTGAGCACGGCTTCTTGACCGGCAAGATTGCTCGGAGAACGGAAGATCACCATGCTGCCTTCTCTGTCGACAGGGGTGGCGGGTACAGCGGTCAGCCTGCTGTCACCGTCGAGCAGCCACAAAAACTGGGCCTGCCTGATGACACCGGATGCCGTGGCATAGAGCGTTTCGTTGGACCGAGCGGGCATGGTGACATGCATAAAATCGTTGGCATACGCCAAACCGCCTTCGCCGCCAGTGAAGGCGCCTGGGACGTCTACGATCACGGGCACGGTCCGGGTCAAAAGATCGACGGAGTTGCTGAAGTGCTTGATCGTGCCGGTGAGGGTGGCGGTGCTGGCGCTTGCGTCGGTTGGCTCAATCACGACGTCAAGCGTGCCGCCGTTTTCGTCGGCGGCCGCGCGGACGGCGCGGGCATCCACGGGAAGAAGGTCAAGCAGGATCTCGCCGGCGCTTACGTCGAAAATTGTCGCTGTGCTTTGTCCGGGTTGCACATAATCGCCGAGCGCGATGTCCTCGTCGATGACGGACGCTTCGAAGGGTGCGCGGACTTCTGTGTCGGCGAGGTTTTTGCGGGCGCTGACGAGGGAAGCCTCGGCTTGTTGAACTTGCGCGCGTGCGCTCGCGAGTTCACTGCGGGCTTGATCAACAACGGCCTCGGAGGCAGCGCCAATATCGGCAAGTCTTTGCTGGCGCGCATTTTCCGACTGCGCGCGTGTCAAGCCAGCCTTAGCGGAGGCGAGGTCAGCCTCGGCGCGCAAGACGTCAGCCGTGAATGTCGTCGGGTCGATCCGGAACAGGATCTCTCCCGCCTGGAAACGGCCACCTGGCTCCAGCTGGGCGGCGACTTCAACCACTTTCCCCGAGACCTCAGGGACCACGCTGATTTCAGCGCGGGGCCGAAGAAAACCTTCTTCTTCTACCGTGAAGACCTGATCGACCGGCCTGATCGCGGTCATCTCTACCAGGGGCAGGGTATCGGTGAGCGGTTCGGTACGCGCGCTTTCGGCAGCAAAAAGCCGCGCGGCACCGAAAAAAATAACCAGTGCGAGCACAAAAGCGCCCGCAGCCAGGATCACCCACCGGCGTGAATCGTCATGCGTTTCGAAATCTTCGATCACTGTGTCGTTCATCCCCATTGGAAACCCTACCTTATCACGGCCATGTTAGGATTAACGTAAAGGCGAGGTTTGCTCGTGCGAAAGCACTTAATACTTCTCAGTCTCTTGTCTCTCCCGGGCTGTGTGACCGTTGGTCCACGTTATAGTGAACCAAGCGTCACTGACGTCCAGGACAGCTATGCTTTCATCGACGAGCTGACCTTCTTAGGGGATGGCGAGATTCCAGTTGGTGTGTGGTGGCGGGCCTATTCGGATCCACGCATCGCCGAAATGGTCGAGATCGCGCGCGAAGAGAACCGCGATCTCCGGGCGGCGCTCTATCAACTCGAGGCAGCCAAGGCGCGATCCGGCGCTGCACGGCGCGCTTTATTGCCGCAGGGGACAACCAGCTTTGGTGTCACCCGCCAACGAACAGCTCCAGCGAATTTCGCCGGTGTGATCGGCTCGGACAACGCGGGTGGTGACGCCAACGCCGGGAACGATCAGTTCAGCGTCGGAACGCAAGAGTTCAATCAGTATAATGCCAGCAGCGATGCGAGTTGGGAAATTGATGTCTTGGGACGCCTTCGGCGCCAGGCCCAAGCCGCCGGCAGCCGCGCTGGTCAGCAAGAGCTATTGGTCGAAGATACCATGCGTCTCGTCACCGCCGAGGTGGTGGATACCTTCATCCTGTTCCTCGAATCGCTGAACCGGCGCGATGTGGCGCTGGAAAATCTTGAGGCCCAGCGCGAAACGCTTCGGTTGACCGAGCAATTGGTCGCCTTTGGTGAGTCGCCGGAATTGGATGCCTCACGCCTCCGTGCACAGGTGCTCACCACCGAAGCTGGGGTCCTCGAAATCAAATCAGCAGGCGCGCAAGCCTTGTCGGCCCTTGCACTTTTGACGGCGATGACGGTTCCGGAGTTCCTTGAGCGCTTCCCTGACATGGTCGAGGATGGACACGCGCCGCCGATGCCAGAGATGGACGCGGTGGTCGCTCTTGACGATCCCGAAGACATGCTTCGCCGCCGCCCTGACGTTCGGGCAGCCGAACGGGCGCTGGCCGCCGAAACCTATGACGTGGGCGTTGAGGTCGCGGAGCTTTTCCCCTCGATCACCCTCACCGGAAGCGCGAGCCTTACGGCCTTAGAATTCGGTGATCTTGGTTCGGAGACAGCCTTTGGGTACACGGCCGGCCCATCGATCAGCTGGAACATCCTCTCGTTCCCGACGCTTTTGAAGGATCGCGCCGTTGCGCGGGCTGAAGCTGACTCTGCCCTTGCCGACTATGAGCGGACTGTGTTGGCAGCCCTTACTGAGACGGATGAGAGCCTCGCTCTTTATAATGGAGCGGTGGCGCGTGCACGTCTCTTAAGCGAGGCCGAAGTGGCCGCGCTCAGATCGTTGGAGCTTTCCGAAGCACGCTATAATGAGGGTGCTGACAGTCTCCTGTCCTTGCTCGATGCCCAACGCACGGCGCTTACCACCCAGGATGAAGCGGTTGTGGCGAAGGCCGCGGCGCTTAGGGCACGGGCGGCTGTGCATCGGGCGCTGGCCCACTAACAACGGCCAGAGCGACTAGACTTGGGGGCGGGGACGCCTTCGCAAATAGGCGATGCCTGCCACCGGTACGAACAGCCAGAAGGCTGCCGGGACGGGCACTTCAGAGATCGATAAAATAACATTGTCGATCCGCACCTGCTCATCATCTTGGCTCCCGCTATCGACGTTGATCACGATGCTTTCGAGGCTTTGGAGAATGCCCGAAAGAATGGCATCGGTTGTGTTCCAACTGACCGTGTCAAAGCTCACGACAATCGTGGTCCAGTTCCCGGTGAGGTCCATCGAAAAGAAGTCTTCGGTCAGGCTTTCGCCGCCCCCGGTGATGGTCACTCGACCAAAGCTTGCGGAGTTCCCGCCGCTGCTTTTCAGTTCTTGGGCGTCGAACGAGAGCGTATCGCCGATCGACAAGGGGACATTAAATTGGTCGCCGAGTGTTAGCAGCATATCCGATGCGAAGTTATCGCTGTCGATGAACAGGAGGTTGCCGCCAGGGTTACCGCCGGTAGAAATACGACTGAGAAACCCGTTTTTTAGCGAAAAGCCGTCAAGGCCTGTTTCGAAGGTCGCGCTGACCTCGGCCGCACCCGCCGAGGTGATCGAGCCGGCCATCGTTGCGAACAACGCCAAGAGATATTTTCTCAACATGCGACCAGCCCCTGCACCAACGCGGTTAATTCATCACATGTCAGGGTTAACGTCAGACTTCGCGATTCGGCTAGTCGTCGATTGTGCGCCGCGAGGATCCACGCGTCTCGCCGCCGGTTGATGACATCTCAACCAACGGTGCCTTCATGAGCGGCGCTTAAGCTTAAGGAGTCGGCGTGCTATTGCTTGCGCTGTCGACGTTTTGAGAGGGCTGCGACGCCAGCCAATGGCCCAAACAAGAGAGCGGCGGCAGGCACGGGTATGGCTGCAGTCGTAAGAATGACGTTATCGATCAGCACCACTTCGGAGATATCGTTGCCGCTCTCAACGTTGATCACGATGCTGGTGAGGCCGCTTAAGATACCCGCGAGAATCACATCGGTTGTGTCCCAGCTGGCGCCATCAAAGGCCACGTCCACCGTTACCCACTCGTCCATCAGGTCCTCGGTAAAGAAGTCTTTCGTCAGGCTGTCGATACCATTTGAAATAGTGACTTCACCGAAACCCTCGAAATCGCCGTCGGGGTTTTTGGTCTCACGGGCATCAAACGAGAGGCTATCGCCAATCGACAGGGGCACGATGAACTTCGATGGGAGCGTCAGCATCATCTCCGTCCCGATCGTGTCCGTCGCCTGAAGGACGCCGCTCGGGAGTTGCTCCAGGTCACCACCTGATAAGATGAAGTCTTCTGTGTCGGTATCGAACGTGGATTTGATTTCGACTGCGTGAGCAGACGCTGACACCGCTGCGATTGCCGCTGCGCTTACGAGCAGAGCTTTGATCATCTTTATTTCCCCTCATCACGGTCGATTGCTTTTACATTGTAACGTTCTGGTCGATAAAAATGCAAGTTGTTGCTGAAGGATTTGGTAGGGGCGGAGGGACTCGAACCCCCAACCTAGCGGTTATGAGCCGCCAGCTCTAACCAATTGAGCTACACCCCCGCCTGGCAAGCGATCTGAGCGCCCGCGGGAAGGGGCCTCCTAGCCACGTCGTGATGCTGCCACAACCGCGCTGCTGTGCCCTGCTGGTCAGGGCGGCATGGAGGCTGTATCGGAGTCCGCAAAACCAGCAATGAGGAGAAGACCCATGACAGAGGCCTTCATCTATGACGCGGTGCGGACCCCGCGCGGCAAAGGCAAATCAGACGGCAGTTTGCACGAAATCACGCCGGTACAGCTCGGCGCTCAAGTTCTTTCAGCCATTCGTGACCGCAACGAACTCGACACGCGTTATGTCGACGATGTTGTCTTCGGTTGTGTCTCGCCGGTGGGTGAGCAAGGCGCGGACATCGCGCGGACATCGATCCTGCAGGCTGACTACGCTCAGACCACCGCCGGTGTGCAGATCAACCGTTTCTGCGCTTCTGCTCTTGAAGCAACCAACATGGCCGCAGCCAAAGTGATGTCCGGCGAAGCTGACATGGCCATTGGCGGCGGTGTGGAAGCCATGAGCCGCGTGCCCATGGGTTCCGATGGCGGCGCGATGATGGTCGACCCAGCGGTCAACTTCAAAAACTACATCGTCCCACAAGGTATCTCTGCTGACATTATTGCCACCAAGTATGGCATCAGCCGTGATGACGCCGACGCTTATGCGGTCGAAAGCCATCGCCGTTCTAAGCAGTCATGGGATGAGGGCCGTTTCGACAAGTCCGTTGTTCCGGTCAAAGACGTGATCGGTCTCGACGTGCTGTCCTATGACGAAACGATCCGCCCAGAAGCCAATATGCAAAGCCTCGGCGCTCTTGGTCCATCATTCCAAGGCATGGGCGAGATGATGCCTGGTTTCGATAAGATCGCGCTTCAAAAGTACCCGGAGCTTGAAAAAATCAACCACATACACACGCCAGGCAACTCGTCGGGTATCGTCGACGGTGCGTCAGCGATCCTCATCGGTAATGAAGCGATGGGCAAAAAGTTCGGTATGAAGCCACGTGCACGGATCAAGGCGATGGCCTCGATCGGCAGTGAGCCAACGATCATGCTCACCGGTCCAGAATTCGTCGCCACCAAAGTGCTTGAACGCGCTGGCATGACGAAGAATGATATTGATCTGTGGGAGCTCAACGAAGCCTTTGCGTCGGTTGTCCTGCGGTTCATGCAGGCCCACGACATTGATCATTCTGATATCAATGTTTGCGGCGGTGCGATCGCGATGGGGCATCCACTTGGTGCCACTGGCGGCATGATCCTCGGCACGGTGCTCGATGAGCTCGAGCGGACGGGCAAATCGACCGCCCTTGCCACGCTGTGCATCGGCGGCGGCATGGGTACGGCCACGATTATCGAGCGCGTCTAAAGGATCGGCTGGGTGCCTTCAGGCACCCGCTGACCGACGACAGGACGGACGATGAGCAGTGCCAAGATCATTATGGTGAGCGTTGCGGTTCTTGCCGCATCGGCTTCGCCGTCACTTGCTGTTGAGATGTGCAGCATCCAAACTGACCATGCGATTGGCTTGCATGGCGGTGCGTACACGCAGGGTGAGAACATCACCGACGAGCAGATGGCGTTTATTCGCGATCTCGCTGAGATTGTGAATCTTGAGCTCCGTGAGGGGATCAGTGCCGTTGACGCGGTCACTGGCGCCGTCGAGGATCTTGAGGCTTCTGGTCTTTTCAATGCTGGCCGCGGTTCCATCGTGAACGCGGAGGGTTTTGTTGAGAACGATGCTGCGATCATGTCGGGCAGCGATCTTAACGCTGGCGCTGTTGGTTCACTGATCAAAACCAAGTCGCCCGTCACCGCCGCACGGTTGGTGATGGAGCAGTCTCGCCACGTCTTTGTGGTGGGCGATCGCGGCGAAGCATTCGTTCGGGAACTTGGTGCGCAGGAAGCGCCAGATGATTGGTTCCATCGCTCGGGATCAGAACCGGAAGAGCATGGCACTGTAGGCGCTGTGGCGCTTGACCGATGCGGTAACGTTGCTGCTGCAACCTCGACTGGGGGTTATGATGCGAAGGTGCCCGGCCGGGTCGGGGATGTTCCCGTCGTTGGCGCAGGGACCTACGCGGATAATCACGGCGCTGCCGTTTCGGCGACGGGTCACGGCGAATGGTTCATTCGCCATGCTGCGGCCCATTCGGTATCGCTTCTCGTCGAGGGAGGTCTTTCGGTTTCCGAAGCCTCAACATCAGTGTTGACGCGGATGGCTGCCAGCGGTGGCCTTGGCGCTGTCATCACTATTGATACGGAGGGCAATTTTGCTGCTCCGCATTCCACCCGCGGTGTGATCCACGCTTTTGCCAGCGATGACACCGAAGCCTATTCACAAAAAGTAAGCGGCGCGCCGGTGGGCGTGGCCTCAAGACCCCAGTAAGGGAAAACCCTATGACCTATAAATCATTCAGTATCGAGATCGATAGCGACGGCATCGCACTCATGACCATCGACCTGCCTGGTCAGTCGATGAACGTGTGGAACGAAGATCTTGTCAATGACTACGAGAAATTCATCACCGAAGAATTCTGTGTGAAGGACGAGATCAAAGGTCTCGTGATCACCTCGGGAAAAGAGTCGGGGTTTCTTGCCGGCGCTGATCTCCGCATGCTCGGCTCGATGCCAGACGATGCGACACCGCAAGACATTTTCGATGCGAACTATCGTCTGCAGCGGGCGGTTCGCCTGATGGAGACCGCGGGCCAAGAACCCAAGCTTTTGATGAAGGGACAGGCGAGCGCGAAGCCCGTTGCTGCCGCTCTCAACGGTCTTGCCCTTGGCGGCGGTATGGAACTGGCCCTTGGCTGTCATTACCGCGTCGCCACGGATTCGCCGAAGTTCCAAATGGGCCAACCAGAGGTTCAGGTCGGTCTCATCCCTGGCGCGGGCGGCACGCAGCGGACGATGCGTCTCGCCGGTGTTCAGAACGCGGCGCAGATTTGTACGCAAGGTGCACCGATGAAAGCGGACAAAGCCAAAGGAATGGGCCTGATCGATGAGATCGCTCCCCATGCAGAGGTTGTCGAGAAAGCAAAGGCTTGGGTGAAGGCCAACCCAAAATCGTCCGCACCGTGGGACAAGAAAGGCTTCAAGATCCCTGGCGGCGGCGGGGCCATGCACCCTGGCGCGGCGCAGGTCTTTGCGGGTTCCGCGGCGATCGCGCAGGGTGTTACAAATCACAATTTCCCTGCCGTCGAGCGCATTCTCTCGTGCCTCTTTGAAGGTTCGATTGTTCCGATTGACTTGGGCCTCAAGCTTGAAAGCAAATATTTCACCCAATGCCTGCTTGAGCCGCAAGCCCGCAACATGATCCGCACACTGTTTGTGAATAAGCAGGCGGCAGAAAAAGGCGCAGCGCGTCCTGAAAGTGTTCCGCCGTCGGAACTTAAGACCGTCGGTGTTCTCGGTGCAGGCATGATGGGCGCTGGCATTGCCTATGTTACCGCCAAGGCCGGTATGAATGTTGTGCTTCTCGACCGCGATCTCGAAAGCGCTGAGAAAGGCAAGGGCTACTCGGTCAAACTCAACGAGAAAGCTGTTGGACGCGGTAAGCTCAGCCAAGATAAGTCTGACGCGATGCTTGCCCGGATTAAGACGACGGCTGACTATGCTGATCTCAAGGAGGTCGACCTCATTATTGAGGCCGTCTTTGAAAACCCTGACGTCAAAAAAGACGTGACGGAAAAAACCGAGGCGGTCATTCGTGAGGATGTGATTTTTGCATCGAACACCTCGACCATCCCGATCAAGAACCTTGCGAAGAATTTTACGCGGACTGCTGACTTTATCGGCATCCACTTCTTCTCGCCGGTTGATAAGATGCCTCTCGTTGAGATCATCACGCCAGAGGGTTGCGGCGACAAAGCGTTGGCGGTGGCTCTCGACTATGTCCAAGCGATCAAGAAAACCCCGATCGTGGTGGGCGATTACCGCGGCTTCTACTGCAACTCTGTGGTGGGCCCCTACCTCAATGAGGCGGCGCTGATGGTCAAAGAGGGTATCAACCCTGCGCTGATCGATAACGTCGCCGTCCATATGGGCATGCCCGTTGGACCGCTCGCCCTGATGGATGAGACGAGCCAAGAGCTTGGCTGGTCAATTGCGAAATCGACGATGCAGGAAGAGGGCGACAATTATCAGCCGTCGGGCGTTGAACCGCTCCTCGAGCTGTTCGTTGAAAAACTTGGCCGCAAGGGCAAGAAGGTCGGTGCGGGCTTCTATGAGTACCCTGAAGACGGCGGCAAGAAGTTCCTGTGGCCAGGCCTTGGGGAGCATTTCCCGCCTCTCGAAGAGCAGCCCACCGCTGAAGAAGTCAAAGAACGCCTCACCTATATCCAACTTGTCGCGGCCGCGAACATGTATGACAAGGACGTCGTCCACGATCCTCAGTCAGCGGATCTTGGCGCTATCTTTGGTTGGGGTTACGCACCGTGGACAGGTGGTCCGATGAGCCACATCGACACCATCGGCATTGATGAGTTTGTGCGGACGGCGGAACGTCTTGCGCAGAAATACGGTGCGAAGTTCTCGCCACCGGCTAAATTCCGCGAACTCGCTGAGAAGAAGACAGGCGTTTACGCTGACGCTGCGTAAGCGGATCGTCGAAAGTTGATGTTCTGAGAAGGGCGATGGCATGGCCGTCGCCCTTCTTTTTTTGAGGTCAAGAGTTAACACGGCACAGTCTTCGCACCACCGCAGGCATGACCTGTGATCCACATGTAATGATCGATGCCCTTGAGGGTCGTGCTTGGGAAATCGCCCACACGATCCGCCATGAGGTAAGGACCGCCGCGCCCTATGCGGAGATTGGCCTCGCCTTTGGACGCCCGACTTGGTTTCTTCACGACCGGGTGGTCTCGCTGGTCGCGCTTGGTGATCGGTGCAAGCTCTACTTTTGGCAAGGCGCCGCCGTTGAGCAGCGGCTCGGTGCCCGCATGCGCGGCGGCGGCAGCGAAATTCGCTACGTTGTGCTGGAGTCCATTTTCGACGTGGACGAACGCGTCAAGCTGATGATCCAGGACGCTTTCCAGTTCCAGATCGAAACGCTGTCCGTTGCTGATAGCTCTACAAAACGCAACGCAGCTTTGCCTGCCTAACGGCATTTGGGGCCTTGCTTCCGTCCGTCACAGCGCCACGTTTGCAGTGTCGCTTTGTTCCCTA
>JBCBUC010000008.1:0-120678 GCA_039818345.1 Pseudomonadota bacterium | reverse complement strand
TGGGTTTTCGCGGTGAGGCGTTGCCCTCGATTGGGGCCGTGGCGCGGCTAACGATCACCACCCGCGAGACCGGCGGCGAGGGGTGGCAAATTAACGTGACCGGCGGCGTGGTCGGTGAGTTGTGCCCCGCGCCATTCGCTGGGACCGGCACGCGGGTCGAGGTCGACGATCTCTTCTTTGCCACGCCAGCAAGGCTCAAATTTTTAAAAGGAGAGCGGGCAGAGGCCACAGCATGTGTGGACGCCGTGAAACGTCTCGCCATGGCCCGGCCGGATGTGGCCTTTAAGTTGGTGGCCGATGGGCGCCAGCGATTTTCCTATCGCCAAGAACCTCCGGGGGCAGAGGGGCATTTGTCGCGTTTAGCGGCGATCATGGGCCGCGATTTTGGCGACAACGCTGTTCCGGTGAGCCTCGAACGCGGTGAGGTTGCGCTATCAGGTTTTGCCGGTGTGCCGACGTTCAATCGCGGTTTGCCCGATCGCCAATATCTCTTTGTGCGCGGACGGCCTGTTCAGGACAAACTGATTTTAGGCGCAGTCAGAGGGGCGTATGCGGATTTTCTGGCGCGCGATCGCCATCCGCTCTTATGCTTGTTTTTAGACATGCCGCCTGCACTCGTCGATGTGAACGTCCATCCCGCCAAGACCCAAGTCCGTTTCCGCGATGCTGCCAATGTTCGCGGAATGATTGTCAGTGGCTTGCGCGCGTCCATTGGTGAGGCTGGCCATCAAGCATCGACCACAGTCGCGCAGCAGGTCCTGCGCGCGGCGGTCACGGGAAACCCTTTCTCTGGAGCGACCGAGCCGGGCGTGCCTGACGCTGTCATTCCGCCCGCGCAAGGCTTTGCTGAACGGCAATCGTCCTTTGGCTTGCGGCCGACAGCTCGATCTGGGCCTGTCTCTTCCCCGCCAGCAGCAGCAAGCGCTGAGCCCGCACCGGCGGCGCAGGACTTCCCGCTTGGCGCTGCTATGGCGCAGCTCCACGATACCTATATCGTGGCTCAAACGGATGATGGCCTCGTGATCGTTGATCAGCATGCGGCCCATGAACGCCTTGTCTATGAGCGTATGAAGGCCGCAGCACAAGGCCAGCCTCCTGCGCGCCAAGCCCTTTTGGTGCCCGAGGTCGTGGAACTTGCGGAGGATGAGGCCGCGGTTATCCTTGAGCGGAGAGAAGAGCTTCTTGACTATGGCCTCTCGGTCGAAGATTTCGGTCCAGGAACAATCCTTGTGCGCGAGGTCCCCGCCGTGCTCGGCGACTTTGACGTTCTGGGCATGGTGAAGGATCTGGCCTGTGACCTTGCGGGTCTTGGGCAAGATGTGTCGCTCAAAGACCGTATCGCGGAAACACTCGGCAATCACGCTTGCCGCAATTCTGTCCGTGCAGGGCGCCGTCTCAACACGGATGAAATGAATGCTCTTCTTCGCCAAATGGAAGAGACGCCCTATTCGGGTCAGTGCAACCATGGCCGTCCCACCTATGTTGAGCTTAAGCTCAAGGATGTCGAACGCTTGTTTGGTCGTCGCTAGAGCGTTTTCAGCCAAAGTGGAGCCGGTTTGGCGGTTCGAAAACGCGATAAATCAAAGACCTAGAGCAATTTCAGTGGCTCGCAGATCACTGAAATTGCTCTAGCGGTCCTTCGGAACCATTTAAGGCCTCGCCGATTGATGATCATCAGTCTTGCCGAACGGTTCTTGAAAAACCGCAACACGATCGCAGGTCATGGGTGAGCTTCCATCGCGACAGGCACGGTGAACGATACCCACCAGCGCGAGGAATTTTCTTTCATTCTGTGTGTGGTCTTCGGTCTTTGGGCGTGATAGCGGCCAGACTTCACCACAACATTGCTACTTGGGAGTCGTTATGGACCAGGCGTTCGTCGCGTCGTTTCTGACCGCTTTTGTTACTCTTTTCATCATTATCGACCCGATCTTGGTCGCCCCGCTTTTTGCCGCGCTGACCCACGACAGTTCGGGGAAGGAGAAGCGTGCAACAGCGGTGCAGGCGGCATTGATTTCGGCGGGTATCCTGACGTTTTTCGCGCTTCTTGGGCCCGTGATGCTTGAGCATTTGGGGATCGAACTCAGCTCGTTCCGTGCGGCTGGGGGTCTCCTTCTCTTTTTGATCGGTTTTCGGATGTTCTTTGACCCCGACGAGGAGGTCGAAGCCAAGCGGCCCGGACCGAACGCTTCCGCACGGGACAATGTGGCCTTCTTCCCGCTCTCTTTGCCGATGCTCGCTGGACCTGGGGCGATCGCCACCGTCATGCTGCTGATGAACGAGGGCACCGTGAAGTTTCCCGGCAGCCCCATCGCGGCCCAGCTCGGCGTGGTCGCCGCTCTTCTGACCGTGCTGGCGATCGGTGTGCCGGTGATGTTGTCATCGGCGCAGATTGCTCGGACGCTTGGCCGGACGGGCATGAACATGATCTCTCGCCTTTTGGGTATGCTGCTCATGGCGCTTGCGACGCAATATGTGTTCGATGGTATTCGTGTTGGGATCTTTGAAAGGGTCGGCCATGGCTAATGCACGCCTCCTGGTGGGGGATGTCGGCGGGACGAACGCACGTTTCGCCGTCGCCGCTGCCGATGGCACGCTGTCTGATCTGATGCGGTTAGAGGTCCGGGATTTTGCCGCCTCTGATGATGCGCTGGCGCATTATCTAGAGAGCCTGTCGGACCAACCAAGCGAGCTTTGCATTGCGTCTGCGGGCCGGCGAACGGGTGATCGGGTGACCCTCACCAACGCCCATTGGAGCCTCGCTGAAGGGACGCTCCGACGTCGTTTTGGTTTCACCAAGGCCAAGCTGGTCAATGATTTTGAAGCACTAGCGATGGGCGCGGCGAGTATGCCCTGCACCCAGATGATTGAGATCCAAAAAGGGAAAGTGGCCGCCGAAGCACCGCGTCTTTGTCTTGGTCCGGGCACGGGGTTTGGCCAAGCCCTGCTGCTTGAGGGAACGCCGCCTCGCGTGATTTCCACAGAGGGCGGCTTTCGCTTGCTTCCCACACGGACGGAACGCGATCGAAGGCTTTATGAGCGGCTCGAGACAACGCTCGGTCAGCCGCCGATCTTAGAGGAGGCGATCTCCGGCCGAGGATTGGTCCAGCTGCTCGCGGCCATTCGCGGCGACGAGCAAGACATTGATCCCCCGGCCCTGACTGAGGCCGCCCTTAAGGGATCAGGCGATGAACGCGATGCGGTGCTGTGGTTTTTTGATCTCCTTGCCACCGCGGCGGCTGATGCTGCGGTGATGCTCGGCGCTTGGGGCGGCGTGATCATCGGCGGCGGTGTGGTGCCGCGTCTCATGAGCCTTCTTGATCGTGACGTATTCAGCGCAGCATTCGCGCGACCTTGTCAGATGCAGGAGCAATTGGCGGCGGTGCCGATCCATGTGCTGAACGATGGAACGGCTGCGCTCAAAGGCGCTGCCATCATCGGACGGCTAACTTAGATAAATTAGTGTGAGGCCGATCGTGTTGCTGATGCCGTGCGACAGAATGAGCGGCCAAAGACTGCGCCTGAGCCCGAGATAGAAAAGTCCTGAGACAAAGGCGATCGCACCCGTTGCGATCCATCCGGTCATACCCTGATAGTAAGCATGCTGTTGGCCAAAGATGAAAGCTTGGCAGAGGATCGCCAACAGCGGGGCGAGGGGAACCCGGCGCAGGGCTTGCTCGAACCGAAGAATGAGAACGCCTCGGAAGAGTATTTCCTCTGTGAACCCCCCAACGACCCAGGCTGTGGCAATCCAAAAGAGATAAGCCGTCAAGTTACCTGGCACATTATCAAAGCGCCCCTGATACTGCGCATCGATGGCGAGGGTCTCTTCATCGGGACCACCGAAGAGGGAGGGGGTGACACTCTCAGCCAGCCCTCCAACGAGTACAGTGATGACCAGCGCGAGCAAGGTCCATAAAGCCAGCCATCGCCATGTCTTTGGACGCCGGAAACCGATCGCCTGCCAGCCTTCGCCTCTCCGGCGGATCAACGCCAGGGCGAGGAAAAGGGTGATGATCAGCGAGATCGGACCCGCCACCATCCAAACCGCATCGATCCGCAAAAGGATTGATTTGCTTCCAAGTAGCATGCCGACAATTAGCAAAAGGTCGAGCAGGGCCTTGCGTCGATCGACGGGGTTTGGGTCCGCGGATGTCATGAGATCACCGCTTCGGTTTGCTTTGATTGGTGCTCTTCTATTGCGCGGGCGCGCTCGGTGAGCGAGCGCTCGCCAAGCGCTGCGGCCATCCGATCGAGGACCTGCGGAAGGTCACAATCGACCTCTTGGCAAAGCGCATCAAAGACCTCACAGGCCCTACGGAGGCGTCGTTCAAGCGCCTGGTGCTGGGTTTTGCCCAAGGCCGTCAGCATCAAGAGCTTACGCCGACCATCGTGTGGGTCAGGCGTGCGGGTGATGATCCCATCGGTGATCAAAAGCTCCACCCGCTGCGTTGTCACCTGATGCGGTTGGCCCAGTTTGTCGGCGATATCTGCCGTCGACGCTGTGCCCATGTCGCCAATCAACAGGATTGTGGAGACGGCGCGGGGCGGGATCTGCACCCCGACATCACTGAGCAAGGTTTCGCCCTGGGTGACGATGAGATCAGCCAAGCGGTCAAGCCGGTTGGCGAGAAACGCAGCGGCCAATGGGTGGACATCAAGGTGGTTTTTCAAGGGAACGCCAGCTTCATATATACAGTCAATTGTACAATGAACTGTATATATGAAGCTGTCAACTTCGTCGTCGGCTGTCGGTATCAGGGGCCGTGGGCGCCTATCGTTGAAGGCCCCACGGAGCTTTAGAGAGTGTGGAGAGGGACTAGCCCGCTTTTTGGTAGAGCGTCTGGGTTGGGTACGGAATGGAGACCCCATCGGCATCAAAACGCTCTTTGAACGCCTTGGTGAGGTCGAACTTCAGTCCCCAATAATCAGCCGACGCACACCAAACGCGCACAATGATGTCCACGGAACTATCGCCGAGGTTACCAACCACGATTTGCGGTTCGGGATCGCTATGCGTCCGCGAGTCCTCGGCAATGACCGCCTTTAGTGAATCCATCGCCTTGTTGATGTCGTCTTCATAGGAAATGCCCATGACAAAATCGACGCGGCGTGTGGCGTTGGCGGAGAAATTGGTGATCGCGCCACCATAGATATCGCCGTTCGGGACAATGATTTTCACATTGTCGGGCGTATTAAGAACGGTGGTGAAAAGATTGACCTCTTCCACGGTTCCCGATTGACCGCCCGCATTGATGAAGTCGCCAATTTTAAAGGGCCGAAACGCCAAAAGCAGCACGCCCGAAGCAACGTGACCAAGTGTTCCTTGCAAGGCCAGGCCGATCGCCAAACCTGCAGCACCGATCAGCGCAGCAAGCCCTGTCGTCTGGATCCCGAACCGCGACAGCACGGCGATGATCACAAAGGCAACGATGATGTAATAGACAATGCTGCCAAAAAACCGGGCGAGCATCAGATCGAGGTTTGGTGCCTTTTGAACGGTGTCGACCGTGATCTTTTTGAGCCGGCCTGCGATCCACATCCCGACCACCAAGACCAGCAGTGCACTGACGGCCTGAAAACCCCAGCCGATAGCGGTTTCGGTAAACCGTGCAATCGTCTCCGGTTGCATCAGCTGTTCGACACGCGCCGTCGCATCGGCGAGTTCGGTGGGTAGAGTTGGTTCCTGCATGATGTTCCCCTTGCTGCTTAAACGGCTATCCAGTGTTGCAGTTTTCTATAGTCGTCAAGCATTTAGCGCAGAAAAGGGGGTGTTCGCCGCAGTCACTTTCCTTGTTAGGTCTTCACAAATCCATCGCAGGGGTGGAATGGATCGGGGCGTTACGTCTGAAAGCTGGTCATGACCGATCTCACCCTATCTGATGCCCTGGCCCGAGTGGCGCCATCGCCCACAATTGCGATAAGTCAAAAGGCCCGCGATCTTAAGGCCCAGGGCAAAGACGTCCTGGCCCTTGCTGCGGGTGAGCCTGATTTTCCGACACCAGAGCATGTTTGCGACGCGGCGGTTGACGCAATCCGCCGGGGTGAAACTGGCTACACGGCCGTCGACGGTATCCCTGAACTCAAAGAAGCCGTTGCTAGAAAATTCGAGCGGGATAACGGCCTGAGCTATGATCCGTCAACGGAGGTCACGGTGACTTCAGGCGGCAAGTTTCTCGTCTATGCAGCCCTGATGGCGACCCTCAACCCTGGGGACGAAGTGGTGGTCCCTGCGCCTTATTGGGTGAGCTATCCAGGGATTGTGAAGCTCTTTGGCGGCACGCCGGTGATCGCTGAAACCGACGAGGCGCAAGGCTTTAAACTCACGCCTGAAGCTTTAGAAGCAGCGATCACGCCAAAGACCCGATGGTTGATCCTCAACTCACCGGGCAATCCCACGGGCGCTGTGCTTGAAGAGGCGGACCTGAAAGCCCTTGGTGCTGTGCTCAAGCGCCATCCCCATGTCTGGATTTTCTCAGACGATATCTACGAGCACATTGTTTACGGTGCGCGATTCCAAACCATCGCGGCTGTGGTGCCGGAACTGAAAGACAGAACCCTGACGATGAATGGCGCGTCGAAGGTCTATTCCATGACCGGCTGGCGTATCGGCTTTGGTGGCGGCCCCGCTGTGCTGATGAGTGCCATCCGTAAGCTCTTAGGCCAGTCGACCACCAACCCCTCATCCATCGGTCAGTGGGCCACGGTGGCTGCGCTCAATGGCGACCACGGGTTCTTGGCTGAACGCAACAAGGCCTTCCGTACACGGCGGGATCATCTCTTAGATGTCTTTGCGAGCACGCCAGGGTTCACCTGCGCCAAGCCCGAAGGGGCGTTCTACCTCTACCCTGGCTGCGGAGAGCTTATCGGCGGCACGATCGGCGGGAAGGTGCTCCGCACTGATCTCGATGTTGCCGAGGCGCTGCTGGACGAAGAGCTCGTGGCCCTGGTGCCCGGGACGGCCTTCGGGAAGGGACCATTCCTTCGGCTATCTTATGCCGTGGACATGGCGACGATCGAAGAGGCGGGGCGGCGTCTCGCGCGTTTTGCGGAAAAGGTTCAGCGATAGGCGTATCGGAAAAGCCGATCGATATCATCAAAACCATTCGTTTCTCTAAATGGTTAGCCGCCTCTACATCAGAGCTCGAAAGGGGATTGACCTATGTCTGATATGAACATCCAAGTTGTTGATGCGCTGAAGAAAGTCCTTGGCGACGCCTACGCGCTTTATCTCAAAACCCACGGCTATCACTGGAACGTCGAGGGACCCAATTTCAAATCGCTGCATGATCTTTTCGAGGAGAACTACAGAGCTCTCTTTGCGAGCATGGATGATATCGCAGAGCGGATCCGTGCTCTGGGTGCGTATGCGCCTGCTGGCGGCAAGGAACTGGCCGAACTTTCGAGCATTGAATCGGGCGATAACGACATCCCATCGGCCAATGGGATGATCCAAAACCTCGTGGCCGGTCACGAATCGTTTTTGGTCACGGCGCGTCAGGCAATGAGACTGGCGGGCGATCATGACGACGTTGCGACGGAAGATCTCTTGTCTCCGCTGATTGCTGAGCATGAGAAGATGGCGTGGATGCTTCGTTCGAGCCTCGAGCGCTAAACTTATAAGGTTCCGCGCTGCTCCTTTGGTTGCGGCGCGGCATCCCGCGTTCTATGGCGCGGCGATTATGACCGACCTTCTTGTCGAACTTTTCTCCGAGGAAATCCCGGCGCGCTTGCAGGCCAAGGCAGCATCTGACCTTGCGCGGTTGATGTGCGGCAAGCTTGACGAGGCGGGTCTCAAGGGCGCTGCCGCGGAGAGCTTTTATGGTCCGCGGCGGCTCGTTCTTTCAATCGAAGGCTTACCCGACCGCTCGCCCGATGTGAGCGATGAGCGCAAAGGACCGCGTGTCGGCGCACCTGACAAAGCGGTTGAGGGTTTTTTACGTGCGGCCGGGCTAAGCCATATTTCCGAAGCCGAAATTCGCGATGATAAGAAGGGCCAATTCTACGTCGCGCGGATCGAAAGCCCTGGCCGGGCTGCAAGCGACGTCATTGCTGATGCGCTCCGCTCAACGATCGATGAGTTTCCCTGGCCAAAGGCGCAGCGCTGGGGCGATGGCGATCTCAAATGGGTGCGTCCTTTGCGCCGGATCTTGCTCAGCTTTGGCGGTGAACCCGTGCCGTTCCGCCTCGAAAACGGCTCCCAAATCCTTGAGGCCGGGCTTTTGACCGAAGGGCACCGTGTCCTCAGTGGGGGAACAATCGAAGTGAGTTCTTTTGCTGCCTATGAAAAGAGCCTCAACGAGGCCTTTGTGGTCCTGAGGGGTGAGGAGCGTTCGTCCTTGATCCTGGAAAACGCGCAAGCGGTTTGCCGCGAGGCGGGGCTTGAGCTTGTCGAGGACAAGGGGCTCTTGAACGAGGTGGTGGGTCTTGCTGAATGGCCCCAGGTGCTTCTTGGCTCTTTCGATGAGAAGTTCTTGCAGCTTCCTGATGAGGTGATCACTGCCGCGATGCGCGGGCACCAGAAGTATTTCTCTGTGCGCGACCCATCAACGGGCAGGCTTGCGCCTTCTTTCGTGGCAGTCGCGGACATTCCGGGCGGGGAGGGAATGCTCGCGGGTTATGAGCGGGTCCTCACAGCGCGGCTCTCCGATGCGCTCTTCCTTTATAAAAACGATTTGACCAAGCCGTTAGAGCAGCATGCAGAAAAGCTGAAGGGCGTTACCTTCTTTGATCGTCTTGGTACGATAGCTGACAAAGTCGAGCGGGTGTCGGCCATGGCCGTGGCCCTTGCGCGACCCTGCGGCGCTGACACGCGGCAGGCGCAGATCGTGGCGGAAATCTGCAAAGCTGATCTTGCCACGGACATGGTCTACGAGTTTCCCGAGCTCCAGGGTTTGATGGGCCGTTACTATGCTCTCCATGAGGGTGCTGATCCGGCCATTGCTGATGCTATTCGCGATCACTACCGACCTGTCGGGATGGATGATCAGCTGCCTGACGGGCCGCTCGGTTTATCGGTGAGTTTGGCTGATAAGATTGATACGCTTGCGGCCTTTTGGAGTATTGATCAGAAGCCGACCGGATCGCGCGATCCTTTTGCGCTGCGCCGAGCTGCGTTGTCGGTGATCAAGGTCATTCTCGAAAAAGAAATCAGGCTCGATCTTGAGCCTCATCTTCAGCATGCGGTCTTTGCCGCTTCTGCCCTGAGACAGCACCAGTCGATCGATATCGAAAAGGGACCACCGCAGCTGCAGGCTGTTGCGACGCTGATCGGTGAAGAGCAGGTCAAAAAAGTGATCGACGACCGGCTCAAGGAAGAGCTCCCCGTGGTGACCAAATCATCGCTCGAGGCTTCGCTCCCCAAGGTTGCCGATCTCTTGGTGTTTTTCCATGATCGCTTATCGGTTTACTTCCGCGATCAAGGGTTCCGCCATGATCGCGTGGCGGCGGCGCTCACACCCGGCGCGGATGATTTCGTGCTGGTTGAGAAGCGTCTCCGTGCGCTTGATCGCTTCGTCGACACCGAGGATGGGCAGAATTTGACCGCAGCTTACAAGCGCGCGGCCAACATTTTGAAAGCCGAGGAGAAAAAAGGTGGCTTACCTGAGAGTGGTGTAGCCTCTGATTTTCTTGAGGAAAACGACGAGCAGGCACTCTATTCTGCCCTTCTTGAGGCCGAAAAGGGTGCGCACCAACGCCTCGGTGACGAAGATTTTGCAAGTGCTATGCAAGAGTTGTCAGCCGTTCGGCCGGTCATCGACCGTTTTTTCGAGGCTGTGACGGTAAACGATGAGAACCAAACCTTGCGCGCCAACCGGTTGGCGCTGCTTTTGCGGTTCGTTGACGTGGTGAAATTGGTCGCCGATTTCGATCGGCTAGAGGGATAAGACGGGAATTCATTGATGGACGGACAGACCCCGGAGAAACTGGTTTACGCATTTGGCGGCGGCAAGGCCGAAGGCCGTTCTGGCATGCGCAACCTCCTCGGCGGCAAGGGCGCGAACTTGGCGGAGATGGCTTCGCTCGGTCTTCCTGTGCCGCCGGGCTTCACCATCACCACAGAGGTGTGCACGGCGTTTTATGCGAACAATCGCCAGTATCCAGATGGTTTAAAGTCGGCTGTCGAATCCGGTGTCAAAGAGATCGAAGGCATCACAGGTAAGCTCTTTGGTGATGTTAAAAACCCGCTCCTCGTCTCGGTGCGGTCTGGTGCGCGGGCATCAATGCCAGGGATGATGGACACGGTTCTCAACCTCGGTCTCAATGATGAAACGGTCAAAGGTCTTGCGGGTCTTTCAGGCGATGCCCGTTTTGCCTATGACAGCTACCGCCGCTTCATCCAAATGTACGGCGATGTTGTGCTGGGTGTGGACCACCATAATTTCGAAGAACTGCTTGATACGTTTAAAGACGAACGAGACTATGTTCTCGATACAGCACTGACGGCTGATGACTGGCAAGAGGTGATTGCTCAGTACAAACAGGTTGTCGAACAAACGATCAACAAACCCTTCCCGCAAGACCCTGAAGAACAGCTTTGGGGTGCGATCGACGCGGTCTTCTCCTCCTGGATGAATGATCGTTCCAAGACCTATCGCCGGCTCAACGCAATCCCTGAAAGCTGGGGCACAGCGGTGAACATCCAGGCGATGGTCTTTGGCAATATGGGCCAAACATCAGCAACTGGCGTTGCTTTCACGCGGAACCCGTCGACAGGCGAAAACCGCGTCTACGGAGAGTTCCTCATCAATGCCCAGGGTGAGGACGTGGTGGCGGGCATCCGTACGCCGCAAAACCTCACCAAGGTGAGCCGCGAAGAGCAAGGGTCGGATGAAGCGTCTCTCGAAGAGGCGATGCCTGAGACTTATGCGGAATTATCCGCGGTCTTCCAAAATTTGGAAGACCATTACCGTGACATGCAGGATATCGAATTCACGATCGAGCAGGGCAAGCTTTACATGCTGCAGACCCGGAACGGGAAGCGGACAGCGAAAGCTGCACTCAAGATCGCCGTCGATCTCTGTGCAGAGGGAAAAATCACCGAAGATGAAGCCGTGATGAGGGTCGATCCCAACGCCCTCGATCAATTGTTGCACCCCTCGCTCGACCCCAATGCCCCGCGGGACATTATTGCTAAGGGCCTGCCCGCGAGCCCCGGCGCAGCCTCAGGCGAGGTCGTGTTCTCCGCTGATGAGGCTGAACAACTCGCCGCTGACGGCCGCAAAGTGATGCTGGTCCGTGTGGAGACGAGCCCGGAAGATATCCATGGCATGCACGCGGCTGCGGGCATTGTGACGGCGCGCGGCGGGATGACTTCCCATGCCGCTGTGGTGGCCCGGGGTATGGGACGCGCCTGTGTCTGCGGGGCAGGCGAGCTGCGTATTGAGAAAGATGGGTCGGGTTTCAGCGTTCACGGACGGGCTGTCCAAAAGGGTGATCAGATCACCATTGATGGCTCCACGGGCGAGATTTTCTTTGGCGCCGTGCCAACCATTGAACCTGAACTCTCCGGCGACTTTGGTAAGATTATGACGTGGGCTGATACCCATCGGCGGATGCGGGTGCGTGCCAACGCCGAAACGCCGCTCGATGCCAAAACCGCGCGCGATTTCGGTGCCGAGGGCATTGGTCTTTGCCGGACTGAGCACATGTTCTTTGATGCCGAGCGGATCAACGTCGTGCGCGACATGATCCTGGCCGAGAGCGAAGCAGGACGGAGGGCAGCCCTTGAAAAGCTGTTGCCCTTCCAGCGCGGCGACTTCGAGCAACTCTTTACTGAGATGTCAGGTCTTCCAGTGACGATCCGTCTTCTCGATCCTCCGCTCCATGAGTTTCTGCCTCACGGCGAAAAAGAGATCGCTGAGGTGGCTGCCGCCGTCGGTCGCGATCCGCAGGCTGTGACGGCGCGCCTGCAGGAGCTTCACGAGCTGAATCCGATGCTTGGTCACCGCGGCTGCCGCCTTGCGCTTTCCTATCCAGAGATTGCGGAAATGCAGGCGCGTGCGATTTTCGAAGCCGCCCTTTCGGTTTCCAAGGCCAAGGGCGGTGATCCGGTCCAACCGGAAATCATGGTGCCGCTCGTTTCCACCCAAAAGGAACTCCAGATCCTCAAGGCGAAAATCGACAAGATCGCCACGGATGTGTTCAAGGAGTCCGGCGATAAGCTCGTTTACACTGTCGGTACGATGATCGAATTGCCACGTGCTGCCCTGACCGCGGACAAGATTGCTCATGAGGCGGAGTTCTTCTCCTTCGGTACCAACGACCTGACCCAGACCACCTTTGGGATCAGCCGTGACGATGCGGGCGGCTTTATGCCGAGCTATCTGCGGCAGAACATCTTTGAGCAGGACCCCTTTGTGAGTCTTGATCAAGAGGGCGTTGGCCAGCTGGTGGCGATTGCCACGGAGAAGGGCCGGAAGACGCGTTCGCTCATCAAGCTTGGCATTTGCGGCGAGCATGGCGGTGATCCGGCGTCGATTAGCTTCTGTGAGGGCATTGGCCTCGATTACGTCAGCTGCTCGCCGTACCGGGTCCCCATTGCGCGACTGGCTGCCGCACAAGCATCCCTTGCGGTGAAGAACCAAGACGCCTAGCTGCAGCGTTCGGTGGAGTCGACTCTTGTGTGGAGCGCGACTCCGCACAACATCCCATCGTAACCATATCGTCGTAGATGACGGTTTCGCCATCAAAGGTGCCCAGTGAGAACACTGACGGGACGAACAGCTGACGAAGTCCGGAACGGGCTTATCCTCACCGCGCTTTTGCTCGCGTTGGGTGCGCTTTTCATCACCATGGTGCGAACAACGGAAATCCTCGAGGTCGCGTCCGTTGAGCCTGCAGCGCCGATCGTGATCGACGAGCCGGAGGTTCCGCCAGCACCGCCCGTGGAAGTGCGGGTCGTGAGCGCGATTGAAGCGCTGATGGCCGGCGGTTTTGACGGAAACCGCGTGGCACAAGACCTTCTGCTGGCCGGTATCCCCGCTCACGCATTTGCCATCCCCGCCGCCGTCTTTGACCAGCCCTTCAGCGATTTTGAAGCCGAGGAACGCCTTTGCTTGAGCAAAGCCATCTATTTTGAGGCTCGGAACCAATCGGTCCTTGGCCAAATCGCGGTGGCCGATGTCATTCTCAACCGCGTTGATAGCGGGCGTTTCCCCGACACAGTTTGCGATGTGGTCTTTCAAGGCGAAGAGCGCCGGAACCGGTGCCAGTTCAGTTTCGCTTGCGACGGCGTGCCCGAGACCGCCCATGAAAAAGGCGCTTGGGCGAAGTCCGAGGTGCTCGCGGATCTGATCATGCGCGGGTTTCGTCCGCCATTGACCCGCTACGCCACGTTTTATCACGCTGAGTATGTCTCACCGAGCTGGGCCAAGGCCTTTGTGGAGACGACGGTGATCGGGGACCACATCTTCTATCGGTACCACGACGCGCTGCGCCTCGCGGCCGACGATACAGCAGCCGTTCCAACGCCATCGAGCCTTTAAAGGCTTAACTCCATCCCGATATCGACGGCCTTCATCGAATGGGTGAGCGCACCAACGGAGATGAGGTCGACCCCTGTCTCTGCGATTCCGCGGATCGTCGTCGCTGTTACGCCACCAGAAGCCTCCAGGAGGATCACGCCTTTGGCAAGGTCGACAGCGCGCTTGAGATCATCCGTCGACATATTATCGAGCAGCACAATGTCAGGACGAAGAGGGAGGAGCTCTTCAAGTTGGGAAATCGTGTCAACCTCGACCTCGATTTTCACCGTGTGCCCCGCATAGGCGCGTGCTTTATTGACGGCGCTGCTGATCCCACCCGCCGCGATGATGTGATTGTCCTTAATCATCACCGCATCGGAAAGGCTCATACGGTGGGTCATGCCGCCGCCACAACGCACCGCATATTTCTGGAGAAGCCTGAGCCCAGGCAGCGTTTTACGCGTTGCGGCGAGGTGCACGCCTGTGCCGTCGATCACGCTCACGAGCTCCTTGGTTGCTGACGCGATACCCGTCATATGGCTGAGAATATTGAGCGCTGTGCGCTCTGCCGTCAGGAGGGACTGGGCTGGCCCTGATGCAGTGAGAAGCGTCGTGTTTGGTATAAAGGCGGCACCGTCCTTTAAATCGGTGCTGACCTTGATCAAATCACTGATGGTCTTGAAGACAAGTGCCGCCACCTCAATTCCCGCAAGCGTTCCCGCCTGACGGCTGTTGAGCGCTGCCACGGCTATTTTGTCCGCTGGCACCGTGGCGAGGCTGGTCAGGTCACCGCCCTGGCCGACGTCTTCCTCGATAGCCCGTAAAATCAATGGCTTAAGAACTTCAGCTGGAACTGGAAGTGTCATAGGGGCCTCTCGATAAAGTTGACCGACCAACCGCGGTCAGACAGCCGCGCTTCGCTGTGCCGAGGCACTGTCGTGCTTTGATAGTCGAGCCGCTGGTGCGCGCCGCGGCTTTCTTCCCGCGCGAGAGCGGAGATCGCTAGTCCTTCTGCCGTCAACAAAGCTAGCCGTTCACTGACGGTCACTGGTTCTTGGGACCCGATAAATTCGACCAATGCACCGAGGCCGTCTTGTGAGCGTAGAAGGCCCGCATGATCGGTCATCATCCGGCGTAAGGAATTCAGCGTGCGTGCTGGTTTGTGGGAAAGGCTCTGCGCTGCCAAATCTGCTACCGCGCTCTTGGAGTTCGTTGGGCGGGATTTGATATGCTCCGCGGCCTGTTCGCCGAAGACCAGTGCCTCGAGCAAAGAGTTGGATGCGAGCCGGTTCGCGCCGTGGACCCCAGTGCTGGCGCACTCTCCGACTGCATAAAGACCCAAAAGATCCGCCTCCGCGAAAGACCCGGTTTTGATACCGCCCATATGGTAATGGGCTGCGGGCGCGATCGGAATAAGATCAGTTTCGGGATCGATCTCTGCCTCACGGCAAGCAGCATCGACGGTGGTGAAGCGCACCGGGAAATTGCGGCCAAGGCTGCCGCGGACATCGAGAAAAGCCTGGCCCGTCTCGGCAATCGCTTGCGCCACACCGCGCGCCACGATGTCCCGCGGCGCTAACTCCGCATCGGGATGAAGCGATAGCATGAACCGTTCGCCATGTCCGTCCACCAACAAACCACCTTCACCGCGGATTGCCTCGGTGGCGAGGGGGGCAGGGTCGCGCTCAACGTCAAGCCCGGTGGGGTGGAATTGAACAAACTCAAGGTCACGTAAGGTGGCGCCTGCCTCCGCCGCCAAGGCGAGGGCGTGGCCCTGACCGTATAGGGGATTGGTGGTCACGGCATAAAGCCCGCCAAGACCACCGGTGGCTAGGACCACCGTATCCGCCGTGAGAGCGACATTCTCTTGGCGCTCGACATCCCAGGTCACAACGCCTGCCACATGATCGTCGCGGCGCATGATTTGCTCAGCCACGGTCCGTTCACAGATTTCGATATGATCCGCTTGCCGTGCAGCTTTGATCAGGGCCCGCATGATAGCAGCGCCAGCCTCATCGCCGCCCACATGCACAATTCGGTCCCGTCCATGGGCTGCTTCTCGGCCAAGGCGGAACGTGCCGTTCTCGTCCCGATCAAAAGGAACACCGAGCCTGGCCAAGCCATCAACAGCCGCCGCCCCATGATCGCAAAGAAGGTCAACGGCCTTTGGTTCACAAAGCCCAGCGCCAGCAGCGATCGTGTCCTCAGCATGAAGACGAGGATGATCATCCGGGCCAATCGCCGCCGCTAGCCCGCCTTGCGCCCAGGATGAGCTTCCGTCGCCCAATTGGCCTGCGGTGATGACGGTCACGGGGTGCGGCGCCAGTTTCAAGGCTGTCCAAAGGCCAGCCAGGCCAGCGCCGATCACCACCACGCCCCCGCGGGCACGGCGCTTATCCATGCGAATTACCGGTGTTCGACGGAGACCACGTCGCCGCCATGGCCCTTGTCAAAGGCTGCTGGCGTCGAAGGGCTCGGTAGTGCCACCATACGCTCCACCGCTTCGCGTGCGCGGGCGGCGATGACCGGATCGACCGTGACTTCGTGGGTCATGGTTTCCAGCGCGTGGAGAATACCCTCAAGCGTGATCTGCTTCATATGCGGGCAGAGGTTGCATGGGCGCACAAAGTCGACGCCTGGGTTTTCAAGCGCCACATTGTCCGACATCGAACATTCAGTGATAAGGACCACCTGGCGCGGCTGGTTCTTTTTCACATAGCCTGACATGGCGGCAGTCGAGCCAGCATAATCGGCTTCGGACAGCACACCCGGTGGGCATTCAGGGTGGGCAAGGACCACAACACCTGGGTTACCGGCGCGCATTTCGCGAATATCCTCGGCAGTGAACCGTTCGTGCACTTCGCACGACCCAGCCCAGGTGATGACCTTCTTGTTGGTCATGCGGGCCACGTTCTTGGCAAGGTATTGATCCGGAATCAGAATAACTTGATTGGTCCCAAACTCTGCGCAGATATGCTCAACGACTTGCACAGCATTTGACGATGTGCAGCAGATATCGGTCTCGGCTTTCACATCCCCGGTTGTGTTCACATAGGTAACGACAGGCACGCCTGGGTAACGTTCTTTCAAAAGCCGAACATCCGCACCAGTGATCGATGAGGCGAGGGAACAGCCCGCCTCCATCGACGGGATCAGAACCGTTTTCTCGGGGGCGAGGATCTTCGATGTCTCTGCCATGAAATGAACGCCGGCCTGGACGATGACGTCTGCATCGGTCTCAGCTGCTTCTTTGGCGAGCTGAAGACTGTCGCCGCGGATATCGCCCACACAGGCAAAGATCTCCGGCGTCATATAATTATGCGCCAGAACGACGGCGTTCTTCTCCGCCTTCAGGTCGTTGATGCGGGCCACCAGCGGCGCCATTTTTTCCCACTCAAAGCGGGGGATGCGTGCCGCAACACGCGCGTAGAGATGCTCGGTCCGTTCGCGGATATCCGCTTGAGACGTTTCAGCAAATTCGTTCCCGAAGGCAGCCATTGTCCTGCTCCGACTTTTGCTCAGGAGGAGGATATGCGCGCGCGACTTATGCTCGGCAAGAGTTTTTCTCAGCTTTAAGGGGGATGCGGCGAAACGCGCCTAGGTTGCGGACCCGCGAAAACGAGGCAGCGCCAGGCCTGCAGCGGTGGGTGCCTCCGACAGGGCTGTTGCACGGTAAAGGGCTGCGGGGCGCCCACCAGTCGCTTGAACAGTGGTGTCGGTCTTTTCAACAAGGTGCGCTGTTTCCACACCGCGGCGGAAATTCTGCTTGTGGATGTCGAAGCCTAGGATTGCTTCGACACTCTCTTGCAGCGCGCGGAGGGTGAATTCATCGCCCATCAATTTGAAGATCACAGGGCGGTAGCGAAGCTTGCCGCGCAACCGACCGATGGCGGTGGCAAGGATCCGCCGGTGATCGGAGATCATCGCTTCTCCATGAAGAAGAGGGCCTTCGACGCCGTCGCGGTCGCGATGCGCTTCGGCCACCAGCCTGGCCTCGTACATCAGCTCATAACGGTCGAGGGCGCGTTCCTCCTCCCAGCCCGCGTCGCAATCACCAAAGGCCATGGCGATACGGGTGTTCAGTGTCTCATCGCCTGCCGCCCAACTCCGCAGTTGACCGGTGATATCGGCGCAGCTTCTGATTTTACCCTCGCGGTGGTCCTCCCAAGGGAAAAACGTCGACCAACGGCGCCACGCGGCGCTTTCGAGGCTTGGGGTCAGGGCGTCGGATGAGAGAGCGAGGTAACCCACTGAGACGATCCGGTCCGCTTCATCGCCTGAGACCAGACTCGCGCGGGGTGCCTCGCGGCCACGGTCACCGAACGTGTAGAGTTGTTCCACATATTCAAGCGGAAGCGCGGTCTGACGTTCGACGAAGTCCCTCAGCGCAAGTTCAAAGGTCCGGTGATCCTCCGGGTCAAAGCGGCCAAAGGGCAGGCCCCAGCCGCCTGGCCGTTTGACGCACAGCACGACGGGCTCGCCGTCCCTAACCGCGGCGAGGACCACATTGAGCCCAATGACGAGCCGTCTCTCCATGTCTCTCCGAATGGATGCTGCCCAGTGTCATCGCAAGCCCTAACCGCGAAGCTCTTCGAAACGACTAAGATAAAGGGCTTGGCTATCCTCCGTGGAGAGGATCTCAATCGAGAAGGGATCAATCGCTTTAGGCAGCGGGAAGAGTTTTTTCGCTTCGTCCACGGAGAACCCAGCAATTTGGGTGGCTTCGAAGTACGCACAGGCGCGGTCGGCCTTCTTGATCGTTTTTTCGACCTGTTCTGGAAGCTCTGGCGGGAGGCCAAAGCGTATGTGAATAGCGCGTTGAAGGCCCGCTTCGACCTTTTTGTAGTTTCCTCCGAGCACGGCCTTGAAGGGGGAAATCATATCGCCGATGACATATTCCGGTGCGTCATGAAGGAGGGCGGCGAGGCGCCATTGTCTTTTCCAGTCAGGCTTCATCTCGATACAGAGGTCTGCCACGATGACGGAGTGTTGTGCGACATTGAAAGGTAGGTGCCCCGTGGTCTGACCATTCCACCGCGCCACGCGCGCGAGGCCATGTGCAATATCCTCGACCTCTACATCGAGGGGGGAGGGGTCCAAGATATCAAGGCGGCGTCCTGAGAGCATCCGTTGCCAGGCGCGGGGAGGGGTGGTGTTCATCGCCCGCATTTAGCAGGGTGGCAGCGGGACGCTAGCTCCGACCAAACTTGATCGGGCGAATTCTCCGTGGCAAGAAACAGCCTCGGCGCTTTTGGGGACGGTCACCGTTTTGGACATCTTCAAATCTCGGGGGCGGACGGGTTCTGTGAAGAACGCCACGTCCAAAAACCTGCAAAAGCTCGTTCTCTTGTTTCACCCCCGTTCGGGCAGCAGCTGGCTCCGGTCGATGTTGGACGAGAATGATTATGTGTGGATGGTGCATGAGATCTTGGCGAGGGTCGGCTCGCCGGGTCAGCAGCACGCCAAAATCGACGACGTTTACAACCAAGGGCGCCCCAAAAGGATAACCGTTGTCGGATCAAAGGTCGCGCCTTATCAGATTATCGATAAAATCGGATTTGTGCAGCAGGTCCGAGATCTTGGGATCAAACCTATCGTCATCCAGCGGCGTAGTCTCGTCCGTACCGTGATTTCGCAAATCCGGCGCCGGGAGCTGTCGGATAGAGAGTTAGAGGCCGGGCGCCAAGCTGCACAAAACCTCCGTGTGGATATGGAACCACTCGGGCCGTCTACGATTAACAGCGAGGAATTCACCCGGTTTTTGCTCAGCGATTATAAGGAACGTAGCAATCTGATGCTGCTGGCTTCCGCTTTCGATCAACGCTTGGAGCTTGTTTATGAAGATCTGCTGGAGGACCCTGCGCACTGTTTGGCGCAGGTTAGTGATTTTATCGGTACAGAGATTGATTACTTAGGCGACGGCGTCATCGCGAGAAACACAGGCGATGATCTATCAGCTGTTGTCACCAATCTTGCGGAGCTGCGCGCTGTTACGGAGCGACTGGGCTTTGCATTTGACGCTTAAGACTATGCGTCCTCTGTCGTGAGAAACGCGTGTTCGCCAGCGTTGTCGCCGAAGATCTTCTCCGGCGGCGCGATCTCTAAGCCTTCTCCAGGCGGGGTCGGCTCTGAATAGAAGCCGAGCACATAGCCGCCTTTTGTATAACCCATCAGAGCACGGAGCTCTGGTGAGAGTTCTTTGGCGAGTGCTGGCGGGCAAGAAAGGTACTGGTTCTCTTCCTGCCGGAGCCAGTTGAGGGTGTAGTGAAGAAGGACACCGAGGCGAGGGTCTTCTGTTTGGTTCGCCCCGCCGCCATGGACCACAGTGCCGGTGTAGACGAGGACCGAACCGGCTTTCATCTCGGCCGCGACCACTTCTTCCGGCTGTGGCTGGCGACCCTTTTCCCAAGTGTGTGAGCCCGGCACGATCCTGGTGGCGCCGTTCTCTTCGGTAAAGTCCGTGATCGCCCAAATCGTGCTGAGCTGCGTCTCGATCGAGCGCGGGACATATTTGCCCCATACGCTCCGGTCACGGTGGAGATCCTGTCCACCTTCGCCCGGGCCGATGCTGACGGCTTGGGTGAAATGCATCTGATACCCATCGCAGAAGGGATGCAGGAATCGGCTGCAAATCTCGTTGACCAGAGGATCAAGGGCAAGGTCTCGGCATGCTGGGGAGCGGGCCATCAGGGCGCCGATGCGCGTCGTCTTAAACCCGGCAAATTCGTCAGCACCTTGACGGCCTTGGTTCACATAGGGATCGATATCACCTTTGATCGCCTCAAGCTGCGTTGGCGAAAGAACTCCGTCGATAATCAGCCCAGCATCTTGCTCAAGTGCCTCGAGCATATCCTTGATCGGATCGGTCGGTGAGAAGTGTTTGAGCGCCGGCATCGTTTTTCTCCCTCTTCCGCCGGCTTGTTTGTTGTGATCAGCCGGTCTGGTTTTCATGGTGATGGTGCCCACCACCATGCACACACCTAGCACCGAGGCGCTGTTTCTTAAAGAAAACCAGGCAGTTCAAACCAGCCTTATGGACGACCAAACGGGCGTCTCGGCGAACAAAATGTACGCCTCACGCGACGGCTAGCATGCTCTCACAATGATGGAGCCCGCCGAGTATCCGGCGCCAAAACCAGAGATAACGCCGAGGGCGCCATTTTGGAGGTCATCTTTATACTTATGAAAAGCGATGATCGACCCGGCCGACGAGGTGTTGGCGTATTCATCAAGTACCACCGGGGCCTCTTCGCGTGAGGGATCACGACCGAGAAGCTTTTTAGCGATCAGGAGGTTCATGTTCAGATTGGCTTGGTGCAGCCAGAAACGTTGCACCTCGGCCTTATCAAGCCCCTCATCCCCAAGGTGTTCATCGATCATGCCAGCCACGAGGGGAACCACCTCTTTAAAGACCGCGCGTCCTGCCTGTTTGAAGAGTTTATCCGTTCGGGGATCATCGGTATCGATGGTGCCGTCCTCTGTGTGGTTGAGGAAGCCGAAATTGTTTCGAATATTGTTCGAGAACTGGGTTTTAAGCCGCGTCGACAGGATATCGAATGCGCCGTCTGGTGCGTCACCTTCGGGCTGGCTGATGATCATGGCTGTAGCCACGTCACCGAAAATGAAATGCCCGTCGCGGTCTTTGAAGTTGATATGGCCGGTGCAGATCTCCGGGTTGACCATCAGGACACGGCGTGCACCGGTACTCAAAAGACCGACCGCTGTCTGAATGCCAAAGGACGCGCTGGCGCAGGCGACATTCATGTCAAAGGCATAGCCATCGATCCCGAGGCCATCTTGAATCTCGACGGCCATGGCGGGGTACTGGCGCTGCATGTTCGAGGCGGCACAGATCACAGCATCGATATCACCGGCGGTCAGGCTTGCTGCTTCTAAGGCTTGTTGGGCTGCCAAAACGCCAATCTCTGCCATCACGGACAGCTCATCATTGCCGCGTGCCGGAATGCTCGGGCGCATACGTTCAGGATCGAGCGAGCCTTCCTTGTCGATAACAAAGCGCGACTTGATGCCCGACGCCTTTTCGATGAACTCAGCCGAGGAGGGCTCGAACATGTTGTCGGGGTTTTTCTCGTTCCAGCGCTCAACAAAGGTGTTGTAGGCCTCGACCAGCTCTTTGTTCGAGATGCTGTTGGGCGGGGTGTAAAGTCCGGTGGAGAGGATCCGAGCGATCGCGGGTTTCATAGCGCCTCTTATTCGATGTTGAGGCGGTTTTGCGCCCCGTTGAGCAGGGTTTCAAGGACCTTAGCTCTTTCGGCGCGCTCGCCAGTAGAGAAAGCCGAAGGGAATCGCACCCACGAGCACGCCTTTGATGAATGCTGGGGCGGTTTTGAAGATCACGAGGCTAGCATCAATGTCATGGCGATGGTTCCAAAACTCGACGATCTTCCCGTCTTCGATCTTGACGACGTTGATGATCGGTAGCGTCGTGTCCCCAATCATGATGTGGCCGACCAGGCTCGTCGGTTTGCTGGTGGCGGTCCAGCGGGTGGCCACGCGTTCGCAATCAGCCACCATGAATTGGATCTCCCCTGTCATCGTTGCACCGCCATGGAACCGGTCGGCGATGACTTTTTGCTCGATGGCCTTTTCGGTGACGCCCTTTCGGTCACCTATGTCCCAGACCTGGTACGTGTCTGCTACATATTCTGTATACCGATCTGTGTTGTCAGTGAACCAAAGGTCTTGATAAAACCCGCGCGCAATCTCTTTGTTCGCCTCGATCTGCTCGTCTGTACAGGTCTCTTGCGCAGCAGCGATTCCGGTCGCTGCCAGAAACGCGGCAGCCACTGCTTTTTTGATATGCATGCGATTTTCCCTCTTTTCGCTGCTTTAGCAGGGCAAGGAGCGAGCGCTAAGCGCCGTAAGCAGCGATGATCTCTTGGTGGCGTGGGCAGCTGACTAGATGATCATTGACCATGCCCACCGCCTGGCAAAAGGCGTAGACGATCACCGGGCCGCAAAAAACAAAGCCGCGCTTTTTGAGGTCCTTGGAGAGTTGCTCGCTCATCTCTGTCTTGGCGGGGACCTCATCCATCGTGCGGAAATGGTTCACATGGGGCCTGCCGCCGACATAGGACCAAAGCCAATCGGAAAAGCTTTCTTGCTCTATCACCCTTAGATAGGCGTGGGCGTTCTTGATGGTTCCTTGTATTTTTGATCGTGAGCGGACGATACCGGCATTGCCTAAGAGTTCTTCGACCTTGTCATCGCCATATTCCGCGATGATCGCAGGCTCGAACCCGTCAAAAGCCTCCCTGAACGCATCCCGTTTGTGAAGGATTGTGCGCCAGCTCAAACCCGCCTGGAAACCATCAAGGATGAGCTTTTCAAAAAGAGCGCGGTCGTCATACTCAGGAACGCCCCATTCCTCATCATGGTAGGCTTCGTAGATCGCATCGCCCTCGGTGGGCCAGGGACAGCGCTTCACTGCACGTAGGCTGGTTTGCGGATCTTGAGGCGCAAATCATAGCCATCGATGAGAGCCATTGCCTCGTCGCCATCCATCCGGTCCATCCGCATCATGGCGAGACCTTCACCAGCGATCATCGACGAGATCGTTCCGACGACACCCGCCTTTTGCCGCAAAGACGTGCCGCGCGGAAGATCCTTATCAAGATAGACCTGCATTGTCCGCTTACGGATTTCGCCCTTGCGTTTCATCCGTGATGCAACCTCTTGGCCGACAAAACATCCCTTTTTATAATCGATCCCGCCCAAAAGATCGATATTCACGTCGGTCGGAAAGACATCGCCCGACATATAATCAAGGCCAAATTCGGGAATACCAAGTTTACGGAGCATCATGAAATAGCTTGGGCTTTTCGGTCCACTGACCATAGGGCCAAGCTCAAACCAACGCTTACCAAGCCCCTCCAAACGCGGATCGTCGCTGGCGTTCTCGGGCGCTTCATCGGCCGGCCCGACAAATACCCCGCCGGGCACTTTCTCGAACGAGACCTTCGCCCGCATGCGAAACGAGTTCAGTGATTTGACGAGATGCTGTCCGCGACCCGCAAAACAGTCGATGACGTAACCGTTACTAAGCCGATGCAGAAACATCGTATCGACGACTTTGCCCTGCGGCGTGAGCAGGCAATTAAATCGGATCTCGCCCGGCTTCGCGCCGGAGACAGTTGCAGCCAGCACCGTATCAAGAAGCGCGGTGGCATCAGGTCCTTGCACGGAAATCACATCGCGCGCGAGTATCGTGGGTTTAAAGGTCATAGCTCAGGCAGTCCAACTTCTTCGACCGGCACAGAACGACCAACGGCTTCGAGTTCGACCGTGTGGTTTCCAGCGCCAACGGGGATCAAAAGCTGAATAGGGCTGTAGCCTTCTTTGCCCACCGTCACCTCGACGGCCATGGGGTAATCAACCCGGCATGGTGTGCGGCAGACGCCCTTTGGATGCACAAGGCTCGCATCGTCTGGTGTGGACGAGATGATGGGTCCAGCGGGAGCACCAACACTGCCCCGGGCCCAGTCCACTCCTTCAGGAAGCCCCGTTTCGCAAGCCGCCAGGCTCATCGCGATGACCATCAAGCCCTTCTTCACGCTTCTCACTCCCGAGCTGCAGTATGGAACGCATTCGCTAAATCTGTGGTTAAGTCACCTAAGTCTTCAAGTCCTGCGTGAAAACGGAAGAGCTGGCCGTCGTCTGACCAAGGCACCGCGCTTCGGCACGTGTTGGGCCAGGCGGGAAGGCAAAGGCTCTCATAACCGCCCCAGCTATAGCCTAGGCCAAAAAGCGAAAGGGCGTTCATGAACGCGGCAGTATGCGCTTCGTCCCCGCGCTCAAGAATGACGGAAAAAAGCCCGCTTGCACCGGTAAAATCTCGCTTAAAAAGCGCGTGGTCTGGATGGCTTTCAAGCCCAGGATGGATCACCCGCTTCACTTCAGGGCGGTCCTCGAGCCAGGCCGCCAAGGCAATCCCTTGGCTTTCATGCGCTTTGAGGCGGGTGGGCAGGGTGCGGATCCCCTTGAGGATGGCGTAAACATCGTCCGGCGAGGTCTGGTTACCGAGCAGCGTTGCTTGAGTTTTGATCTTTTTGCCAAGCGCAGCGTTCGTTGCGATCGTCCCTAAAAAGGCGTCTGAATGCCCGCCCATATATTTGGTGGCTGATTGCACGCTGATCGAGGCGCCCAACGCAAGCGGCTTCAAAAAGTACCCCGCGCCCCAGGTGTTATCGATCGAGACCGGAACATCGCCCGCGGCTTTGACGATGGCAGGAATATCTTGAACCTCAAAGGTGAGGGAGCCGGGGCTCTCGGTATGGATCAAGGTCGTCTCAGGGCGGATGAGATCGCCGATGCCTTCACCGATGCATGGGTCATAGTAACGGACACTGATCCCGCGCTTGATCAAGAAGTGATCGCAAAAACTCCGCACAGGATCATACGCTGTATCGGTGACGAGGATGTCTGCGCCGGGTGTTGCAAAGGTTAAAAGCGTGAGATTAACCGCTGAGAGACCAGAGCTTGTGAGGATCACCTCATCGGCGCCTTCGAGACCAGCAACAGCTTCTTTCAAGGCATCATGGATATCGGTGCCATGCCGGCCATAGTATCGCGGCCGGGGGCGCGCGACGAAGCTTTCGTAGTCGGGGAACAGGACCGTTGACCCTCTTTCCACGGAAGGGTTGACCATTCTGACGCCGTCATGTGGTCGCGCGCCGTGACTGAGTTTGGTTTCGTCTTTCATCCGTACCACTCGATCACGCCTGAGCTGCGGTCATACGTGTTAAACCCCTCCCGCTGGTAGAGCTGGAGCGCCCGCGGGCTGTCGAGGCTACAGGTCTCTAGCAGCACACGTTTGGGAGAGAACGACCAGGCAAGACGCACTGTCTCCCGGAAGAACCAAAGGCCAAGACCCAAGCCTTGTGCCTCGGGAAGAAGGCCGAAAAACCTGATGGTGACATCGTCACCGTGCTTGGCGTCAATCTCGCTGAAACCGAGCGGTGATCCGTTGACCAACAAAGGATAGATATAGATATCCTCATGATGGATCTTGGCCGCAAGTTCAGCATCCGGAATATAGCGACGAGAGACCCAGCGGTGTTTCTCACCGACCCCGTTGAAGAGAAACCGGTAGTAATCGACGGGCGGCGTTTCTGCTCGCATGACTGCAAGTTTTTTTCCCGCGATGTTCAGGGGCGCCTGAATCTTCTGCGTTAGCTGCTCGAGATAGTGAATTGTCACCTCGTGACGCTCAAGCGGCTCCGGAGATTTGATGATCGCGCTCATGACATTCGCATTCCATTGGGTACGGGCTTGTCCGGCCCGGCCAAGACAATAGCACCATCAGCGTCGGCAAAGCCAAGCACCAAAACTTCCGACATAAAAGGCCCGATCTGGCGCGGCGGAAAATTGACCACGCCCATCACCTGGCGACCGATAAGCGTCTCAGATGAGTAATACTCGGTTATCTGGGCGGAGGATTTTTTGATCCCGACACCGGGACCAAAATCGATCTCCAGTTTGATTGCAGGTTTGCGCGCCTCGGGGAAGGGCGCAGCCTCGATGACCGTCCCCACACGGATGTCCACCTTCATGAAGGTGTCAAAATCCGTGGCTCCCTCCGATGGGCTCTCGGCGTTAAATGTTTTGTGCACGCTTAGTCTAACCAGTTCGGAACAGGCAGGCCTTTTTCGCGAAGGAATGCCGGGTTGAAGAGTTTTGACTGATACCGATTGCCGTAATCGCACAGCACCGTGACGATCGTATGGCCCGGCCCCATCTCTTTTGCGAGCTTTATGGCGCCAGCGACATTGATCCCAGCGGAGCCGCCAAGGCAAAGCCCTTCTTCGGCGGTCAGTCCAAAGATGATCTCCAAGGCTTCGGCGTCGTGGATGCGGAAGGCTTGGTCAAACTCTGCTCCATCGATATTGGCCGTGATCCGTCCCTGGCCGATCCCCTCCATCACCGAGGAACCCTCGGTGGTGAGCTCACCCTTATGGAACCAGTCAAAGATCTTCGCGCCATAGGGGTCAGAGATGGCGATCTTGACGTCTTTGTTGCGCTCTTTCAGCGCCAACGACACGCCCGCGAGGGTTCCGCCCGAACCGATCGCGCAGGTAAAGCCATCGACTTTGCCTTCTGTGTCCCGCCAAATCTCAGGGCCTGTCGTCCTGATATGCGCGTTACGGTTGGCAGTGTTATCGAACTGGTTCGCCCACACCGCATTCTCCGTTTCTTCGGCCACACGGCGGGAGTAATGGATATAGTTGTTTTGATCGGCGTAGGGCACCGCGTCGACTTCGATCAGTTCACCGCCCAAAAGGCGGACAGCGTCCTTTTTCTCTTGGCTTTGGGTCCGTGGCATGACGATCTTGACGTTGTAGCCCTTCGCCTTGCCGACCATGCAAAGGCCGATGCCCGTGTTGCCGGCGGTGCCTTCGACGATGGTGCCGCCGGGTTGCAGCGTGCCGTCCTGTTCAGCTGCCTCGACAATGCCAAGCGCTGCGCGGTCTTTCACCGATTGGCCAGGGTTCAAGAACTCTGCCTTGCCAAGGATCGTGCAGCCCGTCTCTTCCGAGGCGCGCTTGAGTTTGATGAGGGGCGTGTTCCCGATCGCGGCGAGAACGGAAGGATAACTGGTCATAGGCCTGCCTTAGTCCGCCTTGCGTTCATGATGAAGTGACCATGAACTTAAAGCGCAAAGCGAAGGAAATCCGCGGCAATTTGGTAAGCCTAAACTTCTTTTACTCAACCCCTGAGAGCATCAACACAGTTATACACTCACACTTTAGGATTTTTTTGTAGAGCTTTCCATGTGGTCAGGATCCGATGGGGGATTGCTGATCGGATGCCAACTGGGAGGCAATTTTGGTGAGTGTATTCTTTAATCCATCCGCGAGAACCGCGATATTTGAGATCCAATCGCTAAGTCGCGATATCGAACGGACCTCAACTGCGCTCGCCACAGGCCGTAAAATCAACACGTCAGCTGATGACCCAAACGGCTATTCGCAGATCCAAAAGCTGCGAAGTGCGACAAGCGGCTATGAGGTCTCCAAGCAGAACGTCATCAACGGTCGAGAGACCGTCGCGGTGGCCCGGCAAGGCGCCGATCAAGCCGTGAGTGTGCTGCAATCGATGAAAGAGACGATCACCGCCGCCAATGGGGCGGGTGCTGATCTTGTCGCGCTAACCGCGGAGCTCGATGCCCTTCGGCTGCAATACCAAGGCATCGTCGATACCGCGCAGCTCAGCGGCGTGAGCCTTCTGCAAGGCGGCTCAAATTTTGATGTCACGTCAGGTGTTTATGTCGATGCGAGCGGCGCTGTCCAAACCAGTGTTCTGTCCACCGCTTCGCAAGACCTGCGTATCGAAGACACCTTCGGCACGGGCAGTGCGGTTGCCAATGTCTCGGTGACCGGTAATGGCGCCGCCGTTGCGGATAGTGCTGCGGTCACCATCGACTACAGCTCAGGCAGTTTCGCCATTGCCCAAGGTCAAAGCTATCGGGTGACGATCGACGGCGAAGACTTCGAATATGTGGTCAATTCCGGAGAAACCGCGGACGATGCCTTCGCCAACTTCACGCAGATGCTGCAAGACGGTGCAAGCGCTCGCGGACTTGGTGTGACGGTGGCGCATGATACAGGCGCCGATACGATCACCATCACCAACAACTCGGGTGGGCCGTTGGAGATCGACTATGCGTCGGCGACGGGCGGTACACAGAGCGGAAGCCTCCGCGGTGTGCGTGATTTGTCCGTGTCCACCACCGCCAATGCCAGCACAGCCCTTAGCCAAATCGACACGTTAATCGATGCGGCGATCAACTCGGCCTCCCGCCTTGGCTCGTCCGAGGGTCGTTTCGATACCCAAGAGACCTTCCTCGACAATTTGATCTTCAGTGCGGAGAGTGGGATTTCCCGTATTGCTGATATTGATGTGGCCGAAGAGTCGATCCGCCTCAGCAATCTCCAGTCGCAATATGACTTGGCCTTGTCGGCCTTGGCGCTTGGCAACGAAACGCAAAACTCGATCCTGCGTCTGTTCGTCTAAATCAGGCGACAGGCCAACATCGGCGGCGGTGGCGCATCGGCTCCCCGCCGCGCTCTTGGTTGAAAGAGGGGGCGGTTAAGGAGAGGCTGCCTTTCTTTAATCATCAAGCAGCGTGTTCTGCCTTTTCGCGCTGGAAGAAGTTGCCTAGGCCGGAGCGATGGACAGGATTTGGATCGATCGATCGTCAGTTGTTGCTGCCGCCCGCACGCTCTGCGTTGCGCTGCTCGGCATTCTCTTGTTGGCCGCTTTAAGCGCTTGCAGCTCCTCCGGCGGCCCGCCCCGCGGCGGCGGACCAGGTGGACCAGGCGGTGGCAGCCAAGCGGCCCTGCCGCGCGTCATCATCGATCCGCTCGCGCTCTTTTATGTCGGCATGGACATGGATGACGATTTGATTGTGTCCCGCGCGGAGTTTGAGGATCGCGCCCCGATCCAGTTCGTTCGCGCTGACACCGATGGTGACAACCATCTCCGGCCATTGGAGCTCTCCGCTTGGGTGGAAGACGCGATCGGCACCCGCGATGCGCCCTACGGTATGGGAAGCTTTGACCGCATCCCTGATGGGGTCATCACGGAAGCCGAATTTGTTGGTTTTCTAGGTTTGCGGTTCGATCAATTGGACCGGAATGACGACGGTCAGCTTGAAAGAAGCGAAGTCGCGCGGGTTCTCGATGCATCATCGTCTCGCCAGCAGCAAGGCGGTGGCCGCGGCGGGCCCCCGGGCGGCGGCCAACGGCCTCGCCGATAGCGGCGCGCCGAGGGCTTTTATTTGATCGGCGCGCCTCTTAGGTGCGTTCGATGGATATGACCCTCGAGGATTATGCTGCATCCCTCGACCTTGGTGTGCCCAAGGGCGCGCGGGTCGTCGTGGCAATGTCGGGCGGGGTCGATAGCTCGGTGGCCGCCGCGCTCGTCAAAAAGGCGGGTTATGATGCGGTCGGGATCACGTTGCAGCTTTACGATCACGGCGTGGCGATCCAAAAAAAAGGGGCGTGCTGCGCTGGGCAAGACATCCATGACGCCCGTCAGGTGGCCGATGCGATCGGTATTCCCCATTACGTTCTCGATTATGAGGATCGCTTTTCACAAAGCGTCATGGAGGACTTCGCCGACACCTATCTTGCAGGTGCGACGCCGATTCCGTGCGTCCGCTGCAATCAAACGGTCAAGTTCAAAGATCTTCTGACCACCGCGCGCGAGCTTGGCGCCGAAGCCATGGTCACCGGGCACTATATCCGCCGCGAAGAGGGTCCGTCCGGCGCTGAACTTCACCGCGCGGAAGATCCGGGAAAGGATCAAAGCTATTTCCTTTTCGCCACGACCCGTGAGCAGCTTGATTTCTTGCGTTTTCCGCTTGGGACCTTGCCTAAGGCGACCACCCGCGCTTTTGCTACCGAGCTAGGGCTCGAGGTGGCTGATAAGCCCGATAGTCAAGACATTTGCTTCGTGCCCGAAGGAAAATATACCTCCGTGGTCGAACGGCTTCGGCCCGGCGCTGCTGAGCCCGGGGAGATCGTTGATGAAGAGGGCAATATTCTTGGGCGCCATGCGGGCGTGATCCATTACACGGTGGGTCAACGCCGCGGGCTTGGTGTGGGCGGTCTCGAAGAGCCCCTTTATGTTGTGCGCCTGGATGCGGACAACCGCCGGGTGATCGTCGGACGCCAAGAATCGCTTCTGACCCGTCGTGTGCGTCTTAAAGAGCTCAATTGGATCGGCGATGCGGACGCGATGCCGGCCGGGGAGCCTGTGCGGGTCAAACTCCGCTCGACCAGGCCTCCAGCGCCTGCAACAACGGGCACGGATGACCTTGGTCCGTACATCGATCTCGCTGACCCCGAAGCAGGCGTCGCGCCCGGCCAGGCGTGCGTCTTCTACGCAGCGGACGGCTCCCGTGTCCTCGGTGGTGGCTGGATCACCGCCACAGAGGCGGCGAGGGATGTAGAAGCGGTTTAGCGCGGATGACGTCTCCACCAGAACGGGTTAAGCCAGCCCCAAAAGGTGGAACCTTGGGAATCTGGACGTTGATGACACGTGTGTTGGCTGTCTCCGCCGCCACATGGATCTTGATGTTATGTGCTGGCGATAACGAGCAACCCGTCGCCGATTTCGACTACATTCACGAAGACAGACGTGACGGTGGGGCAGTTCAAGGCGTGTGTTGAGGCGGGCGCTTGCACGTACACCCGGAACGCTCAGTTCTGGGCCAACGCGATCCCCGAGACCTACCCGTAATCCTATCTTCGCTACGATGATGCGATCGACGACGCCACATATCTCAGTGAGCGGACGGACGAGGCCTACCGTTTGGCGACTTTTGATGAATGGGTCGCGGCGGTGAGTGGGAAGACGGTGTGTGGCTTGCTTCGTCGTTGGCGGCTTCTTTCTGTCCAACCGGCCGCAGCTGTCGGCGCGACCCTATCGATACGTTTATCCGTTTGATTTGTCCGCACCCGACTATATTCGCGATCGCCGTATAGGCGGCTTCCGTCCTGACGATCCGAATTATGCGGGTGAGGGTGTTACGCACACGATCACCACCGGCGCACGTGTTTTGCTTGACGTGACCTGAGCCGCTTCGGCAACGACGTCGTGACTGTGGTACCTAACTCTGGCGACCCGTTTTTGCTGGTGGTCCGAAACCATCCCATCCTTCAAAGGGCGACTTTTCGAAAAAGTCAGGATCGGGCGCAACGAACCGCGCGAGCAGCCTCTGAGCACGCTCATCCAATTGATCGGCCTGCCGAGCTGTCACCGCGGGTTCGGGCTGTTTCTCTGGCGCCGGATCGCGGACCGGAGGCGCAGCTTTCGCGCGAGGCTGACTGTCCTTCCGCCGCCTCGTTGGCTTGGCAGTTTGAGGATCAGCGGCTTCGTCGTGCACTTTTGGCGCGGAGGTTTCGGCAAGGGGTTGATCGATCTCGTCTGCCGTGACCACCGCCGCTTTCATCGCGCGGAGGGCTTGATCGACCGCCTGGCGTGCCGTTTCAATGGCGTCGGGGGGTGGCGGTACTGAAAGGTCATCGTTCCGTTCAGTGCTCTTTTGCTCCTTACCAGCTGAGGCGGGGAATTCCCAAGGTTGCACCATCTGCTCGTTAGCCCGAGCGGCGGCGCGGGCAAGGCTGCTCCCAAACTCGAGCGCAGAGCCCATTGTATCCAATGACTTGCAAAAAAGACTGTACGCGTCGTATTCCTTTTTAGACATAGAATCACCGATCCCTAAAGTTAAGGGAACCTTAAGTTGCCGCGCTCTGCAACTGTGAACAATTCACGCGAATTGTTGCGGCACCACTTCCTGTTGAAGCCTTGCGATGCCGCTGCCATAAGCGGCTCGCAAATGAACGAGGACGGACGCGATGAACATCCATGAGTACCAGGCCAAAGAGCTCCTGAAGTCTTACGGCGCCCCGGTTGCGGGCGGCGCGATCGTCCTGTCCGCTGATGAAGCGGAAGCCAAAGCGAAAGAGCTTCCTGGACCACTTTGGGTTGTGAAAGCGCAAATTCATGCCGGTGGCCGCGGCAAGGGCCACTTCAAGGAAGCCGCTGCCGGTCAAAAAGGCGGCGTGCGCCTCGCGAAATCCGCAGAAGAAGCCGTCGAGCACGCCAAAGCCATGTTCGGCAACACGCTGGTCACGATCCAGACGGGCGAGGCGGGCAAGCAAGTCAATCGCGTCTATTTCGAAGACGGCGCTGACATCGAATCAGAACTCTATCTCTCGGTGTTGGTTGATCGCGCCACGGGCAAAGTGGCGTTCATCGCCTCCACCGAAGGCGGCATGGATATCGAGGCGGTTGCCGAAGAGACCCCTGAGAAAATCGTCACCGTCACGGTTGAGCCTTCTGAGGGCGTCACCGATGAGGTCGCGAAAAAGATCGTCAGCGGTCTGAAGCTCGAAGGTGTCGGCGCCGAGGACGGCATCGCGCTGATGAAGACGCTCTACCAAGCCTTCACCGAGAAGGACATGGCGATGCTGGAAATCAACCCGCTGATCGTCATGCCCGATGGTCATCTGCGGGTGCTGGACGCGAAGGTCGGTTTTGATCCGAACGCGTCGTTCCGCCATCCCGATGTGATGGAGCTGCGGGACCTCACCGAAGAGGATCCGTTCGAGATTAAAGCGTCAGAATACGATCTTTCTTACGTCAAGCTCGACGGCACGATCGGCTGTATGGTCAATGGCGCGGGCCTTGCCATGGCGACGATGGATATCATCAAGCATTACGGCGCTGAGCCCGCGAACTTCCTCGACGTTGGCGGCGGCGCAACGAAAGAGAAAGTGACTGAGGCGTTTAAGATCATCACGTCTGATCCAGGTGTCGAAGGCATCCTTGTCAACATCTTCGGCGGCATCATGAAATGTGACGTCATTGCAGAGGGCGTGCTCGCTGCGGTGGAAGAGGTCGGCCTCAAAGTGCCGCTCGTCGTTCGTCTTGAAGGCACCAATGTCGAAAAGGGCAAGGCGATTATCGATGGCTCTGACCTCGCGGTCATTTCGGCCGATGACCTCGAAGATGCCGCGCAAAAGATCGTGAAAGCGGTCAAGGGCTAACCCTTTGACCAACGCGACCATTTTTGGGTCTAAGGCGAAAGTCTATCGTGAAGCGCGTCCTGGGTATCCGGGCGCGCTTTTTGATTGGATTGCGGAGGAAGCGCCTGCGCGCGAGGTGGTCTGGGATTGCGCCACCGGATCGGGTCAAGCGGCTGTGTCTCTGAGCGAGCGGTTTGCCAAGGTCATGGCCACGGATATCAGCGCTGAGCAAATCGCCGAAGCCGAACAGCGAGCCAATATTCAGTACAGGGTCGCTCCTGCGGAGGCATCGGGCCTCGATGACACCTCAGTTGACGTAGTAACTGTGGCCACTGCGCTTCACTGGTTCGACTTTCCTCAGTTTTGGCCTGAGGTTGAACGGGTTTTGCGGCCAGGCGGCGTGTTCGCTGGTTGGACCTATGGGTTCATCGCCACCAGGGGAGCGGTGCAAGAGACCTTTCTTGATCCGTTTTACACCTTAATCGATCCATTCTGGAGTGAAGGAAATCGCATGGCTGTCCGCGGTTACACGGATGATGTCATTGGTTGTCCCTTTGCGCCGCTGATCCCGCCATCAGTTCAGTATAATGAAGATTGGCCCATCGCGCGTTTGATTGGTTTTGCTGAAAGTTGGTCGGGCACCATGCGTGCCAGGAGCGAGGGTGGCCTTGGTGATCAGCTCGATCAGCTGATTGAGGAGGCGGCCGCTTCCTTTGCACACCAACCGGTGCCAATCTCGATGCCCCTCCATGTCCTTGCCGGTCGGCGTTGATCTTGATCACGGGCAAGGGGCACACTGGTGCTCTTGGAGGACTTACCATGCCGCCCAGCAAATTCAGCCTCGTTCACGCCGTCGAAGGCCAAATTACCAAGACCTGGGATCCCCATGTCGTGGGTGATGTCAACGAAACCCAGGTCAAAGTGGCAAAGTTCGGTGATGTTTTTGATTGGCACCGACACGAGGAAGAGGACGAAGCTTTCCTTGTTTTGCGCGGCAGGATCGCGATCGATTTCCGTGACGGCTCGGTGGAGATGGAGGAGGGCGACTTTCTCGTGGTGCCAAAGACCGTCGAGCATCGGCCGCGTTCGCTCACCGACGAGCCTATCGTCCTGATGGTGGAGCCGTCGACCACGCTCAACACCGGCGATGCCGAAAGCGATAAGACAGTGGCTGATCTCAAGCGTCTCCAACCCAGCTCTTGAGCTGCGGGGCCTTTCCCCTCAAACCGCGCGGATGATCGTTAGCCACGCCCATCAGTTCATTTTCCTGCGTACCGAAAAGACCGCGGGCAGCTCCCTCATGAAGGCACTGAGGGACATGGCCACTGAGAATGATCTTGTCGCGGATATGTCCCGGCCGCCCTGGGCCAAGTTCTCGCCGATCCATCATGGTGCGCTCAAACGCAAAATCCCGGATCTTTTTGGCCTGCACGTCCATGCGACCGCCGCGCAGGCGCGGCGCGTTTTGGGTCCGCAAGTCTTTGATCGCTACTTCAAATTTGCGGTCGAGCGGAACCCTTGGGACCGCCAGCTCTCGCTTTATATGCACCGCTGTTGGAAAACCGACCGCACACCGAACTTTGATCGCGATATTCAGTCTCTCACCTATCGGTCAACGGAGCATGTTCGGCTGAACAACTTCAATGTCTACGCGATTGGCGATAAGGTCGTGGCCGACCGCATGCTCCGTTATGAGAGTTTCGAGGACGATCTTGCCGCCTTATGGAATGATTTAGGGATTGAGCCGCCTGCGCTTGGTCGCGAGCGCGAATATAACAAAGAACCGCGCCCCCATTATTCGACCTATTACACAGCGAAAAGCCGCGATCTCATTGGTCGCTGGTACGCCAAGGAAATCGACGCCCTAGGCTATCGCTTTGAAGGTGAACCCGCAGTGTCGGCTTAACGAGCGACCGATTGACGACAAGTGCAGGCGGAATTGATCGGCAAACGGATGTTGATCGCAAAGCGCCAGGCAATGACATAGTAAAGCGCGGGCGCGAGTGTCCATATCACGAGCGGAAGCGAGGTGAACGGCTTCCCATTGACCTCGAAGAGCTGAGGGTTCATGCGCGATGGAGTGTATTGCCATCCAGCGTCCGCCAACAAGGCCACGCCTTCAACCGTGGCCGCTTGGAACACGCCGTAGCCGACAAAAAGACCTAGCCACTGGTATGAAAAACGCCGCGTGATCGCCATCCCGGTCATCGCCTGCACAAGCGCGACACCGACAATGAATAGAGCGCCATCAAGGACCGAATGGGTAATCGGGAGCAAAAGGGGATGCATCGGATAGGATGAGCCCATCGTCCACAGCGGATCGCTCAAATAGTCTGGCCCCGCAAAATAAAGCGGCACCTCCCAGCACGCGCCTAAGACCACGCCAAGCCAAAAGAGTTGGCCAAGGGGAACACCAAGCCATCGCCGATCAGCAAACTGACCAATGATACCGACAACGAGGATCGCCACGATGATCGAAAGCTCAAAAATCATCGGTCGCTACCTTTTTCTTCCATCGAGCAGAGCAACCAGTTCATCGACCTTGTCGCGGCGTTCCTCGAGGTTGTCCGAGCGCAAGGCACTGTCGACGCAGGTGGCCAGATGATCGTCAAGAACGAGGCGTTCGACACCGGTAAGCGCGGCACGGATCGATTGAAGTTGCCGCACCACATCGATGCAGTATCGCTCCTCGTCGATCATCCGACCGATGCCTCGCACCTGGCCTTCGATCCGAGCGAGGCGGCGTTTGGCGGCGTCGTGGGTCTCTTGTTTCATCATTATACCCCTGGGGGGTATCTAGCCTTATACCCCCCAGGGGTAAAGACCCCATATTCGCTGCGACGCATGTGGCCTAAGCGCCTATTGCCGGTTGTGCTCTGTCGCGGCGCCTTCTATCTCGCCTTCGATTTTTAGGAGCACGCGCATGTCGGTACTTGTCGATAAGGACACCAAAGTTCTCTGCCAGGGCCTCACGGGCAAAACCGGCACTTTCCATACAGAACAGGCCATTGCCTACGGCACCAAGATGGTCGGCGGTGTTGTGCCCGGTAAGGGCGGTCAGACATGGACCGGCGGCGGCGCGGCCGATGGAGCGACGCTCCCAGTCTTTGGTGACGTCAAAGAAGCCATGACCGAGACTGGCGCGAATGCGTCTGTGGTCTATGTGCCGCCGAAATTTGCAGCGGCCTCGATCATCGAAGCGATCGAAGCAGAGATGCCGTTGGTGATCACCATCACTGAAGGGATCCCGGTCCTCGACATGGTCAAAGTGGCTGACGCGCTCGAAGGATCTAAGACGCGGCTGATCGGGCCGAACTGCCCCGGCGTCATCACGCCGGACGAATGCAAGATCGGCATCATGCCCGGCCATATCCACCGCCGCGGCTCGGTCGGCATCGTCAGCCGTTCGGGCACCTTGACCTATGAGGCGGTGCATCAAACGACGAGCGCTGGTCTTGGCCAGTCGACCTGCGTGGGTATTGGCGGCGATCCGGTCAAGGGCACCGACTTTATCGACGTGCTCAAGCTCTTCCTCGACGACGACGAAACCGAAAGCATCATCATGATCGGTGAGATCGGCGGCAGCGCTGAGGCGGATGCTGCGAAGTTCTTGGCCGAGCATCCCGTGAAAAAGCCGACGGTCGGTTTCATCGCTGGGGTCACCGCGCCTCCTGGACGCCGCATGGGCCATGCAGGGGCGATCGTTTCAGGCGGAGCGGACACCGCAGAGGCCAAAATTGCTGCGATGAATGAAGCGGGTATCCGTGTTGCGCCCACGCCAGCGAGCCTTGGGACAACTCTTGTCAGCCTTCTTAACGATAACGCAGGGGCATAGGGGCTAACGCTATTGCGCCGTTCCCCAAGGCCGTTACATAAGGACGGTAAGGCTTCCGGGCCTTCTTTCTCTCCACCACTGCGGTGGCCGGCACCGCCGCAGGCGACCTTAAGGTTTAGCCTCCATGGCCCATGACGGTAGCCGCGGCTCCGATTTTTCTTCCGGTCAATCTGTAGCGGACATCTCGTTCCTATCCGGCGGCAATGCTGTTTATCTTGAACAGCAATTTGCCAAGTATGCGGAGAATCCCAATTCTGTGGATCCTGCGCTGCGGGCGTACTTTGATGCCTTTGGCGATGGCGCAGAAACGGCGAAACGCAACGCCGATGGTCCAAGCTGGCGGCGCGATGATTGGCCAGCCCGCCCGGGTGATGAACTCACCGCGGCATTAGGCGGCAACTGGGCGGCGATTGGGGAGGCGCTGACCAAAAAGATCGAGAAGAAGAAAGCAGGCACCGGTGCATCGATCGATGATGTTCGCGCCGCAGTTCATGACGCCGTCCGTGCGCTGATGCTCATCCGAGCCTACCGCGTGCGTGGGCACATGATCGCTAACCTAGACCCGCTGTCGCTGCGCGAGATCGAAGTGCATCCAGAGCTCGATCCCGCAAGCTATGGCTTCACCGACGACGACTATGATCGCGAGATCTTCCTCGACATGGTTCTTGGTCTTGAGCGTGCGACCTTACGGACCATCCTTGAGATTCTGCGCCGCACCTATTGCGGCACCTTCGCGATTGAGTTCACGCACATCACCGACCCGGACCAGAAGCAATGGCTTCAGCGTCGGATCGAGGGCATGGACAAAGAGATCAAGTTCACGCCCGAAGGCAAAAAGGCGATCCTCAGCAAGCTGATCGAAGCAGAGGGCTTTGAGAATTACCTCCAGGTCAAATATCAGGGCACCAAGCGCTTTGGTATCGATGGTGGCGAATCGTTGGTGCCTGCAATGGAGCAGATCATCAAGCGGGGCGGCGCGCTTGGCGTGAAAGAAATCAATCTCGGCATGCCGCACCGTGGCCGCCTCAATGTGCTCGCTGCGGTGATGGGCAAGCCATACCACCAGATCTTCCACGAGTTCCAAGGCGGCGCGGCTATTCCTTCGGATGTCGGTGGATCAGGCGATGTGAAGTACCACCTCGGTGCTTCCTCCGACCGCGAATTTGATGGCAACGAAGTCCATTTGAGTTTGGCGGCGAACCCGAGCCACCTCGAAGCGGTGGATCCCGTCGTCCTCGGCAAGTGCCGCGCCAAGCAAGACATGATGGAGCCTGACCCCCGTAACAAGGTGGGCCGCACCCATGTCATGCCGCTCCTCCTTCATGGCGATGCGGCGTTTGCTGGACAGGGCGTTGTGGCGGAGTGCTTTGGCTTCACGGCGCTGCGCGGGTACCGCACTGGCGGCACGATCCACTTTATCGTCAATAACCAGATTGGTTTCACCACCAGCCCACGCTTCTCACGAAGCTCTCCGTATCCGTCGGATGTGGCCAAGATGGTTGAGGCACCGATCTTCCATGTGAACGGTGACGATCCAGAAGCGGTGGTTTTTGCTGCGAAGGTCGCCACGGAATTCCGCATGGAATTCGGCCATGATGTCGTTATCGATATGTGGTGCTATCGCCGGTTTGGCCACAATGAGGGCGATGAGCCGGCGTTCACCCAGCCGATTATGTACGATAAAATCCGTGCACGTCGTTCGACCCGTGAGCTTTATGCGGACCGTTTGGTGCAAGAGGGCTTGGTCAGCGAGGCTGAGCTCGAAAAACAGATGGCGGATTTCCGTCAATATCTCGAAGACGAGTTCGAAAAGGGTAAGCCCTATAATCCTACCAAAGCTGATTGGCTTGATGCGCGCTGGAAGGGTTTTAAACCGCCCCAGGATGATGACCGCCGCGGTGACACGGCCGTGGATCTTGCGAAGCTCAAGACGATTGGCGAGAAACTCGTCCATGTTCCCGAGGGTCATACGGTTCACAAGACCCTCAAGCGGATCATCGACACCAAGCGTAAGCATCTTGAGGCGGGCGCAGATCTCGATTGGGCCACGGCCGAAGCCCTGGCGTTCGGATCGCTTCTGACCGAAGGCTACCGGGTCCGCCTCTCGGGTCAAGACTCCGTTCGCGGCACATTTTCTCAGCGTCACGCGAGCTTTATCGATCAGACGACAGAAAAACGCTTTACGCCGCTGCAAAACCTATCGGACGATCAAGCAGAGTTTGAAGTGATCGACTCCCACCTCTCTGAGTTCGCTGTGATGGGTTTTGAGTATGGCTACTCGCTTGCAGACCCGACAACGCTGACCCTGTGGGAGGCGCAGTTCGGCGATTTCGCCAACGGTGCGCAAACCATCTTTGACCAGTTTATTTCGTCTGCTGAACGAAAGTGGTTGCGGATGTCGGGTCTCGTTCTTCTTCTGCCGCATGGTTACGAAGGGCAGGGGCCGGAGCATTCCTCCGCGCGGCTTGAACGTTACCTCCAGGCTTGTGCGCAGGACAATCTCCAGGTTGCTAACTGCACGACACCGGCGAACTACTTCCACATTCTCCGCCGACAGATGAAGCGGGAGTTCCGTAAGCCGCTTATTTTGATGACGCCGAAATCTCTTCTGCGCCACAAAAAGGCCGTCTCGACCCTCGACGAGATGGGGCCAGGAAGCTCCTTCCACCGGGTCTTGTGGGACGATGCTGAGTTTAGGCCGGGCTCGACGGTCACGCTTCAACCCGATCACGAGATCAAACGGGTCGTGCTCTGTTCGGGTAAGGTCTATTATGACCTCCTCGAAGAACGCGAGAAACGAGGCCGTGACGATATCTATCTTCTGCGGCTCGAGCAGTTTTATCCGCTTCCAGCGGGTTCACTGATCAAAGAACTTAAGCGCTTCCCCACCGCTGAAATGGTGTGGTGCCAAGAAGAGCCGAAGAACATGGGTGGTTGGTCCTTTATCGAGCCGAACTTGGAATGGGTCCTTGGTCAAATCGATGCCAAATACCCCCGTGCGCGGTATGCCGGTCGTCAAGCGTCGGCGTCCACCGCAACGGGCCATACGCAACAACATAAGCAAGAACTCGAAGCCTTCCTCGAAGAAGCGCTTGGATAAAACAGGCAGAACATCATGGTAGAAATCCGCGTCCCCGCCCTCGGCGAAAGCGTCACCGAAGCGACCATTGGCCAATGGCTGAAAAAGGAAGGCGAAAGCGTTTCCGCTGATGAGCCTGTCGTCGAGCTTGAGACGGATAAGGTGTCCGTCGAAGTACCCGCACCGGCTGCTGGTATTCTCTCCAAGATCACCGCGAAAGAGGGCGATACCGTCGAACTCGATGCTCTTCTTGGTGAAATCGGTGAAGCCAATGGCGCAGCGCCTGCGCCATCAAACGGTGCAGCTGCTCCGGCGCCAGCACCTGCCGCCGCATCATCTGCAGGCGGAGAGCGGGTTGACATCACCGCTCCGTCATCAGGCGAAAGCGTGACCGAAGCTGATATCGGCGAGTGGCTCGTCAAAGTCGGCGATTTTGTCAAAGTTGATGACCCGATCGTCAGTCTCGAGACCGATAAGGCCGCGGTTGATGTGCCTGCTCCTGTCAGCGGAACGCTTGTCGAAGTGATGGCGAATGAAGGCGACACGGTTTCAGTCGGCGATGTCCTGGGCGTGATGGTGAGCGGCGAGGGCGCCGCTGTCCCAGCGGCGAAACCGGCCGCCGCCGCTCCAACGCCGACCGCCGCCTCAAACGAAGCCCCATTGTCTCCAGCTCCGCGCCGCATCGTCGAACAAAACAACCTCGATACCAGCACGATTGCTGGGACAGGCAAGGGTGGCCGCATCACCAAAGGCGACGCGCTTGAGGCGCTGAACCAAGTGGGCTCGCCGCCTGCAAAACCGGCACAGGCTCGTCCGTCCACCCCCAAACCGCTCGGCGAACGCGAAGAGCGGGTGAAGATGTCCCGCTTGCGCCAAACGATCGCGAGGCGCCTCAAGGAAAGCCAAGAGATCGCCGCTCAGCTCAGCACCTTTAATGATGTTGACATGACCGGTGTGATGGATGCGCGCAAGCAGTACAAAGATCTTTTTGAGAAGAAGCACGGCGTCAAACTGGGCTTCATGTCGTTCTTTGTGAAAGCCTGTATCCAGGCATTGCGGGAAGTTCCTGAAGTCAATGCTGAAATCGATGGCACTGACATCATTTACAAGAACCATTACGACATTGGTATTGCGGTGGGCACGGAGAAAGGTCTCGTTGTCCCTGTGCTGCGTGATGCCGATACCAAATCGATAGCGCAGATTGAAAAAGATATCGCAGACTTTGGTCGCCGGGCACGGGATGGTGAGCTCAAGCTCGAAGAGATGCAGGGCGGCACCTTCACCATCACCAATGGCGGCGTCTACGGATCTTTGATGTCGACGCCGATCCTCAACATGCCGCAATCCGGTATTCTCGGCATGCACCGTATCGAAAAGCGCCCGATAGTCGTTGGTGACGAGATCAAAGTGCGCCCGATGATGTATCTGGCCCTGAGCTATGATCACCGTATCGTCGACGGCAAGGGCGCGGTGACCTTCCTTGTGCGGGTGAAAGAAAATCTAGAAGATCCGCAGCGGCTGCTGCTTGATCTTTAATCCGGGCCCCAGCCCTTCGAGGCTGGGCCCCGGGGCGTTGACTCTTCTGTGTCCTCCTCCAAGCTCGGCAAAAGTCTGTCAGGGGGGACAGGAAAATGGCCAAAAGTGACCGTGAGGATCGGGGAAGGAACCCGATCGTCTTCTTTATTTATATGGTGTTTGTCTGGCCCGCATACGTGTTGCGCTGGATTCTCAGTTTTATCTTCAAAATCGTCGACTGGTTTTTCAAGGCTGCCGAGAAGCTGCTTAAAAACGATGTCAAGAAGATGCATGAGAGGGGCGGTTTCTCGGGCTTTCTTGCGGTGTTGATTGATCTTGTGATCGCTGGGTTCGTTTGGCTCATCGTATTGAGTACATTCAGTGAATCGCAGCTTCTGCAAAACATCGCTGCCTTTTTCAGCGGATCATCCTCGCCATAACCCGCACCTGCACCGCCGCGGCACGGTGGTTGCTTCAAAGAAACAACTAACAAAGCGCTCAGCATAGCGGTCCCGTGGCCAATGGTTCTTTAGCTGATAATGGCCAAACTTCCGGTGACACGCAGAAGAGGCGTGGTAAGGTCACTCAATGGGTTGGAAATGGTGCATCATGGGGGTTCTGGCCTGCGGTCTCGCAGGCTGCATGACCCGTGCACCAGACGCTGAAGAGGGGATCGCTGGCGGTATCACCGAGGGCGTTCTTGCCCCTTTGGAGGACGTCAATCTCCGTCGTGAGGAGATTCCAGAGATCCTTCAAGGACTTGAGGTCTATGAAAAGCCTGTGCCGACAAGCTGCACGGGAATCGCAGCGGAGGTCGCGGAACTTGAGCTTTACGTCGGGTCGGACCTCGACGAGGTGAAAGTGGCAGAGAACGGGCTTAACCTGCGCGGCCAGATCACTGACTACGCCGACGATCAGGCCTATTCCTACATCGCTGGATTTACCCGGGACTTTATCCCATTTCGGAGCATGGTGCGCCGCGCAACCGGTGCCAGCGCCCATGATCGGGCGATCCGGAAAGCCTATCGCAATGGTCGCCTGCGGCGTTCCTACCTCAAAGGCATCGGCTTTGCCCTTGGTTGCGCGAGCCCAGCGGCACCTTTCTTCCCCACTGCAAAGCCGCGAGACGAGGAAGAAGGTAACACCGAAACCTTTGAGTTCATGGCCGTCCCGCCAGCCTGGTAAGCCCTTGCGCCGAACGCTTCGGTCAGCAACATCCTCCAGCAAAATCCTACACGTGGAGGTGGTATGGCGGACAAGGTGTATCTGGATGCAAAAGCGGCGCTTGAGGGCCTGACATTTGACGGCATGATTGTGATGGCCGGCGGCTTCGGCCTTTGCGGGATACCGGAAACGCTGATCCTTGCCCTGCGCGATTCCGGTGCAACGGGCGTGACCGCGATTTCCAACAACGCAGGCGTCGACGATTGGGGCCTTGGGCTCCTTCTTCAAACCCGTCAGATCAAGAAAATGGTCAGCTCCTATGTCGGCGAAAACGCCACGTTCGAGAAACAATACCTGTCCGGAGAGCTGGAGCTGGAGTTCAACCCGCAAGGCACGTTGGCCGAACGCATCCGTGCAGGCGGGGCGGGGATCCCAGCGTTCTACACCAAGACGGGCGTCGGCACGAAGATCGCTGAAGGCAAAGAAGAGCGCGAATTTGGCGGTGAACGGTATATCATGGAGACCGGCCTGACGGCAGACCTTTCCATCGTCCGTGCTTGGAAAGGCGATCGCGAAGGCAACCTCATCTACCGCAAAACCGCCCGCAACTTTAACCCAATGATGGCAACGGCGGGGAAGGCGTGCGTTGCCGAGGTCGAAGAATTGGTCGAGGTCGGAACGATTGATCCCGACCACATCCATACCCCCGGGATCTTCGTCGATCGGATCATTGAAGCGAAACAAGAAAAACGGATCGAGCAACGCACGGTTCAGCCCGCCGCGTAAGGAGAATTGAGATGCCTTGGACCCGCGATCAAATGGCCGAGAAGGCCGCAAGCGAATTGCAGGATGGTTTCTATGTAAACCTTGGGATTGGTATACCCACCCTGGTCGCGAACCACATCCCGGCGGGGATGGAGGTCACCTTGCAATCGGAAAACGGCATGCTCGGCATGGGGCCATTCCCCACCGAGGAGGAGGTGGATGCGGACCTTATCAATGCTGGCAAGCAAACCATCACGGAGCTTGATAAGACCAGTTTCTTTTCCTCCGCCGATAGTTTCGCGATGATCCGTGGGGGTCATATTGACCTCTCGATCCTCGGTGCGATGGAAGTGAGCGAAGGCGGGGACCTCGCCAACTGGATGATCCCCGGCAAGATGGTCAAGGGCATGGGCGGCGCGATGGATCTCGTGGCCGGTGTCAAACGCGTCGTTGTGCTGATGGATCACACCTCCAAAAAAGGTGACCCTAAGCTCTTGAAAGAATGCTCACTGCCGCTCACGGGCGTGGCCTGCGTTGATCGGGTGGTCTCAAGCCATGCGGTTTTCGATGTCGATAAGACGGCTAAAAGGCTCAAGCTTTTGGAGATGGCGCCAGAGGTCACCCTCGATCAGCTGCGCGACAACACAGTTGCAAACTTCGACGCCTAAGGGTGATCGCGCCTTAAGGTCAGTCACTTGGCCGGTCTTGATGACCCTCGGCGCTCGTCAAAAGCTTTACCGTCAGGCAAGTTTGTCACCGAGCGTCCGGGCCTACCAACGCGAAAACCGCGGCAGGATGACTGCCGCGGCGAGGGTGACGAGGCCGATAGCGCCGCCATACCACAGGGCAATATAGGCGATGTTCGTGAACGGACATTGCAGGCCGTAAACAAAGACCCCCCAGCTGCCCGATGCCATCCCGATCAAGAGAGCCGTCATCTTCGGCTGCGTTGGGGCGGCTCCCCGCATAAAGAGCGTCAGTGTGATGAAGAGCGGCAGGGCAAAGCTGATCGATGAGAGAAGGCAAACAATGCCCTTGTGAGGCATCAACGCCGCGCCGACGCTGCCGCCCATATCCCAATCGAGGGTGAAGACGCCAAACGCTGTCACCAACGCACCGGCCAAGGCCATCATCTTGCCTTGCCTCGGTGTGGTGGGCAGCAAGCTGCGGAAGGCGAGCAAGACAAACATCAAGGTGGCGCCCGCCAACATGATGGCCTTGGCGGTGATGCCGATCATGTCTTTTGAGAAAACAGCGGCAGCATTTTCGCCGAGCAGCGACATCGTACCGATCAATTGCAACAGTCCAATCCCGGCAAGGATCATCACCTCACGGCCCGGGCGGCGGCGCATCACTGGCTGCATGCTCTCGGTTAGGCCATCAATCAAAGCGGTGCTGGCGGTCATGGTGTCAGACTCACGCATTGGCTTCTTCCAACTTTTTCATCATCCGTTTCATCCCACGGTGAATACGGACTTTCACAGAACTGAGGCTTTGCCCGGTGATTTCGGCGATTTCGTCCAAGGGGTAGCCCTCAATCTTGGCAAGCCGAATGGCTTCGGCCTGATTGTCGGGAATATGGGCGAGCAATCGTTCCAAAAGGATTTGCGACATCACGGGGCTTTCGTGGCTCCGCACTTGCGCTTGATCTTCGAGTTCAACCTCATCGACCCGGTAATGTTGCCTTAAGCGGTCGAGCCATTTGTACCGGGCAATGGCCACAAACCACGGCGCGAAGGGCTTGTCGGGGTCATAGGTGTGGCGTTTTTTATGAAGCGCCATCAGCGCTTCTTGCGCGATGTCTTCGATGCTGTCGGGGGCGACGCGGCGGGCCAAAAAGATCCGCAACCAAGCATCACAGGCCTTGAGGACCTCGTTATAGGCCTTTTTGTCGCCGTTTTGGGCAGCCGCCATAAGAGGGCCAAGCCGGCTTAAATCAGTGGCCGGGCGCGCCGCTTTTTTCGGCTTGCTCCCCTCAATCACTCTTAACTCCGGTTGGCCGGTCATGCCGCGCTCCTGGTCTAACTGGCTCTTTATCCGTCGCTCGACCGCTTGAGGTTACACCGTTTTTCCGGTTTGGCGGAGGACGCATCGTCGGTCGCAAAAGGACGGGGTCAGGTCCGTCGCAGGACCCTGACGCAAGCGCTTTTGGCTCATGCGGGTCAGTGTCCCCAACCGTCGAGGGCTTGGAGGATCTCTTCGCGCACGTCCTCAAGACCTTTTCTTTTCTCGGACGAGGTGGCGAGAACCTCAGGATGGGCCGCGGGGTGCTTGCTCAGATCTTCCTTCACGTCGTTGATGCGGTAGGGGATAGCGCTGTCCTTGATCTTGTCGATCTTGGTCAAGACAATCTGATAGCTGACGGCTGCGTCATCGAGGAGCGACAGCCCCTCCTTGTCCACGGGTTTGAGGCCATGGCGGCTATCGATCAGGACAAAGACCCGCAGCAGGTTCGGGCGGCCGCGCAAGTAATCAAAAATAAGGTTGGTCCACATCTCGACCTTGGTGCGCGAAGCGCGGGCGTAGCCATAGCCCGGTAAGTCCACGAGGCGAAACTGCCCGCCAATATCAAAAAGGTTCACCTCTTGCGTCCGGCCCGGGGTGTTGGATGTGCGGGCAAGGCCCTTTCGGTTCATCAGCGCGTTGAGGAGCGAGCTTTTTCCGACATTGGAGCGGCCAGCAAACGCGAACTCGCCAAGGTCTGTCGGCGGTAGCCCCTCCATCGCGACGACACCCTTCATAAAGGTCGCTTCGCCGGAGAAAATCTTCGAACTAGGTTCAGCCATAAGGGCGGCTTAAGCGTCTCCGGCATGACCGGGAAAGGGACAGGTGATGGATTTCTCGCATTTGATAACGGCTGGAACCTGGGATGGAGAAGCCTACAGCGTCGATGTCCCTGACACCTGGCTGCAAGGCCGCACGGCGTATGGAGGCCTGTCATCCGCGATTTGTGCCGAGGCAGCGTCGCGGCTTGTGCCGGACCTCCCCGCGATGCGTTCGGCCCAGGTGGCGTTCTTAGGGCCATCGGGCGGCGCGGTCCGGGCCGTCCCGCAGGTTATCCGGCAAGGGAAATCGGCGACGTTCATCGCGGTGGACCTCCTCAACGACGGCGGGCTGGCCACCCGGACGCTTTTTGTCTTTGGCAAGGAACGGGAGAGCGAGCTCAATTTCCTCGATCATCCCTTTCCGGACGTTCCGAAGGTCCAGGAGCTTGAGGACGAGCCTCCCAATCCCATGCGCCCTGGTTTTCTTTCCAACTTTGATATCCGCCCGGCAGGCGGTGACCAACCGTTTTCGGGAACCGATGAAACCACGATCCTTTGGTGGGGGCGCCTGCGTGAGCGGGTTGCCACCGAAACCCAGCTTCGCGTTTTGGCGCTGGGGGACCTTACACCACCTGGCACATTGCCGATGATGACAACGTTAGCGCCGGTCTCGTCGGTCAACTGGCATTTCGATCTGTTGTCGGACGACATGGCCACAGAAGATGGCTGGTATCTTCTTTCAACCCGGGCCCAATCTGCTGGTGGCGGATGGTCAGCCCAGGACATGGCGATGTGGGCAAGCGATGGCCGGCCGATTGCGGCTGGCCGCCAGCTTGTTGCGATTTTTGGCTGATAAACAGCAAGATGAGTCTGAACCATTTCGGCTAAGCGTTGTCCCATGTGAATTTTGTGATCACACTTCGAATTGTGTGATAGGCCCCCAGCGAATTGCGGTTCGGCATAGACTGCCGCTGCTGCGAAAGACGGAGAAATAAAATGTTTAGGCCATTAAGCGTTCTTTCGACCTGCGCATTAATCAGCGCATGTGGTCAGTCAGCCCCCGAACAATCCATGTCCGCCGAGGCACCGGAGCCGATGCCGGTCGAGGTCATTGAAGAGATCGTCGCGCCAGAGCCCGCAAGCCTCGACGATATTATCAGCGCCCTGCCCGAAGAAGCTCAGGCCCGCGTTGTTTATCGCAACCCCAAGGAAACGCTTGAGTTTTTTGGCGTCGAACCTGGAATGACAGTGGTCGATACAACACCGGGTAGCATTTGGTACACGGGCATTCTGGCAGCTTATCTCGGTCCAGAAGGCAAGGTCATTGGCGCTGACCGGCCACTTTCTGTGTGGGAATCGTTTGGCTCGGAATACTCACCGCCAGAGTTCCTTGCCGAACGGCCCAACTGGACAACGACGTGGCCGGAAGAGAAGGCGGCAACCTATGATGCCGATGCCCCTTCCTTTGACGCCATTGCTTACGGAGCGGTGCCTGCGGAGTTGGCTGGCACTGTGGACGTCGTGATGATGATCCGTGAGTTCCATAACATTATGGCAGCTGACGACAGCAATGCCCTGATCGAAGACGTGCTGGCTGAGATTTACATGCTGCTCAAGCCGGGCGGTGTCTTTGGGATGGTGCAGCACCGCGCGCAGGAAGAGATGCCGGACGCATGGGCAGACGGCAGCCGCGGCTATATCAAACAGTCGACCGTGGTGGCGCTCGCTGAAGGCGCAGGTTTCACCCTTGAGGCGACGTCCGATGTCAATACCAACCCTAAAGATCAGCCTACAGAGGATGATGCTGTTTGGCGCCTCGCCCCGACACTCGATGTCCCTGAAGAGGATACTGAGCTGCTTGCTGATATGGTAGCGATTGGTGAGTCCGATCGCATGACCCTCAAGTTCCGCAAGGCTGAATAATCAGTATGCGGCTTGCTGGCAGTTGGCGCCTTGGTCGCTGTCAGCAGTCAATCTCGATCGTCGTGCGCTATGGCTCGTAGCGCACGGTTTCGCCTAAGGATGGCCTCGCCACCTCGACTGCGGCGAGCGGCGGTAGGGCATTTTTGGTGCGGTCAAAGATAAATTTTGCGAGGTTTTCGAGGGTGGGTTTGCCCAAGCCATCGACCGCGTTGAGCAGTCGGTGATCGAGCAAGGCGCGGACGCGATCGGTTTCCGTCCGTGCCCTGGCGAAATCGATCAGCCAACCCTTCTCCGGGTCGACTTCTCCTCGCAACACCAACAGTGCTTCAAAACTATGGCCGTGGATATGGGCATAGCTGTGGGTTGGATCGCCGACATTGCCGCCTAATTCGTGCGCCGCTTCAAAGCGAAAGACCACGCGCTGTTCAAACACGAGCCAAAGCCTCCTGGGCGATGTTGCTCATCCGGCAACCGACACTTTCAGCATCATCATAGACTGAAAGCTTGCGTGTTTCGACCACCACACCGTGAACGGATGGGCGGCTAAAAAGACGCTCGATAATCGCCTCGCATAACGTCTCTTGCAGGCCAACGGGTCCGGCCTCGACGATCTCGAACACCGTGTCGCGCAAGTGATTGTAATCGACGACATCCTCGATGCCATCGCCAGCGCTGATCCTTTGGACAATCGCCGCAATCTGGAAAGAGACGGGCTGCGCCAGCTTTTCGCTCGGTAGAATACCGATCCGTACGTCCAAGCGCAGATCCTCAAGAAAAACGGCGTAAAACCCTGGGGCAAGAATAGGAAGGTGCACAGGACTAGTCCGCAAGCTGTATATCGCGAGCCGCTGGTTTGAGATGCTCACCATTGCTTGCCAGCAGCACCTGTCCTGTGATCGCCTGATTGGTCATGGCGAATAGCACTGCACCCGCGACATCCTTGGGGTCAAGCCGCTTTTCAAGGATGTTGACCGTGGGCGCCAGGCGCTCGAACTTCTCGTCCGACTGGCCAGGGGAGGGTAGGTTGTAGCCAGGCGCCACACCAACGACCCGGGTTTTGGGGGCAAACGCTTGCGCTAAATTGCGGGTGACCCCGTGGAGCGCTTCTTTGCTGACCGTGTAGCTAAAGTGATCGGGGTTCGGATTGGCGATCTTTTGATCAAGCATGTTGACGATCACGGAACCCTCAGGCGCCTGCGCTGCAAATTGCTGGGCCAGGAGCAGCGGGGCCATCGCGTTGATCCGAAAATTAAGAAGGAGCGAGTCCTCCGTCATCGTCGCCGCGGTATCATGCTCAAAGATCGACGCTGAATTGACGAGCGCGTGAAGAGGTCCGCCTGCGGCTTCGACCGCTTTGCCAATCAGTTTCTTACCGGCGTCAGGCTCCTCAAGGGCCTGGCCCACAGCAGCGCCGCCGAGCGCTGTTGCGACCTTTGCGGCCTCTGCGCCGGACGCATTGAAGTGGATGACTGGGACCCATCCTTGGTCCGCGCATGTCTCGGCGATAATCCGGCCTAACCGTTTTGCGCCGCCGGTGATCAGCACACGTTTGGTCATCAGCTCGCCGCCGTCCCGATGGCGATCAGGTAACCCAAATAGGCGACGACGCTGACTGCTCCTAAAAGGCGACCATAGGTGGTGCGCGTGAAGATGAGTAAACTGACAAAGAGCGTCGCGGCGATCATCACCGGAATATCGACGCCCAGCGCAGCCCTCGAAAAGGACGCCGTTCCGGCATATCCAGCGGCCGCGCCGACGAAGAGCAGGTTAAAGACGTTCGATCCCACGATGCTGCCGACCGCAACGCTGTCTTCTTTCTTGAGCGCAGCGGCGAGCACGGTCGCAAGTTCAGGCAAGGAGGTGCCAAAGGCCACGACCGTCAAGCCGATCACCTCGTCCCGCACCCCCAGCATCTTGGCGAGATGCTCGCCATTCTCGACCAGAAGAGACGCGCCAATGGGCAGGCCAAGAAGGCCCATTGCCAAGAGGCCTAAGGTGGGAAGAAGGCGCGGGCTTTCCGCGGTTATGTCATCCACCTCTTCGGCAGCACCGTGGCCGCCTCGGCTTTCCCACACCATCAGGGCAAAATACATCAGCATGCCGATGGTAAAGACGAGCGCTTCGAGGGTGCCGATCGTTCCGCTGCGGTAGACCATCCCGCAAAAAAGAAGCGTCGCAAACAAGAGAGCCCCGCCATGAAGCCGGAGCCGCGGCACACTCATGGTGATGGGAAAAATAATCGCCGGGAACCCTAGCACCATCAGGACATTGGCGATGTTCGATCCAACAATGTTGCCCATCGCGATACCGGCAGCATCCCCGAGGACAGCGCCAATTGTGACGACCAATTCGGGGGCGGACGTTCCAAACGCCACCACCGTCAGACCAACAATCAGCGGGGGAACATTCGCCAGCTTGGCAAGGTTCGCAGCCCCGCGCACCAGCCTGTCGCCAGCGAAAAGCAGAATGACAAGGCCAACAAGGAGAAGAAGACTAGGAGCAAGCATGTCGCTGCGCAGCGATCGCTGGCTTAGTCCCAGCGTCCTTTTTCAAGAGCATTGAGCAACGCAAATGAGCCAATGAACAAGAAGATCGCGATCAGGCTCGGCGATGTGAAAAATTCCATGGTCAGTCCTCAAGCTCAAGCGTCTCAGCGCTCGCAGATAGCGATGCTTGTCGGTTCCGTCACCCCCGCTGGGACGTTTCGCGTCGCGCTTTCGACCACCTGTTGTCTCGCTGCTGCGAGAAGTCTAAGCGCGGCGACATTCTGCGCCTGGAATGCGCTGGGAAGGCAACTTAGAATCGTATGGTTTACAATTGCTTAGAGACCGAAACCGACGACCGCGTCCGGATTATCCGGCTGGCGCGGCCTGAGGCACTGAACGCCCTCAATAAAGAACTGATGGACGAGCTGACGCAGGCTTTACTGGCTGCCGATGCTGATCAGCAGATCTCCTGCATCGTGCTCACGGGATCCGAGAAGGCGTTCGCTGCTGGTGCCGACATCAAAGAGATGGCCGACAAGACGTTCATCGAGGCCTATCTCGAAGATTTCATCACGGCCAATTGGGAACAGGCCTCGCGCACCCGGAAGCCGCTGATTGCGGCGGTGTCGGGCTATGCGCTGGGCGGCGGCTGCGAATTGGCGATGATGTCCGATTTCATCATCGCTGCGGAGAACGCCAAGTTCGGGCAGCCAGAAATCACCATCGGCGCCATCCCTGGCTCAGGCGGGACCCAGAGGCTCGCGCGCTTTGTCGGCAAATCGAAGGCCATGGATCTTTGCCTCACCGGACGCATGATGGGCGCTGAAGAAGCCGAGCGCAGCGGCCTTGTGAGCCGCGTCGTGCCAACCGCTGAGCTCATGGACACAGCGCTTGAAGCCGCCAAAAAAATCGCGAGTTTCTCGCGCCCGGCGACCATGATGGTGAAGGAAAGCGTCAATCGCGCTTACGAAACCACGCTCTCAGAAGGCGTGTTGTTTGAGCGCCGCGTGTTTCATTCGGTCTTCGCCACGGCCGACCAAAAAGAGGGCATGCACGCCTTCATTGAGAAGCGCGATCCTAATTTCAAAGACAGCTAAGCAGCCGTTGGCGGGCCTTCCATGAGCCCTGACCTCGTCTTAACGGTCGCGCTGGTCGGCATTGCAGGGATCGGCGCGCAGTGGCTGGCCTGGCGGTTCAACGCGCCGGGCATCGTTCTTCTGTCGTTGGCCGGCATCACCTTAGGTCCCTTGTTGGGGATTGTGACGCCGCGCGAGACCTTCGGTGACATCTATGACCCACTGATTTCCCTCGCAGTGGGCATCATCCTTTTTGAGGGCGGGTTGCAGCTCAAATTCAATGAGGTGACCGAGCTTGGGAGAGGGGTGCGTCGCTTGGTGGTCCCGGGTGCGCTCATTGCGTGGGCGCTTGGCACCGGCGCTGCGCATCTTGTCGCCGGTTTGAGCCTTCCCACGGCGCTTCTTTTCGGCGGGATCATGGTGGTGACAGGGCCCACCGTGATCGGCCCGTTGTTGCGGCAGGCGAAGCTCTCCAGCCGACCTGCGACACTTTTGCGTTGGGAGGGCATCGTCAACGATCCGCTGGGCGCGTTGCTCGCGGTGATCGTCTACGAGGCCTATCATTTAAGCCAGCCAGGCCCCGACGCGTTGGCGCTTTATCAAATCGGCGGCAGCCTCGCGATTGGGGTCATCATTTCCGTGGCGTTGGGTTTAGGGCTAGGGCTCTTCATCGCGCGGGCGTTCCAAAAAGGATGGGTGCCGGAGTATCTCAAAACCCCCATCTTACTGGTCGCTGTGATCCTGTGCTTCGCCCTGGCCAATGGTTTTCAAGAGGAAGCGGGGCTCTTGGCTGTGACCGTGATGGGGATCACGTTGGCCAATGCCAAACTGCCGAGCATCAACCAATTGCTCCATTTCAAAGAGAACATCGCCGTTCTCTTTGTCTCAGGTGTGTTCATTCTTTTAACCGCGAGCTTGTCGCCTGATGTGTTGTTTGACATCGGCTGGCGCGACATTGCTTTTGTTGTGGTGATGCTGATCGTGGTGAGACCACTGACGATCTTCCTGTCACTCATCGGAACAGAAGTGACGTGGTCTGAGCGTTCTCTTGTCGCTTGGATCGCGCCGCGCGGCATCGTTGCGGTCGCCGTGTCAGGGCTTTTTGCCCAAAAGATGGTCGAGCTTGGTTACGCCGATGGCGCCAAAATGGTGCCCCTCGCTTTTGCTATGGTGTTCACGACCGTTGTGGCTCACGGATTTTCCATCGCGCCGCTCGGCCGGTTTTTGGGATTGGCGCAAAAGGGCAAACCTGGCGTCCTGATCGTTGGTGCTTCGCCTTGGGCTGCGGCGCTCGGCGCGCGCTTGCGGGATCTAGGTGTGCCGGTGCTCATCACCGACCCCAATTATCGCGCCCTTCGGACGGCCCGGCAGGAAGGGCTTCCATCCTTTTACGGGGAGATACTTTCTGAGGTCGCAGAGCATCACATCGAGCTCAACCATTACGGCACGCTTCTCGCGGTGACGGGCAGCGACAGCCACAATGCGCTGGTGTGTACGGATCTTGCCTTTGAATTCGACCGTGCACGAACTTTTCAGCTTTCAGCGCATGGCGTCGAGGGGCATCGACGAACGGTGTCTTATGCCCTCAAGGGCAGGCCGCTCTTTTCCCGGCCGATGGCGCTCGAGGACCTCATTGGCCTCCACCACACCGGCTGGGGCTTTCAGATGACGCGCATTTCTGAAGAATATCCGCCCGAGCGCTTTGCGGTTGATATGTCGACGGAGGCATTGATCGTTCTCATAGAGCGTGATGACCAGCTTCTTTTTGATTCGTCCGCCGCGCCCATAGAACCTCGGCTTGGTGATCGCGTCCTTTGTTATGTTCCGCCTTCGGTATCGGCTGCGCGGATCGAAAAGCAAAGGGTCGAGAAAGCGGCCACCGCCGCACAGGTTTAACCATCAGTTAAGCTTACCTGCCGTACCCCTAACGCGTGCAGCCAATCCCAGGCGGAAGGGTATGATGGCGCCTTCGGCGGTGACAAAGACGGGGCTAGAAGGCAGCGCGCGCCGCCGCGCCTATGACCTCGCGCTCAAGTTGCGCCGTGCGGAGGAAGAACTTCAAGAGATGCAGCGCCAGGCTGATGAAGTGCGGGGTGCACAGCGTGCGCTTCTCTCTGGCCTCAATCATGAGCTCCGTACACCGCTCAATGCGATCACAGGATTTGCTGGCCTCCTCAAAGGAGATAGCGAAATCGATGTTCCAGCCGAAAAGCGCGACGAGTATCTTGAGCATATTTTGTACTCCGCGGGCCTGCTTCTTGAGCGGATTGATTCGATTCTCGCCGCCGCTAATCAAGGCGTCGCTGCGGCCAAGCCAGAGGTGGCGGAAGAGGCCGCCATCGAGCCCGAGGCCCTGCCGCAGGGCGGCGACGTCGCAGCGGTGATCAAAAATCTAATCCAAGACTTTCACGGCAGGCTTTTTGTCACCGAAGTGGTGATCGACAACGATCTCCCGCCGAGTGTTCTTTCGAGTGAAGAGGTGGAGGACTACTTCCATTCACTCTTTACACTCATTGCCCGGAACAACCGAGCACCCCAGTCAATCGGTGTACGGCTTAAATCATTGATGTCGTCAGAAGACTCGCTGATTGTCCTTGAGCTGCTGCTCCCTAGGGGCACTGATCAGCCCACGCGGGATGAGCTCATGCAACTGCACCTTGGAAAGGCGACGAGCCTTATTGCCATCGAAACGTTCCGACCACCGGACGGCCGCATGATGCTGCGGCTCAACATTCCGATCCTCCACAAGGAGCCCCACCCATGAGCGCTTTTGCCCGCATTGCGTCCGAGATTTTCCCTGACGAGGTACCGCTGCCTGCGGAACCTATCGGTAAGGTGATTGCTGTCTTGAGGGGTACGGTGACCGCCGCTTTGCCGCGGTCTTTGGTCGACGAAGAGGCCCTTCGGCCCGGAATACCTGTCTCTTTAGGGGATGGCACGCAAGTCTTCGGAACGATCGCGGCGCTTGATGCTTTGGTTCCGGCAACCACACCGCGCCCTGACGATATCGTGATCGTTGAGGTTGACCTTGCGCCGTCGGCTGATCTTTCACAGCTTTCGATCGGTGCGCCAGTTCGCCTCGTCACCCCTCATCAACGCCATGCGCTTCACACCGCTGGGGCAGTCGCGCCTCTACCATTGGGGGAGGCTGATTGGGGCGCAGGGCCTGTGCCCTTTATGCTTGATGCCCAGGCGCTATTGGGCACCAACCTTGTGCTGACGGGTGATGTGGCGAGCGGCAAAAGTTGCACCTTGACGGTGCTTTTTCGTAGTTTGCTCCGGACACGGTTTTCTGGCCGATTGATATTGATTGATCCGACGAGCGGCTTTGCGCAGAGCTTTGGCGGCGGGGCAGCGATTATCGATGGCGACAGCGCGCTGATACCCTTTGGTATGATGACCCCTGAGCAAGTGGCGGCCGCGGTGGCCGTCGCATCGGAGCCGCTGGCACCAACGGAACTGTCAGTGCTGCGTGGGTTGATGCGACGGCAATCATCAACGAATCAAGGGTTTCGTCCTTATGGTGGCGTTTCTCCAAGCTTATCGTCAGTGATTGAGGCTTGCCATCACCGGGCGGAGAACAGCGATTTTGGCGGTGCGGCCCGCACGCTCGCCGCCAAACTGAGTGTCGCTGCACACGACCCACGGCTGCGAGCATTCTTTAGCGAGGCGGCATTGGCGCTGTCGGCGGCGGATGTTCTCCAAACGGTGTTTCGACTACCCGATGGACGACCGCCCATGAGTGTGTTGCAGCTTGGCGCGCTCGATCCAGAGGTACGGCCGATCATGGCGGCGGCGGTTCTGCACCTTGCAAGGCAATTGAGCACAATGGCCGGTCAGCAAATACCGCTGATGATCGGCGTTGATGCAGCTGATCGTCTGCTTACCGATGACCATGGGCCATTGACGGAGGTGCTTGGCCAACCATCCTTGACGGGATTGGGGCTGTGCCTTGAGGCGAGGCATCAAGCTTCTCTGCCGCCAGTCTTTTTAGACCAAACCCGTGTCATCGTGCACCACGCTGATCAGCCGAGCACTGATGGTCAGCAAACGGCGCGGATTGTTGACCAAGGAAAGCCCTTTGTCGATGACGTGGTGATCAGTCGGCTGAGGCCATCTGCTTGTCCGCAACCCCATCATGGTGACGGACATTCTGTACCGCCATCGCAAGGCGATCTTCTTGCCAGGATCCTTGACGCTTGGCACGGAACAACAGCCCGCTAGACCGGTTCTGGCCTCGCCATCATGAGAGCCGCCCGTTCGCATTCAGCGACAAGTGTGTCGTCTTGTTTAAAGAGTTCGTGTTTGAACGTGATGATCCCTTGGCCGGGCCTTGACGACGATTGGCGAATGCCGATCACTGTGGTCTTGGCACGGACGGTATCGCCATGGAAAAGTGGCGCGGGAAATCGTACCTTTTCAAATCCCAAATTGGCAACGGTTGTGTTGAGGGTGGTGTCGTTGACGGTCATGCCGACCAAAAGGCCAAGCGCGAACAGGCTGTTGACGAGCGGCTGGCCAAACTCTGTTTCTGCGGCCTTGTGGTGATCAATGTGCAGTGGTTGCGGGTTCATCGTGAGGAGCGAGAACCACGTGTTGTCGGCTTCGGTCACGGTCCTTGTCCACTCGTGATCAAAGACTTGGCCGTCTTGAAAGTCTTGGAACCACAGACCGGGCATAGGTCCTCCTATTGGACAGGGGTGAGTTTGATTTCGAAGAGCGACGGCCAGTTCTTGCCTGTGACGAAAAGGCGATCGGAATTCTCCTCATAGGCGATCCCATTAAGGGCATTCCACACCGAGTTGCCGCGGACTGACCGTGGGTAAAGCTGGCTGAGATCCGCCGTTGCAGTGACAACGCCCGTGGTCGGATCAATACGCGCGATCCAATCTTGGCCGTAAATGTTCGCCCACACTTGACCATCGATATATTCAAGTTCGTTGATCAGGCGGAGGGGGCGACCACTGATCGTGACTTGTAGGCGACCGATCTCTTTATAGTCGTTGGGATCCAAGAACCGAAGAAACGACGTGCCGTCGCTCATGATCAGCCGCTCACCATCATAGGTCAGACCCCAACCGTCCCCGGTATAGGTGAACCCCGCTGTTTGTTTAAGGGTTTCAAGATCAAAGACAAATCCCTGACCTGCCTTATAGGTGAGAACGACGAGTTGATCACCCACTAAGGCCGTGCCTTCGCCGAACACATCGTCCGGTAGGTTGATCTGTTTCCAAGCTGCTCCCGTCCGCATATCGATCTTCCGTAGGCGAGAAAAACCTTCAAGGCCGGTACTTTCAATCAAAACTCCATCGGCAAAAAGAAGGCCTTGGGTAAAGGCGTCGGTTTCGTGGGGAAACGTGTTCACCACCTCAACGTCAAAGGCGATCGGTGTCGTGATGGTTTGCGCCATCATCGTCAGGCTGAAAAGAAGGCTAGTTAGCATGCTGAGAAGATCCGTCGTGTAGTGGTACGTCGATGCTCATTGTGGTGCCCGCTCGTCCGCGTGCGACGTTCATCGTGCCTTCAACTCCCTTAAGGAGCGATCGTACGATAGAGGCGCCCATCGTGTTCCCCTGTGGCCAGTTGATTTCTTCGGGCAGTCCGATGCCATCGTCCATCACCTCTAACCGCATAATGCCGCCAGAAAGTTGCTTGAGGCTCACCTGCACAAGCCCCGCCGTGCGGCCGACAAAGGCGTGTTGAAACGCGTTGGTGATGATCTCGGAACTCAAAAGCCCAATCCGCGCAGCGGTTTCGACCGACACGAAAAAACTCTCTGTGTTGATGTTCAGGCGAATATTCTCTCGTCCTTCAAGGTGTCCGATCGTGGTTGCGATGCGCGAAACATAAGCGCCCATGGGCACCGCTGCTTCCGTCTCGCTTTTGTTCATTTCTTGATAAAGAAGCTGAAGTGTTTCAATACGATAGGCGAGGGCCGCGTAGTCAACCGTGGGAATACCTTCATCGGCTTTTTGTGATTGTAGACGGATCATTGACACCACCATTTGAAGATGGTTTTTGACCCGGTGCTGAATTTCCTTAAGCTGCCTTTCCACCCGCTCTTTATCGAGGCTGTGCGCTTCGGCATCGCGTTGAAGCCCTAAAAAGGCGGACAAATTGCCTTCGTCATCAAAGATCGGCTCGATAAAAAGTTCGTTTTGGAAAGTCGTGCCATCGGCCCGGTGATTGGTGATGATGCCGCGATGAGGCCGTTGTTCTGCGATCGCGTTACGAATGGCGCTGACCTCTTTTGGATCTGAATCCTCACCCTGCAAAAACCGGCAGTTTCGTCCAATCGCCGCGTCGGCTGCGTAGCCGGTGAGACGCTCAAACGCCCTGTTCACATAAACAATTGGATTATCTTCGATATTAGGGTTGGTGAGGACGAAGGCTATGGGAAAGCGTTCAAACGCTTTCGCCTTCAGCCGTTCTAGCATGTTCTGGTCCATCACCGGGTTCCTTTGCGCCACTCTTGGCGCATCAGATCGATCTCCCACACATAGAGGCGACTTCCAACCGTGCCGTTATCACAACTGGATGGCGAATAGGTCAGGTGAGTGCGGCGCAGCGCTGCTTTAGCCAGGCGGCGTCCTCTTCCGTGAGCAAGGGGGCAATCTTGGCGGCGACTTCTGTGTGATAGGCATCGACCCAGCGGCGCTCTTCGGGGGTGAGCATTTCTGTGACGATCAGCTCTCTTTCGAGGGGAGCCATGGTGAGGTTTTCAAATCCCATCATCGGCCGTTCGCCGCCCTCGATCGGCTCTTCGTCAGTCACAAGCACTAGGTTCTCAATCCGGATGCCATAAGCGCCTTCGAGATAATAGCCGGGCTCATTGGAACAAATCATGCCTGGCTCAAGCGCTTGGGTGACCGGGTGCTTGGAGATCTTTTGTGGTCCTTCGTGGACGGAGAGATAACTACCAACGCCGTGGCCAGTGCCATGATCGTAATCAAGACCTTTGGCCCAAAGAGGCAATCGCGCCAACGCATCCAATTGATGGCCCGATGTGCCCTTGGGAAAACGCGCCAGGCCGAGGCCGATATGTCCTTTTAGGACAAGAGTATAACGCTCCCGCATCTCCTCGGTCGGTGTGCCAATCGCGATCACGCGGGTGATATCCGTCGTTCCATCTTTGTACTGACCGCCAGAGTCGATGAGGAAGAGCTCCCCCGGCTGCATCGCGCGGTTCGTTTCAGTGGTGACGCGGTAATGGGCCATGGCGCCGTGGGGGCCAGATCCCGTGATCGAATCAAAGCTGATATCTTGAAGCTCGCCCGTTTCCCGCCGGTAGGTTTCAAGCTGTTCTGCAGCGGCAATCTCTGTCACCGTCCCGCTTGGTCCTTCTTGGCTCAGCCAATGAAGAAAACGAACCACGGCCGCTCCGTCTCGCACATGCGCTTGGCGCGCGCCTTCGCGCTCCGTTTCGTTTTTGATCGCCCGCGGAAGCGCACAAGGGTCTTCTGCACGAAGGATTGTTGCGCCTTCTTCCTGAAGTGTGCGGACATATTGCACGGGTGTCAGGCTCGGGTCAATCAGTACCCTTGCTTTGGTTTGGCCCAGCTCTTTGAGGCGAGCATTGAGCGCTGTTTCGGGTTGTATGCCCACACTGTTGCCAAGGTGGCTGGGCAGTTCATCGGTCACTTTGCGTGGATCAAGAAAAAGCTCGGCCGACCCATCGGCGAACATCAAAGCGCGGCCGAGGGGGAGGGGGGCGGCGTGAACATCGCCTCCGCGGATATTGAGGAGCCAGGCAAGAGAGTGGGGGGCGGTGAGGAGCGCAACGTCACCGCCTACTTCACTGATCGCTTGGCTTATCCGAGAGCGCTTGGTGTTGGCGTCCTCTCCTGCAAAGTCTAAAGGATGCGGGTGAACCGGGGCAAAAGGTGCATCAGGCCGATCCGCCCACGCCTCATCTATCGGGTTGATCGGTGTGGGGACCAAGGAAAACCCTGATTTCTTAGCCGCATTCTCAAAGGGTTTGAGGGATCCTTCCGAGAACAACATCGGGTCAAAGCCGATGGCCATCCCCTCGCTTGTGTGTTCGACCAGCCAAGCGCTGGGGGTGATGTCGTGGGTCATCAGGCGCTCGAAGACATCGCCATCCACCTCTTCAGGGAGTTGGACTGCGTAGCGACCATCGGAGAAGACAGCGGCCTTCTCCATCATGACAATCCCAAAGCCGGCTGATCCAGAAAATCCGCTCACCCACAAAAGGCGCTCGTTGCAAAAGGGGAGATACTCGTTGAGGTATTCATCGTCATGCGGAACAAGAAAACCATCAAGGCCATGGGTCGCAAGGCGTGCCCGCAAGAGCGGCACGTGCTTTGCGCCAAAGGACCGGTCAGATAATGGGTCAAAACTTTGAAACACGGGCAGTCTCCTTCCAGATGGAACACGCCGATTTAGCCATAAATGCGATCAGGTAGCCAGGTGGCAAGCTCAGGCCAGAGAGCGATGATCAAGAGCATGGCGATTTGAATACCCACAAAAGGCATCGCGCCGCGGTAAATCGCGGTGGTCGGGACGTCCGGTGGAGCGACCCCGCGAAGATAGAAAAGCGCAAACCCAAAGGGCGGTGTCAGGAAGCTTGTTTGCAAATTGACCGCCATCAAAACGCCAAGCCACACAGGATCAACACCCGCCATGAGAAGGGGCGGTGCGACCAACGGCACGACGACCAGCGTGATCTCGATAAAGTCGAGAAAGAACCCAAGGACAAACATCACGAGCATGACGGCGAGAAGAGCGCCGACCACGCCGCCCGGCGCTGCCGAAAGGGCGCTTGCCACCGTGTCGTCACCGCCCAGGCCTCGGAACACAAGACTGAATAAGGCGGCGCCGATCAAGATCGTGAACACCATGCTGGTGACTTCCGTCGTGCGCTGAAGGACATCCCACAGGCAGTCCTTCCACAGCGACCACACCGACGCGAGTGTTCCAGCGGCGAGCACTGCCGTTGCCATCAGGGCAAAGACGATCGCGATCCTGTCTGGCAACGCGGCTTCGCGCCCGAGGCGTAAATCGAACTGGCTAACAAGAAAGATGAGGACCACCGCTGCGCCGATACCGGCAATCGCCAATTGCCGTGCGCGACCTGAAGCGATCGCCTTTTTGCTTCCGGCGATAAGCGCAGCGCCGACCGCGCCAATGGCGCTCGCCTCCGTGGCGGTGGCCGCGCCCGTCAGGATCGAGCCGAGAACTGCGATAATGAGCAACAAGGGGGCGGGCAGGGTTTTGACGGCTGCGTTGATGCCTTCTTGAAGGCTGTAGCGATCTTCGGAGGGAACCGCTGGGCTCATCTGTGGACGGATGACAGCGATGACACCAAGATAGGCGAGATAGATCCCGACCAGCATGAGTCCCGGCAAGAGCGCGCCCGCGAAGAGATCGCCAACGGAGATCGGATCAGGCGAAAAGATGCCCTGGCTGATCTGTGCCTCTTGATAGGCGTTGGACATCACATCACCCAGCAGGATGAGCACGATCGATGGCGGAATGACCTGCCCCAGTGTACCAGCAGCGGCGATTGATCCTGACGAGAGGGCCGGCGAATATCCGCGCTTGAGCATGGTCGGAAGACTGAGGAGCCCCATGGTGACGACCGTCGCCCCGACAATGCCCGTCGATGCCGCAAGAAGCGCACCAACCAGCATCACCCCAATGCCAAGACCGCCAGGCATCGGGCCAAACAACCGAGCTGTTGTTTCAAGAAGCTCTTCGGCGAGTTTTGCTCTTTCTAGGATCACCCCCATCAAGACAAAGAGGGGGACCGCGAGCAACACTTGGTTCTTGATGATCCCAAAAATCCGTATGGGGTAGGGTTCAGTGATAAAGGTGACATCGAGAACGCCCATGGCAAGCCCGATCAGGGCAAAGAGAAGGGCGGTGCCCGCGAGTGTGAACGAGACAGGGAACCCAGCGAGGATCAGCGCGCACAGTGCGATCACCATGGCGATGTCTAGCCAGGTGGCGCAGGCGCAAAGGCAGAGAATGACTTGATCCATCATGCCGCTGTGCGCAGCCTCCGGATGAGTTCGATCATACGAAGCTCAGCGGCCAGAATGAGCAGGATGGCAAAGGCGGGTATCATCGATTTGAGAAGAAACACCGCGTGGATGCCGGAGGGCTCTTGGCTGCGTTCAAGCTGAACCCAACTGGTGATGACATAGTCCCACGAGACCAGAACGATAAGGGCGCTGACCGGCAGTACAAAGAGTGCCATCCCGGCAAGGTCGACAAGCTGCCGCTGCCGTTCCGTCAGTTTTCCATAAAAAATATCAACCCGCACATGGCCTTCCGAAAGAAGAAGCGCCCCGGACGACAACAGGAATATAGCGCCAAAAAGATAGAGCGTGCTTTCTTGCAGCCAGATGAAGCTGACCGAGAAGACGCTGCGAAGGACGACCACACTCACTTGCACCAGCATCAGTATTAAGACGCAGACAGAGGAAAGAGCGAAAGCGCCTTTGACGGTGCGGGTCAGGAGGGGCTCGACCGCTTTGGCTTGGCCCAATGCCGCTAACATCAACGGCATCAGTATGACGCAGAGGGCCAAGATCGGAAGGAGGAAGTCGCCCATTGCTTTAATTGATCAGCCGCTGACGCGCTTCGATAAAGGCGGCGTCACTGATGGTTGTCCAACGCATCGTGTCCCTTAACGTGCCGATATAGCTATCGTGAATGTCGCGACCGATGGCCGAGCTTTCCGCGATCTCGTCGAGCACCTCTTTGGTCTTTTCCGCCAGCAGGCTGATGACATCGTCCGGCATCGGATTGAGCGTCACGTTATGTTCCTCTGTGAGGACGCGCAACGCTTCGGCGTTGCGGATGGTGTAGGTACCGATCGATTCATGGTTCGCGGCGCGGGCCGCAGCGATGAAAATCGCTTGTTCTTGCGCGTTGAGACTGTTCCAAAGGTCAAGATTCATGCCGCCAGCAAGCTGCGCATTGGGTTCATGAAAACCTGGCCAAACATAGTGATCAGCCTCGCGATAAAACCCCATGGCGAGGTCATTCCACGGCCCAACCCACTCGGTGGCATCGATGGCACCCGACTGCAGGGATTGGTAAAGCTCCGATCCAGGAAGAACAACCGGACTTGCGCCCGCCCGACGCATCACCTCTCCGCCCATGCCTGGCATACGAATTTTCAGGCCACGGAGGTCATCAACACTACGCAATGGTTTTTTGAACCATCCCCCGAGCTGATGGCCGGAATTCCCTACACCAAAAGGTTTGATCCCAAAGGGCGCGGCCAGCCTGTCCCAAAGTTGTTGGCCGCCGCCAGCCTCGAGCCATCCAATCTGTTCGATGGCCGTCATGCCAAAGGGCACGGCCGTGAAAAAAGGATAGGCTTGCGACTTGGACGTCCAGTAATAATCTGCACCGTGATAAAGATCGGCAGCGCCACTGACCACAGCGTCAAAAACGTCAAAAGCGCCGACGAGCTCACCTGCGGAAAAGATCTCGATATCGATTGCACCGCCTGACAGCTCGCGGATGAAATCAGTCCACCGCGTGGCGGCATCCGCCAACCCTGGAAAGTCCTTTGGCCAGGTCGTGACCATTTTCAGTTGGCGCGGGGTGATGCCGCTGCTCGTGATCTCTGGCGCAACGGCCGCGCATCGTTCAGCACAATCACATGCAGCCAACGCCAAAGGCGCGGCGAGGGCGGCGGTTTTTAGAAAATTTCGGCGAACCTTATCGGTCACTTTTGGGCCTGCTTGATTTGGGTGGTTTCCTCAGAAAACACACTCTGGCGAGGCTCGTCGCTCGCGTCCAGCCGAGGACGCGCGGATCACCGAAGGGTGCGCTGTTTGTTCGAGGCGCTGAGCCTTCGCGGGTTACTTGCCGGGTCGCAACATCGTCGCAGCGCGTGCTTTGCGGTCAGCCCAAACAGCAGCCATCGCTTTGGGAAAAAGCTCGTCCATCATCTCGCGGCCTATCCCCTTTTTTACTGCCTTGCCAACGGCCATCAACCGGAAGGGATAACCAGCGAGAATGAAAAAGGCATAGATCGGACGGATGAGGAAATTTTTCTTGGCGGCACTCAGCCGTGTCGCTGCGCGCGCGTTGTCTCGTACCTGGTCGAGGACGTCTTTTTTGTCTTCAGGTTCGGCAAGAACAACCCGGGCTTCGACCGCATGACCGGTCCGGTGGCCTCGGTCTTCGAGGGCGCGGACAAGTTGTCGGCTGCGGAAGGCTTGACCAAGATCCGGACCCAGATCTTCGAGCGCCTCGCGTTTGAACACCATCGTATCGGCGCCTCGCATTTTACCCATTTGCCGATCAGCGATGTCGAGCAAGAATGCGGTTCTGGCCCATGGGTTGAGCGGGTCTGCGTTGCCTTGCTTGACCATGATGGCACTGAGGCGCGGCGCTTGGGTGAACGCGAGTTGGCATTCAAGCGCCCAATCGTCAGCGGGTTCTGTGCCCGGGCTTAGAAAGGCGACAAGCTCGCAATCGGATTCTTGAAGCGCGTCAAAGATGGCAAGGTCCATCTCCTCGGGTTCAGCGGGCAAGGTTCTGAGCCTGACGGATCCCATCCCTGCGGCCACGTTAAGCGCGGCGATGGTCCGCATGCGGCGCGCACCGATGGGGTCATCGAGCAAAAAGCAAAGGATGCCGCCAGACGACGAGGCTTCATTCACCTCTGGATCGGTTTCGTTGAAGGACCTGGGCTCGTCGCGCGTATGCTCATCATAATACGGATCATCATCATAGTCGATGTTGTCCGTGTCGGGCGCATCAAAGATCGATGAAGCGTTGCGTAACCGTTCGATCGGTGACGCATCGGCGTCCTCGAGGATCGGCGGTTGATCATCTGGCCCAGCATAATCCTGGGGTGGCACCACGGGGCGCGTGTCGTCTTTCTCGTCCGCTTTGGTGCGGGAGAAAAGATCAGCCAATCCGTGGTCTTTTGCCATCAACCTATTTCCCGGTTCGAAAATGCATCACGTCGCCGTCTTGCACGACGTAATCCTTACCTTCGATCCGTTGCTTTCCTGCTTCTTTTGCACCGACTTCTCCGTCGAATTGAACATAATCTTGGTAGGAAATCGTTTCGGCCCGAATAAAACTGGTTTCAAAGTCTGTATGGATCACCCCGGCTGCCTCGGGGGCGAGGGCGCCGCGCCGTACGGTCCAGGCCCGGGCCTCCTTCGGTCCGGCGGTAAAATACGTCTGCAGCCCCAAAAGATCGTAACCCGCCCTGATCAACCGGTGAAGCCCTGGCTCCTCAAGGCCTATTTCTTGAAGAAATTCAGTGGCTTCTTCATCATCGAGCGTGGCAAGTTCTGACTCGATGCGGGCCGAGATCACGACCGCGACGGCGCCCTGTTTTTCCGCTTCGCCAAACACGCTGTCAGAGTAGGCGTTGCCTTGGCCAGCGTTGTCCTCGTCGACATTGGCGACAAACAGCACCGGTTTCGTGGTCAGAAGCTGAAGGCCGTTCCAGGCTTTTATTTCGCTTGGCTCAATCTCTGCGACACGGGCAGGGCGGCCTTCGCGGAGCGGGACGAGTGCCTTGTCCACAAGCGAAAGCGTTTCTTTCGCTTCCTTGTCTTGGCCCTTGGCTTTCTTTTCTAAATTGACCCGGCGTTTCTCTAGGCTCTCAAGGTCCGCCAGCATCAGTTCTGTTTCGACCGTCTCATAGTCGGCAACTGGGTCGATGCGGCCTTCGACATGGGTGATATCGTCATCGTCAAAGCATCGGAGCACATAGGCAACCGCGTCGACTTCGCGGATATTGGCCAAAAACTGGTTGCCCAGGCCTTCACCCTTTGACGCGCCGCGAACGAGCCCTGCGATATCCACAAACTGAAGGCGGGAGGGGATGATTTCCGCAGAGCCAGCGATTGCGGCGAGCTTTTCTAGGCGCGGCTCAGGGACCGCCACATCACCAACATTGGGTTCAATGGTGCAGAACGGGTAATTGGCGGCTTGCGCTGCTGCTGTTTTGGTGAGGGCGTTGAAAAGAGTCGACTTCCCGACATTGGGAAGACCGACGATGCCGCATTTAAAACCCATGGAGATCAGACCGTTTCTTGTTGTGAGCTTAAGTCACCTTGGACCGCGACGAAAGCTATTTGCTGCGATGCAATATGAGCATGCCTATTGAATGACACGCGACATGAAGCGGCTCGCATTTTCTTCTGATGGGGGAAGGAGTTCACCCAATTCTTGACCAATCCCGCGCAACATGTCGCTCAGCCATCCCTCGCGCTCCTCTTTGGCGAAGTCGCGCAAGACATGGGCGGTGACAGCATCTTTGTGCCCAGGATGGCCCACGCCAATGCGGACCCGCCAGACATCGGGCGAAACATGCGCGGCGATCGATTTAAGGCCCCGGTTACCAGCCAATCCGCCGCCTTCTTTCACGCGCAGTTTTCCTGGCGCGAGATCGATTTCATCGTGCACCACGATGATTTGCCCCGGCTCGATTTTGTGAAACCGAGCCGCCTCTTGAACCGCTCGTCCAGCATCATTGTAGAAGGTTTGCGGTTTCAACAGGATCGCCCGCTCACTTCCAATTCGGCCTTCCGATACAAGGGCCTGAAACTTCGCCTTGAAGCTGGGAAAATGGTGCGCGTCGGCGATCGCATCAATCGCCATGAAACCAGCGTTGTGCCGATTGCCTGCGTATTTGCTGCCAGGATTGCCAAGACCGATCAAAAGAAACATGGGAACGCTCTCAAGCGGATGTCTGCGCGAAGGGAAACCCTCGTTTTGGGTGACGCGCGCGATCCTGATCCCTATCTTGCTAGGGCATGGGGTCCAAGGGGATGAGTTGTGACGAAAACGCCGCCGCTTCAGAAAATGCATCGAGGCTGGGCGCGTCCGCCGTCTCGTTCCTTTCCCCTTGTACCGCACGATGACGAGGGAAGCGCCCTAGCGCTACGGCAGGGCCAGATCCTCGATGATCATGTCCTTTCGATGGAGCTCGACGAAGGCGATGTTGGCTTTGTGCGGCGGTCATCCCTGATCTATGCGGGCGGCGATTTTCGCCTTAAAACCCGCCGCATTGCTTCCAAGACGATCCCGGTCCTGGGCATTTTTTCCGGACAAAACCTCTGGGCCAACCGGTTTGAAGCGGAAACGCCGACCACATTGGTGGCAGGACGGGACTACCACGGCACCGTCCTTGGGATGGAGGTCAAGGAAGACGAAGCCGTGTGGCTTCAACCCGCTCTCTATCTTGGCCATCGCGGGGAGCTCGATTTCACCGTGAAGCGCGTTGCGCGCCGGGAGTTCTGGACGCTGACGCGGGTGACGGGCGAGGGCACGGTGTGGATCAAGGCGCCGGGAAGAAGTTTCCGCAAAGCGCTCGATCCTGAAACGCCGGTGGTCGTGGATACCAACTATGTGGCCGCTGTGCGCGGTGACTTTTTCGCTGATGGCCGCGTCTTCACGCGGGGTCAGTATTTGCGAAGCGGGGAAGCCGAGAACGTGAAAATCCGCGGCACGGGTGACGTGCTCATCCAAACCGAAGTGCCCATCACCGCCGGCGGTGCCGGCGGGCCATTCGGTTTCCTGCTCGACCTCTTTATCTAACGATCGCTTAGAGCTCGTCGCCCAGGTTGCGCGAGATCAGCTCCGGACGGTTCTTCACCGCGTCGATGTAAGCGCGGAGCTCAAAGTCCTCATCGGCTTGCGGGACAGGGGCGTCGAGGGACACCGACAGCGCGCTGGGCGCATTGTTCCTTGGCTGGCCGAGCCACTTCTCCACCGTCGACTGAAAGACCGCGAGATTGGTGAGGAACGACCCTTCCGTGATGCCGTAATCAGCGATCAAGTAGCGCGACAGAATGGTGTAGCCCTCGGAGGTGAACGCCGATGTCGCCGGCGTCTGCTCATTAAAGCCGTTAATCGCCATGGGCGGTGCGATCCCGTCGATCACCGCATACATCAAGAGCCCCGAGCAATTGGGATCACACACCCGGGGGCGCATGATGACGGCCGTTGAGCCATCTCTCACCACCAGTGAGTCCGCGCCGGAAATTGTCGCCTGCTCGACGATAAAACCAGCATTGCGCACCACCTTAGACACGGTTTGGTGGTTCACATCGCTCATCACCTTGCGCGGTGAGCGGGTGAGAACGTCGGACTGGGCGGAAGCGGTTGCCACCAGGGCAAGAACCACAAAAATCGAGCGCAGCATGGCAAACCCCATCAAGCTTTTAACAAGAGGTTAAAGTGAGGCGGCCTCGGCGGCAAGGATCGAATTCAACCCGCCTTTGGCGGCTGTGGTCGTGAGAAGACCCAATTTGTGTCATTGGAAAGCGCAGCCTGGAAGCGGTAACCGCTCGCTTGGAAATCTTTCAGGCCTTCCGGTCGGTCGATCCTTTGATCCACCGCGAACCGCGCCATCATTCCGCGCGCCGCTTTGGCAAAGAGCCCAAGCGTTTTGAGCTGACCGTCTTTTTCTTCTTTGAATTGGCAGGTGATCACTGGCGCTTTGAGGCCTTTGACAGCCTTAAAATATTCGTTGGACGCGCAGTTGATGAGCGCAGCACCGCCGAGTTCCTGATCGAGCAACGCCGCGATCCGGCTGCCCCAAAAATCGTAAAGGGTTTCGCCCCGCCGGGTCTTAAGCTTTATGCCCATTTCAAGCCGGTAGGGTTCCATCAAATCGAGCGGCCGTAAAAGGCCGTAAAGCCCTGAAAGGATCCGCACACGCTCTTGCGCGGCTTTGAGGCCCGCAGCGTTCAATGTGCCTGCATCAAACCCGCGATAAACATCGCCGTTAAAGGCGAGGATCGCCTGTTTTTTGGTCTGGGTGCCAAACGCTCTGTACCGTTCGGCGTTCAGCATGGAGAGATTGTCCGAGAGCTTCATCAGCGCCGCGATGGACGACGGCGTTTTCTTTCGCAACACCTCGATCAGTTTCCCCGTTTCGTCCGGAAACTGAGGCTCTGTTGACGACAGCCGACCATCAGCCGGCTCGACGTTGAGGTTTTTGGCGGGCGACAAAACGATGAGCATCGTCATCACTTAAGGCACGACCCATTGAGTCGGTAGAGGACAGGTTGTTGCGTCTCGTCGATGCGAGGCGAATTTGGCGTCGGCTTTTTCTTAGGGCGCCGCAAAAATATGGGCGATCATCTTGGTGCCCTCAAAAACCGCGTGGTCCTCGACCGTGTTCTCGTCGATGAAGACAAAATCGAAGACGCGGTCCTGATCGACATCCTTATGCAGCATTACCAGGAACATCTGTCCTGTCTGCGCGCCGCCTTCGACGGTGATCGGAATGTTCTGATGCGTGCCCGCGGCCAAAAATGTGTGGCCGACATAAATGTCGCCGTTTGGACGGCCATCCTTAAACGGATGAATAACCAGCCAACTGTCATCGGCCACCGTCGCGGTTGCGAAGGTGAAGGTGGCCCCATCCCGGGTCACCCCTTGCGGCGTGATGCTGTTGGCCTCGCCATTGCCCAGGGTGACCATCGTTCGCTCTGGGGTAGGGGCGGCTTGCGCTTCCGATAAAGTGTCTTTCTTTGCCGTGCTGCAGGCTGTGATCAACGCCAAAGCCAGCGCGCCAATAAAGCGTCCCATTGTCTTCTCCCGTCTTTTTTTGAAACTTTGGGACCGCCGCGGTGCGAGAGCAAGCGATCAATGAAGGGTTGTCCCTCATCACCCAGGCCTTGTAACGGGCTTCCCATGACCGAAACTCCGATCACCCCGTCCAAAGTCTCTGCTGACGAGATGAACGCCTTTTTTCAATCCCTCGCTATGGGCCGTACCCTCCGCCAACACGTCGAATCGGCGAGCGATGGCGAGGTGGTCATGCGCTATGACTGCGGTCCTGGGAATTTGCGGCCAGGCGGTTTTATCTCTGGACCCACACAAATGGCGCTCGCCGATTCGGTGGCCTATGCAGTGGTCTTCACAAGGGCGGGGATCACGCCAATGGCGTTGACGTCCAACCTCAACATCAATTTCTTGCGTCCCTGTCAGGGGGAGACGCTCGAAGCGCGCGGCACGTTGCTGAAATATGGCAAGTCCGGCGTGGTCGTTGAGGTGGAAGTGCGGGGCTCGTCCTCTGAGAAGGTCTCGAGCCACGCAACGGTCACGTATGTTCTTCCGCCTAAGGAATAAATAAAAACCCCATACGGCTGTCTTTCGTTGTGGACGTGCACGTTTGGCCCACCCACAACCTCCGCGGTTTAAGCGGGGATGCGCTGGTGACAAACAACCCATTTATCGACGAGATTCGAACGAACGACGCTGTTCGTCTGCAAAAAATGCGGCCGCCAACGGGACGGGCCGCCTATAGTGATCGCATGGCGTGGCAAATGGCGGTGCTTTCACAGCTGGCCTATATCAAGTTCGAAGAGCAATCGATCGAGGCCATCGGCAGTTTGGCTGAAGACCTTGCCGCCTCCAACAATGTCAACGACATCCAATCCGAGCTTGTGCGACTGCTTGAACGCTACCGGCAGGCTTTTTTGATGCGCCCACGTCCCGAACGCTCGTTGTCTAACGAGGAGAACTTCACCTCACGGATGTTGTTACGCCAAATCTTGGCTGTGTGCGGATTTAAGCTGCAAGGAATTTTCCCGGACCCTGAATTTGATCCGGAAGCGGAAATAGAGGGATTTGTTGCGACCTGTGACGGCCCTCATGAGGCTTACGCTGTTCTTATTTTCCGGGGCACGGATAGTTTTCAGGACTGGTTGTCAAATGTCGATGCGGGGCTGCAGCCCTTGGAAGAGCAAGAGCATCCCGGTGCCGTCTCTGCTCCCCATGGGCCAAAGATCCATGGTGGTTTTCATCAAGCTTATCGTCACACCAAGGATCAAATAGCAAGGGAGCTCCAAAAAGTCGGTGATCGACAGCTTTTCATCGGCGGCCATTCCCTGGGCGGCGCGTTGGCGGTGATTGCGACCCATTTCGAAGAGAAGACCTGTCTTGATAACGGCCATGAGCGTGTTGCTGCGTGCTATACATTCGGCGCACCGAGGGTTGGTAACCACACATTCAACGAACAGTTCCATACGCCCATCTACCGTATCGTGAACAGTTTTGATCCGGTTCCGATGTTACCGCCCTCCGGCGGCGGCATCGCGTTCGCCAAGTTCATCTTGCGCGCCGGCGGAGGCATCCTACCTGCGGCAGGACTTTTTCATTTGGCGGCGGAACAGGTGATGAAAAAGTTTCAGGGATATCGGCACCCTGGCGATTTGCGTTACATGACCGCCGGCAAGGACACCGGCGGCGGGGTCTTTCCTCATGTGCGCTTTTTCAAGACATTTGATGTGTGGGATCGCATCCAACGGGTCGGTAGCATTATCAAGCGGCGGGCGTTTCGGCGGCCCGATAAGTTCCACAATATGTCGCTATACCGGCGGAAGCTGCGTTATCGCGCCATCAAGCGAGACAATGAAAGACGGTGCTGATGGTGGGCGGTTAGCCTTCTGTCTTCTGGGTCAAGAGCTTTCCAGGGTTCATCAACCCCTTCGGATCAAGCGAAGCTTTGATCGTTTGCATCAGGTTCATTTGAACAGGATCCATCCGTTCAAAGAGCTCGTCACGCTTTAACTGCCCAATGCCGTGCTCAGCGGAGATTGAGCCATGGAGGCTCACCGTCACGTCATGCACACGCCGCTCAAAATCCCCCATGCGCACCCGAAAGGCCTCCTGATCCCCGTCCTTTGGTGCCAACACGTCGTAGTGAATGTTCCCATCCCCCATATGGCCAAACGCGATGATCCGTGCACCTGCATCCATCTCATGAACAGCGGCATCGGCCCCGGCCAAAAAGGCAGGGATCTGCGCAATTGGGACGGAGACGTCGCATTTCACGCAAGGACTTGCATCCTGTTTCATCGCCTCGGTTGCGTTGTGGCGGAGGGTCCAGAGCGCTTCTGATTGCTTGTGGTCAGCGGCAATGGTGCCGTCGGTCACCAGGCCTTTGTCCATCGCGAGGGCCAAGATGTCATCAACAGTGTCGCGCAACCTGCCTTCACGCCCCGCTGAAAACTCCGCCAACACGTAAAATGGCGCGCGGCTATCAAGAGGGCGCGAAAGGTCAGGGAATTGTTTGAGCACCAGATCCAGCATCGGTCCCCCCATGAGCTCAAACGAGCCCACCTGGCCGCCGGAAAGATCCTGCGCTAGGGAGAGAAGACTGACTGCATGTTCAGCAGACGGAACACTCAGCAGTGCGGTGACATGCTCCTTAGGACACGGATAAAGCTTGAGGACTGCGGCTGTGATGATACCAAGCGTGCCTTCGCCGCCGATGAAAAGATGTTTGAGATCATAGCCGACATTGTTCTTTCGAAGGGCGTTCAGCCCTTGCCATATCCGACCATCGGGCAGCACCACCTCAAGCCCCAGGACCAAATCGCGGGCATTGCCGTACCTAAGGACGTGCACACCGCCCGCATTGGTGCTCAGCACCCCGCCAATATTGGCGGTGCCCTCAGCGCCGATGGAAAGAGGGAACAGGCGATCCTCCTTGGCGGCGAGGTTCTGGGCTTCTGCCAGTGTCACGCCTGCCTCTAAGGTCATGGTGAAACCTTCAGGTGAGACGTCGCGGACCGCGCGCAGGCGCTTGGTGGAGATGAGCACCTCGCCCTTGGGCACCTGTGCTCCCACCAGTCCTGTGTTGCCGCCTTGCGGCACGACCGCGATGTCCCGCGCGTAGCAAGCCGCCATAATGTTGCTGAGCTCTTGGGTGGAGTTCGGCGCCAGGATCAGCGGTGTCTCGCCGGTCCAGCGGCCGCGCCATTCTTCAAGGTGCGGCTGATGCTGGTCCTCTGGGACAACGCTTTTCGGTGCTGCGGTCTCGGCAATCGCCGCAATGTCGCTCTGGCTGAAGGTCATGGAGGCGAAATGCGCCTCCTTGTCTGCAGACGCAACTCCGTCATGCGGGCTCAGGTTGCGCCAAAAAGAGCATGATCAGCCCAATAAAGCCGCCATATCGCCACGCAGCATCGGCGGCGCCAACCAGATACGGTTCAAAGAACATCAGGTAGGCTGTCTCTCCGATCACGGTGAAACCGAAAAACAGCATAAAGACCGCAGCGCCAGCGCCGACGATCGCAAAGCGCTTCGACGTTTGAAACGACGCGGCGTCGCGACCAACGGACTTGATCATCGTGACCGCACCGATTGAGCACATCACCGCAGCGGCCAGTTTCCCCAAAATGATCAGGGCAACACCCATCCCAATAACGACAGGGCTGGTGGTACGCCATGGGGGGCCAACTCCATCAGCCATCCATTCCATCGACGTCACTTGCTCGACACTTTTGTACGCAGCATCGAGGCTCAACAGGTTGCCTAAGGTCCCAATCAACCCCCAAACCGCGATTCCGACCACGAAAATGATTTTCAGCCAGCGGATCATTGGTATACCTCTCACACGAATAGGGGCGCTAATCGGTGTAGCCCTTGAGGTTGCCGTGAATAACATAATCGAGGATTTCGACGATTTGCGCGGGCGTTTCAGCCACAGCCATGGCTGCTGCATCAACTTCTTTGAGGGGATGCACGATGTCGTCGCCGTGGTTGACAATGATCGGCTTGCCAAGCGCAGCAGCGTACCCCGCATCGAAGGCCGCGTTCCACTGCTTATATTTGTCGCCGAACCGCACAACCACGATATCAGCTTCTTTAATTAGCGTCTGTGTCCGGATGGCGTTCACTTGCGCGCCTTTTCGGTCGTGCCAGAACTTTTTCTCTTCTGTACCAAGAATGGCGACACCGCAATCATCAGAGGCGGGATGATCGGTCACGGGGGCACTCAACTCGACCGGCAGGTCCCGGGCCTTGATCCCTTCGGCGATTTCATCGCGCCAATTGGTATGGATCTCGCCGGATAAATAAATTCGCCACGTCTTGGTCATGATACGCCTCGTCAGCCTTGTGCGGGATGAGCCCTACCTGCCGTGCATCAATGATCCAGGTTTAGTCAAGAAGAGGCGAAAGGAACTGCCGGTCATGGCGCCGAATGCAGGCTGTCTCCTCGGCATAAGCGAAGGCTTTCTGACAGTCTGGGTCTTGAAAAATCTCCGTACGATAGCGCTCATAGTCGGCGAGGGACGGAAACGAAAAGAGCGCGACGGCGAGGTCGTTGGCGCTTTCATGGGGCAGGAAATAGCCGTGATGCGTGCCGCCAAACCGCGGCACCAGCTCGAGCCAAAGCCTCGCATACTGCTCGAACTCGGCTTTCTTAGAGGGATCGATTTCGTAGCGAATATAGCAGGTGATCACGGCCTAGCTTTCCAGTTGACCGCCCCAGCCTAGACCTTCTCCAAAGTTAAAGACATGCACCGGAGCAATTTTGGGGCGGTTCATGACCTGCTCGGTCAGGGCCAAGACCTTGGGGCACGCGGCCCTGAACTCATCAAACTCTTCAAACCAATTCACGAACATCCAGATGTAGATATCCAAAATCGTGCAAGTCTCGCCGAAAAAATAGGGACCCTCGCTGCACGCATCTTCAAGCAGCTTGTAGTTTTCCATGACGAACGCGTCAGCGACCTCCGCCACATCGTCCGTGTCCTTGGTCGTGTAGCGCTGCGGATAGTTTTTCCTCAGCTCACCCTCGTAAATGTTGGCGAGGATAAAGCACATCCATTGATCAAGGCGCGCCCGCTCTAACGATCCGGGTGAGGGGGCTAATCCGGATTGGGGGTTGGCGTCCGCCACATAGCTGAGCATCGCGGCGGTTTCTGTGAGGCATGCACCGTTGTCGAGGATCATCGCAGGAATCTGACGCCGCGGGTTAATCTTGATGAAATCCTCATCGACGATGCCATCATCCGTGTACGCAACCAGGACACGTTCAAAGGGCAGATCAAGCTCCGCCAAGGCGGCTTCGACACAGGCTGATCCGGACCCAGGGTTGGCGTAGATTTTCATGACATTGCTGCTTTCGAGAGAGTAAATTGTAAAGCGGTAGGCAGATTATTGGTTATCTTCAAAGATCGCGTAGATCTTCACCACATCGCCGATTGACTCCCAGGTGCCCTTGAAGCCCGCTTCGATGACAAAGGCCTCACCTGTTCCGAATTCTAACGAGGCTCCGTCTGTGTCGGTGATCTTCGCGCGCCCTTGAACCAGCACACAGAGCTCATTCTCCGTGTAGGATACATCAATCACACATGGCCCGCTGCCCCAATGGCCGACATGAAACTGCTCCGACTTATCGCTAAAGGCATCCCATGATCGCGTCTCTGAGGACCCGTTGACGAGCTTTTCGGCCCTGATGGTCCCGGGTGTGCCTTCGGCGTCCCGTGTCACCGGCTTCACTGCGCTGATCGACATGTTGATGGTTCCCTCACTATCGCCGCGTTCGGACGAACGTCTATACGCGAGGAAAGCTAGCCCCGCCCAACCGCCGGGCCAATTCCTGGCGGGTCCGGGCGCTAGTCTCTGGGCGCGGCGGCCCGACGAAGGCGATCATTGATCGCTTGGCCGAGGCCCTTTTCTGGGATCGGCGCGACAGCGATAGGTCGTCCTTCGCGGTCAAGTTCCCTTAGATAGTCAAAGAGATTGGCCGCTGCTTCGCGCAGGTCGGCTTTTGGTGACAGGTCTTTCACCGCTCCCGCGGTGCCGCCAAAGCCGAGGAGAATTTCATCCGCCTCCGCCGCATCAGCATGGAGCCGAAGGCTTGCTTGCGGCGCGTAATGACTGGTCATCATTCCCGGCGCTTCGATACCGCTGCCGGCCTTCGCTAAGGGATGGCCAAGCCGTGCCTCAATCTTGTCCGATGGAATCGATCCTGGCCGCAAAAGGGTTGGACGGCTGTTGGTGAGGCTGATGATCGTGCTTTCAATCCCGGCTTCGCACGGTCCACCGTCGAGAACCGGTACCTGGCCGGCAAACTCGGCGATCACGTGGTCGGCCCGCGTGGGACTTAGCTGACCGGACCGATTGGCCGAAGGCGCGACCACTGGTGCGCCCAGCGTTTCAAGAAGCTCGCGCATTACGGGATGGGACGGCACGCGGACAGCAAGGGTCGGAAGGCCTGCCCCCGCGAGGCTCGCGACCGGCGCGTCATCCTGCTTTTCAAGCACCACGGTCAGCGGCCCCGGCCAAAACGCAGCAGCCAAGCTGCGGGCGCAATCATCGAATTTGACCACTCGGCCCGCATCTTCTGCCGAAAGGCAATGGACAATCAGCGGGTTAAAGCTCGGGCGGCCTTTGGTTTCATAGATCTTCGCGACCGCGGCACCATCGGACGCAAGGGCTGCGAGCCCATAGACTGTCTCGGTCGGAACAGCGCACACGCCGCCATCCCCAAGGATTTGGGCGGCATCTGCTATTGATGGTTGCGTGCTGCGGTTCGTCACTTTGCTTTCGTCACCCACCCAGGCCAAAGAGGAGGCCAACGTCCAGAATTCCAATCAGGGAGCCCCCCGTGACCTATCACAGCCCGATCCGCGACATGCAATTTCTCCTCAACCACGCAGCAGGTTTCGAAGCCTTGCGTGACACGGGAGCCTTTGAAGACCTTTCCGATGAGTTTCTCGAAGCCATCCTTGGCGAGGCGGCGAAATTCTCTGACGAGGTGATCGCCCCCCTCAATTGGACGTCCGACCAGCAGGGCGCGCGGCTTGAAAACGGCAAAGTGTTCACGAGCCCTGGTTTCAAAGAGGCCTATAGCCAGTATGTCGAGGCTGGCTGGAATTCAGTCGCATTCCCTGAGGAATTCGGCGGTCAGAATCTGCCAGCGACGCTCGCCTTGATGGTCTTCGATGCAATGTGCGGCGCTTGTTTGTCCTTCACCATGGGCACAAGCCTGACCACCGGTGCGGTGAAGGCACTGCTTGCCTATGGAGATGAGGAGCAGAAAGAGTTTATCCTGCCCAAGCTCATCTCCGGAGAATGGGCGGGCACGATGAACCTGTCAGAGCCTCAAGCGGGCTCTGACTTGGCGAACATCAAGACCAAGGCTGAACCGGTTGGTGATGGCACCTACAAGATCAAAGGTACTAAGATCTGGATATCCTATGGCGAACACGACCTGACGGAGAATATCTGCCATCTCGTGCTCGCGCGCCTTCCTGATGCACCGGAAGGAACTCGCGGCATCTCGATGTTCATGGTGCCGAAATTCCGTATCAATAGCGATGGTTCCATCGGTCAGGCCAACGACGTCAAATGCGTAGGCATTGAAGAGAAGCTTGGTCAGCACGGCTCGCCGACGTGTGTGCTTTCCTATGGCGATAATGATGAGTGCATTGGCAAGCTCGTTGGCGGTGCCAATGAAGGCCTTAAAAACATGTTCGTGATGATGAACGCGGCCCGCATTGATGTCGGCATGCAGGCGGTCTCCGCATCCGAAGCCGCTTTCCAAAAGGCGCTGGCCTATGCGCAAGACCGGGAGCAAGGCCGCGCCTTTGGCGTTAAATCTGGGCCAGCCATTCCAATTTGGCAGCATGCAGATGTTCGCCGCAATCTTTACACCATGAAGGCGTTGACCGATGCAGGTCGGGCGATTTGTTACGCTAATATGGTGGCCTATGATCTTGCGAAAAAAGCAACGGATCCAGAGGTCAAGGCCAAGGCGAAAGAGCGCGAAGAGCTTTTGACGCCGCTGTCGAAAGCGTTCCCTTCTGAGCGCGCCATGGAAGTGACCAATATCGGTGTACAGATCCATGGCGGCATGGGCTTTGTCGAAGAAACTGGCGCAACGCAGTTCTTCCGCGATGCGCGCATTTGCGCGATCTATGAGGGCACCAACGGGATTCAAGGCATCGACCTCATCGGCCGGAAACTTGGCATGGGTGGCGGTAAGCTGGCCTATGACTTCCTCGATGAAGTCGATGCGAATGCTGATAAAGCGATTGCATCGGAGCATAAGCGCCTCGTCAAAGCAGGCAATCGCCTCAAAGAAGAGGTCGCTCGGTTGCGCCGCAACACTGAATGGATGGTCGATGCGATGGCGTCCAATCCCGAGGACGGCCTTGCTGGCGGAACACCGTATCTTGAACAATTTGGTTACGTCACCGGCGGTCATTACCTTCTTCGGGGTGCCCTCGCGGCGCTTGGCCTTAAAGACGACGAAGGCGCGCATACGGAGTTCTTGGATAGCAAGATCCACATCGCCTGCTTCTATGCAGAAAACCTGTTGCCGCGGGCGACGGGCTTCGCGCCAGCCGTTCGTGCAGGCGCGCGTTCTGTTGCTGAGGTGGAGCCTGAGCTGCTGGCGGGTTAAAACCCGTCCCGCTCGTTACGGGCTTCGTCGAGAAACATCCTGAGCGCTTGCAAGGTGGGAAGTGCCTCTCGCAAGCGCTCCGTACCAAACGCTTCGATCAAAGGATTGCCGAGGGGAAGGGTGGCTGCGATTCCATTCGCCCATGCCTTTCGGCCTTCTTCCGTAATCATCGCCAGTTTTTTGCGGCCATCTTCGGACGAAGCCGTCAGCGTGATAAAGCCTTTTCGGTGAAGTTTGTTCAGTGTTGCGCTCATTGACGACTTGGCTTGTTGAAAGGCGCGGGCCAGGCGTGCGGGCTCTTCTTTTTGTCCCCTACGGATGAAATGATTGAGAACCCCAAACTCGGACACGGAGAGCTGGGGCGCTAGAGCCAAGCGAAGCTCCGTCTCCACCAATTGGTGGATGATGCCGATCTCCGTGAGCGCTGTTTGCACCACCTCATAATCACTCAGATCGCTTTCTGCCATTAGGCTCCTTCAAGTTTGGCCGTGAGCGGCCAACGCGGCGCCGGATTCGCGTCTGGTGCGTAGCCAATGCGCACCAGCATATGCACGATCCCTCCGGGTCTCAAGCGTTCATGGATAGCGGCGTAGGGTACGGCCATTTCCTCGAACTCCTGTAGGCTCTGGCTTAATGGATGATAGGCGATGCCGAGTTCGGTGGCTTTGAGATGCATACGGAGCCATTGCTCACCGGTGACCAGCTGGCCAAGGCGCGTGTTCTCCATAGCGGTCAGGGTCAGGAAGCCGCGAGCTGTGTTGACTGATTGAAGATATCCATCGCGCGCGGTTGTCCACGCCATGGAGTTTTCGGTCAGCATATTTTCCCGGGTGACGAGACCAGTTCGCTTGAAAAGCTCAAAGAGAGCTCCGGACAGCGAAATACCATCCGGGTTCGCTGCCACTTCTCTGTTGCCAATACGGGTAACGTCTACTGATTCTTTAAAGGTCGTGTAGGTTGCATGTTCGATCCGCCAGGATTCGTCGGCGATCGCCTTGACCGCGGTCATCTCTTCTGGGTCAAGGATAAAGCCAGGATCGGAGCTGTCGTCTCCGGGCACCTGACCTGCCGTGACGATCGCTTCCGCATCGGCTCGGTTAACGGCTTGCTCGTTAAATGGAGCACGGTTGGTGTGCCGAGAAAGAACGTTCTTGAAGAGCGGATCTTCTTCGGCGCTGCCCTTAGCAAGGGTGAGCCGCGCAATCGGACGCTTGTCGAGCGATAGGGGATCTGTTCCTTCAGGAAACGGATCGACTTGTACGCTATGCCCGGCGGCTTCCGCCGCCATGCGAAAGAGGGCGATCATGGCGCCAAAGCCGATGGTGATTTGCCGGTCATAAGGATCGGTCGCGGGCAGGCGCCGGTCGAGATCGCAATGCACCAGCACCTGATCATCGCCTTCAAGCGCGAAACGCCATGGCTGCTTGTTGTGGGGGTTCGGTGCCAAGATCGCATAGGCGAGCGCATCAAGACGCGGATCGCCAAAACTGCGGCCGGCCTGCCGCCAGGGCAGGGTCGCTGGCCCAACGCCAGGGCCCCTGAGGTAGAAATAACCGCCGGCTCCAGCGGCGCCGATTACCAGCGCCGATGCCCCGCCGACGCGCAAAAACTGCCTACGATGCATAATCACCTCGTTCGTTAGCGAACGAACTATAAGACACAACCAGGAAGGCGGCAAGCACCATGGACAGCGCTCAAGAAAAGTCAGGGCGGTACGGCCCACCCATAACGGCGTTAAGCGGCATGCGCTGGCGCCCAGCTTCATCATGATTGGATGGATCGAGCCAGTCCGTGAGTGCCTTTGAACGGGCCGGCCATTCGCTATCCACGATCGAAAACCAGGCGGTGTCTCGGTTAGCGCCTTTGGAGATCATGTCCTGGCGGTGCACGCCTTCAAAACGAAAGCCAAGACGCTCCGCTGCGCGAAACGAACGTCCGTTCGCGGCATTGCATTGCCATTCACAGCGCCGATAGCTGAGGTTGTCGAAGAGATGGCGCATCATGAGATACATAGCCTCGGTCCCTGCAGGCGAGCGCTGCATCGCGGCGCCATAGACGATCGACCCAAGCTCAGCGCTGCCATGCGCTGGTCTGACCCGAAGAAAGGACGCCGTGCCCATCACCTTGCCATCGAGGTTCACGATCACCATCGTGTTGCCGGTTTTCTGTCGCTCGCGAAGCGCGGTTTCAGCGTCGTGAGGCGAGGGAAAGGGCCCCCACAGCATATAACGCCAAAGCCCTTCTTCCTCTCCAGCCATCATCTGGCAAAGGGCTTTGCCCGGTTCTGGCCATGCGAGCGGTAAAAGGCGCACATAGCGTCCTTCAAGAGGGGTTTCTCCGGGAAGTCGGTCCGTCACAGGCACACGGGGCGACATAGCATGTCCAAAGCTTGCGAGACGTTTGCTTTACGGCGCCTCGCGAACTTGCCAAACGGCCTTTTGAGTAAAAGGTTCCCGTCATGAGTCACCGGGCAGCGCCCACGCCCTTCGGGCTATTCGAACGTATCTTGGCGCTGCGCTATCTCCGGGCCACCCGGAAGGGGGCAGGGGTCAGCCTGATCTCGATCATCGCATTTCTGGGCATCATGTTATCCGTCGCGACACTGATCGTTGTCATGTCGGTGATGCAGGGCTTTCGCGTGACACTGCTTGATCAGCTTTTAGGGGTGAACGGACACATCTTTGTCCAGCCGCCGCGCAACACGCTGCCTGCGGATGGCGACCTCTTGCGCATGATCGAAGACATTGATGGCGTCGAACGAGCTGTCCCCGTCTTGAAAATCGAAGCTTATGCGGTGAGCACCGAAGGTCAGACGCCGGTTTATATTCAAGGTGTTGAGCGCGATGATCTATTGGCAATCGACCAGGTCGCCGGACCGAACGCGCGGCGCGATGGAAATTTCGACCGTTTCGGCCTTGGTGAGCGGGGCGGCAACGGCATCGCGTTGGGGATCGGTGTGTCGGCAAAGCTTCGGGTTGGTGCGGGTGATCAGCTGACCTTGATCACGGGCGGCGGCGCGGAAACACCCTTTGGCAACACACCGACAACGGAGAAAACCTATACTGTTGATGCGGTCTTTGCCGTGGGGAATTCTGAGTATGATGGGATCCTTCTCTACATGCCGCTTGAGCAGGCCCAGCTTTTTGGGCGCAAGCGCGGGCAGATCACGGAGATAGAGATCAGGGTCGATGACCCGTTGGTGATTGATCCCTATCTGCCTTTGATCGAAGAGGCCGTCGGGCGCCAGGCTTATGTCCTTGATTGGCGGGATCGCTTCCGCTCCCTCAACAATGCGCTTGAGGTGGAGCGCGGGCTACAGCGCATCATCCTGTTGATGATCGTAGGCATTGCCACCCTCAACATCATTTCGGGGTTGGTGATGCTGGTCAAAGACAAAACCAGCGACATTGCCGTCCTGCGCACGGTTGGGGCGACGGAGGGTTCGATCCTGCGGATTTTTTTGATGGTGGGCGGACTAATAGGAACAACGGGTGCGCTCTTTGGTGTGGCCCTGGGCAGTGCGCTTGCGGCGAACCTAGGGGCGGTGGAGCGGTTTTTATCGTCTGTCCTCGGATTTCGTCTCTTCAATCCAGCGATCTATTACCTCGACGAGATACCTTCGATCTTTGAGTTTTCTGAGGTGCGCAATGTCCTCATCTTTGCCCTCATGATGGCGCTGACGTCAGCGGCCTATCCTGCGTGGAGAGCATCACGGCTCGATCCAGTGGAGGCCCTTCGTTATGAGTGACGCCATCAGGCTCGATGGCGTTTCCCGCCGTTATGGGGCCCTGACGATTTTCGACAACTTGGACTTGGCGATTGAGGAGGGCGGCTCAGCAGCGCTTCTTGGTCCGTCAGGATCGGGGAAGTCATCGCTCTTGCATATCGCTGGGCTTCTTGAAAAGCCAAGCGCGGGCGAAGTGACGATCGCCGGGTCTGCCACTGCGGGCCTCTCTGACCGCCAACGCACAGCCATCCGTCGGCAGACGGTGGGTTTTGTCTATCAGTTCCATCATCTGCTGCCTGAATTCAATGCACGGATGAATGTGATGATACCGATGCTGATCAAAGGCCTCAGCGAGGCGGTGGCAAAAAGGCGGGCAGGCGACCTTCTCGAGCGTCTTGGTTTGGGCGAGCGCCTGAGCCATCAACCAGCCCAATTGTCCGGCGGGGAGAAACAGCGGGTAGCGATTGCCCGGGCCCTAGCGAACGAGCCGCGGCTCATCCTGGCCGATGAGCCCACGGGGAACCTCGATCAAGAAACTTCTGCCAGGGTTTTTGAGCTGCTGGTCGAGACACAGCACGAAAACGGCATGGCCATGATCGTCGCCACCCATGACGAGGGGCTCGCCGCGCGGTTGCCGCGGATCCTGCGGATTCAAGGACAGCAATTGGTCGGTTAACCTCTGCGGTCTTCGGGGTTACACTGCTTTGTGTTTGAGGAGTTGGTGGATCATGTTGGTGCGCGTTGTTGTGGGCTTGATCGTCACCCTAAGTGTTGTGTCAGGGTGCGCTGGCCTGTCAGAGGACCAGTGCCAAATTCTCAACTGGGAAGCAGAAGGACGAAGTGCCGGACAGTATGGCGGCGGTCCCACGAGCTATTCGCGTCTTGCCTCGCAATGCAGCCGCTATGCGATTGTTCCTGACTACGCGGCCTTCGAGCGCGGCAGGCAACAAGGACTTGTGCGCTTTTGCACGCCGGAAGGCGCTTATATTGCTGGTCTTTCAGGACGCGGCAGCACCACACAATGTGTCGGCGCCGACCCCAGCCTCACATTGATCCACCAAACAGCGCTTAACTACAGTGAAGCTGAACGCGAACTCGATCGTGCACGGAACGCCCTTGAGCGCTCGATTGATGACCGCAATTTTGCGCGGCAAGAAGCTCGATCGATCCGCGCACGGCTTCGTAAAGAAGAAGATCCCGACAAAATCGACGATTTGGAGCGGGAGCTACGCTATCAGCTCAATCGTGCTGACGATTACGAAGCGGATGAGGTCAGGCTCTTGTTCGATATCGCTGATCGAGAGCGTGATCTGAGCCGCGCGCAGTTCGACCTCGACCGGGTGCGCGCGGAGTTTGGTCTTGGGTTTGGGCCGCGCCCGTTCTTTTAACGGGTGATGCCGAGGAAGATATACCCGAGCACGAAGATCGCACCGATCAGCACGAGCGTGAGAAACAGCCGAAAAATTGTCGAGGTGGTGTAGCTGATGCTCACCGCGATCATCGCAAGCGGTAAGATTGCATAGAGGAACACGGTCTCGAGCAACGGCATGCCTTCACTCGGTGTCAATGGTCCCAAAACACCAATGAAGATCATGACAATACCGGCGATCGACACGATCGCGCTGGCTAAAAATCGTAACATGGAATGCCCTCCCATTCGGCCCCGTTCCTCCGCTGATGAAACCAGCGTCGCGAGGACCCGTCCACAAAAAAGCCCCGCTCGAGCGGGGCTTCTTCGTTTTCGATCGGTCTTTGAGCTTACTGCTCGGTGCCGTCCATCTCTGCTTCGACGTCGGCGGCTGCGTCTTCAACAGCGGCTTCCATGTCAGCAGCCATGCCTTCGACAGCTTCCATGGCATCGTCAGCCATTTCTTCTGCTTCAGCCGCCATCTCTTCACCGGCTTCCATGGCTTCGTCGGCCATTTCTTCTGCAGCAGCTTCAACGTCAGCAGCCATCTCTTCGACAGCGGCTTCCATGTCCATGGTTGCCTCTTCGGCGTCCATCACGGGTGCTTCTTCTGCTTCAGGGGCAGGAGCCTCTTCAGCAGCTTCTTCGACTTCGGCCTCAATGGCTTCCATCGCTTTATCTTTCATTTCAGTGACTTGGTCGCATGCTGCGATAGCCAAAAGCGATGCCGCACCTGCGAGCAGGGTAAGTTTGTTCATGGTGATTCCCCAAGCTGTAAGTTCCCTAACCGCTTTTTAAGAAAAACGAACAACCGCGCAAGAGCGGGTTTGGTTTTGGTTAGTGATGATGCGTCTTAGCGGTCATAAACCGGCATCCGCGACAGCATCGTCATAGGCGCTGCTGGCTTCCAACCATTGCTCTTCGGCGTTTTCCAACGCCCTGACGTGATCAGCACGGTCCTTGTTGAGGGATGCCGCCCGTGAGGGATCTTTCTCATAGAGCGCCGGATCGGCCAGTGCATCGTCGAGTTTGGCAATGGCGGCGGATAAGCGGTCGATTTCCTTCTCAGCGCTCTGGACCTTTTTCTTCAACGGCTGCAGCGCCTTGCGTTTTTCCGCCGCGTCGCGTCGCCGGTCCGCGCCGCTTTCGCTGGTGGGTTTGGCCTTGCCGCTGTTCCGCCGTTCCAGGGAGAGAACCCGTTGTCGATAGTCATCAAGGCTATCATCAAGCTGATGCACCCCGCCGCTGCGCACCTCCCAGAGGGTATCAGCCACCGCCTCGGCCAAATGGGCGTCGTGGGTGATCAGAAGCACCGCGCCCTCGTAAACATTCAACGCCTCGATCAAGGCATCTCGGCTGTCGATATCGAGGTGGTTGGTCGGCTCATCGAGGATCATCATATGCGGATGATCAAAGGTGATCAGACCAAAGAGCAGGCGTGCCTTTTCCCCGCCGGAGAGCCTCTCGACTTTTGTGTCGGCCTTTTGCGGTCCAAAGCCGATTTGTGCGGTACGAGCTCGAACTTCGGCTTCGGTTCCCTCGGGCATCAAGGCGCGAACGTGATCGTAGGCTGATTGTTTGGGTTTGAGCTCATCGACTTGGTGCTGAGCAAAATAGGCGACTTTGAGTTTTTTGTGTTTGTAGAGGTTGCCGTCCAGCGGCATCAGGCGGCCTGCAATTGCCTTCACCAAGGTGGATTTGCCCTGGCCATTGGCGCCCAAGATCGCCACGCGATCGTCACTATCGATCCGCAAGGTGATATCGCGCAGCACGGCGTTGCCTTCTTCATAACCGATAAACGCCTTCTCCAGACGGACGATCGGCGGGGCCATGACGGGTTTGGGCGAGGGGAAATGAAAGGGCGTTGTCCGCTCAGCAATAGGCAGATCCACCGATGCTAGTTTTTCGATCGCTTTGACGCGGCTTTGCGCCTGTTTGGCTTTTGACGCCTTAGCTTTGAAACGATCGACAAAGGCCTGCATATGAGCGCGCTGCGCCTCAATTTTTTCAGCCCTCGCGCTGGCGAGGCGGGCCTGTTCCGCCCGTCTTCTTGCATAGGTGTCGTAATTTCCCACGTGGACGGAGAGTTTTTTGTGATCGAGTGCCAGAATATGGCTGACCGATCGATTAAGAAGCCCGCGGTCGTGACTGATGATTATCGCAGAGTACGGATATTTGGCGAGATACGTCTCAAGCCAAGCCGCCCCTTCCAAATCGAGATAGTTGGTCGGTTCATCAAGGAGAAGAAGATCGGGCTTGGCAAAAAGGACACCGGCAAGCGCCACGCGCATCCGCCAACCGCCAGAAAACTCAGCACACGCCCGTGCCTGTTCCGCGGTGGAGAAACCAAGCCCAGAAAGAACGGCCGCTGCACGGGCCTCAGCCGAATGCGCCTCGATATCAGCCAGCCTTGTTTGGATGTCGGCGATCGCCATCGGATCGTCTTCGGTTTCCATCCGTGTCATGAGGGCTGACCGTTCCTCGTCAGCTGCGAGAACGGTGTCGAGAAGACTGTCTTGGGTCGCAGGAGCCTCCTGCGCGACGCCGCCGATGCGTGCGCCAGGTCGGATCGATATCCCACCATCGTCGGGGCTGATTTCATCGCGGATGAGGCGGAAGAGGGTCGATTTCCCCGTTCCGTTGCGGCCGGTGAACCCCACCGTCCAGCCGTCAGAGATCATCGCTGTTGCTTGTTCAAACAACGGGCGTCCTTCGATGCGATAGGTGAGGTCATTGATATGAAGCATGGAGCGCCAGGCTCTAGGGCTTCGTTTGGATGATGGGAAGCCGCGATCGTTCAGCTTGAGGTTAGGCTCCAAAAAAAGAAGGCACCGGTATAGCCGGCGATGTTGTCTTCATTTTTCGATTGCCCGGCTTATGTCTTCAAGGTCCGTCAAAAAAGGGTGGGACGATGGTGGATCGAACATATGCGGTGAGAATTGGCACGTTATTGAGCGCCCAAGTCATCACGATTGAGCTTGACGATCCGTCGGTCTTTGCCCCGACTTTCCTTGCCCGTTGCTTTCTTGCTGAAATGGCGACCATGCCCTTCGCTGGCCTTAAGGTGCTCGATATTGGATGTGGTTCCGGTGTCCTGTCGCTCGCTGCTGGCCTCGGCGGCGCCGAGGTGACCGCGATCGATATCAACGAGGCGGCTCTAGACTGTACACGGCACAATGCGGAGCGTTTTGGCCTGGGGGTCGAGACGCGCTTGTCCAATGGTCTTGATGCGATCGGGCTGGATGAAACCTTTGACGTCATCTTGGCCAATGTCCCCGGCGCAGCACCGTCGATGACCACGAGGCAAAATGCTCCTGTCGATCATGGCGGCACGGACGATCCTTTGCTCGTTGACGTGATTAAGCGTGGGCCGACAATGATGCGCCCCGCAGGGGTCATGCTCACCTGGTGCAATGATCTTTTGGGTCTGGAGCCGATGGAGAATCTCATGCGGGACCATTGGGACACGATCGAGATCCGTCAGGACCTTGCGACGCTGATTGATGAAGAGACAGGCCTCAGGGTCTGGGGTTATGATCGAGAGCAGCTCCTCGCCGAGGGCCGGATGACGTCTCGCAACGGTCGGGATTATGTTGGCCTCCGCGTCTACCGTTTGGCCTGCTGGCGTTAGCTTGGGTTGCTTGACGGGCTCTCAGGCCAGTGTTATTGCTTACAACCGTAGTCAAACGGATCACAGCGCATGCGTATCACCGACGCCGAACTATCCGTGATGGATGTTCTTTGGGTTGAGCCTGGCCTTGGCGCAGCTGAGGTTGCGTCGCGCATTGAGGGGAAATCGTGGTCGGATAAAACCGTGAAAACGCTACTGGCGCGGTTGGTCGGCAAAGGTGCGCTGCGTGCGGACCAGGAGGGGCGACGCTATCTTTATACGCCTTTGGTCGCGCGGGATGAGCACCAAAAAAGCGCCGTGGGCCGCTTGGCAGATAAGCTGTTTGGAGGACGCGCCGCGCCGCTGGTGGCTCATCTTGCGGACGCCAGAGATCTGACCGAGGACGATATTCTCGAGCTCGAAGAACTGGTCCGGAGGCTGAAAGATGACCGTGAGTGATCTTCTCTGGCATGGCCTCGCCACGACCTTTTGGGTGAGCATCCTGACGATCTTGGTGCTCGGCTTGCGTCGGCCTGTTGCTGAACGATGGGGCGCCCGGGTGGCGATGCTTTTGTGGATGATCCCGGCGGTGCGGCTTTTCCTGCCGACACTCCCGCGTGTGGTCTCGGTACCCGCTCAGCCTGCCCAAGAGAGCGCCGCAGCAATGCCAGTCCTCACCGAAGGGGCCGTGGATGATCCCAGCATGGAGGATCAACCGGCACCATGGGCTCCTCCTAGTCCTATAATGGAAGAGGGCGCAGTCAGTTCCTCTCCAGCAATGCCAATATCGGGCTTACCGGCTGAGACGATGGTCACACCCGACCCCGCGTCATTTATTTCTCTTCCGATGACGGAGGTGTTGGCCGCCATTGTTCTCAGCATCTGGTTCGGCGGCGTTATCGTTTCGCTTGGCCTTTGCTGGATCGGCGCGCGGCGCTGGCGCATGACCGTGATTGCCGAAGCAAAGCCGTCGCCAGCGGCCTTATCCCGGCTCGTCGAACGCGTGAAAAAACGCGCGCGGGTCGACCACTCGTTTGCGGTGGTGGTGAGCGCTGCTGCTGACACCCCCCAGCTTCTTGGCCTCCGACGCCCAATGATTGCGCTGCCTTCTGATTTCTTTGATCGCCTCGATCCTGACGAACAAGAAATGGCTCTTTTGCACGAGCTTGTTCATTTGAAACGCCGTGATCTGATCATTATGGCTGTGACCGAGCTTGCCGCGGCGCTACAGTGGTTCAATCCGTTGAATGGCCATGTGCGACGGGCTGTGCGCGACGATCAAGAGGCAGCATGCGACGAAACCGTGCGCAGCTTTGGCGTCTCCCGACAGCGTTATGCGGCTCTCTTGGTTAAAGCCGCCAGCAACGCCCCGGCCGTGCCTGCCTTGACACTTGATCATGGTTTGAAGGATCGCATCATCCTCATGACCGCGCCGGTGGGGTCACCCACGATACGGGGCGCGGCGGCGTTGGCTGCGATTGCCGGATCGGTGAGCTTGGCAGCTGCCACAGCATCGTACACAGATGTTCCTATACCAGCATCGATGGACGAGCGGCGCAGTGAAGGGCGTTTGCGTGACATGGACGTTGATCGCCAATGGCCTTTCGATAACCAAGGGCCTGACAGCACCGCTGCGTCTTACTGGGAGATGTACCGATCGAGTTCGCGTGACGATCATCTCTACACGCCTTATAGTGAGAGCGGACCGTGGCCACCGGAACCGCGCACGCCAGAGCGCCCACCTACGCCGAGCGCCGGGCAAGCATCGGTTGCGGCATGGACAGAAAACTCGGCGATGATCCTTTTGTCCGATCCCTTCGCGGCGATCACGCCGCCCGCGGATCTCGCACTAGCCATGCCGACAATCCCGGAGCCGCCAGTGCCAGCGGTTCAAGAACGGAGGGTCGAAGGCGGGCGCTGGATCTTTGTACCTGATGAACCTGACACCGTGGCCTTCGATGAGGCGATTGAGGATTTTGAGCAGCGGATGGAGGCTTGGGCTGACAAACTCGAAGGGTTCAACGAACGCTCACGTGCTGCGACCAACGCTGTCGACGGTCTCGCGGCGCAGTGCGACCGTCATCGGCGCGGCAGCGATGCACCAGCAATCCTTGATCAACCGATCAAGGGAACGGATGAGGTTGTTCGCGCAGTTTGCGCGACCGGGGGCATGGCGCGTTACCGCAGCGCAGAAATGGCGCTCTTTATCGATAACCAGGTCCTCACCGAGGCTGAGGTCGATCATTTCCGGCGCTCTCTCCGGACCCGCGGATAGATCGGCACCTATCTGGTCTTGTGTGTCGCGCTTGCATCCTTGCGCCTCAAGCTTCACGATCAGCAAAAAAGTTAGGTTTGCTTGATCGGAGGAATTTGAGTGCTTGGACAAATGCAAAACACGCCGTTGCTGCTGACGGATATCTTAAGTCAAGCGGTGCGGAACTTTCCGAACCAGGAGATTGTCACCCGCCTGGTTGAGGGCGGCACCCATCGTTATACTTTTGCGGACGCGTCGAAGCGTATTGCCAAGCTTGCCCATGCTTTGACCGCGATGGGGATCGAGCGCGGTGACCGAATTGGCGTGATTGGTTGGAACACCCACCGCCAACTTGAGCTCTATTATGCGATTTCGGGCATCGGCGCGATTTGCCATACGATCAACCCTCGCCTTGGGCCTGAAAATGCCGGGTACGTTGTTAATCACGCAGAGGACAAGATCCTCTTTTATGATGCCACGTTTGCGCCATTGGTGGCAGCGATAGCACCGGGCGCGGAGAGTGTTGAACGCTTGGTTGAGCTGTGTCCGGAGGGTTCGGTCAGCGATAATGGCCTCAATGCTGATAGCTTTGAGGCGCTCATTGCTGAGCATCCGGAGACCTTCGAATGGCCATCTTTTGACGAAAACACCGCATGTTCGATGTGTTATACGTCAGGCACAACGGGCAAGCCGAAAGGTGTTCTTTATTCGCACCGGTCGCTGGTGCTCGAGGCGATCGTTTCCTGTTTGCCGACGGGACTGGGATGCACGCAGTCAGATTCGGTTTTGCCTGTGGTGCCGATGTTCCATGTGAATGCATGGGGTGTTCCTTATACGGCACTCCTCATTGGTATGAAACTCGTCATGCCCGGACCCGGGCTCGATGGTGAAAGCCTCCATAATCTCATTATTGAAGAGAACGTGACCTATGCCCTCGGTGTGCCGACGGTTTGGCTCAACCTTCTAGCTTATATCGAGGCCAATAATTTGGATCTTGGGAACCTTCGTTATAGTCTTGTCGGCGGTGCTGCGCTCAGTGCAAAGATTATCAAAGGCTATGAGAAGTACGGTGTGCGCACCCGTCAGGGTTGGGGCATGACGGAAATGTCACCGCTTGGCACAGTTAACATGGAACCGCCGGGGTTTTATGATCTGCCCGAGGACGAGCGGGTCACGCTTCAACTTCGCCAAGGCCAAGCAATGCCGTTTGTTGATATGCGGATCGTGGCGCATGATGGAACGCCGCTGCCTCACGATGGTGTATCGGACGGTATTTTGCAGGTGCGTGGGCCTTGGATTATCGATAGCTATTTCAAAGCTGACAAACCCGCGGTGGATGCGAACAACTGGTTCGACACGGGTGATGTGGCGGTGATCCATCCGGACGGCACCATGCAGATTACTGATCGCGCAAAAGACGTCATCAAATCGGGTGGCGAATGGATCAGCTCTATCGATATTGAGAACCTGGCCTTGAGCCATCCCGATGTTGCCCAAGCCGCGGCACTTGGCATGCCGCATCCGAAATGGGATGAACGTCCTTTGTTGGTCGTTCAGCTTAAAGAGGGTGTGTCTGGCGACACGCAAGCTATTCAAGAGTTCGTCAACGGACAATTGTCTAAAATCAGCTGGGTTGATGACGTCCAAGTGGTTGAGGAAATTCCGCTTGGTGCGACGGGTAAGGTCCTTAAGACCAAGTTGCGTGAACAATTTGCCAACTACACGCTTCCCACAGCGGCATAAAGGATAGCGAGGGAAGGGGCTAAGGCGCCTCTTCCCTTACTAAGCCTGCTGATCATCAAATAATCAGCATAAGACTAATTGGGTTCGTCTTCCTCATCGCGGCGATTGGTGCCTAAAAAACCGCCAATCAGCCGACCGGCCTCTGACCGTGCGCGCCCTCTTATCGCATCCTGCACGGTTTCATTGTCATCAAGCTCAACACCCACGTTTCCAAGAAGATCAGAAGCGGCGTTGCGTGCGGCGCGACTGATCAAAGGCTGTGTGTCGATCTTGATCGATGGATCGTTGAACGTCCCTGATACGGTGACTGGAAGAGGCATTTCGGTAAAGTCAGCCACCTGAGGATCTTTACCGGCAAGATTGATATCCATAGAGAACGATTGAGGAGCAAGCGAGACATTGCCGCCAACCCTTGCGCGCACCACGTTCGAAAGAAGCTGAGCGTTGCTGATTGACACATCACCATTGGTGATGTTCACGCCAAAATCTGCAAGGTCAAAATCGGTCTGCGCAGTGGGTCGGACGGCATTGGTACCGAGATTGGTTGCGGCGCCGAGGAGTGCCTGCGGGACTGTCGAGCCTGCTTGGATCTGATTAACAAGATCAATCCCAGTGTTGGCAATCTCGCCAAGGTTAATACCCGCAATCGCGCCCTGATTAATATCAGCGCCCATCGATCCGGTCAGTGTTTCCACCCATGCTTTTTGGCTGGTCCCTGACATCTTAAGATCGATATTAATATCTCCGGTACCGGTTAATCGATCCGTTCCCAGAAGAGCGGGCGCTGCTTCCGCGAAAGAGACGCCGACCATGTCAAAATCAACGTCGATTGTCGGTGTCCGTGTTTTTGCCGCGACTGTTACGACACCGTTGGCTTTACCGGAAAAGGCGCGCGCTCGGTTGAGTTTGGCGGTGAGTTTTCCGTTTCTGATCGTCACCCGCGACGCGACGTCAGTCAGCTCATAGGTGGGAAGAACAACGCGCTTCGCTTTCACAGCCAAATTCACATCAATCGTTTGCAGAGCAGAAAGATCGATCTCTTCTTCTGACCATTCCGGGAAAGGCTCTGGTTCTCCTGCTCCGCCTGCGGACTGAGCGTCGTCAGCGGGCATAAAGGGGCGCAAATCAACGAGGGTCAGATCTGCATTCCCCGAAGCCTTGGGGCGCTTGCCAGCCATGTTCAGGGAAAAATCAGCTGTTCCTTGCAGAACAGATGACGTCACGACGGCGTTGCTGACCCCGAGCTCTTCGGTCGTACCGGATATCGATGCATCAAACCCAATCGCGCCCAAAGGCAACAAGGCCTCAACACCCTCTGCGCCGAGGAGCGGTTGCAGGCCAGCGATATCAGGTAAGTTAGCTTCGATGGTGCCCTCAAGGTTCACAGGCTCTCCTGTGAGGGCCAAATTGCTGTCGATCGTGTTGTCGGCGAAGCGCAATCCGATGCTTGCTTGCGTTGTGTTGCCCAGCGCAAGGGCTGCGGGATCGGCGATGTTGACGTCGATCGCAAAGGGGATCTCTTCAAGGTTCATCGCGCCCTTAATGACCAATGCGCCTGCGTCACCGGGCAGTTTCACCGTGATGTTCGTCGCTTCAGCACGATAGCCAATGTCAGGCGTCACATAGGCGAGGGCGCCATTCTTGATTTCAATGGTGCCAGAGAGCCGCGTGATGTCGGCGCTCGCAGCCGCCGCGTCGTTAGCGTCAGGCTCTGTTGCTGCAGGTTCCGGTGCCGTTGTCTCGAACGTGAAATTGTTGGAGCCGTCTGCCTTTTCTTCAAGATTGATGGTGGGGCTTTCGAGCACAAACGCGTCGATTTGCACCCGTCCCTCCAACAGAGGAAAGAGAGCAACGCCAAACCGTGCTTCCTGCACGCGCACCAAGAAAGGCGCAGAGAAGCTGGGCGCGTTGGCCACCTCAAAATCACTGATGGTCAGGCGTGGAGGAAAGAGTGTGAGGCCGGTCACCTCGCCGATGGAGACGTTGCGACCGAGCGTTTCCGACGCTGCGATCTCCGCTCGGTCCACCAGATCATCGGTTTTCAGCACCATCGGAAGCACAAGGGCTGCCACCAATAAGAGCAGGACAATCCCGCCCAAAATACGCAGAAAGAGGTTCATCGCTCCATCTCCCGTGCCATGGCTGCTGCCGCACGCAATTCGTCTGCAATCGATTCGGCGTCATCTGGTTCAAAATCCAGCGGGAGGTCCACCCCAGAACCATGAATATAAATGCGGACCATGCCATTCTCCGTGGCGCCCACTTGTAGGTCGGCGGCAACGTCACTGTTGGTGTTCAGGCCCATCGCAGTCTTTCTCCTTTGGCGTGTCGCATTGGGCGTGTGCAACTCGTGTTGAGACGCCTCTTGCGCTTAAGAACAAAATAGGTACAAAGCAATCATCAATAACAGGCCTTGGCCGATTGAAGAGGATATGCCCACCATGGCGAGAGACTTGAAAGTAGTGGACGGCGGAATGGACAAGGCAAAGGCCCTCGAGGCAGCGCTTTCTCAGATCGATAAGGCCTTCGGCAAGGGTTCGGTGATGCGATTGGGGGGGAAGGATTCGGTCGTTCAGATCGAATCAATTTCGTCAGGATCGCTCGGGCTCGATATCGCATTGGGTATTGGGGGGCTTCCAAAAGGCCGGGTTGTGGAAATCTATGGCCCGGAAAGTTCTGGCAAAACCACCCTGGCGCTGCACGTGGTGGCGGAGGCACAAAAGCAAGGCGGCACGGCGGCCTTTATCGATGCCGAACACGCGCTTGATCCGTCCTACGCGAAAAAATTGGGCGTTGATCTCGACGATCTTTTGATTTCCCAGCCCGATACCGGCGAGCAATCATTGGAGATCGCTGACACCCTGGTGCGGTCAGGGGCGGTTGATGTGCTGGTGATTGATTCGGTCGCCGCGCTCACCCCGCGGGCTGAACTCGAGGGGGACATGGGGGACAGCTTGCCTGGCCTTCAAGCGCGGCTGATGAGCCAAGCCTTACGCAAGCTAACGGGTTCAATTGCGCGATCGAACACGCTGGTGATTTTTATCAACCAGATTCGACTGAAAATCGGCGTGATGTTCGGGTCGCCGGAGACCACGACTGGCGGCAACGCGCTCAAATTTTACTCCAGCGTGCGGCTTGATATTCGCCGTATTGGTTCCATTAAGCAGCGTGACGAAATCATCGGCAACCAGACCAGGGTGAAGGTGGTGAAAAACAAGGTCGCACCGCCTTTTAAGGAGGTGGAATTCGATATTCTTTACGGGGAAGGTATTTCAAAGGTTGGTGAGCTCATTGACCTTGGCGTTCTTGGTAATGTCATCGATAAATCAGGCAGCTGGTACAGCTACAATTCAGAACGAATCGGGCAGGGACGAGAAAACGCCAAGCAGTTTTTGCGTGATCACCCTGAGCTCGCCGCCGAAATTGAGAATCAAGTGCGCGCCAATGCGGGTTTAATCAGCGAGGATCTGCTTGTCGGTCCTGAAGAAAGCGACGGATCGTCCACTGCTTAAGGTGCCATAGCAGCGCAGCTCGCAGAGATCGGGGGAGCAGGGCTTTTCCTGTCTAGGCGATTGCGCTAGCGCCGCTTGGATAGAGGGGAGCTTCTCTCCCTTCGCTGTGACCATGTGCTGTTTATGGGCTTTGCCGAACTTGCATTCTACACCTTTGCCGCCACGGCCATCGCCAGCGGATTGGGTGTTGTTCTTGCCCGTAATCCTGTTCATTCAGTGCTCTGTCTAATATTGGCGTTTATCGCGACGGCCGGCTTGTTTGTTTTGATGGGCGCTGAATATCTCGCCTTCTTGCTGGTTGTTGTATACGTTGGTGCAGTAGCGGTACTCTTCCTCTTCGTCGTGATGATGCTTGATGTCGATTTTGCAGAACTGCGTGCTGACTACGCAAAATATGCTCCACTCGGATTTGTGGTTGCTGTGGCCTTGGTCGTTCAGATCGGTTTGATCGTCGCCGCCTGGCAAATTCCGGATGCTGCCCGTCAGTCTCGTGCTCAGCCGACGGAAATGATGCAGCGTGCCAGTGGTGAGCCGGCGAATAACGCAGAACAGCTCGGTATGGTCCTTTATACGGAGTATGTGCACTTCTTTCAAATCGCGGGCCTTATTCTTCTCGTGGCGATGATCGGAGCGATTTTGCTGACCTTCCGTGAAAGGCGCGGTGTGAAGACCCAAGACGTCGGGCGACAAGTTGCCAGAACCCGCGAAGAGGCAGTCGATGTTGTGTCGGTGCCGACGGGAAGGGGTGTCAGCTGATGGGCTTGTCGAGCTATTTGACGGTAGCAGCTATCCTATTCGCCATCGGCGTTGCTGGTATCTTCCTTAATCGGAAGAATGTCATCATTATATTGATGTCGATTGAGCTCATGCTGCTTGCGGTCAACATCAACTTTGTTGCTTTCTCGATGTTTCTTGGCGACCTGGTCGGACAGGTTTTCGCTTTTATGGTGTTGACGGTTGCGGCGGCTGAGGCGGCCATTGGCCTGGCGATCCTCGTCACCTTTTTCAGAAATCGCGGTGATATTGCTGTCACGTCGGCCAACTCGATGAGGAACTGAACCCTGTGCAGGCTCTAATTGTTCTTCTCCCTTTGTTCGGCGCCATGCTTGCCATGCCCTTGGGGCGAACAAATGGTCCGCGTACATCTGAAATAGTCACAACTTCCCTCGTCTTTTTTGCAGCTCTCTTGTCCTGGATCACCTTTTTTGCCGTCGGCTTTGGGGACGGTGAAAAGACAATCGTGCTTTTTGAGTGGATTAGGTCAGGCAGCCTCGAGGCGAATTGGGCCGTGCGGGTCGATGCGCTTTCTGCGACCATGATGATTGTCGTCACCACCGTGTCGTCCCTCGTGCATCTTTACTCGATCGGATACATGCATGAGGATCCATCACGACCAAGATTTTTCGCTTATTTATCGCTTTTCACCTTTGCTATGCTCGCGCTGGTGACCTCCGATAACTTGCTCCAGCTGTTTTTCGGCTGGGAGGGCGTGGGCGTTGCAAGCTACCTCTTGATCGGATTTTGGCACCACAAAAAATCCGCCAATGATGCGGCGATCAAGGCTTTTATCGTCAACCGGGTCGGCGATGTCGGCCTTGGTCTCGGGATTATGGCGTGTTTCTTTGTCTTCGGTTCGGTCGAGTATGATGTGATCCTCGAGACGATCCGGCAAGACGGTTTTGTGCAGCCCGTTGGCTCGATGGCGGCTGTCCATGTGTCGGATTTATCGATCGCGTTTTTAGGACAAACGGTTTCCGCTCTTGAGATCATCGGTGTGCTTCTTTTTATCGGAGCCATGGGTAAGTCGGCCCAGTTCTTCCTTCACACATGGTTGCCCGACGCCATGGAAGGGCCGACGCCCGTCTCTGCACTGATCCATGCAGCCACGATGGTGACTGCGGGCGTTGTGCTGGTGTGTCGGATGTCGGACCTTTATGCCGTAACACCAGGCGCCTCGGCCCTGATTACCATTGTCGGTCTCTCAACCGCATTGTTTGCAGCAACGGTCGGCCTGGTGCAGACGGACATCAAGCGCGTGATTGCTTATTCAACAGCGTCGCAGCTTGGCTACATGTTTTTCGCAGCGGGTGTGGGCGCTTACGGCGCGGCGATGTTTCATCTCACCACCCATGCCGCCTTCAAGGCGCTACTCTTCTTAGGCGCAGGCGCGGTGATTCACTTCAGCCATCACGAACAAGATATGCGCGGCATGGGCGGCCTTCGCACGCAAATGCCGGTTACCTTCTTAGCGATGTTGCTCGGTACACTGGCTATTACCGGTGTTGGTATTCCGTTGATCCATCCAGGCGGTGTTCCCGTTGGGTTTGCGGGTTTCGTGTCGAAAGACGTGATGTTGGAAGAAGCCTTTTTGGGTATTGAGGCGGGCAAAGCATTCGCGTCAGCCGCGTTTTGGGGTGGGCTAGCAGCGGCCGTTCTTACTGGATTTTACTCGTGGCGTCTCATCTTTCTCACCTTTACCGGGGAATGGCGCGCGCCGGCTGAGGTGAGGCGTCATCCGCACGACGTTCCGACCACGATGCTTATTCCTTTGGTACCCCTGGCGCTGGGCGCCGTCGTGGCTGGCATGGCGCTTTATAAACCCTTTGTCAGCGACGGGGCTTCGGCCTTTTGGAACGGCGCAATTCATGTTGAGGCAGAGGCTCATGGCGGCGATCACGCGGCTTCCTCTGACCACGGAGATGGTCATGCCGCGGAGGTCCATGACGACCACAGCGTTTCGCCGCATGCGACGGATGAGCATGCTGAGGGAAGTCACGGCGGCAAGCACGCGCCCAATTGGGTACTGATTGCCCCCTTGATTGCTGGAACAATCGGACTCATTGCGGCGATAACGCAATATACCGGCGCGGATCCTTTGCGTCCTGGTCTGATCCGAAGCGGCGGCATCGTTTATGAGTTTCTGAAAAACCGTTGGTACATCGACCATCTTTATCGGTTGTTGTTTCAGCGGCCAGCCCAGCTCCTTGGCCGGTTTTTGTGGAAGCGCGGCGATGAAGGAACAATCGATGGTGCGGGACCCAATGGTGTTGCTGGCTTAATGAATGTGACTGCACAGCGCACAGTCGGTATCCAGACGGGATTTGTTTTTCACTATGCTTTTGTGATGCTGCTCGGTGTCGTCATTTTGCTCTTTGTTCTGAGGGTCTGACGACATGGTTGAAATGCAAGCATCAGTTCCCTGGCTTAGCCTTATCACTTTTCTACCGCTTGTCGGTGCGTTGATGATCATCTTGCGTCGCGCCATCTCGGGCGGTGTCGAAGATGAAGCAGTGGCGGCGTCTGCAAGGCAGGTTGCGCTTTTGACGTCCGGTTTTGTGTTGCTGATCACAGCGTTTGTCTATTTTGCGCTGTTTGATCCATCGGTTCTTGGGTTTCAGCTCGTCGAAACGGGAAACTGGCTCGGGTTAGGCATCAATTATAAATTGGGTGTCGACGGAATTTCCGTCCTCTTTGTTTTTCTCACCGCCTTTATCATGCCCGTTTGCATTTTGGCGAGTTGGACCTCAACAACGTCACGCGTCGCGGACTTTATGGTGGCGTTTTTGGTGCTCGAGACCGCGATTATCGGCGTTTTCACAGCGCTCGATCTGGTGCTGTTCTACGTCTATTTCGAGGCATCGCTGATCCCGATGTTTCTCATTATCGGTATTTGGGGAAGTCCGGGTTCGCGGGAAATTTTCGGGCGGATCGTCTCAAATAGGGTCTATGCCGCCTTTAAGTTTTTCCTCTACACACTGCTCGGCTCGCTCCTGATGCTGATCGCTTTGCTAGCGATGTATCTTGAGGTCGGGACAACCGATATTCCGACACTTTTGAGCTTTGACTTCGGTCCCGACATGCAACGTTGGCTGTGGCTTGCCTTTTTTGCCAGCTTCGCGGTCAAGATGCCGATGTGGCCGGTCCACACATGGCTTCCCGATGCGCACGTGCAAGCGCCGACCGGCGGCTCGATTGTGCTGGCGGCGATCCTCCTCAAAATGGGCGGTTACGGCTTGTTGCGATTCAGCCTTCCGATGTTCCCCGATGCCAGCGTTGCTTTTGCCCCACTGGTCTTTGCCCTATCGGTGATCGCGATCGTTTACACGTCGTTGGTCGCCTTCGCCCAAGAGGACATGAAAAAGCTGATTGCTTATTCGTCGGTCGCCCATATGGGATTTGTCACCATGGGGATTTTTACGGGCACTCAACAAGGCATTGATGGCGCGTTGTTCCAAATGCTCAGCCACGGGTTTATTTCAGGTGCGTTGTTCCTCTGTGTGGGGATCCTTTATGAGCGCCGGCACACCCGCGATATCGCGGCGTATGGTGGGCTCGTCAAAAACATGAAGGTTTTTGCCTTCTTTTTTCTATTTTTCAGTATGGCGAATGTTGGCCTGCCGGGTCTTTCGGGTTTCGTCGGTGAGATCCTGACAATGATCGGTGCGTTCCAGGTCAACACCTGGGTCGCAGCTCTCGCGGCTCTGGGGATGATCCTTTCTGCAGCTTACGGACTGCGGCTTTATCGCGAGGTCGTTTATGACCCACCGAAGGACCCACAATCAGGGCCCATGCCGGATCTTAATCGCAGAGAGCTTGGCTTGATCACAGCCCTTGCGGTCATGACACTTTACCTTGGGGTCAATCCGTCCCCAACACTCGATGTCTTTGCCGTACCGACAGCGCCGATTGCTGATGAGTTCGCTGATGCCGCCGAGCGGCGGCTCGGCGCACACGAAACGCATCTCGCCGATGGGGGGACGGAGCATTGACCCAACCATTGTCCGACATTGGTGTTTTAGCGCCAGAACTCTTTCTTGCGATCGCGGCGATGGTGATCCTTTTGGCAGGTGTCTTCATGAAGGCCGACCGGTCACGCGAGCTGACCTGGACCGGGTCCTTGTGCTTGGCCTTTGCGTGTTTCTTGGTTCCTCGATCGAGCGAAGGCGCGATCACCGCCTTTGGCGGAGCGTTCAGCGCCGATAGTTTTTCGGGCTTCGGCCGGGTCGTGATTTTTCTAACCGCCGCGATCGCCCTTTTGATGTCGCAGGTTTTTCTCAGACTCGAAAAACTTCTTCGTCCTGAATATGTCGTCCTGGTGCTTTTGTCGTCGATCGGCATGTCACTGATGGTGTCCTCGACCGATCTGATTTCCGTCTATTTGGGCGTCGAGCTACAATCGCTCTGCGTCTACATCATGGCGACGCTGAACCGTGACTCCCGCCGATCCACCGAAGCGGGCCTTAAATACTTTGTTCTTGGTGCGTTGAGCTCAGGCTTTTTGCTTTACGGCGCCTCGCTCATTTATGGCTTCGCGGGTTCCACGCAATTTGCTGATATCGCGGCCGTTGGATCATCCGCATCCAGTCCCATTGGTCTGACCTTTGGCCTTGTCTTCTTTATCTCGGCGCTCGCCTTTAAAGTCTCGGCAGCGCCGTTTCACATGTGGACGCCCGATGTTTATGAAGGCTCGCCCACACCCGTCACGGCTTTCCTTGCAGCCGCGCCAAAGCTTGCGGGTATGTTCCTTTTCGGCCGGGTCCTGGTGCAGGCCTTCCCTGGTCTGATCGATGATTGGCAGCCTGTTCTTTGGTTGATTGCAGCGTCATCGATGATCATCGGCGCGCTTTCAGCGGTCGTTCAAACCAATATCAAACGGCTGATGGCTTATTCCTCGATTGGTCATATGGGCTATGCGCTGATCGGGCTAACGGCGGGAAGCCAAGCTGGGCTTTCCGGTATGATCAGTTATATGACGATCTATGTTCTGATGACGCTTGGTGTGTTCGCCTGTATTCTGACCATGCGCCGGGCGGAGGGGATGGCGGAGAACATCTCTGATCTTTCGGGCCTATCGCAAACCCGGCCAGGTCTCGCGTTGATGTTCACCGCGCTTTTTCTATCCCTTGCTGGAATTCCTCCACTCATCGGGTTTTTTGCGAAATTCTATGTGTTCTTGGCGGCCGTCCAAGAAGGTCTTCTGTTGCTGGCTATTGTCGGGGTTGTGACCAGTGTAATTTCGACGTTCTATTATCTATCCGTGATCAGAACAATCTGGATGGCCGAACCGAGCTCAGAATTCATTCAAGAGCAAAGCACCGCGGTGCGATTGACAGCATCGGGATCAACAGTGGCTGTGGTGGCTGGCATCGTCTTTTTGGTGGGTCCACTGGCTGGTCTTGCGGCGGCAGCGGCGCAGGCTCTTTTTCCCGCGCTCTAGGTGATGGAGCATCGGCGGCTTCAAGAGACAGGTTCGACCAATGATGATGCCCACGCCGCGTTCATGGCGGGTGCACCCCGGCCGTTATTAATCAGCGCAGGTCTACAAACGGCGGGTAAGGGTCGGCAGGGACGACCATGGGACCACAGCCGGGAAAACTTTGCCGGGTCTTTTCTCGTCGATGCGCGACGCCAGGCGCGGGAAGTTCCTGGCGCAGCGGCGTTGCTCTCGAGCTTGGCTCTACGGGATACGCTGATTGGGCATGGCGCGGACCCAGGGGCGATTGCCTTAAAATGGCCCAACGACGTGCTGATCGATGACAAGAAGGTGGCAGGCATCCTCATTTCCTTTGTGCATCACGCAAACGATTCAGCGCTTATCATCGGGATCGGCGTCAATCTCACCGCGGCGCCCCAAGAGACGGTGTTTCCCGCACGCGCTGTTTTTGCTGAGGGGCAAGGGCCTGATCCCGAAAGTTTTGGCGATGTCCTTGGCCAACGGCTTGTTGGGCTGATGGATCGGCTCGAACGCAACGGGTCGTGGGGCATTCTTGAGGCTTGGCGCGCCCATGCGTGGCGGATCGGGCAAGAGATCACCATTCGCCGCGATGGCACCGACGGGGTCACCGGGCGGTTTGAGGACATCAACGGGCAGGGGCACATGCTTTTAAGGCGCGAGGACGGGACCTTGGACACGATTGTGGCTGGCGACGCCGCGCCCAGGTGACGCGCGCTTCATATTAAGGCAGACAGTTCAGATGCTGTTGGCCATCGATGTCGGAAACACCAATACCGTTTTTGCCCTTATTGACGAGGGGACCACGCTTGAGAGTTGGCGCTCAGCGACGTTGCCTGAGCGCACGGCCGATGAGTACGCCGTCTGGCTGCTGCAGTTGTTGAACTTGAGCGGGCGCGGTGACCTTGGCCTGATTGATCGATGCGTGATCTCCACGGTGGTGCCGCAATCGCTGTTTCACTTGCGCAATCTGGCGCGCCGATATTTCACTGTCGAGCCGATGGTCGTGGGCCCCACGATCCCAGGCGTACCGGTGCGTATCGACCGGCCAAGCGAAGCGGGGGCAGATCGATTGGTAGGCGCGGTTGGCGGATTTATTAAATATGGCGGACCACTGATTATCGTGGATAGCGGTACCGCGACCACCTTTGACGTGGTGGGTGCTGACGGAGGTTTCGAGGGAGGGGTCATTTCTCCTGGAATATATTTAAGTCAGAAAGCGTTGCATGATGCAGCGGCCCAGTTGCCGCGCATCGCTATTGCCAAGCCAAACGGGGCGATTGGAACGTCCACCATTTCGGCGCTCCAATCGGGAATTTTCTTTGGCTATATTGGTCTCATTGAGGGGATGATCGGCCGAATAAAAGCGGAATACGGATCGCCGATGACGGTGGTGGCAACGGGTGGTGTTTCCTCGTTGTTCGAAGGGGTGACGGATTGTATAGATCATTTCGACCCTGACTTAACAATCCGCGGGCTGAATGAAATAGCCAATCGTTTGGCGACAGGATCTTAGGGGCGTTTATGACGGATGAACTCGTCTTTTTGCCCCTTGGCGGGTCGGGCGAGATTGGGATGAACCTCAATCTTTATGGATTTGGCCCACCCCACCAACGGCAGTGGTTGATGATCGACTGCGGGGTCACTTTTGCTGGTGATGATCTGCCTGGCATTGATTTGGTGACGCCAGACACAGATTATCTTCTCGATGATCTTGATGCGGGCGGGGAATTTCTGGGTCTCGTTCTAACCCATGGGCATGAGGACCATATTGGCGCTGTGGCCCATTTGTGGCCTGGGTTTGAGGGTCCAATCTACGCAACGCCTTTCACCGCAGAGCTCGTCAGGCGGAAGTTCGCCGATGTGGGTATCATCGATATGCCCTTGCATATTGTTGATCTTTGCGCGTCCTTTGAGCTGGGGCCGTTCGGGATAGAATTCATCACACTGACCCATTCTATACCGGAGCCGAATGCAATTGCACTCCGAACGCCCTTGGGAACGGTGTTTCATACGGGGGACTTTAAGATAGACCCCTCACCAGTTATCGGTGAGCGGACGGATCGAAAAACGATCGAGGAACTTGGTCGCGATGGTGTCCTGGCGATGGTTTGTGATAGCACCAATGTGTTTTCCGAAGGCGTCTCCGGCTCGGAAAGCGATGTTGCGGAGACCTTGGGTCAAATCATTATGCAGCAAAAGGGAAGGGTGGCGGTGACCACCTTTGCCTCCAATGTATCGCGGCTTGTCTCCGTTTGCCGGGCGGCGGTGAAGGCTGATCGATCGGTGTGCTTACTGGGCCGATCGATGCTGCGCATGATTGATGTGGCGCGGCAGGTCGGACTTCTTCCTCACGGCCTCTCCTTTGTCGAACCCGGGGAAGCAGGCTATCTGCCTAATGATAAAATTCTCTATCTCTGCACTGGTAGCCAAGGCGAAGAGCGTGCCGCGTTGGCCCGTATCGCGCGTGATGATCACCCCGACCTTGTTTTAAACGAAGGCGATACAGTCTTATTCAGCTCTAAGATCATACCAGGAAATGAACGCCCAATTTTTGGGTTGATGAACCAACTCACCGAAGCGGGAGTCTCGGTCATCACCGAGAGTGATGCTTATATCCATGTCTCAGGACATCCTTGCCGGGATGAATTAAAGGACATGTACGGTATGGTTCGGCCTAAAATCGCGATCCCTGTGCATGGTGAGGCGCGCCATTTGGCTGAACACGGTGCTTTCGCCACCACCATTGGCGCTGAACGATCGATTGTTCCGAAAAATGGCGATCTCATTCGCCTGGCGCCGGGGCCTGCTCAGCGTGTTGATGAAGTGCCCTCAGGTCGGCTTTACCTCGACGGCCGTATCTTGGTCGGTGATGGCGATCAGGCGCTGCGAGAGCGGCGACGCCTTAGTGAAGATGGCATGGTGGTGATCGCCGTTGCCATCGATGACAAAGGAAAAATCAAGGACCGCCACCCCATCGTGGTGAAGGGTGTGCCGCGGTCGGATAATGATGGAGAGGACCTCCCCAGCCTGATCGAAGACGCGGTTGATGATGCACTTGACGCTTTGCCGCGCCCCCGCCGGATGGACGATAAGGAACTCGAAAACCATATCCGAAGGGCTGTGCGGTCAGAGCTTAGCCCGCGTTGGGGTAAACGCTCGGATATCGCTGTGATGATTTTAAGGGTCTGACCATGAGCATTCCAGGTGCTGTTATCAGCTTCATCCTCATCTGGTGGTTATGCCTCTTCACGGTGCTCCCTATGCGGCCGAAAAGCGTGTGGGAAGAGCCTGAGCGTCATGTCAAAGGCGTCGATCGCGGGGCCCCGGTTGATCCAGCGATTTGGTGGAAGGTGAAGCGCACAACGCTCATCACCATCCCGGTCTGGGCGATTGTTGTGTTGGTTGTCGTGAGCGGTGTCTTCGATCCTGCCCGGGCTTAAGGCGCAGCGCGTCAGTTGCCTGGGCCGGCTTTACCGTTATGGTGCGCCCACCAAGCCCCGTTGACACTGGAGGATGACTGACGCGTGTCCGAGACCATCACGCCCCAGCCGCGCTCCGCGGAGGGGTCAACTTCCAAACCTCTCCATGATGCTGAGCAACCCCTCGATGAGCGCGGTTCGCTGACACCCGACTTTATTCGGAATATTCGTGATCTGATTGATGACGAAGCTTTCGAGGATGTACGCCGGCTCGCCGCAGAATTGCACCCCGCTGACGTCGCGGATTTGATCGAACAGCTCAGTGATGATGAGAGCCGCAGTCTTCTGACGATCATCGGCGATGCGTTGCCCGCCGAAGCGTTGCCCGAGCTTGAGGAGGTGGCGCGCGATTTCGTCATCGATGTTCTCCCCACAGAACAGCTTGCCGAAGCAGTCACCGAACTCGATTCCGATGAGGCTGCGTTCGTGCTCGGCGACATGGATGACGACGAAAGGGCAGAGGTCCTCGCTGAAATGCCGATCGCTGATCGGCTCGCGCTGCAGTCCGCCCTTAAATATGATGATGAGAGCGCGGGTCGGCTCATGCAGCGAGAAGTGTTCGCAGCGCCTGGCTATTGGAACGTCGGACAGATTCTCGATCGTCTGCGCTCGGTGGAACGGTTGCCCGATACATTTTACGACGTCTACGTTGTTGATCCCAGCTACAAGATCATGGGCCTTGTGCCGCTCAGTCGCTTTATCAAGGCCAAACGAAGCACCGTGGTTGCCGATTTGGTGGTGCCCGATCCGATTGTCATTGATGCCCAGATGGATCAAGAAGAAGTCGCCTATCTCTTTGAAAAATACAATCTTATTTCAGCCCCTGTGGTTGACGAATCAAACCGCCTTGTGGGGATGATCACGGTCGATGATGTCGTTGAAATCGTCCGTGAAGAAGCAGATGAAGACATGCTGGCCCTCGCCGGGGTCGCCTCCGATGACAGCTCGGTCAACGTCTCCGTGCCAAAGGTGGCACGATCGAGATTTGCGTGGTTGTTCGTCAATCTGGGAACGGCGATCTTAGCCAGCCTGGTGATTGGTGTGTTTGACGCGACGATCGAACAAATGGTTGCTCTGGCGGTGTTGATGCCGATTGTTGCCTCAATGGGCGGTAATGCGGGCACACAGACCATGACGGTCGCGGTACGGAATCTCTCGACACGGAGCTTGACAGCTGCGAATATGCTGCGGGCGGTGTGGCGCGAGACCGCTGTCTCGACACTCAACGGTCTGGCCTTTGCTGCGTTGATGGGGTTTGCCGCCGCGATCTGGTACGACATCTTGGTGGGGGAGCCCCGTCCTGAGGCGATTGCTCTTGGGCTTGTTCTCGCTGGCGCGATGGTCATCAACATGATTTGCGCGGGTCTTGCGGGTATCCTCGTGCCGATTGGGCTAGAACGGATCGGCCAAGATCCCGCTGTCAGCTCTGCAGTCTTTGTGACGACGGTGACGGATGTCGTTGGATTTTTCGCCTTTTTGGGTCTCTCGGCGATCTTTTTGGTCGGTTAGTTGGGCCTAACAGAAGCCAGCCTTTTTCAAGATTTGATGCGCTTTGATCACCTCTTGCAGCTGCTCTTCGGCGGAGCGATCGCCTTCGTTGCTGTCGGGGTGGAACCGTTTGACGAGCTCAGCATAGCGGCGACGCAGCTCACCGGAGGACGCGTTTGGTTTTAAGTTCATGGTGCGGAAGGCTTGGAGCTGAAGGCGGGTGAGGCGACGCCCCTCGCGATAAATGTCGTTTTCTGGACCCGCATTCTCCATCCGAGTCTGGCCACCCACGGCGTTGTCGATTTCGTGGAGGCCATCGAGCCCAGCGCGTGCGGCGGCGGAGGCGCGACCGTTCTTCGAGAACTGCCAAGTCGGCCGATCGCCATAGCGTGCCTGGTCTCGCATGGCGGCGGCTTGGGCGTCGGTTTTGCCCTCGAAGAAATTCCAGTTCTTGTTGTGCTCCCGGGCGCATGATGTGCACAGCCAGAGATACTCATCCATCTGCTCTGGCGATTTCGGTGCGCGCGTCTCCGCGGGGTTGTTGCAACCCTCAATATCGCAGACGCGAGTCTCCGTTTTCGCCCAACTTTTCTTGGCGTTGCGAGAGCCCTTGGTCGGCTTGATCCGAATATCGAACCCGTGACGGGGGCGGTAGCTGTATTGGTCGTCGGCCATGGGGTGATTATGGTCCCGACCGCAGTTCCGAACCAGCCTTGACTTAAGACCCGATCGTGTGCCGACTGCGGCATTTTCAAAGGTGAAGCTGATGGGCGTTGTGGCGGAAACGATTGAGCAAAAGCTGAAGGCGGCATTTGCCCCAGAAGCGCTTGATATTGTGGACCAGAGCCATTTGCACAAGGGGCATGCGGGCGCACCAGAAGGCGGTGAGAGCCATTTTCGCGTGCGAATCGTCAGCCCCTCCTTCGAAGGGCAAAACCGTGTGGCCCGTCAGCGCGCGGTGAATGCTGCCCTCAAGGACGAACTCGCCGGTCCCGTCCACGCGCTCTCGGTTCAGGCGCTGGCCCCTGGCGAAGGCTGAGGCTCGCCGCGGGATGAGCGGGCGACGATAAGGGCAAATGGGACCATGCTGCCGATGATGCAAAGGCAGCTGACCAGCAGCGGCGCGCCCGCAAAGATGACGCCCGCCTCACCGCTGGTGAAGTAAGTAAAGATCGAGGTCATCACCAGCGGGCTCGTCATCATCGTGAGCGACATGACTGAGGCGACAGCACCTTGCAGCTCACCTTGGCTATCGGCCGGCACGGCGGTGGACATAATCCCTTGCATCGCAGGCATCATCAGACCGCCAAGCGCGCCAACAAAGATCCAGAGATAAATATAGACGCCGGTCGGCGCGAAGAAGGCGTAGCCCAAAAAGCTGATCGTCATGGCCGTGGCACCGATCAGGACTGATCTCGCTTCCCCAATTGCTGGTATAATCCGCCGTGTGAGGCCGCCTTGAACGATCGCGGCGGTGACCCCGACAAAAGTCAGCGCATAACCAATATCGGCGGGCGTCCATCCAAACTTGAACACCGCAAAATAGGAAAAGACCGAGGGCAGCGCTTGATGCGCAAACTGCATCAGGAAGTAAGCGCCGAGCACCGTGAACACTGTCCCGTGGCGGCTGACGGAGACGAGGCTACCCAAGGGATTGGCCCTCAAGATATTAAAGTCCCGCTTCTCGCGCAGGGTCTCTGGCAGGGCGAAGAAACCGAACAGCACATTGATGAACGCCAAGCTGGCGGCCGCGAAAAACGGTGCACGGGTGCCCATTTCGCCAAACAAGCCTCCGATCACAGGCCCAATGATGAACCCCAGGCCAAAGGCGGCGCCCATCAGCCCGAAATTGCTGGCCCTTTTCTCGGGCGGGGAGACATCTGCGATCACAGCGTTGGCGGTTGAATAGGTGGCGGCCGTTGCCCCCGACACCACCCGCGCAAAGACCAGCCAGGCGTAGGTTGGGGCCATCGCCAGCAACAAAAAATCGATCGCATAGGTCAGAAGCGACAAGAGGATCACCGGCCGGCGGCCAAAACGGTCGGACAAGCCGCCCAGAATCGGTGACATCACGAACTGCGCCAGCGCATAGGCAAAGTAGAGCCAGCCGCCCCGTGATGCCGCTTCGGACACCGATTTTCCCGTCACCTCGGTCAAGAGATCAGGCATCACTGGCATGATGATGCCGAAGCCGATCATCGAGATCAGGATCGTGATGAACATGAAGAGGAGCGCGAAACGCGGCGCCGGAGCGGAACTGTCGGTCATCACTCCCCCGTGGAGGTGAGGTGCGAGCGGGTCAAGCGGGCGCATCCTCGCGGGCGACGCCGCCGTCTTCGACATAACATGCGCCTGTCCCGCGCTGCGCTGCGCGATCGTTGGGGTTATTGAGAGGGCACTTGCTCGCCGAGAGGCAGCCGCAACCGATGCACCCATCAAGCGCATCACGCAAACGGGTGAGCTTGGCGATCCGTTCGCTGAGATCTTCACGCCAGCCGCTTGCGACCTCCGCCCACTCATCTCGGCTGGGCGGATCTTCAGGATGCAGAGCACTCAGCTTGTCGCGAATTTCCGCCAGCGGAATCCCAAGGTTTTGGGCGGTCTTGATGACACCGAGGCGCCTGAGGACGGCGCGGTCGTAACGCCGCTGGTTTCCCGAGGTACGCCATGACGAAATGAGCCCCTCGCGCTCGTAAAAGTGGAGCGCGGAGACCGTCAGCCCGGCCCGGCTTGCGGCCTGGCCGGGGGTGAGAGCCTTTGGTAGGGGAGTCGAATTCAAAGCTTGACCTCAACTTGGGTTGAGGTTCCATAACTCAATCTCCACATCCTGTCGAGAGGAGATACCCATGCGGAAAGAAGCACCTCAGCCCAAACCCGCGCCCGTTACAAAGCCAAAGCCGCGGCCCGCCTCTTGGTGGTCAGGCCTTGCTGCGATGGCGCAATTGGGCTTGCCGCAGAAATGATCGGCAGAGAGATCATCGCCCGTCGTTCAGGACATCCGCCACCCATGCTGGCACGACGTCGCTCGCCTTACCGTAGCGGCGGTCCGTGAACAGACCAGCATTGTCCGAAGGGTCGAGGTTAAGCTCGATCCGAGGGATCCCTCGACGAGCCGCAAGGCCCACAAGGCCCGCGGCGGGGTAGACCGCCCCGGACGTGCCGATGGCAACGAAAAGATCCGCCTGCATCATCCGCTCTTCCACCTCATCGAAATGGCGCGGGATCTCCCCAAACCAAACGATATAGGGGCGCATGGCTTTGGCGCTGCAGGCCGGGCAGGGGGTTTGCGTCGACAGATCGCCTGTCCACTCAACGACATTCCCGCAGGCGTAACACTCTGCCTTCTGAAGAAGCCCGTGGATCGGCAAGATGTTCTGGCTGCCGGCCCGCTGATGAAGGTCATCGACATTTTGCGTGACGAGCGTGAGGGACCCGCCGCGCGTTACCAGCGCGTCTTCCAGCTCAGCAAGAGCGATATGGGCCGCATTGGGCTGAACGCTAGGCAGCTGCTTGCGGCGGGCGTTGTAAAACGCGTGAACCCGTTCGGGATCTTCAGCAAAACCCTCAGGCGTCGCCACTTTCATCGGATCATTTTTTTGCCAAACACCATTCTGATCACGGAATGTATCAACGCCTGAGTCAGCGGAAATGCCAGCGCCAGTGAGAACGACGATGTTGAGGGGTCGGGTCATATCCGCATCGTCGACCGGCTGCGCCCCTGCGTCAATCAGCGAAGCGCGCACCTGATCGGCTGGTCAGAGTGAGCGTGACTGAATTGCCTCCTGGGATTCTACTGGTAGGCTGCTGCTCGGGTGTTGATGCCGATACGCGCAGCTGCGTTGATAGAGGTTTTTGGGGATGAAGAGACTCTGGCGCTTTGTTCGGGCGATCCTCACGGTGGTCGGATTGGTATGGCTCGGTCTCAACCTTTGGTCGTCGTTAGATCGCGTTGGCCTCGCTGCTGCGTTGGTGGACATGACCAGTCTCGAGCCGCTGCTGGAGGTCTATCGCGAGCACATGTCATTTTACTATAGGCACTTTGAGGGCCTATTTTGGGACTTCCTTAGACCCATGAGCGAACCGACATTTTACGCCGACATCCTCCTCAACGTGTATCTGATTTTCAGCACAATGTGGCGATATTCACCCGGTGTTCTGGTGCGCAACTGGACAGTCTTTGCGCCGCTATTGAGCGTAATCGTTTTTATGGCCTTGATGGCCTTTGGTATGGGATATTTTGTCTTTGACCGATCCGTTGGCTCTGTGCCTTGGTATCGGGAAGCCTTCACCATAACGGTCATCATCTCTTCTATCATCTTTGTACTGATGTTACCTTTGATGCTGCTGCAATCGGCGTTTTCCTCCCGCAAGGATCTGTTCGACGCGTTGAAGCTCGTTGGCTTTACCCTTGGTAGTCTCATCACTGTCTATCTCTCCTCGCTCGGGATCGCCTTTTGGGGAATTGATGCTTTGACGGCAGTGATGCTTGTGGGCGCGTTGGCGGTCCTAGTTGGTCTCTGGGAAGCGATCCTTCCGTCCGACAGTACCGCTTAGCATAAAGGCGTCGCTGCATCGGTTGTGAGCCAACCTCTCATCACGTCAGCATTACCTTGCGTCGGGCCGGAGCGCCTACGCCGCATCCTTCAGCGGCACGACCCTCAGGCTCGTCACCTGATTTCTCCGTTTGCCGAGGATTTCGAAGCGGCAATCGTGGAAGCTGAACATCTGGCCGACATCGGGGATGCAGCGTCCTTCGTGAATAACGAGGCCTGCAACTGTCACGGCCTCGTCATCGGGCAGACGCCAGTCCATCATCCGGTTGAGGTCACGGATGGTGACATCGCCTTGGACGATCACCGAGCCATCGGGCTGGCGCTCAACACCGACCACGGCGACGTCGTGCTCATCCTCGATCTCGCCGACGATCTCTTCGAGAATATCCTCAAGCGTCACAAGGCCTTGGTGGGCGCCATATTCATCGATGACCAAGGCAAAATGCAGCTGTGTCTTTTTAAAGGCATCAAGCTGTTCTTTGAGCGTGGTGGTCTCTGGGATGAAATAGGGCTCCATCGCGATGTCGCGGAAATCAACCTCCGCCGGGTCATTACCCGCTTTCCAAAGGGCACGGAGCATATCTTTGGCGTGCAGGACGCCAATAATGTTGTCTTGGTCATCATCATAAAGAGGAATACGTGTGAACTTTGATTCAAGAACTGACTCAACGATCTCCCGCGGCGCCGTGTTGACGTCCAGCATCTCCACGGATTTCCGGTGGATCATGATCTCATCCACGTTGATCTGATCAAGCTCCAGCGCGCCGCGGATGATATCGCGCGCCTCTTTCTCCATCTGCCCTTCTTCATGGTGCAGCTCAATCGCGCCTTTGAGTTCATCTTGGACCGATAGAGCATCGTTCATTTCCGTGACGTCCACGCCGAACAGTCGGTGCAATGTGGTCCGCACGATCGCTTGCACGATCGAGGTGATCGGCGCGAAGATCGGAATGATCCGCTCCATGATGGGTGCTACCAGCATAGCGACATTATCGGCGCGCGCGATGCCCGCTGTCTTTGGCATGACCTCGGCGAAAACCAGCACAAGAACGGTCATCACGGCGGTGGCGATGACGACGCCTGAGCCTGGGAACATTTGGCTAAAGAGGGTGGTGGCCAGCGCTGATGCCAAAATGTTGACAAGGTTGTTGCCCAAAAGGATCGCGCCGATCAATCGCTCACGGTCCTCTGTGATGCGGGTCACGGCGGCCGCGCGCTTATCGCCTTTGAGCTCAAGCGTCCGCATACGGGCGCGCGACGTGGCCGTCAGCGCTGTTTCAGAGCCGGAGAAAAAGCCGGAAAGAAACAGCAGTCCAAAAATGAAGAGACCAGTGGTGATCATGGGACCCTAGAGGTGCGTCTCATCCTTCAAAAACGCAAGCAGCGATGCGGGATCTTCGTCCTTAGCGATGAACGCTTCACCAACAGCGCGCAACAGGATCAAGGTGATCTGACCATCTTCGACCTTTTTGTCTTGCCGCATATGGCCAAGAAGCGCTTCAGCCGATGTTTCAAGCCAGCTGATGGCAGACATGTGGGTGGGAAGGCCCGCATCGCCCAGCACCCGGATCACCCGTTGGGCCTCGTCGTCGCGTAAGAAGCCTCGCACCACAGAGAACCGCGCGGCCATGGCCATGCCAAGCGCGACGGCTTCGCCGTGAAGAAGCCGACCATCATAACCGCCCTCGGCTTCAAGCGCATGGCCGAAGGTGTGACCAAGGTTGAGGAGCGCCCGCTTGCCCGCCTCGCGCTCGTCCTCCCCGACAATCGCGGCCTTGTCAGCACAGCTCTGTGCGATCGCTTCCTCCCGCGCCTCAGGATCGCCAGCGATGACGTCCTCGCCGCGTTCCTCAAGCCAGCTGAAAAAGCCAGGGTCACCAAGCGCTGCTGTTTTGACCACCTCAGCGTAGCCTGCAAGAAGCTCACGGTGCGGAAGAGTGAGTAGAAAGTCTGTGTCAATCACAACGACCGAAGGCTGATGGAAAGCCCCGACGAGGTTTTTGCCCGCAGCGGTATTGATCGCCGTTTTTCCGCCGACGGAGCTATCAACATGCGAGAGCAGCGTTGTGGGGATTTGGATAAAGCCGCAGCCGCGGCGGAGCGTAGCGGCGCAAAAACCGGTGAGATCGCCCACAACACCGCCGCCAAAAGCAACCACAGCGCCGCCGCGTTCAACGCCTGCAGCCAATAACTCTTCGGTCACGCGTTCAAATACCGACCAAGATTTAGAGGCCTCGCCAGGAGCGACCTCGATGATCGGTAGGCCAGGCAGAACGCTTGAGAGCTTTTCACGGTGCAATGCCAACACGGCTGTGTCGGCGACAATCGCGCTCGGCTTGGCGGTAAGAGAACGCAGCAGCTCTCTTGATGCCGACAAGGCGCCAGCGCCGATCCGGACGTCATAGGACCTTCCACCCAAATCCACAGGGACGATGCGCATTAGATGATGCCGCCTTCTTGGCTGAAGGTGGCAAGGGCGTCGATGATCCGAGCAGCGGTGTCTGCCAGGGCGCCGTCGTCACTCACCACGGTGATATCTGCTTGCGCATAGACCGGACTGCGCTCCTTGAGAAGCTTACGGAGGATGTCTTCTGGATTGCCCTGGCGGAGGATGGGCCGTGTGTCGCGCATCGCCGTCCTGCGCACATGGGTGGCGAGGTCCGCTTGTAGCCACACGGAGGTCGATGTTTCTTTGACCAAGGCGCGGGTCTCATCATTCATGAAAGCACCGCCGCCGGTGGCCAGGACATGGGGCGGGCCGGACAAAAGGCGCTGCATCACTTTGCGCTCGCCGTCGCGAAACTCCGCTTCGCCGTAGATCTCAAAAATATCAGCGATGCGCATGCCCGCGGCTTCCTCGATCTCATCGTCGGCATCGGCGAAAGGCACACCAAGACGCTTAGCGAGCCTGCGACCCGTCGAGGTTTTTCCAGCGCCCATCAGCCCGACAAGCACAACGGGCTTGGTAAGCTGAAGCGAGACTGTCTCGTCGGAAAGCGGGGGCACAGCGGGCATATCACCTGGCAATCTAAGAGAGATGAGCGAATTATGCCACATCACACGGGTCCGCCTGCAACTTTCCTGACCAAAGAGCGAAGAGAGCAGTGTCATCCAACGCATCCATCAAGAGGACACTTTATGACCCGTTTGCCTTTTCGCCGCCCCATCAACCGCGCCGCGCTTCGAGGAGCTGCCGCTGGCCTGACGCTTGCTGCCGCATCGGCTTGTTCGGGCGCCAACCCCTGTGGTGGTGCTAAGCCATGTGGCCCGTGCGCCGCCAAGTCGGGCTACGCGCAATGTGGCGGGTGCAAGCCGTGCTCTCCTTGCCAGGCTAGAGCGAACCCTTGCGCCGCCAATCCGTGCGCTGCGAACCCATGTGCGGCGAAGAACCCGTGCGCGGCCAATCCTTGCGCGGCAAAAAACCCCTGTGCAGCCAATCCCTGCGCGGCCCATAATCCTTGCGCAGCTAACCCATGCGCTGCAGCCGCACCTTGTAATCCTTGCAACCCATGCAATCCTTGCAGCCCTCAGTAAGCGGAGGCTAACCATCCGATGACCAACGAAGCCGCGCCCGTGACGATTTTGAACCCCGAGGATCTCGAGGCGCGGCTCGATGCAGCAGCAACCATCTCCGAGACCATGCGTGTGCTGCAAAAGTCGGACTCAAACCTGGTCGCGGAGATTTTGGAAACGTCAGAAGGCTTCACGGTGTGGGAGCATCTTCCCGACGGTGATGTCTATGACCGCGAAAGCCATGGGCAATATTACTACCATGCCCATCCAAAAGAAGAGGCTGCGCCGTCGATCCACGATGATGAACATGGCCATTTCCACCTCTTCTTACGGGGTCCAGGGATGGGCGATGCTCGGCCCGATCCCGACAATAGTGAGATCCCCGACGATCCAGCTGACATCGCGGCGCATCTCATTGGGATAGGCATGGACGCTATGGGCAGGCCGATCCGGCTTTTCACCACCAACCGTTGGGTTACCGGCGAGGTTTGGTTCCCTGCCGATGAGGTGATCAACTTTCTCGATCGCTTTGTCATCGATCGAAGCAAACCAAGTTGGCCGCTCAATTTGTGGATCAGCGCCATGGTGCGGCTGTATCGGCCGCAAATCGTGGCCCTTTTGCGTGAACGGGACGCAGCGGTGGCGGCATGGCGTTTGGCCCATCCAGACGCCGATGTTTTTGAGGACCGGGCGCTGGAGGTGACCTCGTCCCTCGAAATCAATCTTGAGGCCGATGTCGACGCCTTGATCGCGCTCGCCACCTAACGCTTTGACGACGGCGCCATGGGCGCTATCCCCCTTTTTGTGAGCAGTGTTTCCCTTTCTATTCTCGCAGCTGGCCTTGGCGGCGCTATTGGCGCGGCCTTGCGTTTTGCTTTTTTGAGCTTTGGCATCGGCGGTGCGCTTGGCATTGCGATCCTCAATGTGGCGGGATCGTTTGGTCTTGGCTTGGCGCTCGTTCTGCTCGCGGGTCGATCAGAGGTGATCACGGTTCTGATCACCGCGGGCCTCTTTGGCGGGTTGACGACGTTTAGCACGTTTGCTGCTGATATTGTCCGTCTTGGGTCTGATGACCTTCCGTTAACGGTGATCTATCTTTTTGCCTCCGTGACTATCGCGGTTTTTGCCTTTATGGCTGGCCAGTGGGTCGGAAAGGCCTTGGCATGACAGGTCCACAGATGGTGACCGTGAAACAGGATGACGATGGCCAGCGTCTGGATCGCTGGTTTAAACAGCACTACCCGCAATTGGCTTTCGGTGCTTTACAGAAAATGCTCCGTAAGGGGCAGGTCCGGGTTGATGGTGGGCGTGTGCAGGCGTCCCGCCGTATCGCTGCGGGGGAAACCATCCGTGTTCCTCCAATGCCGCAAGCCGGGGAGGTCGTCCCTCGTGAGCACCAGCGGAGCCGTGCCGACGCGCAAGCAGCGCTTGCGGCGATGACGGTCTATCAGGATGATGATGTTCTGGTCCTCAACAAACCCTTTGGTTTGGCGGTTCAAGGCGGCGCTAAAACCGCCGATCACATAGACGGTCTGTTGCAAGATGCGGCGCGGGATGGGCCACGCGGGCGGTTGGTGCATCGCCTCGACAAAGATACGGGCGGCCTTTTGATGACGGCCAAGACGCGGCAAGCCGCAGCTTGGCTCACCGAGGCGTTCAAAGGTCGGAGCATTGAGAAAGAGTACTGGGCGCTGGTCCGCGGCATCCCTTCGCCGACGGAGGGTCGGATTGACGCCAAGCTCGAAAAGTCTGGCCCATCTGGGCAAGAAAAGGCGCGGTTCTCTGATCAGGGACAGATTGCTATCAGCGACTATCAGGTGATCGACACAGCGGCGCAACGCGCAGCCTTCGTCGCTTTACGTCCGATCACCGGACGCACCCATCAGCTAAGGGCGCATATGCAACTGATTGGAACACCGATTGTTGGTGATGGGAAATATGGTGGAGCGGAGGCAAAACTCGAAGGCCTGCCATCGAAAATGCACCTCTTTTGCCGGCGCTTGGTCGTGCCGCGCCCCCATCGTCAGCCGCTATCGCTTGAGGCGCCTCTGACCGGGCATATGCTGGAAACCTGGAATCTTTTCGCTTTTCCGCAGGATGCGCGTCCAGCCTGGCCGGAGGAGATGTAGTGTCCGCACCAAAACGTTTTTATAGCGATGTGACAGTGGAGCCCGTTGGTGGCGGTTTCGCCATTGCGTTGGACGGACGGGTGGCCAAGACCGCGGGTCGAAACGACCTCATCGCGAAGGGCGAGACCCTGGCGCGAGCTCTTTGCGATGAATGGGATGCGCAGACGGAGGAGATTCGCTTAGACGCGATGCCGCTGACGCGGATCCATGGATTTGTCATCGATGCTGGCGATCACGGGCGCGGCGAGTTCGCCGAGACGATCGCCTCCTACGCCTCCAGCGATCTTCTTTGTTACCGTGCCGATGATCAAACGCTGGCGGCAAGGCAGAAGGCGCTCTTTGATCCGTTTCTAGACCGTGCGCGGGAAGACGGCCTTTCCTTTGTGATCACTGAAGGTTTGTTGCCGGTGGAGCAGCCAGAAGACACGCTAGCGGCTATCAGAGCCCGGGTGGCCGCCATGCCGACGGAAGAACTTTTCCCCCGCAAGCTTTTGACCGAGATCACAGGATCAGCAATTCTTGCTCTTTATGCAGAGAAAAGTCCTGAGGACGCCATTGCCGCCGCGCGCCTCGATGAGACCTATCAAGCGGAAAAATGGGGCCTCGATGGGGAGGCAGAAGCCAAAGAGCGGGCGCTCAGGCGGGATTATGACGATGTTTTGCGCTATTTTGGGCTCGTCTCAATGTAACGGCGAACCGTCCGCCCTCTGATGCCTGTCAAGAGATCATAGTCGATCGTCTCAAGCTTGCCCGCCACCTCTGCGATATTGATCCGAGACCCGAAAACCTCAGCCCAGTCACCGACCGATACGCCATCAGCCTCGGTAACATCGACGGTGGTCAAATCCATCGACACGACACCAACGATGGGGTGCTCTGCCCCTGCAAGCCAGACTTTGCCTTTGTTCGTGAGGTTGCGTGGGAGGCCATCAGCATACCCTGCGCCAAGTGTTGCGATGCGCGATGTCCGGGTTGCGGTCCACCGTCCGCTGTAGCCGACGGTCTCCCCGGCCGGGACGTCGTGCACTGACATCACGCGCGCTTCAAAGGTGGCGACGTTTTCCAAAGCGCCTTGTGGCCCAGGCGATGCACCATAAAGGCCGATCCCCGGCCGGATCGCTGTCTCGTCAACATCTGCGCCGATCATCAAATGCCCGGTTGAAGAGAGGCTCATCGCCGCTTGCGGAAAGTAGTTTTTGAGCGGCTCAATCGAGCGCAAGAACTGCGCGCGTTGTTCAGCGATGCGCGGCGAGGAGGGCGTCCCGGCATCGCTCATATGCGCCATCACGAGGGTGACATCGTCACGTGGCGCCAGGCCATTCAGTGCTTCGAGCCGAAGCCCGAGACGGTTCATGCCCAGCTCAATCTGCACCGCGCAGGGCGAGCCATTCCATGTCTCAAGATCTTCTCGGCGATAAAGGATCGGCCTCATCTTCTCTGCGTAAGGACCGGTGCCCGGCGCTGCGCCAAAAACATAAAAAACCGCGTCGGGTGCTATGTTGAGAAGGGGCACAGCCTCTTCAGCGAACGCGACGAAATATGTGGTCACACCTTCCGTGGACAGTGCTTCGACGACCTTTTCCGCACCCAGACCATAAGCATCGGCTTTGATCACTGGCATCAGCGCAGCCCCTGGCCGCATGGCGGCGACCGAGCGCGCGTTGCGGCGCAGCGCGCCAAGATCGACCGTTAGGCGAGGGCGATAATCATCGCTCATCAGGGCACCTCCGCTTAGGGGCGCAGGCTCTAATAGCGCTGCGGGAAGCGATCAGGATTGGCAAGGTCCCCAAACTTGGTCAACTCTGGCTGGAAGCCAAGTTTCACGGTGCCGATGGGGCCATGCCGCTGTTTACCGATAATGATTTCGGCAACGCCGTGCACCTCGTCCATCGTCTGTTGCCATTCGAGATGTTCGGGTGTGCCCTCGCGCGGTTCCGCACGGCCAAGATAGTACTCTTCCCGAAAGACGAACATCACAACGTCCGCATCTTGTTCAATCGAACCGGATTCCCGGAGGTCAGAGAGTTGCGGCCGCTTGTCTTCCCGCGCCTCCACCTGCCGCGACAACTGGCTGAGCGCGACGATCGGCACCTCAAGTTCTTTGGCCAGTGCTTTCAGGCCCGTGGTGATTTCGGTCAGTTCCTGCACCCGGCCTTCGCTTACTTTTTTTGATCCAGCCAAGAGTTGAAGATAGTCGATGATCAGAAGATCAAGGCCATTCATCCGTTTAAGGCGGCGGGCGCGGGCCGCGACCTGGGCAATCGTCAAGCCACCCGTATCATCAATATAAAGAGGAATATCGTTCAATTGCAGCGATGCGTCATGGATTTGCTCAAAATCCTGGACGGAAATATCGCCGCGGCGAATTTTTTCCGATGAGATGTTGGAGAATTCAGCCAAGATCCGCGATGCAAGCTGGTCCGCGCTCATTTCTAGGCTGAAGAAGCCAACGCGCGCGCCTTCTTTTGCCGTGTACGTCCCTTCAGCGGTTTTCTGCGGAACATACGCCTTGGCGGCGTTGACTGCGATGTTGGTGGCAAGCGCCGTCTTGCCCATCGACGGACGCCCGGCGAGGATCAAGAGGTCGCTGGAGTGCAGCCCCCCGAGCTTTTGATCAAGATCGCGCATGCCCGTGGAGATGCCCGACAGCCCGCCGCCGCGATTGAAGGCCGCCTGTGCTGTTTGGATCGCGTCGGTGAGCGCACTTTCAAAGGTTTGAAACCCGCCGCCATAGGTTCCAGTTTCGGCGAGGGCGTAGAGCTCTTTTTCGGCCGCTTCGACCTGTTTTTGGGGATCTTCCTCAATGTCGGCGGTGCGTGCCCGCTCAATCATGTCGCCGCCAATGCCGATAAGACCGCGTGAAACAAAAAGATCGAAAATCAACCGTCCGTAGTCCGCCGCACCGACCGTGGTGGGCACGGACTGCGCAAGCTGGATGAGATAACGCTCACCGCCCGCTTCAGTGAAAGCTTGTTCCTCACCGAGATAGGTGTTGAGCATCACCGGAGAGGCGAGCCGGCCAGAGCTAATCAGTTTTTCACATGCGCTGTAGATCAAGCCATGCAGGGGATCATAAAAATGATCCGCCTTCAGAAAACCATTGATCTTATAAAAGACCTCGTTGTCGTAAAGGATCGCCCCTAAGAGGGCTTGCTCTGCGTCAATCGAAAAAGGTTGTTGCTGCTCAGCGCCGGTTGGCGCGGGGAGAGGGGATCCATCAGCCATGACCCACTTTCCCACCACCGATGGTAAACAAAAAGTAAAAGCTATTCACATCGGTTGGGAGGATACGGCAGGACCGTTCGCCCATGCCATGGATCAAGGACTTAGTGCCGTCCCTTAAAAGCAAAAAAATGAGCACCGAGATAGTTCACGATGCCGCCCAAGGCGGTCGACAGGCCGAACGCGATGGCTGTTCCGATTCGCCCTTCGAGCAAACCAATCAGAATGCTGAACGATCCATAATTGATGGTGAGGCCAAGGCTTTGGCTTAAAAGATAGCGCGGCAAGGAACGCCGGATGGTGAGATTGCGCGCACCTTCAAAGACGTAATGTCGGCTCAGCATAAAGGTGATGGCGATGGCGCAGGCGATCGATATCGCGCGGGTCACCCGCGGCATGGGAAGGACATAGCCTGTAAGGAGAATGAAGACAGTCGCGTCGACCACAAAACCGACGGCACCTGCGGCCATGAATCTGCCGCCACGTTGGAAGTGCTCTCTCATTGTGGTCCGTGCCCCCCATAAGCGCGAACGACAAAAACGCCCAAGAATGACGAGGGATGATGCTGATATTCGCTCATCCCTTGTCCTTTTCGTCGCCGGAGCTTGGTGCCCCGCGAGTTACGCTGTTTCAGCGTCCGCTTCGGTTGCGGCGTCTGTTTCCGGTGCCTCGACCGCTTCGCCCTCGTCGTCAAAGCCGGTGCCGGTCACCTTTTCGATCACTTCTTCGTCCTTGGCGAGAACGTTTTCACCTTTCGCCTGACGTTCAGCTTCGTCTTGGCTGCGGGCGATGTTGATCTCAATCCCGACCGTCACTTCAGGGTGCAGACGAATACGCACAGGGAAGATGCCGAGGGTCTTTAAGGGACCATCAAGCAGCACGTTGTTGCGCGCCAGCTTGAGCTTTTTGGTGGAGGCCACCTCGGCGATGTCGCGGGCGGATACCGAGCCGTAAAGCATGCCCGCATCTGATGCGGAGCGGATGAGCACGAACTGTTTGTCCGCGACCGAGCGGGACGAGACCTCAGCCTTTTCGCGCTCCTCGGCGTTGCGCGCTTCGATGGCGGCGCGTTCGGCTTCGAACCGTTTGCGGTTATCAGCCGTCGCCCGCAGCGCTTTGCCGGTGGGGAGAAGGAAGTTGCGGGCGAAACCTGGCTTGACCGTGACTTCATCACCGATCGCGCCGAGCCGTTCGATCCGTTCAAGGAGAATAACCTGGGTCATTGGGCTTAGTCCTGCGCAACATAAGGAAGAAGCGCAAGGAAACGCGCGCGTTTGATGGCGCGGGCGAGCTCACGTTGTTTCTTCTGGCTGACAGCGGAGATCCGGCTTGGGATGATTTTCCCTTTCTCGGAGACGTAACGCCCGAGAAGCTTTGGATCTTTATAATCGATTTTAGGCGCCTTCTCACCCGAGAATGGGCAGGTTTTGCGGCGGCGGAAGAATGTCTTAGCCATTAGCGAGGGGGTCTCCGTTCGTCGCGGTCACGGCGGCTCATCACCGGTGAGGGCTCAGGGTCCAGTTCATCAACGCGGATGGTCATGAAGCGGAGGATATCCTCTTTGAGCTTCATCTGACGCTCCATCTCAACGACCGCGTCGGACGGCGCATCGATATGCATCAGCGCGTAATGGCCTTTGCGGTTCTTTTTAATCTTGTACTGAAGGTTGCGAAGACCCCAATATTCGGTCTTCTCCACCTTGCCGCCGCCTTCTTTGAGGATGTCTTGCAATTCCTCGGTCAGGAGGTCGACCTGCGCGGGGCTCACGTCCTGGCGCGCAATAAAGATGTGCTCGTAAAGAGCCATATGGTTCTCACCCTTGTCTGGCAGCGGAGACGGGGCGCGGGGACGCGATATCCGCCTTCGGCTCCCTCGGCGGCGGGACAATCCCAAATGCCAAGCGACCACTGCTCTAAGCGGCGCGGCTAGCGGAAAAGGACGGGGGAGGCAAGCGACATGACGGCCAGACGCACTCGCCTGAAGCGCACAACCTGCTAGGGTC
>JBCBUC010000007.1:0-126102 GCA_039818345.1 Pseudomonadota bacterium | reverse complement strand
CGGGCACAAAGGCATCATCGAAAAAGAGGGTGGCTTGATCCGAACACCACCATCCCATTTTCCGGTCAAGGGATTGGCGAGTGAAGCCGTCCGTATCCGCCTCCACAAAGAAGAGTGAAATCCCGGTGAGCCCCTCTCCACCCGTCCGTGCACCAATCACAAAGTAATCAGATTTCATCCCGCCCGTGATGAATGTCTTGGAGCCATTGATCCGCCACCCATTACCATCGCGGCGAGCGGTGGTTTTCATGTTGGCGACATCAGAACCTCCGCTCGGCTCGGTGATACCAAGAGAGCTGCCTTTGCGCCCCGACACCACCTCGGGAACGACACGCTTAGCGATCTCGGGCGAAGCCAACCTCACGAGAGGGTCGATGGAAATGGTTCGTCCGTTGATCGCAGCGGGAATACCCCCTGCACCCGCCCGCGCGAGTTCTTCTTGATAGGCAGCGCGCATAAAGCAGTCGTCGAAACCAAGACCACCAAGCTCTTCGGGCACACCAAAACCATAACCGCCAAGTGCGCCGACCTCCTCGTGAACAGCCCAAGGGATCTCGCCCGCTTCATCCCATTCATCGGCATTGGGGCGGAGACGATCGTCAACATAGCGGCGGATGGTGTCGCGAAACGCCGCGCGTTCCTCGGTGAAGAAGGGGTCGAGCATGGCTGAAACTGCCTTTCGAGTGCGCCTCATACATTATGAGGGTTGCTCAATTCTTTGGTCAAGTGCATGAAGACAGCGCTGAGGAGATGACGTCATGCGGATCGGCGGAGCGAGCGGGTATTGGGGTGAAAGCGCCATGGCAACGCCGCAATTGCTGGCCGCGGGCGTTGATGTTTTGGTCTACGACTACCTGGCCGAGATTACGATGAGCCTCCTTGCCAGAGCCAAGGCAAAGGATCCTGAGGCAGGTTACGCGACTGATTTCGTGACTGGTGCTATGAAACCGCACCTTGCTGAGATCGCTCGTTCGCAGACGAAAGTCGTGAGCAATGCGGGCGGGGTGAACCCACAGGCGTGTGGGCGGGCCCTTCGTGGACTGATTGCTCATGCGGGTCTCGACTTGCGCGTTGCAGTGGTCACGGGCGATGATCTCATGCCGCAAGCGGACGGTATCTCCCAATCGGCGCCACTTGAAATGTTCAGTGGTGAGCCGTTTCCGCCGCGCGAACGGCTTGCAAGCATGAATGCCTATCTCGGCGCCTTTCCTATTGCCCAAGCATTGCGAGAGGGCGCCGATATCGTTGTCACCGGCCGCTGTGTCGACAGTGCCGTCACGCTTGGGGCGTTGATCGCCCATTACGGCTGGGGTGCGGACGAATGGGATCGTCTTGCGGCTGGCAGTCTCGTTGGCCATGTCCTTGAATGCGGGCCGCAAGCCACCGGCGGAAATTTCACCGACTGGCGCGATGTCCCGCACCGCGAAAAAATCGGCTACCCCATCGCTGAGGTGGCGAGCGATGGCTCTGCTGTTATCAGCAAACCCGATGGATCAGGCGGTGTTGTCAGTGTCGGGACCGTCTCTGAGCAAATTGTCTACGAGATCGGCGATCCTGGCGCCTATCTTTTGCCTGATGTGGCTTGTGACTTTCGTGATGTGCAGGTGGAAGAGTTAGGCGCCAACCGCGTTCGCGTCTCCGGTGCCAAGGGCCGGGCCGCGCCCTCGACCTATAAAGTATCCGCCACTTATGCAGATGGTTGGCGCGCGGGACTGACCCCGACATTTTACGGTTTCGATGCAGCTGAAAAAGCTCGTCTTTTTGCGGACAACGTCTTGGCGCGAACCGAAACCATCCTCCGATCGATTAACCTTCCGCCCCTCACAGAAACCAGCGTTGAAGTGATCGGTGGCGGCAGCCTGATGGGCGAACCCAGCGATGCGGACGAGGTTGTGGTGAAGCTTGCCGTGCGCCATCCCGATGCCCGCGGCGTCGGCATCATGCTGAAAGAAGCGGCAGGGATCGGACTGGGCAGTGCACCAGGTCTCTCCGGTTTCGCAGGCGCCCGACCTAAACCCTCGCCGGTCGTCCGTCTTTTCTCCTTTCTTCTGCCTAAAGATCAGGCCACACCATCGATCGATTGGGGTGATGGAGCTGTGCCGTTCACCGATCCGGCGATTGCAGCAATTGATGACGAGGCGCCTGGCATCAACCCACCGGATACGCCAGACCACAATGATGACCTTGTTGAGGTGCCGCTGATCAAAGCGGCTTGGGCTCGCTCTGGGGACAAAGGGGCGAGTGCGAATATAGGGGTCATCGCTCGGCACCCTGATCTTCTTCCTTTTCTTTGGCAGCAGCTCACCGAAGCGGTGGTCGCCGATCGCTTTCATCACGTGCTTGAGGGGACCGTGCAACGTTTCGCCATGCCAGGTCTGTCAGCGATCAATTTCCTTCTAACCGAATCTCTTGGTGGCGGCGGTGTCGCAAGCCTTCGTACCGACGCTCAAGGCAAAGGCTTTAGCCAAGTGATGCTCACCCTCCCCGTCCGTGTTCCGCAAAGGCTGATCGATTGATGACTGTCTTCCGTTCCAAGATCGATCCTAAGAGCGCTGGTTTTCTCAAAAACCGCGAAGAAATGCTCGCGCTTGTCGAGCGCATGGAAGAGCTCAATGCTCGCGCGCCTGCGATGTCAGCAAAGCGGAAAGATCGCTTCGAAAAACGCGGACAACTCTTGCCGCGGGAGCGTTTGGCACGTTTGCTCGACCCGGGCCTTCCTTTCCTGCCGATCGGTAACCTGTCGGGTTACATGACCGACACTAAGGATGAAAAAAAATCTGTTCCCGGATCGACGCTGGTTGCGGGAATAGGTTACATCGCCGGCACCCGCTGTGTGATCACAGTCGACGATAGCGGCATTGCCGCTGGCGCCATTAAGGGCGGTGCTGGCTATAAGCTCGACCGTTGCGAGAAGATTGCGCTCGAACAGAACCTACCCTTCGTCCATCTCGTGGAAAGTGCGGGTGGAGATCTTCTCAACTACACGGTGGAAGGCTTTGTGATCTACGGAGCATTGTTCGCCAATCTCGCTCGATTGTCCAGCGCCGGAATTCCCACCCTCGCCGTTTTGCATGGTTCATCCACCGCTGGCGGCGCTTATATGCCAGGTCTTTCCGACTACGTCGTGGCCGTGAAAGGACGGGGCAAGGCATTTCTCGCCGGCCCTCCCCTTCTCAAAGCGGCCACCGGTGAGGTGGCTAACGATGAAGATTTAGGCGGCGCGGAGATGCACGCGACGGTCTCTGGCCTCGCGGAGTACCTCGCCGAAGATGATGCCGATGCGATGCTGATTGCCCGCGAAGTAATGGGCCGCATACGGTGGAACGAAAGCGCTGTGCCTGGACGGACGAAGCCCTTTGACGAACCGCTCTATGACATCGACGAACTCGTCGGCGTGGTGCCTCCAGACTATCGGCAACCCTATGATGTCCGTGAAGTGGTCGCCCGCCTCGTCGACGGTTCGGACTTTACCGACTTCAAACCGCGGTTTGGGCCCGCCACCGTCTGTGCCCAAGCGTCAATCTACGGCCAACCCTGCGGTATCATCGGCAACAATGGCCCGATCGACAATGCAGGTGCCCATAAAGCAACGCAGTTCATGCAGCTTTTAGAAAGTGCGGGCCATCCAATCATTTTCTTGCAGAATACCACTGGTTATATGGTGGGTACACAGACTGAACGCGCTGGGATGATCAAGAACGGATCAAAAATGATCCAAGCAGTTGCCAACGTCAAAGTCCCTCGGATCACCATCAATATCGGAGCAAGTTTCGGGGCTGGCAATTATGGCATGTGTGGCCGCGGCTTTGATCCCGATTTTCTCTTCACCTGGCCCAACGCTATGACAGGCGTGATGGGCGGGGAACAAGCCGCGAAGGTGATGAGCATCGTGGCCGAAGACGCGGCCGCCGCACAGGGCGTTGAGCCCAACCGGGAGGCACTTGCCATGCAGGAAGCTGCGTTGCGGCATCAATTTGATAGCCAGGCCGACGCTTTCTACACGTCCGGTCATAACCTTGACGACGGGATGATTGATCCACGGGATACACGGAAGGTCCTCGGGTTCTTGCTCGACACAGTGATGGAAGGCCGAAGTCGCGAGCCCAATCGGCTTTCCTTCGGCGTTGGGAGGATGTGATGACCATCCTCAAAAAAGAGCTGTCGAACGGGTGGCTCACCCTCACCCTCGATGATCCCTCCCGGCGCAATGCGCTTTCAGACGAGATGTCTGGGGCTCTAAGATCCGCTTTAAATGAGGCACGAGACGACCGTTCCGTGCGCGGTATTTTAATGCGCGGCGCAGGAGGTGTCTTTTGCGCTGGTGGAGACCTCAAGGCCTTCAAAACTGACCTCCAGGCCGGTGGTCAGGCCGCGGTGGAAGAGATGAGTCGCGGCGCGGGTGACCTATTCGCCCTCGTCGACAGTCAACCCCAACCCGTCATCGCGCTGGTCGATGGTCCAGCGATGGCGGGCGGTTTGGGCCTTGTCTGCTGCGCTGACGTGGTGGCCGTCACTCGCGCAGCCCGTTTTGCCCTCACCGAGGTCAACCTCGGGATCGTCGCTGCACAGATCGCTCCTTATATCTTGCGCCGGTTTGGACCAACCACAGGCCGCCGCCTCATGGTGACAGCGGCGCGATTTGACGGAAAGGAAGCCTTCGATCTGGGGCTTGCGGATCAACTGGCCGATGATAGCGATGGGCTCAATGCCTATGCCGAAGCAGTTGTGACATCCGTCAACCAAGCCGCGCCCGGCGCCATCGCGGCGACGAAAGCGTTGTGCCGTGCTGCTCCCCATCTGGATGGAGAAGCCATGACACAAGAGGCAGCGCGCGTCTTTGCCGCGACGCTGCTCTCTGAAGAAGGACGTGAGGGAATTGCAGCGTTTGCGGAAAAACGTAAGCCAAGGTGGGCTCAATGAGCCGTCCGATCGAAACGCTGCTCGTCGCCAATAGGGGTGAGATCGCGGTAAGGATCTTCCGTACTGCAAGGTCTTTGGGTATCAAGACCGTCGCGATCGCCTCGGAACCGGATAGTGATGCGCCCCACGCCAAGGCCGCTGACCGCTGTCTTGTCATCGGGCCCGGGCCCGCTGCACAATCCTACCTTGACCAAGACAAAGTCCTGGCAGCCGCAAAATCAGCTGGCGCCGATGCCATTCACCCGGGCTATGGCTTTCTATCGGAAAACGCCGCGTTCGCCCATCGCGTGGTGGAAGAAGGCTTTCTTTTTGTCGGGCCTCCGGCGGATGCGATCGCTGCCATGGGCGACAAAGCGACGTCAAAGCAACTGATGCCCGAAGCCGGCGTTCCTTGCATTCCTGGGTACGAGGGTGAGTCGCAGGACGAGGCCATCTTCGCTCAGGAAGCGCAGCGCATCGGTTATCCAGTGATGGTGAAAGCGTCAGCAGGCGGCGGCGGAAAAGGGATGCGAATTGTCCAGCATCCTGATGATCTTTCAGAAGCGGTGGCGCGTGCTAGGTCGGAAGCTGAAACCTCTTTTGGTAATGGCCGTCTACTGATCGAAAAGGCTATGACCGAGGCGCGCCATGTAGAGGTGCAAGTCTTCGCAGACCAGTCCGGCCACACGGTCCACCTCGGTGAGCGGGATTGTTCGCTTCAGCGCCGTCACCAAAAGGTGATCGAAGAGGCGCCGAGCCCAGCTGTCAGCGCCGACCTCCGAGAGCGGATGGGGCGTGCAGCAATTGAGGCTGCCAAAGCCGTCAACTATGTTGGCGCAGGGACCGTTGAATTTCTGCTCGCGGCCGATGGCGCGTTTTATTTTCTCGAGATGAACACGCGGCTGCAAGTCGAACATCCTGTGACGGAAGAAATCACTGGCCTTGACCTCGTCGCGCTTCAGATACGCGTCGCACAAGGCCTGCCGCTAGGATTTGAGCAAAGCGACCTACGTTTATCGGGCCATGCGATCGAAGCGCGGCTTTATGCCGAGGCGCCAGAAGACGGCTTCTTGCCCCAAGCGGGCCATGTGAAACTTTGGAAAGCACCGCATACCGCGAGAGCCGATGCTGGGATCGAAACGGGCGGAATGGTTTCTCCGCATTATGATCCCATGCTCGCAAAGATCATTGCCTATGGAAGCACACGCGACGAGGCACGGCGTCGCTTAATAACGGCGCTCGAAGAAAGCGCGTTGCTTGGTGTTCGTACCAATCGCTCATTCCTTTTGGATCTATTGAAAGGCGAAGCGTTTTCCAAAGGTGATGCGCTCACCACCACCATCGATAACAGCGATCCGCCGGTTGCTTCGCAGCCTGATAATGAGACGGTCTGCCTGGGCGCCGTCTTGCTTCACCTCGACAGACGCGATGAAGCCTTAAACTCCGCGAGAGCGATCGCCTCGCCTCTTCTCGGTTGGCAGGGCGGTGCCAATCTGCCTAGTCCTTATGGGCTTGTCGTGGCGGGCGACATCGTCCGTACCACAGTGACAGCGCAAGGCAGCGGTTTCGCGGTTGTGGTTGGCGATCAATCCCACCACGTCGAAATCAGTGAACGGACACCCCGCAGTGTTCGTGCCACCATCAATGCCGCTCCAATTACCGCAAGCTATCTCTGTGACGGCACCGATGTGCTGCTGTCGACAGCCAATGGTACGTTCACCCTCACGGACGATTACCAGCGACAAGCGCGTGCAGAGGATGCAGAAGGCTCTGGCCGCATCTCAGCTCCAATGCATGGAATCATGACGGAAGTCGTGGTCGAGGTGGGACAGATTGTTGCTAAAGACGAAAAGCTCGCCATTCTTGAAGCAATGAAAATGCAACATGAGCTCACGGCGCCTGTTGCAGGAACTGTGACAGAGATCACGGCCACAGCAGGCACCCAAATAGGCGCCGGGGATACCCTGATCGTCATTGAGCCGAAGGAGGAAACATGAAGTCGCCCATCTGTGATATGTTCGGGATCGAGTTCCCGCTGCTCGCCTTTAGTCATTGCCGAGACGTTGTTGCCGCTGTTTCAAAAGCAGGCGGTATGGGAGTTTTTGGCGCTGTTAATCATACCCCTGAGCTTCTTGAAGAAGAACTCACATGGATCGACGAGCACGTCGATGGAAAGCCCTACGGGCTCGACTTGATCGTCCCTACCTCCTCCGCATTGGGGGACGGTGCACCCGACAAGGAAGCGCTGCTCGCAGCTGTTCCGCAGGAGCACCGTGATTTCGCCAATGACGTCCTCTCCAAGGGCGGCGTCGATTCGCCAATCGACGCTGAAGAGGCCCGCGAACATCTCTTTTTTGCAGACAATCTGTCATCCGAGGGTGCAGGCCTCGCGTTGGACGTGGCCTTCAGTCATCCGATTAAATTGGTGGTGAATGCGCTCGGCGTTCCGCCGCAGATTATGCTGGACCGTGCAAGAGAAAACGGTGCCAAGGTCGGCGCGTTGGTCGGCTCCGCAAGGCATGCGGCCAAGCAGGCTGAGGCTGGTGTTGACGTCCTGATCGCGGCGGGCGGCGAAGCGGGGGGCCACTGCGGCGAAGTCTCGACCATCGTGCTGGTTCCCGAGGTCGTAAGAGCCGCAAAAGGTGTCCCTGTTCTTGCAGCAGGCGGTATCGCCACCGGCGAACAAATGGCTGGGATGATGGCCATGGGCGCGGCTGGAGCGTGGTGTGGTTCAGTGTGGCTCACCACGACAGAGGCAGAGACGTCCGAAAGCGTGAAGGCCAAAATGATTACTGCGTCCTCAGCAGACACTGTTCGTTCACGTTCGAGGACCGGAAAGCCCTCACGCCAACTGCGCAGTCCGTGGACGGATGCATGGGAGACTGATGGTCCAAACCCGCTCCCCATGCCGCTTCAGACACTGGTTTCCGAACCGGCCCTGCGCAAGCTCGACAAACTGGGCGACGGCGGAGACGAAGCTGCCAAAGCACTCAGCACGTATTGGGTTGGTCAGGCGGTTGGCCTCATGAATGAGACCGAGACGGCTGGCGGCGTTGTGCAAAGGTTCAAGCAAGAGTTCGCCGATGCCTATGAGCGTCTCGCCGAGGCGATCGACGCATGATTGCGGTTGCCGACGATTTTTTAGCGGAAACCGAGGCGCTCGCTGGCGTTATTGATCAGTCGACGTTGCCCTTCGACTCAGCGACGCTGTTTAAAGATTGGACCATCACCGGGATCGTGCGCCATCTTCATTTTTGGAACGAAGCGGCCCGCCTTTCTTTGGTCGAACCCGACGCATTCAGCGCTTTGATGGAAGACGTCCTTCCCATCATGATGGCATCGGGCATTCGCGCGGTTGAAGACCAACATTTTGCCGCGCTTGACGGTCGCGCACTCACCGATACTTGGCGAGCGACGGCCGAGAAAACGGCCGCTGCATTTCGCAACGCTGACCCAGAGCGTCGTGTCGCCTGGGCTGGCCCACCGATGAGCGCCGAATCGTCCGTGACCGCACGGCTCATGGAAACCTGGGCGCACGGACAGGCTATCTATGATGCCGCTGGCCTTGAGCGGATGGATCAGGACCGGATTAAGCCGATCGCTGAACTGGGTGTTCGTACCTTTGGTTGGACCTACAAGGTTCGTGGTCGCGATAAACCGCCTGTGAAGCCCTTTGTCCGCCTCACCGCACCTTCTGGCGAGATCTGGTCCTGGAACGAAGCACGTGATGACGAAAGGGTTGAAGGAAGCGCGACCGCCTTTTGCCAAGTCGTGACGCAGACGCGGAACATCAAAGACACAGACCTGCAACTCACCGGTGCCGTTGCAGCTGAATGGATGAGCATCGCACAGTGCTTTGCGGGCGGCGCCGAAGAGCCGCCTCAACCCGGGGTTCGCCGCAGAGCCTAAGATCAAGGACGCACGTCAATCCTTTTTCACCGGACGATAGTATCCATTATGGAACCATTAACGACACGTTAGCCCTTCATTGATAGGTTGGTTACGACAACTTTCAGTGATGGGCATGCTGAACAATGTAAGCGGTGACAACTGGACCGAGGTTGCGCAAAGTCGGCAACGGCAAGTCCCGCGACGGATCGCCTATGCTTTGGTCGGGTGCAGCGCGGTCGGTTTGGTGCATAGCCCCGCACTCGGCCTTATATTCTTTATATGTATTGCAGTGAGCCAGTTCATTGATGGGCAGGCATGGCGTGCATTGGCCGATCGGGCGACTGATTCGTTCAGTACGACCTGGTATGTGAAGGCCAGCGTTGCGCAAGCTTGCTTCGTTTATGGCCTGATTCCGCTTGGGTTATGGGGCGCGGATAATGCCGGGGTCAAACTCTTGGGTGCGCTTTGGCTCACCGGCGCCTTGTTGCACGTCACTATGCACCACTTTCGGCATCAGGACGTTTGGCTTTATAGCTCCATCCCTCACTTGATCGTCTTCAGTACCCTGCCGCTCTGGTCATTCGTGAGAGGAGAAATCGACTTGCTGGGGCTCGCGCTGGGGCTGTTCGGCATTCTTCTTTACATGCTTCATATGCTGACGGCCTTTAAAACGGTCAGAACGGCAGCCATCCAGCAAGAAGAAGCGCGCCTCGACGCCGAAGGCCAACGGCAAGATGCTGTTCGGGCTAATGAGGCGAAATCCTCCTTCCTTGCGACAATGAGCCATGAGATCCGCACTCCCCTTAATGGTGTGATCGGGACAGCCGAATTGCTCCGCCAACAGCATCTGTCGCGGCCCTGCAACGACTATGCAGAGACGATCCACACATCGAGTCTCTTGCTTCTCGATTTGCTCAACGACGTCCTCGACATTTCAAAAATTGAAGCCGGCGAAGTCGAAATTGAATTTCAACCGTTTGACGTCGGTGAGGTGGCCCGAAGGATCACCAATCTGCATACCCCTAAAGCTCTTGAAAAGGGTATCGACCTCGACGTTCAGATTGATCGAAACCTACACCGCCAAAGACTCGGTGATCAGCATCGCCTCACCCAAATTCTCCAAAACGCCGTGAGCAACGCGATCAAGTTCACCGAACAGGGCAGTGTCACAATTAGGATGGCGTCGACAGGTCAGGATGGATGGTTGTCGGTGACCATTGATGACACCGGCATTGGCATGGATGAATCGCAAATCGAAAAAGCGATGAAACCCTTTGTCCAGGCTGATGCATCGATCACTCGGCAATATGGTGGTACCGGTCTGGGGCTGCCAATCATCTCAGGTCTCATCGAAGCCATGGGCGGGGAATTCAGCATACAATCTACCCCGCAAAGGGGTACGCAAGTGTCGATTGTTCTTCCGTTTAAGGAAGATCATTCAGATCTGAAAAGCCCTATCCCTGCGCTTATCGCGCCAGAGCCACAAGAAAAGGTCGCTGAACTACGCGTCCTCGTGGTGGACGACAACCAGGTCAACCGCATGGTGGTAACCGCCTTCCTGGCGCAAGCTGGCGCAGCATCCGTGCAGGCCGAGTCAGGGGAAATGGCTGTTGAGTTGACCACGACACAGGATTTTGACCTGGTGCTGATGGATATCGCCATGCCGGGGATGGACGGCGTGGAGGCTATGAAGCAGATCCGTCATACGCTCCAGGGTCGCTCGCCACTGATGATCGCCAACACCGCTCATGCCATGCGGCATGAACTTGACACCTATCTGCGGGAGGGTTTCGACGGGTACCTCACAAAACCCATCACCCGCGAAAATCTCCACAGCTTACTGCAAGAGCTCGCGAACGGACAAAGCCCTGGTGGACAAGAAGATGGCCAGTTGACCATCAACTAGCGGGAGCTCGTTCCCGTTCACTGACAAACTGACGACTTCCATCTTTAGATTTTGATTAATAGCTCCTTCCAGTATATTCTATACTGAATATTTTCTACCTATAAGGAATATCAGTAAGCGTATTCCTTAATTTCTAAGCCTTGTGTGGAAGGCTCGATTGCCTGCGCCTCTAAATCAGCAACACTGACGGGCCAGCCTGTTTTATCTTTGGTGACATCAAAAAAAACCGGAGAAGCAGTCATCCTCCCTAGACAATGCGATTGAACTCCAAAGTTCTGACCGGCTATCAGATCAACTGGCAAGTTTTCCCAGGCGCTCATGTGTTAGGCCGATATGAGGTAATCCTCTGCATTACTTTTTAGAAGATCAACAAAAGTCGCACCGACAGCCGGCATGCTCCAATTCTTCCGTGAACAGAGACCAACCGTCATCGGCGGTATCAAATTATCGTCGCGAATGAACGCGAACTTATCGCGTCTTGATAGCTCCCGCTCGTTTTCAGAGAACACTGACGTCCAAAAATCTGTGCGCTCGACGAGGCGCAACACAAAGTCATAATCATCAACGAGAATACGCGGCCCGTCGAAGACAAATCCAGCGCTCTGCGCCAACTTGTTCATATGACGATGGAGGCTTGATGGAGGCGTCTCACACGCGATCGGATAGCGCAGTAATTCCTCCTTACGCCACTTTTTCTCGAGAATCGGGTGCTCCTTCCGGAGGACGATAGAAACAGGCATGAGGAAAATAGGCTTGAAGTCAAGGCTGCTGTGGAGGACAGGGTCGGCACCTGCTTCATCCTCATAGCCGAGCGCTATGATGGCAAAGTCGAGCTGCCCAATTCGAACAGCCTCGCAGATATCCTGCGCATCGCGTGTATCCACCTTAAGATAGATTCCTGGGTAAGCCGATGAAAAGGCGATGAGGCTTTTACGGAAGAATATGCTCTCGATACAAGGTCTAACCCCGACGCGCATCGACCCCGACTCTCCAGCTTTGTGGCGCTCAATCTCATCTGCTATGTCTTGAGCGTGGACGATCAGATTCGTCCCTTGGCTGACCAAAAGTTCGCCAAGGCGCGTTAACTGCACACCGCGCGGCATGCGGCTAAAAATCTCAAAGCCTAGACGGTCCTCGATGGCTTTGAGCCGTTTAGTAAGCGCCGGTTGAGTGAGACCCATTTCAGACGCGGCGAGCACGATGCTCCCAGCCTGATCGATCTGGGAGATGAGCTTGATGTCACTGATTTCCAGCATAAGAGATATTCTCTGAAGTTATGAGGATATAAGAATATAGAATTTTACTTTATAGGTCACTCTCCCTCAATGTCTGCGCCAACAAGAAAATGAACCGGGCCATGGTGGCAGACAAAGGAGGGCGAAGTGATGGGCCATATCGGAACGGACGTTGTCCTTATTGACCCCGCTTTCATTCACGAGACAGCTCTTCTTTACGGCAAAGTGTCCATTGGCGCGGCCTCGTCTGTCTACCCCTATGTCGTGATGCGCGCCGAAACCCATGAAATTGTGATTGGTAAGCGCACGAATATTCAGGATCACGCTATGGTTCATGTGGGCGATTTTTCACCCACGATCATCGGTGATGATTGTTCGATCACAACCCGTGCGACGTTACGGGGTTGCACGATTGGCGATCGAACCCTCGTCGGTATTAATGCGACAGTCATGGACGGCGCGAGGATCGGAGCCAATTCGATTGTCGCAGGTCACGCTATGGTCGATAAAAATGCATCTTTCGGCGACAACTCTGTGCTCGCTGGGGTCCCTGCTAAAAAAATCGGTGAACGGGACAATTCTGGCGTCACCCTCCTCAACGCACGAATCTACGGCTTCGTCTCGGCGAACTATGCAGGTGGTGAAGAGCGTCTGTCTGATGATCAATTGACGATGATTTTTGCCGGTGCCGCAGCTGACTGAGCCACCGGGGTAAGGAGACGTACCATGACAGAAGGCCCCGTCATCATTGAGCAATTCGGACGTGTGCTCATCATGAGCCTTAATCGCCCTGAAGCACGCAACGCCATCAACCAAGAAATGGCCCAAGCCTTGGCAAGCGCTGTGGACAGGCTCGATGCCGACCCAATGCTCATGGCCGGAATTTTGGCTGGTTCATCCGCAGCGTTTTCTTCCGGTATGGATCTAAAAGCATTCCTTCGCGGAGAAAGCCCAATGATCGAGGGTCGCGGTTTGGCAGGAATTACCGAACGCCCACCAAAGAAGGTGTTGATCGCAGCCGTTGAAGGAGCCGCGCTCGCCGGTGGATTTGAGCTTGCGTTGGCTTGCGACATGATTGTGGCATCGCGCGGTGCTACTTTCGGTGTCCCCGAGGTGAAAAGAGGGCTGGTGGCGGGCGGCGGCGGCGTCATTAACCTGCCCCGGCGGATCCCGCGCAATCTTGCGATGGAGATCATTCTGACGGGCGATACGGTGACGGCTGAGCGCGCCTATGAGATCGGACTTGTTAATCGGCTGACGGACGGGTCGGCGCGGTTCGAAGCCTTAGGGCTCGCTGAGACCATCGCCGAGAATGCTCCCCTAGCGGTGCAAGCGTCCAAGCGCGTCATTTACGAGTCCCAAGACTGGTTGGTGGAAGAGCTTTACAGCCGCCAGAACGCCATGATCCGACCCGTGATCACATCCCAGGATGCCCAAGAAGGCGCAGCCGCTTTTGCCCAAAAACGTAAACCTGTCTGGCAGGGAAAGTGACCCGCTAGCGCACGAGTCTCAGAGAGACGAGCGGGCGTTGATCGAAGCAGTTCGTGAACGAGTGAACAAATAATCCGGGCTGTCGATGCGGTGGCCACGGAAGGGAACGGAGACAACAAACCAATGCCAATTCGTACCGATGAATTGCACGATGCTGCCCTATCGCAGATCACCGCGTTCGGCGAGCCTTTGGAGGTCAAGACCATCGCGCGCCCTTGGGGTGATCAATCGGTCTTCGCAAATGCACCGCCTAACCTTGGCAGCTTCTTCATGCTGATGCTTCGTCATGCGGAACTGACGTTCCTCGTCTACCGCGACGAGCGTTACACGTTCGCTGAAGTATGGAAGCGTTCAAACGCGGTCGCAGCCGCGCTCCAAAACAAAGGTATCGAAAAAGGCGACCGCGTGGTTATCGCTATGCGGAACTATCCTGAGTGGATTTTTTCCTTTATTGGCACCGAATTGGCAGGCGGGATCGCCGTGCCACTCAATGCGTGGTGGCAAGGTGCGGAGCTTGCGGACGCGATCGCTGACGCAGGTGCGAGCCTGGCACTGGTGGATCAGGAGCGCCATGAACGCCTGATGAACGCTGGAGCGAAGGTGGACCAAGTCGTCGTTCGCACTTCAGAGCTGTCCTATCCCGCGACCTCTTTTCAATCGTTTGTCGATGACGGGAATGCGACGCCCACACCCGTAGAGATCGACCCCGACGACGACGCCACGATCTTCTATACATCTGGTTCCACGAACTACCCGAAAGGTGCTGTTAGCACCCATCGCGCCATCACCAACGCCATGTTCAACTTTGCGGCTTTTGGCCTTGCTCAGCAGCAGGTCGAGAAAACGGTTTCTGGAAAAGAACCGTCAGCGGAACAACCTGCGTCCCTACTTACAGTCCCTCTCTTTCACGTCACCGGGTGCCACAGCATCTTTATCGTATCGGTCCTCATTGGCCGGAAGATCGTACTTCTCGATAAATGGGAACCAGACGAAGCGCTGGCTCTTATCGAAAAAGAACGCATCAGTAGCTTCATGGGCGTTCCGACGATGAGCCGTGAGCTGACTGAACACCCCAATCGCACCAAGTACGATCTTTCCTCCCTGGAGGAAATCAACGCGGGCGGCGCAGCCCGACCCGCAAGCCATGTGCCGCGACTGCGCGAACTCTTTCCGGAGAAGCGTGCAGGCATGGCCTATGGATTGACCGAGACCAACGGGACGGGCGCGATCAACGTCCGAGACGGGTACTTAGCGAATCCAGCCTCGACTGGCCGAGCGCCCAAACCCCTCGCCGAATTGGCTATTTTGGATGATAACGGCAATCCACTTCCAGACGGGACGGTCGGAGAGATCGCAGTTCGCGCCATCACTCTTGCAAGAGGCTATTGGAACAAACCAGAGGACACGGCGACCGCCTTCACCAAGGACGGATGGTTCCGGACCGGGGACCTCGGCCACCTTAAGGACGATTACGTGACCATCGTCGACCGGAAGAAAGATATGATCCTTCGCGGTGGCGAGAACGTGGCGTGTCAGGAGGTGGAAGCAGCGATGATGGCGGATCCCCAAGTTTTGGAGGCTTGCGTCTTCGGTGTGCCTGAAGAGCGGCTTGGCGAGGCGGTGAAGGCTATTATTTATGTTCAGTCTATTGACGATTTTGATGAGGAGCGTCACCGCGTATTCCTCGCCAATCAACTTGCAGCGTTCAAACATCCCGCCGATATCAAGGTGGTGGCGAGCCCACTCCCCCGACTAGGATCCGGTAAAATTGATAAGCTCCAGCTCAAGTCTGTTTACAGTGGTCGGGCGACATCATCATGAGAAGCCGCATCCTTGGTCTGTCTTCGATTCTTTGTCTCGCCGCCTGCTTGAATGGGCCCAACTATAACGAGCTGGTTCGGGAGCCGACGCGTCAAGAGATTACTGAGGCGCAGGCCTATCTTGATCGGAATGATGTGCCCCTGCCCAAGACTTGGACGTTCGAACGGTTCGCAATGTCGGATGGCGCGTTCATCCGTGTGGGGCGTGCTACTCCCAAAGACCCAACAGCGACTATACTTTTTGTTCCAAGCTATACGTCTAGTCAGGAATTGGTTTCTGAATTTCTGAGCGATTGGCATGCGATGGGCTTTGAGATCACGGCCATGGATCTTCCTGGACAAGGCGGTTCCATCAGGCGCGATGACGATTACCAGAAAACCTATACAGGTGACTGGTCCTATTACGGACGTTCCGTCTCAGAGGTCACAACTCATATCGCAGCAACCCGCAAGAGCGACGGGCCGTTGGTGGTTATCGGCGAGAGCATGGGGGGGCACTCCGTCATCCGTGCAGCCCATGATGGCGGCCTTGACGAGGCTGATGCGCTTTTGCCATTGGTACCAGCCATTCTTCCCAACACGCACGACCGGCCTCCGCTTTGGTTTATGCGCTGGGAAACGGGCAAACAGGTTCGCGCGGGACGCGGGGCCGAGTACGCAGTCACGCAAGGGCCTTGGTACCCAGGCGAACAAGCCAACTCCCCTGAAACTCTTTGCGGGCGTGACGAAGACCGGTTCTTTAAAAACGAAGCGCTCTTTCGGATTCGCCCGGATCTTCGCGTTGGCGGTTCCACCAATGAGTACATCTATGGTCTCTTTCAGTCGGCCGACGAAATGGCACGGAGCGCAGCTCTTCCCTCTCTCAAAATTCCGATCACGTTGATCACCGCTGGTGACGAAATTTATGTGCAGACAGAGATTGCTGAAAAGATCTGTACCGACGTGATGAGCACATGCGAACTCGTGCATATCCCTGAGGCGACCCATTGTTTGCATGTCGATCCCGACCATGTGCACCAACAGATCCACGACGAGCTGGTGAAACTCATCGAGCGGGCGAAAAATAGACCCTAATACTAGCCAGTCAGTTGTCCAAAACGGGTTGGCACTCATCATCGAGGTCTTCAATCCAAGCGGCGACGAGCTTCATGGTGGATTGTTGAACGACCCATTTTTGACATCGTTTCGTCCGATTTCGTGTTGTCTAAACGGTAGGCGAGAATGGAAGCCGCTAGATGACTCGGCATGATCTCGTAGGTTTGGTTCCCTGCACCGGCACCTGCTACGATCGGCAGTTTACGGACTCGAATATTTGGCCCCTCCGTATGCGGCTCCAGAAAACGGCCTGACCTGTGTGCGGGACTGACGGGGCTATGGCAGTGCGAGCAGTTGGTGTCGTGATAGGCACGTGCCTCCTCTTAGCTGTGTTGAGCCGCATTAGCCTGAACCATTTGTTGACAGCGTATCTGGGACGGGTGAGCGCATGCCGAGGGCTTGGTGCGGGCAGATCTGTTGTATTATCTGAGCTATTTGCCGACGACGGTACGGGCTCGACCGATGCTGGTAAACCATTCTGTGTTCAGCACTCCGTGGCGAAGTGTGCCGTTGAAACGCTCGTTTGTTGCCGATCTCCCACGGTGACCCCGGATCGATCTTGATGGGCTTGATACCGATGTTCTGGAGCCATGTTTGAAAGCTCCGTGAGTTGGACTCTGGCCTGTCGTCGGATCCTAGGAACCCAGGGTTCCCGTGTTTCAAGGGTAGCGGTTAGAGCACTTCGAGGTCCTCCTCGCCATTCATCTTGGTATGGATCGAAACGGTAAGAGCTTCCCGTTCGTATTCATCGATACGGAAAACGAACTCGTCGGCAAGTTCTAGCGTTAAAGGCCGAGTACAGTCTTTGCAATGATCGAACGCTGGACCTCGTTGGTACCCCCGAAAATCGTCCATGCACGGCTGTTGAGGTAGTTGGGAGCGGCCATCTGCGCATCTTTGTCCGATAAAACAGGTGGTCGATCATTTCCGTAGAGCGGCCGCTGGGTCTCGAGGTTGAGCCCGAAGTAACCCGATATGGCCATCGAGGCTGAATCCACGGCCTGGCGAAGACTTGACGCCGTCATCTTCAAAATCGATGTCTTAGCCCCGGGGCGACGACCTTTCGCTAGGTCCGACAGGATACGAAGCTCCGTCACCTCAAGGGCTTGGGCCTCGAGCTTCAGTTCGGCCAACCGAACGGCAAGGGCAGGATCCTCTAAAAGAGGTTTTCCGTTTCCACCCGGCTCTTTGGCGGCACGCTGATAAAGTCTCTCGATGTCAGCAAGGAGCTTTGGCGCAAGACACGAACCGCCGCGCTCGTTCTCCAACAAGAATTTGGCGATCGTCCATCCCTGTCCCTCCTCTCCCACGAGGTTGGTCACAGGAGCCTCGGCGTTGTCGAAAAAGACTTCGTTCACTTCATGGTCGCCAGCGATGCCCACAATGGGTCGCACCGTGACGCCGGGTTGATCGAGGGCTATAAGGAGAAAGCTAATCCCCTCCTGAGGTTTCACATCTGAGTCTGTTCGAACGAGGGCAAAGATGTGCGTGGCGTGATGGGCATGCGTTGTCCAAATTTTTGATCCGTTGACGATGTATTTATCTCCGTGGATCTCAGCCTTGGTCTTCAGGCTGGCAAGGTCTGAACCTGCGCCAGGCTCCGAAAACCCTTGGCACCAATAGTCCTCACCCGACAGAATACGGGGCAGGAGATCATGTTTCTGTTGATCCGATCCAAACGCACAGAGGACAGGGCCCAGAAGTTTGACACCCAGGACAGGAATGGCGGGAGCACCAGCCAGGGCGCACTCGCGCTCAAAGATGTACTTCTGAACCGGTGACCAATCGGTTCCGCCGTGTTCAGAGGGCCAATGGTAAACGAGCCAGCCCTTTTGGTAGAGAATCCGCTGCCACTCCATCGCAAGGTCGGGTTCAGCAAACACAGCTGGCGACGCAGCAGCGCCCTCGCGCAACCACGCCGGCAGAGCATCAGCAAGAAAGACACGAACGTCATCCCGGAACGCACGCTCTTCAGCACTTAGGTTGAGGTCCATGATCAAGCACCCATTTTGGCTGCAAGCATAAAGACCTTACCGCCGGGACGCCGCTGCAAAAAGCGCTAGGTGGCCGACAACGTCTCTTCCGGCACCACTGCTACAGAACCGAGGAACCCAAGCTGCGCGGCCTTGAAGACAGTCTGGCTTCTGTTGACCGCATCGAGCTTGACTGCCGCGTTATGGATGTGAAAACGAACAGTAGCACAGCTGCGCGACAGCACCATGGCTATTTCCTGATCCGTCTTCCCCGCCGCAGCCCAGCTGAGGCACTCGACTTCACGCTTGCTCAGTCGGCAATTGGTCGGGATCCAATTCCGCCGGTCCATCGCCTTCACATATCCGGCAATGAATCGCTTCGAGAGATCCTCCATGATGTAGCCGTGGGCTTCGAATTCCACTGACAGATCATGTTTATCAGGATCATTTGGCGAAAAGCTAACCGCGCCAATCTGACCGAATGGAAGATGAACAGGTACACAGATGAGTGCCGCTGTCTCTGCAAAGTCTCGTAGCTTTGAGAAGTCGATCTCATTGAGAAGCTTGTTGGGCTGACGCGTATAACAACTGTCCGTATTACACCAAAATGCTTCGCTTTCGTACCTGCAAGCACGCGGAAGAGGCGAACTAAGCGCGACCAAGGGTTGACGCCACCACGCATTTTCGCGGTCGGGCCAACCGAAGACTTCACTGGCTAAGACATGGCCATCCACGTCAACCATGGGCGACTTTGACGCAATGTTGGCGCATGGCGCCACGCGGTATCCGCCGAGTTCTTCGGCAATGTCTCGAAGTCGCTCGGCCGCGACGCGGACCGTCTGCATCGAGCTGACAGCCGTTGAACGCGAGTGCCACAGATCGACTGACCCTAGTGAATTGTTTCCATTAGAATTATTCGGTTGATAGCCTGCCTGGCCCATCGCGAATACCTCCCTGCATTGTTTCGGATCACCGTTTTTTGAACGACGTTACACCAATCTGCTGGTTTTGGGCAGTCCTGACTTTTTTATTCGCAGATGAACGAAGCCGGGCTAAAAACGTGCGCGACTATGAGAACATGCAGTCCGAAGATGATGTGATTACTGGTCTAATGGGACCTCAGGAATTGCGTGCACTGCACCATAGAGGTGGCTATGGATTTTGATCCGACCGAAGAACAGGTCCTGTTCAGTCAGATGATCGATCGGTTCTGCCAAGATCGCTACGGCGACGGGCAGCGCAGCCGTTACCTTCGGGAGCCAGCAGGGTTCTCCACCGAGGGTTGGCAAATCCTCGCAGAAAGCGGTGTGTTCGCCTTACCGTTTAGCGAGGACCGTGGAGGCATCGGTGGTTCGGTGGCAGATGCCGTCAGCGTGATGACGGCACTCGGTCGACAACTGGCCTTAGAGCCGCTTCTTGGCGGCCCGCTCCTATCCGGTACGCTTTTGGGCCGAATGCCAGACAGCCCGCTTGTCTCGTCATGGATCGCGAAGATTATCGACGGTAGCGGGCACCTCGCCTTGGCCCATGCGGAACCGGCAGCCCGCTTCGCCCTTGACCAGGTGACGACGAAATTTAGCGATTCGTCTGATGTCCCCGTCCTCGACGGTAAGAAGACTTTTGTCTTTGGCGCCGGCGCCGCGAGCCATTTCATCGTCAGTGCTGTCCCGCAAGGCCCGGCTGATAAGAAGTCTAGAGCGCAGGACAACATCGAATTTTTCCTTGTCGATGCAACAAACAGTGGTGTGGTGCGTACGGATTACCGTTTAACTGACGGATCAATCGCATGCGAGCTGACACTCTCATCAGCACCCGCGCAACCTCTTTCGGGTAGATTCGATGATCTTCTGGCCGTGGTCGCTAACAGTAGAATTGCCGCGTGCGCCGAAATGGTAGGCATTATGGAGATGCTGCTCGATGCCACCGTCGACTATGTGAAGACGAGGGTTCAATTCGGAAAGCCGCTCGCCAAATTCCAGGTTATCCAGCATCGTCTCGCTGATCTTTATACGTCGCTTGAAATGTGTCGATCGCATCTGGCTACAATGACGACAGCAGACGTCGAGAGTGATGAAGGGCGCCATCAGATTTTCGGATCAAAAGCGTTCATCTCAAAGGCCGCGCGTACACTGGCCGAGGGTGCGGTTCAACTCCATGGCGGCATGGGTGTTACCGACGAACTGATGATCGGCCACGGGCTGAAGCGTATTCTCGTCCTTTCAACGCTTTGGGGTGATCCTGATACAGACCTCTCAAGTTACGCAAGAGAGGCCGCAAGCCAGGTAGCTTAACGGCTCTTTTCGAACCTCGGATAACAGAGCAAGGTTCGGCTCACCTACCGTAAGCCATCACCTCTTTAACCGCATCGACAATGCGACCGGCGTTCGGAACGAACGCGTCTTCAAGTGACGGAGCGAACGGCACTGGCGTATGCGGACAGGTCACCTTCTTGATCGGCGCTTTTAGATAATCAAAGCCTCTGTCAGCTACGATTGACGAGACATCTGCTGCGAGCGAACAACGCGGCGGACTTTCATCCACGACCACCAGCCGACCGGTCCGTTCGACACTTTCAAGGATCGACTCCACATCAAGCGGCGATGTCGTGCGGGGATCAACAATTTCGCATTCGATACCGTCCTTGGCGAGAAGGTCCGCAGCTGCATTGGCATGGATGATCGATGCACCGAAGACGACGACCGTGACGTCATCGCCGTCACGCACGAACTCAGCCTCACCAAAAGGAATGGTGTAAGCTTCGTCGGGAACGTCAGCCTCTGACTGATAAAGAAGTTTCGACTCTAGGAAGATCACCGGATCATCGTCGCGGATCGCTTGGATTAGCAGCCCTTTGGCATCATAGGCATTGGTCGGCATGACAACCTTCAGCCCAGGGATCATCGTGAAGAGCGGATGAAGGGTTTGCGAGTGCTGGGCACCCGCCCTTAGGCCTGCACCGATCATCGACCGGACTACCCACGGTGTCTTCGCCTTGCCACCGAACATGTAATGGAACTTAGCGGCCTGATTGTAGACTTGGTCCATGCAGACGCCAATAAAGTCGACGAACATGATCTCAGCGACGGGACGCATCCCGGTAAGCGCAGCACCATTGGCCGCTCCGATGATCGCGGACTCCGAGATCGGTGTGTCGATCACACGATCAGCACCAAAACGATCATAAAGACCTTGGGTGACACCGAACACGCCACCAACCTGACCGGGAACGCCAGAGGCCGCCTGGCCTCCTGCAATGTCTTCACCCATCAAGATGACGTTCTCGTCCCGCTCCATCTCTTGGGCGAGGGCTTCATTAATGGCTTGCAAGTAACTCTTTTTTGGCATGAAGCGGCCCTCAGTAAGGTGATGCGTAGACGTTGGTTTCAAGGTCGGCGACATCAGGCATAGGCGCAGCGAGCCCAGCTTCAACAGCCGATTGAACCTCCTGCGCCACATCAGCTTCGATCGCGCTGAGCTCACTGGCTGTCATGAGGCCTGCTTCGATGACCCGCTCGCGGAAGTGCTCAAGCGCGTCTCTCGCGCGCGCCTCCAGGAGTTCCGCCTCAGTCCTATAAGGCTGCGGGTCTCCAATGAAGTGGCCCAGGAAACGGGGGCATTCCGTCACAACAGTCGAAGGACCGCCGCCGCCCCTTGCGCGCTCAAGCGCCCGCGCCATGGCGTCGCGGACGTCGAAAAAGTTCGCTCCATCTACCGTCTCAGCGGGCATCCCGAAGGCGGCCGATCGCTCCGCAATTGATTCGCAGCCGACGGCGTAATCGGCCCCCGTGTGCTCGCCGTAGCCATTATTCTCGATGACGAAGATCGCAGGTACCTTAAGGACAACGGCCATATTCATGGCTTCAAAGGTTGTCCCCTGGTTCGACGCACCGTCTCCACCGAATGCAACCGCGACATTCCCGGTACGCTTGATTTTCTGGGTTAATGCCGCACCCACCGCGATCGGCGGAGCACCCCCAACAATGGCATTGGCACCGAGCATACCCCGGTCAAAGTCAGCAATGTGCATGGATCCACCCTTGCCTGCACAAAGACCATCCGCCTTGCCCATAATTTCGAGCATCATACCCTTAAGCTCGCACCCTTTGGCGATGCAGTGGCCGTGGCCGCGGTGGGTCGAGCCAATCCAATCATCATCCGTGAGATCATGGCAGATACCGACACCAGACGCTTCCTGCCCGAGATACACATGCGCAAAACCAGGGATATTGCCGAGGGCGAATTCCTTTTCGATTCGCTCTTCAAACTGCCTGATAGCGCTCATACGCCGGTAGGCGCGCACCAACTCTTCTCGGCTGAGCTGCAACTGCATCGGCGACGTCCTCCTGTCCGGCAACGCTGAACGGTTGCCTGTTATCTCTGAGGGCGATGACGAGAGCGTTGTTGAGCCGCGCCGCCATTCAGACCTCCTAAGACGTAACAGACAGGTCGGGCAGCTGAACGCTGAGAATCGCTAGGTATCCAGCACCGGGGCTGCCGCACGTCCTGATAGCCGCACGTCCCAGGTTCTTGCGCCCAGCAACGGACAGCCTAAAGGTTGCTGGATGGAGCAATTCAAGAAGGCCCTTGAGAAGCTGGAGGCAACAGCGGCAGGGCTCAATCCCAACGACATTAAAGAAGATGATGCGGGCTGGCAGGAGCGCAAGAGTGCGCAAATGCGCATGACGATTCTTGGTGCTACGGTCCAATGTCTCGCTGAATATGGCTACACGAAGACGTCGACACAGTTTGTGGCCTCGACAGCGAAAGTCTCACGCGGCGCCATGCTGCATCACTTCCCAACGAAGCTCGATTTGGTCGATGCCGTGATTGACCACATCGACGCCAAACGTTTGCGCAGTATCCTTGATGGTCTCGTCGGCCTAACTCCTGATGAGCGGCTCAACAGCACCCAACCGCTAGAGGTTGTGTGGAACCTGCAAAAGACCGCTGAGTCGCAGGCGCATCTCGAACTGAACATGGCAGCGCGGACCGACGCGGCTGTCCGTGAAATCTTCGATCCCAAAGCGGTGCGTTACCGCAAGCTGATCCTCGACATTGTCCCAGACATTTATCCTGAATGGCGAAACACGCCGAAGGCCGATCTAGAGCTGGCCCACGAGGTCATCATGATATCCGTATACGGCATGAGCATCAATGAACGCCTCTACAAAGATCGCGCGAAGCGAGTGGCGTTGCGGAACTTCATCTTCAAGGCCGCGCAAATGCTCCGGAAAGAAGAAAGCTGACCCCCGAGGGTGCTTGGCCGAATCGAAGACAGGGGTTGGCTAGGACGACTTAGGCCGGAAACCGAGGACTTCTTCCGTATCAGCACCGATTTGGCGTGCGTCATTGCGAATATCTGCTGGCGTCCGACTAAAACTCACCGGATGCTTGATTGATCTGTAAAGCCCTGCCTCGGGATGCTCGCGTTCTTCGAAGAAGTTCACCGATGCGAGGTGCGGGTCGTCCGGGACATTATCAATCGGGTTATAGCGCATTGCTGGTATGTTTGAGCGGTCGAGAATATCGAGCCATTCATCTGTGGTTTTGCCAACAGCGACCTCCTCGATGATTTCGTAAAGCTCGCCTATATTCTCTGTACGCTTTTTATACTCACGAAAGCGCTCGTCGTCGAACACACCAGGTCGTCCACCAAGTTCAAAGAACGTTTCCCACTGTTTCTCACTGTAGGGAACAATAGCGATATAGCCGTCCTTCGTCGGAAAAGGCTTGCGCCGCGGGTTAATTGATCTTGTGTAGGCCAGGTTTTCAGTTGGAGGAACAAAGGTGTGGCCGTAGAGATTTTCGACCATGTTGAGATGGGTTACAGCTTCTAACATCGGAACCGCAACGGCTTGTCCTTCACCCGTCCGCTCACGGTGGAACAGAGCCGCGATCGTTGCATAGGCCGCATAGAGACCAGCGGTTTTATCTGCAATCAACGTGGGCAGATATTTCGGTGCCATCCCGTCACTGATTGGCAACAGCCCAGCGAGCCCAGAAGCGGCCTGGACAAGATCATCATAAGCTTGACGGCCTTCGTACGCGCCACCTTTGCCAAACCCACAGCAATGCACATAGACGATGTCGGGTTTCAATTCGCGTACGGCATTATAGCCGAAACCGAGCCTTTCCATACCGACTTCACGGATATTATGGAGAAAGACATCCGCCTCACGTACCAAACCACGCAGCTGCTCTTTCGCCTGGTCCTGCGAAAGATCCAATTCGACGCTGCGCTTGTTGCGATTGAGGTTTATGTAGATCGGACCAAGTCCATCAGCCGGTGACCGGCCAGCACCGCGCATCACGTCGCCTTCGCCATGCTCGACCTTGAGAACATCGGCACCGAGATCACCTAAGACTTGCGTCGCGAAAGGACCAAACACCACGGTCGTGATGTCAATCACCTTCACACCGTTGAGTGGTCCACTGGAGGCGCGCGCACGCCACGTCATGTCGTCTCTCCCGATGGATTTCAGGCAGTCTTTGCCATCATTACGACCTGCGGTGCCATGAACTCAAGGAGTCCTGGCAACCCAAATTCCACACCCACGCCCGACTGTTTATGGCCGCCAAAGGGGGTGTCTGGGCGAACCTTCAGATTCTGATTAATCCAAACCGTACCGGTCTCAATGCGCCTTGCAATGTCTTTGGCTTTGTTTGTGTCTTTCGACCAGACCGCGCCAGCAAGTCCGTACTCGGAGGCATTTGCGCGATCGATCACCTCCTCGACATCGCGAAATTTCATGATGGGCAGAACAGGACCGAACGCCTCTTCCTGCACAACGCGCGCGTGCTCGGGCGGATTGTCGACGATCGTGATGGGAATAAAAAAGCCCGACTTCGGCACTTCGCTGACTTGATGGAGCGTAAGGCCCTCGGACCGCGCATCATCGAGCAAATTCAGCACGCGTTCGTACTGACGCTCATTCTGGATGGGACCAAGACTAACCCCCTGCTCTGACCCATCGCCGACAACCGTCGCCTCGGCAATAGCGAGCAGACGGTCACGCAACGCGTCATAGACATCCTCGTGAACATAGAGGCGCTTTGTTGCAACGCAGACCTGAGCCGTGTTGAAGAAAGATCCCATAAAGATGTGAGGCGCGATCTCATCGACATCGACGTCCGGCAACACGATCGCCGCGTCGTTTCCGCCGAGCTCAAGGGTGACTTTTTTCAGGTCTTTCGCCGCGCTCTCCATCACGCGCTTACCGGTCGCCGTCGATCCCGTGAACGAGATCTTGTCGAATTCGGGATGCGACGTCATCTGCGGGCCCAGCTGATCACCACCTGAAATGATGTTGAGGACACCAGCTGGTAGCGTCGAACGGAACAGCTCACCAATCTTCAAAGTACAGAGCGGTGTGAAAGGTGATGGCTTCAGAACCATCGTATTGCCCGCCAACAAGGCGGGCGCCACCTTGACCATCGCTAGGGTTACAGGGAAGTTCCATGGTGCGATGGCGCAAACGACGCCAAGCGGAACGTAATGCGTCTCCACATAGTCGGTATCAGAATCTTCGACGATTTCAACCGGTGGCCGAAGTGTGGCGGTGGCCTTTAACCACTGCCCCGCACCTGCCACTTCCATTTTAGCCGCTTCAAGCGGTCGTCCTTGCTCAGCAGTGAAGAGGCTAGCTAGTTCATCCGTATGCTTAATGAGAATATCGCCTAGTCGGTCGAGTGCGTTCGCTCTCTCTTCGATAGGTGTATCGCGCCACTCGGGGAAAGCCGCACGCGCTGCTTTCACAGCTTCGTCCAGTTGACCCTCTGAACAATCGGGCGCTTGCGCAATGATTTGAGTTGTGGCCGGATTGACTACATCGATCGTTTTCGACGACGTGGCAGCTTCGCCATTGATCGTCATGGTGTAGTTTCTATCGAACTGCATGGCGTTGCTCCGTTTGCTATCTATTGACCGACAAAAACCGGCTTCCTTTTCTCAAAGAAGGCATCAACGCCCTCTTTTTTATCTCTAGAATTATAACACGTATGCTGTATTTCTGCTTCCATATGGACAGCTTTGTTGTAGGACTCGTTCTCAAGCGAATTGAGGACAGATTTCACATACCGCAGAGGAAGGGGTGCTCTTTGCGTACTTAGATCCCTCGCCCAACCGAGCGCGGCCTCTCGAAACCCGTCGGTAGGCACGACTTTGTTCGCCACACCGAGATCGTAACATTCGGGTGCAGATAGACGTTCGCTCTCAACGATGAACTGATAGGCCCGATGCCGGCCAAGTCGCGATAGCAGGAAGTGACACGCTCCACCGTCAGGCACGAGACCAATCGATGCGAAGGGGCTGTAAAGATAAGCATTTTCAGCCATCATCATGAGGTCACAAGCCAAGGCATACGACATACCGATACCTGCTGCTGCGCCATTGATCGCGGCAATGTAAGTCTTTCGGGAACGCCTGATGTTGTCGATCAGCGGCTTGTGATCGAGTAATATGTGTTCAGAAATCGTCCGGTGGTCCGGTGAATGCTCGTCTTTCAGATCGGCGCCCGCATGAAAGGCCCTGCCCTCACCGGTCAGAACAACAACACGGATCGTTTCATCGTTCTCAGCCTTGTTCATGGCCCGGCGCAGTGCCAGGCGAAGATCTTTTGACGATGCATTCATCTGTGCCGGTCGGTTGTGGCTAATCAACGCAACTCGATCGTGAGTTTCATAAAGGACGCTTTCGTCAGACACGATTTATCCCTCCGTGTCGCTACTGATACGTTCTATGCTGATTGCTCGGGGCATGCCGCCATCTGCAGACACGGTGACCAAAGCAGCATGATCGCCGATCTGTTCGTACAATACGGCTTGGTCAAACATGGATAAGACCTATCAGTGATCGTTGCGGTGCCATCATTTTTGCTAGTTCAGGTCCGATCGACCTTTCGGTTACGTGGACCCCCAAGGCTTTGATAATGTGCAAATCCGTCAGTCTTGGGGAAACTAGCAATGATACTAGGTGAGAATATCGCCGCCGTGGTCACGGGAGGGGCATCGGGGCTGGGTGAGACCACAGCACGGGCTCTCGCATCGCATGGCGTCAAGGTCGCCATATTTGATGTGAATACAGAGTTAGCTGACGCTGTTGCCTCTGATATAGGTGGTTTGGCCTGTAAGGTCGATGTCACGGACGACCAATCTGTAGACGAAGGATTGGCCACAGCACGCTCGCACCACGGGCAAGAACGAATACTCGTCAACTGTGCCGGTGTTGGAAGCGCCTCAAAAACAGCGTTCCGTCACAAACAGAGCGGAGAGATCGGACATTTCCCGCTGGAGGAGTTCAGCCGCACGGTGTCCATCAACCTCATCGGAACGTTCCGCTGCATTGCGAAAAGCGCGGCTGGCATGCTCTCGCTCGGTCCACCAGACTATGGTGAACACGGATCTATTGTCAATACAGCATCGGTTGCGGCCGAAGATGGCCAGATCGGACAAGCGGCGTACACGGTATCTAAAGCGGGCGTTGTCGGCATGACACTGCCGATTGCTCGCGACCTGATGAACGAAGGCATTCGAGTCAACACGATCCTACCGGGCATCTTCAACACGCCACTGCTGCAAAGCTTGCCGGATCATGTTAACGGTGCCTTGTCCGCGAGCGTCCCCTTCCCGAAACGTCTGGGGCACACGGAGGAATTCGCTCAACTCGCCATCACCATGATCATCAATGGGTATTTCAATGGTGAAGACGTCCGCCTCGATGGCGGCATACGGATGGCTCCACGCTGAGGTGACTGATCATGGCCTACGTTCGCAACGATGAAACCACACCGGTCATTGCTGCTATTGGCGAAGCAATCGACCGGCCACGCGATTTGACCCAGGCCTTGGAACCTGTTGCTCTCATTGAACAGGTCCTGCGTGCGGCCGAGGACGACGCGGGGTGCCGCCTTCTTCACCAAATCGACCGGCTCCACATCATTGGCATCACATCATGGCGATATAGCAATCCGTGTAGGGATGTTTGTGTGAGGCTCGATTTATCTCCGAAGGTGATGGACAATGCCGATATGGGCGGAGACAAACCTACACGTCTCATCCACCGGGCGGCAACGGATATCCGGCATGGCCGCGCTCAGATGGTGGCGATTGCTGGAGGCGAGGCCCAGAACAGTTTCCGCAAAGCCAGGCGATCCGAATACAAACTCGATTGGAGCCCCAGGGTCACACCAGAAGAGGCATGGGGAAAGCTCGGCGACACCACACTCGGCGCTGGGCGGGCGGCTGCAACACTCGGTATTCGCTCAGCGGCTCAGATCTATCCATTGTTTGAGAACGCCTATGGAAGCTCCCATCATCAGACACCCACAGAGGGTTTAAAGCAGTCTGCTGATCTATGGTCACGATACGCGGCGGCGAGCCAAGATAATCCTTACGCCTGGTCACAAAAAGGCTACCCCGCGAATGAGATTGCAGAAATCTCCGAATCCAACCGGATGATCAACTTCCCTTATCCGAAACTCATGGTGGCCAATGACAGCGTCAACATGGCGGCAACGGTGATCGTGACCAGCCTCGCTTTCGCACGTCGTTTGGGACTAAAAGAAGATCGTCTGACATACATCGTAGGCGGATCGGAAGCCGAGGAGCCAGCAGACTTCCTTCAGCGCCCCAACTATCACACCTGTCCTGCGCAAAGTGCTGTGCTCGACGATGTGATGAAGCAGCTAGGCCGGGTCGACAGGCTTCAGCATATCGAACTCTATAGCTGCTTCCCGGTCGTGCCTAAGATGGCATTGGAAGCGCTGCGGCCTTTCGGTTTGAGCGAAACTATAGGGCCAACAGTGACGGGCGGACTGACTTTCTTCGGCGGCCCAATGAACAACTATATGACCCATGCCTGCTGCGCCATGGTCCGTCGGCTGCGCGGGGACGATGACACTTATGGACTCTTGTACGGACAAGGAGGTGTAATGACAAAACACCACGGTCTCCTTCTCGCGGCATCTCCAAACGACGCGCCCTATGAGCCAGCTCTATCGGCTCAAGACGTCGCCAACCGCGAGCGTAAGCCGGCACCGACCGTAGCTGACAGCTACACCGGCTCTGCACAGGTCGAGACGTACACTGCCTTCTACGATCGGCAGGGCGACCCGACATCCGGTTTGGTCATTGCGCGTACCCCACAAGGTGAACGTGTCGTGGCTCGTACAGCCGACGGCGACCATGGATCACTTGAGTTGCTGACAGATTTTAATGAATCCGCCGTCGGTGCAATTGGTCAAGTGCGGAGATCGCACGATGGCACGCTTCGTTGGTTTGCTGACTAAGAGCGCTCTTACTTACCGAGTATACAGACGGCCGAGAGCCCCGGTGCACCGTAGACTTGACTGTACGCCACCCGAACGTTGTCCACTTGGCGTTCACCTGCAGCACCACGCAGCTGCACGACGTTCTCATACACCTGACGAAGCCCGGATGCACCAATCGGCTCGCCGCACGCGAGACATCCCCCATCGGTATTGACCGGCAGCTTACCATCGAGCCGTGTCGCTCCATCCCGGATCAACTTCTCCTGCTCGCCATGCTGGCAGAAACCATTTTCTGCCATATGCATGACCTCAGCGCCTGATTCTGTGTCTTGCAGCTGCGCAACGTCAACGTCTGCCGGACCGACGCCCGCCATCTGGAAAGCGGCCCTCGACGCGAGCTCCGTCGGCGCCTCGCCGCGCTCAACAGCAAGGGATGGCGCGAACACTTCGAACGAACCTTCCGGCCGTGTACGAACCGCAGCGCCAAGAATCTTTGCGTCGGTTCGGCCAAGCGCCCGTGCGGTCTTCTCACTTGCCAAGATAAGCGCCGCACCACCTTCGGACGGTGAGCAGAACATGAATTTCGTCAGCGGATCATTGATCATCGGAGAATTAGCAATCGTCTCAAGATCAACAGGGTCGCGTCGCCAGGCGTGAGGTGTGAGCGAACCATTCTGAAAGGCTTTCTCGGCGACTAGACCGAGTGCTTCCTCTGTGATGCCATGCTGGTCCATGTAGCGGCGGATCTTCATGGCAAAGAATTGTGTAGTGAGCATCATGCCGTTCTCACCGTACCAATCCGGTAAGCCCATTTCGCTTGGGATCGCGTTGAAAGCTCCACGGGGGTGCTTATCAAAGCCAACGGCGATCCCGATATCGAACTCACCCGACTTGATCGCCCAGTACCCAGACAACAGGGAAGAGCCGCCAGTGGCACAGCCATTGGCGACGTTGATAAATTGCATACCAGAAAGGCCAAGCCGCGGCAGCATCGCATCTGCGTCACCGGCCGCCATGCTGCCGCCAAAAGCAAATTGCATCTGTTCCCACGTCAGACCGGCATCCACCAGGGCTTCACGAACAGCAAAAACGCCCTGATCAAGCCCAGATAACTCGCTCCGGCCAAAGGGATGAATCCCGGCACCGACGATATAAACATCACTCATGGGATAGCTCCTTATGCCGGTTTGAAGGCAAACGTCTCGATTATGCTTCCATCAGCACCAGACGTGAAACGATCAGTGGTCAATTCCATAGGTATGCCGATCTTAAGACGGTCAAAGTCGTCCACGACAATCCGCGACTCAACGATCACTTGGCCGGCAAGCTCGACATAACCGACGGCAAAAGGCTGGAACTGGTCCCTGTCCGTCACCCCATGGAAAGGCGGCGACTTTGGAGGAAAGCGTTGAACAGTGTACGACCAGAGTTTACCGGTGTTTTGAAGCCTGACCTCATCATACCGTTCCGCCTCACCACCTTCGGGCATGGGGAAGGTGATCACACCGGTGCTGCGGTCTCGACCGCCGAAAAGCTCAACACGTCCATCGTTGAGCCGCCAAACCCTATGACTTGTCCCAGACATCAAATGATCCACAGTTAGACTTCCCTATGGTATTTCTCGGCCTTAAAAAGGCACCTCTGACTTGTTGCAGCTGCTCAGAGGATACGAGGAGGACGCCTGCACCATGGACCCATCTTTTGTTCCCGAAGCGATCGCTGATTTCGCAAGGCACAACGCCAAGGCCCAGCCCAACAAGCCAGCGCTTCACTTCGAAGGTCAGGTGATGACGTACAGCGATCTCGATCGTTGGTCTTCGCAGACAGCGCAGGGCCTCCTCCATCTGGGCTGCCAGCCGGGGGAGAGGATTGGGGTCTTGGCAAAGAACTCACACTTCTACTTTGAAATTCTGATGGCGGGTTCAAAGGCCGGCATCGTGACATGCCCCGTCAACTGGCGTCTCGCGGCTCCAGAAGTCGCTTATATCTTGAGTGACGCACAAGTGCGTGTGCTGTTCGTTGGACCGGAGTTTCTCGGTGCCCTTGATGCCATCCGTGCTGAGGCACCCACGGTAGAACATATCATCTGTATCGAAACCAATGATAGCGGGATATCAGATCTTGTTCGTTGGCGAAGCACTTTCGAAGCCAAAGACCCAGCGATTTCGACGAAGATCAATGATGCGGCGATCCAACTCTACACATCAGGAACCACCGGGCGACCAAAGGGCACGATTTTGTCGCATCGGGCACTTCTTGAAAACTACCTTAGAAAGCTGCGCCACCCGGTGGAAGACTGGGACATCTGGGGTGAAGACGACGTCAGTTTAATTGCGATGCCGTGTTTTCATGTAGGAGGCACCGCCTGGGGTCTCATGGGCCTCGCGCATGGCGCAACTGGTGTGGTCACCAGGGACTTTGATCCTGTGCAGGTCCTCGACTTCATTGATCAGTACAAGATATCAAAACTCTTTTTAGTCCCTGCCGCTATGCAGTTCATTCTCGGACTCCCCAAGGCACGGGAGGTCGATTACTCGCAGCTCCGCTACATGCTCTATGGAGCGTCTCCGATCCCGCTGGACCTCCTGCGAGAGTGCATCGACGTCTTTGGCTGCGGTTTTGTCCAGATGTACGGCATGACCGAGACATCAGGCACAATTGTTGTACTGTCCCCAGAAGATCACGACGTGAAGGGCAATGAGCGCATGCGCTCAGCGGGTAAAGCTCGTCAAGATGTTGAACTCGCTATCCTTGACGAAGCTGGTAACCAACTTCCTCCGCGCGAGGTCGGAGAGATTGCCACCCGCTCCGTGATGAACATGAACGGTTATTGGAACCTGCCTGAGGCTACATCCAAAACACTATCTGAAGACGGATGGCTTCGTACAGGAGACGCTGGTTATCTTGATGAAGACGGCTTCGTGTATATCCATGATCGGGTCAAAGACATGATCATTTCCGGCGGCGAAAACATCTATCCTGCTGAGGTCGAGAACGCGATTTACGGGTACCCCGGAATCTCTGACGTGGCCGTCATCGGTGTGCCAGACCAAAAATGGGGCGAAGCAGTGAAGGCATGCGTTGTGAAAGCGGACGGCGCCACGGTAACCGATCAAGACATCATGGACTACGCTCGTAGCCAGATCGCGGCCTATAAATGTCCTAAGTCCGTCGATTTTGTCGACAGCCTACCCCGTAATCCATCCGGCAAGATCCTCCGCCGCGAATTGCGATCCCGGTACTGGTCAGAGAATGATCGGTCAGTAAACTAATCTGTTAAACCAGCGTCTGCCCGTCATCGAGCGTAAACACGGCGCCAGTGGTTCGGCGACCAGCGTCTGACAGGAGATGGAAAACGATGTGATCAAGATCACTCGCTTCCATAAGGCGCTGGCGTGGGAAGGCCTTGATGAACTCCTGACCGGCTTCTGACTCCAGGAAACCATCACCAAGCTCTGTCAAAATGTATCCGGGACGGACGGTATTGACGCTGATGCCTTGCCGCACCCACTCTGCCGCTAAGACTCTGCCGAGCTGTTCCAGTCCAGCCTTTGACGCGCAGTAAGCAGCCAACCCCGGCCCGACCGATGTCGACATGATGGAGCCGATCAGAACAATTCGTCCGTGTTCGCGTTCTTGAGATCCAGCGTCGATCATACGCTTCGCCGCCTCGCGCGCTGTCAGAAAGACGCCGCGCAGATTCACGTTCATGACCTGATCAAATTCTTCGGCGGCAGTGTTTGTGGCCAAGCCTGATATGTTCATCCCCGCATTTGCAATGACGCTATCGACGGGGCCAAGGGACGTCTCGGCCTCATCATAGGCGGCGATGATGCTGTTCTCGTCGGCAACATCCATCGGTACGGCAATCGCCTCAGCGCCGCCGTCCTGGAGATCCTTGGCGAGTGCTTCTAGGCGATCAACCCGGCGGGCCGCCACGACCACCTTCGCACCAGCAGCAGCTGCTGTTTTCGCGAAATGCGCACCGAGACCCGATGAGGCCCCGGTGACCATGACCACACGACCTGACAAATCAATAGACAGCGACATTGGTTCCCCGCTTTTGGTTCCACATTCGGCGATGTTTACTTGTTCAAGCGTAGCCATCGACGCAAGAGCCTTAGCCTCCTAGCTGTCATAGTTCCCTTCTGGCCTTGGTGATGTTAGCCAATAGCTGGATCGCGCGTTTTGGAGGCGGGTATGTCGACGGTCGAAGTCAGCACCGACCAGCTGCCGCTCGATCGCCTAGCGACATGGATGGTGAACAATGTGCGAGGGTTCAAAGGCACCCTGACGGCACGCAAGTTCTCTGGCGGCCAATCCAATCCAACCTATCAGCTTCAGACTCCCGATGCCGAGTATGTGCTGAGGCGGAAGCCGATGGGTGAACTCCTTAGGGGCGCCCACGCAATTGAACGTGAGTTCCGCGTGATGAGCGCCCTTCAAAACCAAAGTGTACCGGTGCCACGTGTGCACGCGCTTTGTCAGGACACCTCTGTTATCGGGTCGAGCTTCTTCATCATGGACATGGTGCACGGTAGGATCTTCTGGGACCCCACTTTGCCGGATATACCCAAGACTGATCGGCGATCATACTACCGCGCGATGAACGAGACGATCGCCGCTCTTCACGCAGTTGATCTCGATGAAGCCGATTTGCGCGACTACGGCAAAATCGGCGGTTATATCACTCGGCAGGTGGGGCTTTGGTCACGGCAATATCTAGATGATGAGGTTGCTGGTCGGCTCGCACCAATGGATCGCTTGGTCGAATGGCTACCGCAGCACCTTCCTGGTACTGATGATAGTACATCCATCGTCCACGGAGACTTTCGCTGCGATAACCTCATATTTCACCCAAGAGAGCCGAAGGTGATCGCCGTCTTGGATTGGGAACTTTCGACCCTTGGCCATCCGCTCGCGGACTTCACCTACCATCTCATGACCTACCAGATGCCCCAAGCCCTCCCTGCTGGTCTTCTCGGCGTTGATCTTGAGGCTCACGGAATTCCAACCGAGGAAGAATACATTGACTGGTACTGTCAGAAAACGGGTCGTGGACAGATAGATAATCTCCGCTTCTTCAAAGCGTTCAACTTATTCCGCTTTGCGGCCATCGTGCACGGGATTAAAGGCCGCTTGGCCAAAGGCAACGCCTCAAGTGATCAAGCCGAGAGCCTCGTCGCGCATCTCGACGAACTCGCCGAAGCCGCCTGGGCAGCAACTAGCGCTTAGGCGGTTGGGCGACTAAGGGTAGTGATAGCAGCGACGGGCATCTGGCATCGATAGCCTTCGCCGAAGAGATCGCGAGTTCGGTCGACACTGACAGGTCAAGGATAGCGAATATGACTTCAGAACGTGCAATTGAAATCGCCGGGCGCGTTGAGCAGTTCGTCCGCACCGTGGTCGTTCCCTATGAAAAGGATCCGCGCTGCGGCACCCACGGTCCGAGCGACGAACTTGTACACGAGATGCGGCGTCATGCGCGGTCGGCGGGCGTTTTGACCCCCCACATCCTCGGCGATGGCAATCACCTTTCCCACAAGGAAACGGCGCTGGTTCTCAGGAAAACGGGCTTGTCACCGCTTGGACCTGTCGCCTGCAACACCTTCGCCCCCGATGAGGGGAACATGTACCTCTTGGGCAAGGTTGGATCCGAGGAGATCAAGCAACGTTTCCTGACACCATTAGTTAAAGGACGTGCACGATCTGCATTCTTCATGACCGAACCCGCAGCCGACGGCGGTGCTGGTTCAGACCCCTCGATGATGAAGACGACCGCGGTCCTCGATGGAAATCATTGGGTCGTCAACGGGCGAAAAGCCTTCATCACGGGGGCGGATGGTGCAGATATCGGGATCGTTATGGCCGCTTCTAGCGACGGCGCGTGCATGTTCTTGGTCGATCTTCCAAACCCCGCGATCAAGATCGAACGAATCTTAGATACAATCGACTCGTCGATGCCTGGTGGGCATGCCATCGTGGCAATTTCGGACCTACGCATCCCCGCCGACCAAATGCTCGGCGAAAGCGGAGAAGGCTTCCGTTACGCCCAAGTTCGGTTGGCACCCGCACGCCTCACTCATTGCATGCGCTGGCTCGGCACCTGTGAACGCGCCCAGGAAATTGCAGAAGACTATGCTGTGTCGCGTGAGGCTTTCGGAAAGCTCCTTGTAGACCACGAAGGGGTCGGATTTATGCTCGCCGAGAATAAGATCTCACTTGAGCAATGTCGGCTGACAATCGATTGGTGTGCCGATGTCCTCGATCAGGGGGAGCTTGGTCTTCTCGAAAGCTCGATGGCGAAAGTGGCTGTGTCGGAAGCCCTGTTCCAAGTCGCCGACCGGTGTGTCCAGGTGATGGGCGGAAGCGGAGTGTCGGGCGATACAATCGTTGAACAGGCCTTCCGTGAGCTGAGGGCTTTCAGGGTCTACGATGGGCCGACAGAAGTCCACAAATGGTCAATCGCGAAGAAAATCAAGAGAAAGGCGCTCGAACGGAGAGCCGATTCCCAAGCGGAATCGAGGAATTCGATATGCTAACGTGAACTGCCTTTGGTGAAACGGGCGTCGCGTTCCGTGCGATCTTGTACAAGGTGCTGCGGCGTGAATGCCAACCGCGAATTGCAAACGTTGTGAGCAATCCCTTCAGCTTCGTGATGGAGCCTCCCAAGTGATATGACGATCGTCGCCAGACTTTCGCTTTAGCGGTCCAAAAAATATCGCCGAAGCGCACTCTAGTCCATCTTGAGGATCTGCTTGCCGAAATTCTTTCCACTGAAGAGGCGCATCAGCGTTGTCGGAATGTTATCAAAGCCCGACTGGATATCCTCTTTGTAGGAGATTTTTCCATCCCGGATCCACTGGCTCAAGCGCTTACGCGCTTCAGGGTACTCCGCCGTGTAGTCGATCACAATGAAGCCTGACATGGTGGCTCGCTTGAAGATGAGGTTGAAGTAGTTCTCCGGACCAGCTGGCATTTGACCACGCTCATAACGGGAGATACCGCCGCAGATAACGACGCGTGCATGCATATCAATGTGAGCCAAGACGTCATTGAGAATAGTACCTCCCACATTATCATAGAACACATCAACAGACTGCGGGGAGATTTCCTTTAACTTGCGAAACACACTATCGTTTTTATAGTCAATAACATCGTCATACCCCACATCATCCTGTAACCACTGACACTTTTCTGCTCCACCCGCGATACCAATCGTCCGGCATCCCGATAAATTAGCAATTTGGCCAACGATCGAGCCCGTGGCGCCTGCCGCACCCGAAACCACCACCGTATCGCCAGGCAGAGGTCGGCCGTGGCGCAAGAGACCAAAATACGCAGTCAACCCTGTGGTTCCGAGCACACCCAGATGGGCCGTCTGCAGATCATGGTCATCAATCTTTAATAGCTCCGTACCAGGTACAGATGCAAAGTCTTGCCAACGCAGCATACCATGAACTTTATCACCAGCCGAAAAGCCAGGATCACGGGACTCAACCACTTCTCCAACACCGGACGCGCGCATAACCTCACCGATCTCGGTGGGCGCAACGTAACCGCCGATGTTCTCCATCCAACCCTTTTGCGCTGGGTCGAAACCTAAGTATTCCGTCTTGACCAAGACGTCGCCAGGTCCAACTTCTGGAACCTCAGTCTCAACCTTCTTGAAGTCTCCGTCGGCCAAGGGCCGCCCAATCGGACGATCGTTGATCAACCACTGTCTATTTCGTGTCATTTGTCTCTCCCCTTACAGAGGATTGGGCGCTGCCATCCAGCCACCGTCAATCACAAGTTCTGTTCCATTGATCGAGCTTGCGTCATCGCTTGCAAGGAAGACGACACCATCAGCCACTTCCTTTGCGGTGATCATTCGGCCGATTGGTTGAATCGACTCAAAGAAATCTCGCATGCCTTTAGGGTCTGCGGACGCATCAAAGGCAGCTTGGTTCATCGGCGTATCAATGGCGCCCGGATGTACGGAATTACATCTGATCGTTTTGTATTCGCGAGCACAATGGAGCGCGACAGACTTGGTGAGAAGGGTCGAGGCCCCTTTAGACGTACAGTAGGCCACGCCCGATGCAAGACCACGCAGCCCAGCAATCGAGGATACGTTGATGATCGATCCCGCTGGTCCGCCGGGATTTTCCTTCATGATACGGATGGCTTCCTTACAACCAAACATCATGCCGGTAACGTTGACCGCCAGAACGTGGTTCCAGTCTGCAAGATCAACTTCCTCTACCGTTCCCCCTCGGAAGATTCCAGCATTGTTCACAACGACATCTAATCGACCAAACTTAGAGACAGTGTTATCAACGCAGTCCGTCCAAGCCATCAAATCCGTAACGTCCAGATGATAATAATCCGCATCAAGTGTTTTAGCCAAGCTGATCCCAGTATCGTCTTGGATATCAGCGATCACAACTCGATCACCTCTATTGGCGAACGCTGTAGCAACCGCAGCACCAATCCCGGAGGAACCTCCCGTCACGAGGCACACTTTGCTATCTAGGTTGGACACTGTTCGTCTCCGTTGGGTGAGATCACTTGGCCTCACCTCGTTTTGAATACGTGACGCGAGACAGTGATCATCCCTCATCTGCATAACGACAAAATCAGCCACAATCGCTCTGAAAACCAACTGACAAAAGTGAGGGGTGGCGGGTCGGACAGCCACCACCCCTCTAGTCGCCCCCGGGAGGCCAGGGCATCGGAGTTCAGCGCGAAATGTTACTCTGTTCAAAGCAGCTTTCGACCCAAACAGACGACGACTTCGTACAAATGGGCCGGAGGCGAACTCGCCACCGAATCAAAAGACTACCTTGTTTAAAACTCCACCGCGAGGCTGCCACCAAAGGACCGCGGCTCCTGCGAGTTTGCAGCAAAGGTGAACAAACCAGCCACGGGCAGATATGTTCCACTCCGGAAAGAGTCCGTCAGATTACGGCCGAAAACCGAAGCCGTGATCGTCTTGCCCTGCACATCAAACTCGTAGCTTACGGAACTGTTCAAGATTCCTGCAGCATCGGAAATACCGCGCGGATTTTGGAAACCCGGCGAGATGTTTGGATCGTCGTTGACGATCGTGAGGAAGAAGTCGTCGACCCAGTTCCACTGGGCAGTGGCACGTAACTGGCCTGAACCAACATTACGCTGATAATTACCACCGATCGAGTAGGTGACTTCCGGTGCACGCCGCAGCTCAAGGCCCGACTGATCCACCAGCGTACTCGTTGTAGGATCAAGGGTTAGGAACTCATCGTACTCCGCATCAAGCCAACCAAGCGTCGCATTGATACTGAAATTGTCAGAAACAAACCACTCACCGTCAGCTTCAAAGCCGAGGTAGTCAGCTTCACCAGCGTTTTCAATGATTGTGGCCTGGAATGGCGCGACGTCGAGCGCGACCACCACCTCTTCTTGTTTGTCGGTGTAGTCTGCATAGAAGAATGTACCGTTGAGACGCAGAGCGTTGTCAAACCACTCCGTCCGGAAACCAACCTCGTAAGAGTTCACTGTTTCTGGATCGAACGGGGTAGATGAGGAAGCAAGATCCCCACCACGACCGCTGAAGCCACCAGCACGATATCCTTGAGCCCAAGCAACATAGCCAAATATGTCATCGGTAAATTGATAGTCCAGCGAAATACGAGGTGAGAAATCATCCCAGGTCTCTTCAATTCGGCCATTGGACTCAAGCGAGGTGCCTGGCGCTAGTTGATCGTCAGTCAGGGTGGTCGTATCGAAAATCGGTACTGTGAAATTCGCTGCCGGGAAAAACAACTCGCTCGAACGCTCGAACTTTTTCCGGTCATACGTGTATCGACCACCGACATTCAGCCGTAACCGGTCAGTTACACTAAAGTCAAAGTCAGCAAAGACTGCGACTGACTGGGTGTCTTGCGCCGCATCAGACAGCTGCTGTCCTGCGCCCAGCATCGGATCACCGAACAGCACCGAATCGGTAGTTTGGTCGAGGGAGTAAAAGGAGTCGAGATAGAAGAGTCCAGCAACGACATCGACACGGTCTGTCAACTTCGCCGCAAGACGGACCTCTTGCGTGAACTGATCAAACTCCTGCGGACGGATGGAACTGAAGAACGGAACTGAGGTAGCATCAAAGTCCTGGTTGGCCTCCTCCTCAAGTTCACGATACGCAGTGATCGATGTAATCGTCGCGTTGTCTGAGACATCCCAGTTTAGCTCGAGTGTATAATCGGTCTCGTCCTGGAAGAACGAGATGTCACTCTCCTGGACGGATATGTTGCTCTCATAAAGATCATCGACATCCTGTCCACATTCAGCAGCCGGCGCTGATGTGAAGCCAGGGATGGCACCGGGTATACACACCAAATCGGTGTTGAAGCTCGCACTCTGTGTGGGAGATTCGCCATCACGCTCTTGACGCTCAATTGTGAGCAGCATTTCGAACTTGTCGGTCAGGTCATACCTGATCGCAGCACCATAATGATTAAAGTCGTTGCGTCCAACGGTTCGATTGAGCGTCGTGTTCTCCATGAAGCCGTCGTAATCACGACTGAATCCAAAAAGCTTGATACCCCCTCGCTCTGTAAGCGGAAGGTTCAAGATGCCTTCGTATTCACGGCGACCATACTCAGCAATGGTGGCTCGTCCACGAAATCCATACTCTCCGGTCGGGCGTGTACGGCGCACATTGATCACACCGCCGATATTGTTTCGGCCGAAGAGCGTTCCTTGCGGACCACGGAGGACCTCAACACTCTCAAAATCAAACGTACTCGCAAGAAGACCAGAGTTGGTACCAAGGACAACACCGTCTATAAGAATCCCCACCGTGGGCTCAAACGATCGCTCAACATCTTCGAAACTAACGCCGCGGATCGAGGCCGAGAAACCACCAATCGCTGCGACGCTGTTCTGGACAACAAGGTTCGGTACGCGACCTTGAAGATCTTGAAGGTTAAACGATGCCTCTGCCTCAAGTTGCTCGGGAGCAACAGCAGACACGGCAACTGGTGTGGATTGCAAATCCTCTTCGCGACGACGAGCACTCACCGTAATGACGTCATTGTCTGCAGATTCCACACTATCTAATTGAGCGCTATCGACCGCACCGGATCCATTTTGCGCATGTGCAGTTGCGAAACCGCACAACACCGCAGCGCACCCCAGTACGCTCACGTGGTTTAGCCATTGCCCTGAACTCTTCACGGGATCCTCCCTATCCTGGCTTCCGTCCCTTATTCGCCGCTTTTTGTTTTGTTCGAACGAACTCGTGTCTCTATTCGAAATAGCGGACTGATATTTGATCATTAGCACCTGATCTAAAAAAAAATGCAACCCTGCCTGTTACCATCAGCATGATTTGTTTATAGTACTGTAAAATTTTTTGTATTCGGAGGAAATGTGTTGCCCAAAGACCAACTCAGTGGGAAAGTAGCTGTTATTTCAGGTGGTTCAAGCGGCATCGGTGCGGCAGCGGCCTATGCGTTTGTTGCCGAAGGAGCACATGTTGTCATTGCTGACATCAACGTCGAGGCCGGTCAAAAGATAGCGTCTGAACTCGGTGAACTTGCTGAGTTTGTTCAGCTTGATGTGCGGAACCCAGACGATTGGCAAGCAGCAATTGTTGCAGCGCAAAAAATTGGCTCACTGACGACCCTAGTAAATTCAGCAGGTGTCTCAATCCCAGGATCGATCGAAGATGTCGATCTAGAAACGTTTCGTGCGGTCGTCGGGATCAACCTCGAAGGCACCTTTTTGGGGTGTAAGTTTGCCGTTGAAGCCATGAAAGCTGGTGCAGGTGGTTCGATCATCAACATCGCTTCGACGCTTGGTATACGCCCGAGTGGACTCTTTACGGCGTATGCCTCTTCGAAAGGTGGTGTTCGTATGCTGACGAAAACAGTAGCACTCCACTGCGCGCAGAACGACTACAACATAAGATGCAACGCGGTGCTACCCGGCGCCATCCAAACCAACATGATTGAAGAGTATGTCCAGATGGGAGAGCGCGCTGGCCGAAGTCGTGACGACGTCATCGGCGACTTTGCGAAAAGCCATCCAATGAAGCGTATTGGTAGAGCATCCGAGGTCGCGAGCGCCATCATCTATCTGGCCTCCGATGCGTCCTCTTACACAACGGGTGCTGATATCCCCGTGGATGGCGGCTTCTTAGCATGATCCGTTTAACGACGAAATCACGACAACGGCGAGAATAGAATGGCTGACGGTACAAAACCAGCAATGCAACATGATCTTGCAACCTGCCCGCTTCACGTAGTGGACACATCAGACCCTGGGTTTTTGCAAGACCCTTATCCCTTCTACAAGCGTCTCCGCGAAGAGGCACCTGTCTATCGTGATCCCACGACTAGCGTCGTATCGGTGTCCACGTATGATTTAATCCGTGAGGTGAATGCCCAACCCAAGGTGTTCTCAAACGACTTCGCCACGCAGCTAAGGTCTGGCGGCGTCCAACAGCAAGACCCCGACGAGGCGGCGATTATGGCACAGGGCTTTGAAGTCGCGAACACAATGTTGACGGCCGACCCACCAGTTCATACGCGGTTCCGAAAGCTTGCGATGAAGGCGTTCACTTATAAGCGCGTCCTTCAGATGACCGACTATGTCGAACAGCTGGTTCATGAGTTGATTGATCAAATGCCGGAAGGTGGCGGAGATTTCAAAGTCGACTTCGCGTCAAAGCTACCCATGTTCGTCATTGCCGATGCGCTTGGCGTGCCGCGGGAAAAATATCCTGTCTTTGAGGAATGGTCGAACGCCTTTGTCATCCAACTCTCGGGTGTCGCCGAAAAGCCTATGCGTTTATGGGCTGCTCAAAAAGTTGTAGAGTTTCAACATTATTTTGCAGGGGTGGTTGAAGAAAAACGCGCGTATCCAAACGATGATGCGATTTCAGACCTGGTGCATGCTGATCTTGCCGAAGAGGGCGATGATCGGAAAATGAACATCAATGAGTTATTGTCAATTTTCCAGCAGCTTCTCGTCGCTGGTAATGAAACTACGGCTCATACGTTGACGGCCGGCATATACTACCTTCTCCAGCACCCCGATCAAATGAATCGCATCAAGGCTGACCCAAGCTTGACGGAGAACTTCGTTGAGGAGACCTTGCGTTACCTTTCGCCCACCAACAATATGTGGCGCCTTGCCGTCGCCGATAGTGAAGTCGGAGGCGTCAAGATCAACAAAGGCGATATGGTCCTGCTGCGCTATGGCTCAGGTAACCGCGATGCCGGACAGTTCCATGAACCCGACAGCTTTAACATCGACCGCAGCAACGCCTCGGAACACTTGGCTTTCGGCGCAGGGATCCACACCTGCTTGGGTTCTCAGCTTGCGAGGAAAGAAATGGTGACGGCGTTCCCTATCCTGCTTGAGCGTCTTCAAAACCTTCGGCTCGATACATCAAAAGGCGACCTGCAATATTTACCCTCTATCCTACTGCGGGGAGTCTTCAATCTCCATGTCTGTTACGAGAAGCACTGATGACCGAGCTTGACCTCACGCGCCAGTTCATCGCCTCCTGGGAAACAGGGAACATTGACGATATCATTCGGTTCTGCACGGATGATATTGTTTACCACAATATTCCCTTGGAGCCTCTCTACGGCAAAGAGGCGCTGAAGGCGTTTGCATCGCCCCTACTCGAAATGAGCCATGAGGTATCTTGGGATATCTTGGCCATCGCTCAGTCTAACGACGGAAGGGTTCTGACAGAGCGGGTGGACCGATTTAGCATAGCCGACGGGAAGTCCATCACCATTCGCGTGATGGGTATCTTCCGTTGGAACACGGATCAGCTTCTAGCCGAGTGGCGTGACTACTTCGACCTCACCGAATTCCAGTCACAATTGCCTCAAGCAACTTAGAAATCGGGAGTTCCTGTATCGTGTCTCAGAAAGTTGTTTTTCTCACGGGCGCCGCCAGCGGCATTGGTCTTGAAACAGCAAAGGCTCTTCTCGAGCGCGGTGATACTCTGTGGGCGACTGATCGCGATGCAACGGGGCTCGAGCCGCTTGCACGAATGGGCGCGCGAACGGCCACCGTCGATGTGACCTCCGAAGAAGATCTTCACGCTTGTGTCAACGCCGCGATTGCAAAAGATGGAAAGATCGACGCTGTGATCGCCAATGCGGGCTACGCTAACATGGGGCCGTTTGAGCTCGTATCGATTGAAGATGCGCAGCGACAATTTGATGTCAACGTCTTTGGCGTTGCACGGACAATCAACGCTACCCTACCTCACATGCGAGAACGCGGGAGCGGCGTAATCATCGCAACGTCGTCAATCTTGGCCCATGTCAGCTATCCAATGATGTCTTGGTATTGTGCATCCAAACATGCCCTAGAAGCGATGATGGATGCTCTGCGAGCTGAGCTTTACAATAGTGGCATTGAGGTTGTTAAGATCAATCCTGGTGCGATCAAAACCAAATTCGCGAGTACAGGAGCTGCTGAGTTCGACCGCGCCATTCTGCGAACCAACGACCCGGTATACCAAGAACGCCTCAAGTCAGTTTCGAAGTCACTCGAAAAGCAAATGGGCGCAGGTGATTTGCCCGAAACCATTGCCAACGTTATGGTCCAAGCCATTCATGCCGAAAGGCCGAAAGTACGCTACATGCCAAACAAACAGGCGCGGCAACTCCTTGCCATGAAGCGAATCCTTCCTGCACGGAGACTCGACAAGATCTTCGCAGCAGCAAGATAAAACGGCGGAGACAGTCTTGGCTCTTTCAATCTTAATCATAGGTGCCTCTTCAGGTATTGGAGAAGCTTGCGCTTCGCAGTTGGCCAAGGCTGGACATCGAGTGTTCGCGTCGAGCCGAGATGCTGCACGAGTTTCAATCGCAAACGTCACACCTTTGAGCATTGATGTGTTCAATGAGGATTCCGTCAGCGCAGCACTTGAAGCGATCATATCTCGTACGGGACGGCTCGATGCTGTTGTCTACAGTGCGGGATTTTACGTCGCAGGAGCAGTTGAAGAAACGTCGTTGGCAGATGTTCGAGATCAGATGGAAGCCTACTTTTTCGGAGCAGTACGGTGCGCACAACTTGCGTTGCCCTCTATGCGCGAACAACGGTCGGGGCGCCTTGTGTTCATGAGTTCAACAGCCGGTACGATATCCATCCCTTATCATTCCGCCTACTCCGCAAGTAAGGGCGCCTTGGGCCGGTGGACGGAAGCCCTAGCGTATGAGACCAAACCCTTGGGGATCCACGTCTCCTATATTGAAGCGGGTCCTATTCGCACGAACGCTCCGAACGCGATGAAACCCCCGTCAGCGCCAATGGCCATTTACGAAGCTGCGCGATCCAACGCGGAAGCTGCGTTCAAACAATCCATCAGTGGTGGCCTACCTCCGGCTCGGATCGCAAGGGCTGTTCAGAACGCGATTGAAAGCGAGAAACCACGCGTCCGTTACCGCGTAGGAAACGCTGGAAAAGTCTTTCCGTTTCTCCAAGCTATGCTCGGTGAGCATCGTTTCCGTAAGCTGATGAGCATGTCTTTCAAGATCTAGGCAGCTTGACCTTAGACGGCGAACCAGACTTGGTCCACTCAATACAGCGCTTGAGGAGCATACGGAACACAGGAAGATCCCACGCGCAACGCTCGATTTCGGGATAATAGTCCGTGATACCCTCCATGTCATAGTGCCCACGACAATGGCCAAGGGTGAAATACATCACCTCACCTGATCCTACTTTGTGTGTATAAAGAACTGGATGCCTCGCGGCGGGCCAGTCCTTCTCGACAAAGCCCGGCGCCTCTCCCTCAAACTCGCAATGAAGGATAACGTCGAGTTCGCCATGGGTTTCCATGAGATAAAGCTCATCACTCGTTTCAAACGGCTCAACACCTTCAGCCATAGGATGATCAGGCTGTGTCACATGTACTTTATAAGGAGCTACTGGCGGGTGGGCAATAAACTGGCTGCCGAGAGTCTCCATCACAAGAGGTGCTGAGCGTGGTGCATCCACAAGTAAGGAACCATAGTCTGCGTCATCCGGCGAAAGAAATCGCAAGATGGAATTGGTGCCGTGAAGCGCAAGCCATCGCTTTCCGCTCTCCACGTAGTCACGTAGTGCTTGCTGTGTCTCAAAAGAACCGACAATATTAGACGTATACGTTACCAAGATATCAGCATCAGCGAGAGCGGGGCTTGCCGCATCATAGGTTTCGAAGACGCGCGTGCGCACTCGGTCATCTTCACTAAAGATTTTAAGGATTTCGAGACGCGCGAAATCGAAATCGTGCCACTGGCCTCCGCAAATAAAGACGGCGTTGATGCTATGCTTCTCGTCGTTGCCCATGGCTAAGCCTAATACTGGACGCGTTTGGTGATTCCACCATCGACGACGATGTTGGTACCGGTCATGAACGGAACAGCCCCTGAAGCGGTAAAGACGATGGTGTTGGCGATCTCTTCTGGGTTACCGAACCTTCCCATAGGGATGCTGGCCAGAGTAGCCTCGTAAAATGGTGGAATGTTATCCTTCACCCAATTCCACGAACCGCCATCAATATAAACAGGACCCGGAGAAACGGTATTCACGCGAATACCTTGCGGTGCGAGGGCTTGTGCCAGAGCGGCTGCATGATTAATCACGGCGGCTTTAACAGCGTTGTAAGGCTGTGGCCCAGCGAAGTCTTCAAGTGCTGCGGTTGTCGATACGCACACAATCGATCCTACGTCTGATTTCTCTAAGTAGGGGACGACGGCTTCAATACCGCGCGCAACACTCAAGAGGTCGATATCGATAGCAGCCTTCCAGGTTTCTTCACTCGGAGGGCCTCCGCCAGCAGATGCCATCGGAATGAAGATGTCACACCCGCCAAGGGCGTCGGCAGCGTCTTTGACCCAAGAAACGTATGTCTCACGGTCTGAAATATCAACAGAATGGCCGATAATCTTTGTACCATCTTTCGAAAGCTCACTGACCGCCGCATCAACACCCTCGGCACCTCTTGCACAAATGGCGACGTTGCATCCTTCAGCGGCAAAGGCCTTAGCGGTGGCAAGACCGATCCCCCGGCTAGCGCCTGCGATCAGAACATTCTTGCCATTAAGCATCAAGTCCATTGCTTTCCTCCATTTATTTTATTTGCTTACTGATCTCACTCAGACAATAATGCAGAGCGCAAGTGATCAATCGTCTCCGCGGCATGCTCGAGGTGAGGCATATGGCTTGCGCTATCGACCCATGTAACGTTCGCATTGGCTGGCAGCCGATCTTCGTCCGGAACCCCAACAATCCTGTCCTCTCTGCACACGAGAATACTCTTGGGTATACCGATCGACTGGAGCTTATCACCAAGCACCTGATAAGCGGGATCTAAACCTTTCAGATTGTCCTTGATCTGTGTCAGCGCTTCCTTCGCGCCGTCAAGGCGCTTGGCGCGGACGAGGTCTTCCAACATCTCACGCGAAATCATATCAGCACTGTTGAAGAGTAGGCTCACTGGTTCTTTGAGATCTCTGGCGCGCCGCGCCTCCACGAAACTATCCAAATAATCTGCATTGAGATGACCCCCAGGTAGGGAAGCGGGACAAATCAGACCGAGATGTTCAACCCGAGAACCAAGCCTCTCAGTCGCAGCAATGGCCACGGCACCACCGAGCGAATGACCAACGAGAACCACTTGATCAATGTTGAGTGCATCGATGCCAGCGACCACCTTCTCTGCCAGGGTAACGAGTCTCGCGTCGCCGACGTCTTTTGATGATTGTCCGTGACCGACCAACTCGAGCGCGTACACTGGTCGAGTCTCAGCAAGAGCTGGCTGCACCAACATCCAATTGTTCAAGTCACCGCCAAATCCATGAAGCAAAACAATCGGAGTGCCGCCTTGCCCGCGGTCCATGATGCCAACGCGATAGGATTGGCCGTCAAGGTCAATCGTGCGGATCTCAGGCCCGTCAGCACTTTCACCGGTGCCGTCCTCGGGTATGAAGTTTTGCTGAAACTCCGACACGAAGAGATCGATGTCACCATCGGAAACATCGGCGGGCGCCATAACAGCGATCAGTGCACCGACGGGAAGTGTTTCTTCAGGTTGCGCGACGATCCGGCGAAGTAAGCCATCGCTCGGTGCCTCGCAAACATTGGTGATCTTCGTCGTTTCAATATCAACAAGATCATCACCTTCTTTAACAGATTGCCCTTCTTTAGCCCACCACTCGACGATGCGGCCTTCTTCCATTGCAAGCCCCCATTTGGGCATTTTCACGGGTTCTATACTGGGCATCTCTTCTTCCTTGAGCGGAGTTATATACTTGTATGACTCGACTCTTTTACTGACTGAGGTATTTATCTAACGTTCGATGGAAATGTCGTATACGTACTTCTTGATAGTTACCAAGCTGGAGCTGACGTGTCGGTGACGCCTTCATTCCCTCTTGCACGTAAGGGAGGTTGGCCATGTCTTGGTCATAAACCCCAGCAAGAGCCGCGCCGATAACATCAGATGCCGAGGCAAACGGCTGATCATCCGGAATAAGATGCATCGTTGCTGAGCGAGGCATCGGCTCGTCTTGAGGATTACGAGCCAGGATCCGAACTTCCATAAGGCAATGGTCAGGATCACCCCAAGGCCGCCAACGATAGATGATGTTGGGAATGAAACCGCCCCATGGGGAGAAGTTCGGGAAGATATTATAAGTGAAGTTGTCCGTCAATTCACTATCAGAAATGTCGGAGAAATCCTGCTTAGCTTTCTCACCTAGAACCACACGGTTGGTTTCTGCCGCAACCTTCCGTGCACGATTTGGATCATCGAGTGGGATATGGCTAGTATCGACCTCAACCTCAGCCACCCGCCGCGCCGCCGCGCTGCTAGTATCTTCGACTTCACCATCAGCGGATTGCTTCTTGGTTGCCGCAAAGTCTGCCATCTTTTGCAAAACAAAAGCCTGATCGTGACCCTTATCGCCAAGATGCGGCGAAAGAACCGCGGAGGGTGTGATCGCGCGATTCATATGATCGCCATATATGTCGTAACGAGTGTTAGCATCTCCCGTAAACGGAAGAATTTGTGGATGCGTCACAATAGAGTGCCACGCCTCCATGAAGGCTTCCGCCGTGGCCTTCCAATTGGCGGGGATCACGCGAGCCACCCATGCAGCCGTATAGCACTCGTCAAGACGCCAACGATCGTAATGGCGTACTGCAGGACCAGCCCATTCCTCGAACGGCTCGATATCCTGTTTTTCCGAAACCATGATGAAGCCCTGCCAACGATCGACGCGCAACTCAGGCAGGCTCATCTCCTTTTCTTTGAGATGACCGAAGTCCCACTTACACGGAACTTCTTTCAGTGTACCATCATTGTTCCAAGTGAAACCATGGAAAGGACACTTGAGTTCGGGACTGTACCCGGATGATGAACGCAGTTTACGTCCTCTATGAAGGCAAAAGTTATGAAAAGCGCGAACGCCTCGATCTTTCTGCCGAACAAGAATGTACGATCGCCCAGCATTCTCATAGAGCACGGTATCACCGGGGTCAGGCATTTCTTCTTCACGCGCTGCGAATTGCCAAACATTGCGCCACATCTTCTCGTTCTCGAGGCGCATGAACTCGGGCGAGGTATATCGATCGGTCGAGATCGGATCGGTGCCTAAAAACTCGTAGGATTCTTCGCGAAGAAACTCTGGAACTTGACGCGAGTCCTGATCGAGAAGATCGGTGTAGCTCGTCCCAGGACAACGAGCGTCGGAGAACGCTTCTTGGTTCCGTTGATCATCAGCCATGTTTCCGTCCCTACATTTGGTTTTTGTCACGCATTCGCGCTGGCAAATTATGACCACAAAAAACAATCAAGCAAGACTGCTTTTGTAGAGCAGATGGTCCTGAATGCAGTTCGATAGGTTAACGCCGCCTGAGTTTATGCAGTGACAGGCGGCGGAGAAACTCTGACTTCCATCAGTAAACTGCTGTTAAGCGTGACCATCCACCGACGGTATGTTGCGTTGCGGTACACCATTATAGTTCGAAAGTGGGCGAACCAACTTGTTGCTCGCAAGCTGCTCTTGGATATGCGCCGTCCATCCGGTGATCCGGGAAATCACAAAGATCGGTGTGAACATCGGAACGTCAAAGCCCATGAGATAATAGGCAGGGCCGGCTGGAAAATCTAAGTTTGGATAGATACCTTTTTCGCCCACCATGGTATCATCCAGGATACGCGACATTTCCCAGTACATCCTTGCTTCGTCAGTATCCACCACATCGACCATGCGGCCATAAGCCTCAGTCATGGTCGGAACACGACTATCGCCAGAACGATAGACGCGATGACCAAAACCCATGATTTTCTTCTTATTGGTCAACGCGTCGAGCATCCATGCCCGAGCGTTGGCAGGTGTTCCGACCTCTTTCAGCATATGCATGACAGCTTCGTTGGCACCGCCATGAAGAGGGCCCTTTAGAGACCCAATGGCACCCACGACAGCGGAATAAATGTCCGACGTTGATGAAGCTATCGTCCGTGCTGTGAAAGTCGATGCGTTGAACGAATGTTCAGCATAAAGCGTCATAGAGATATCGAAACATCGAACAATCTCGGGCGCAGGGACTTTACCGAAGCACATATGAAAGAAGTTCTCGGAAAACCCAAGATCAGCATCCGCTGGTATCGGCTTCTGACCGTGCCTCAAACGATAGTCAGCAGCGACAATCTCGGGGAGCTTCGCGAACAACCTAATGGACTTATCCATCAGTCCCTCTGGTGATGAGTCGTCAGTCGTATTATCCGCCTGCCCTAGAAAGCTGACCGCTGTTCGCAGCGTGTCCATAGGGTGTGCGCGATGATTGCAGAGCGTCAGAACATCGAGGAGACTATCACTTAAACCGCGTTCAGAACGTTCTAACGCCCTAAATTCCTGAAGTTGCCGCTCATTTGGAAGCTCCCCATACCACATCAGATAGGCGACTTCGTCAAAGGAGCACTCTGCCGCGAGGTCTTGCACGGCATAACCTCGATAGGTCAGCGAGTTCGACTCTGGCATGACCTTAGATATCGCCGTGTCGTCCGCGACCACTCCCGCCAGACCGTACATCACCTGCTGCCCTGCCATTGCCCCAGCTCCCTAAAGCCTCGCTGTCAGCTTGCGCGATGAGGTGCGCGGGACCTACTGGCAGTGGTCATAGGGGGCCTGAGTTCTGCGTATCGCGGCTCAGCTCCAACGACTCACAAGCACTTTCCGCAGATTTGTCGGGGTGGTGTCGAGAGTTCACCTTACAAACGCTTCACCGACTCGGAAGAGTCTAGCCTGTCCTACCCGTCTTCGAACATCACAGGCGCCGATTGCTCGAGGTTCACGGAAGACCAGGCTGGCAAAATCGCCGCTGCGTTTTCGACGGCTGCAATCACCTCATCTTCTTTGGCTGACGTGACGTTCGCCGAAGTTTCCTCGGTGTTGGGACTGTAAAAATCGCGTAACCGAACGGACATACCTTCCGTGCGCTTACTGCCAACGGGGCGGAAAACTTCGCGCAATTGCCGTGTTCCCTGAGACATTCGCCTTGTGCAAACTGTGTCAATGCAGATAATTAGAGTGTTTCGTATCGATTAGCTGCGTGTTCGCTGGTATGAGCAAATGAATTGGGATGATCTTAAGTTGTTTCTAGAGGTGGGGCGGCGCGCCCGCTTGGATGATGCTGCGTCCAACACAAAGCTCGATGCGACAACGATCAGCCGCCGCATCAAGCGCTTGGAAAAGGACTTAGGCCTTACACTGTTTGAACGTTCACGGCAGGGTCACGCCCTGACGCCGAGCGGAGAACAGCTCACAGCGCTGTCAGAAAAAATTGAATCGGCTGTTTTTGAAATCCTGTCGCTGAGCAACGCAGACACCGCCCTCTCCGGACGGGTGCGCCTCGGTGCGCCAGAAGGGTTTGGTGCCACTGTCATCGCGCCAGCTCTTTCATGCTTTCGCGAGAAACATCCTTTCATCGAGATCGATCTCATTGCGCTTTCGGGTTTCGTCAGTGTACCAAGGCGTCAAGCTGATATGTCGATACTTTTGACTCGACCGACGACGAGAAAGCTGCACACACAAAAACTACGAGACTACGAACTATATTTCTGTGCTAATGAGAGGTATATTGAGACGGTTTCGCCACTGAACACCATCAGCGACCTTCGACAACACACCTTGATTGGTTATTCAGAAGACCTCATTTATTCGTCCCAGCTCAAATACCTCCAGGACATCCTTCCAGGTCTTTCGCCTCAACTCTGTAGCCCGAGCATCATCGCCCAGAAATCAATGATTGCCTCAGGCGCAGGAGTCGGGATCCTTCCCAGTTTCATGTTGAGCGAAGAGGATCCAATCATTCGTGTCCTTCCTGAATTCAGCATAACGCGGACTTTTTGGCTCGTCGTTCACGAAGACGTATCCGAACTCGCACGTGTGCAAGAAATATCAAAATTCTTGACTGACTTATCATTCTAAATGCCAAAATAGGTTGATCAGTATCTTGATGATCACTCTTACTCCCACTCGATAGTGCCAGGGGGTTTGGATGTGATGTCATAGACCACCCGTCCAATGCCTTCACAATTGTTGATGATCTTTGTTGAGACACGGCTTAAGAAATCATGGGTGAACGGATAGGTATCTGCCGTCATGCCATCGGTCGATGTGACCGCGCGCAACGCAAGCACCTGGTCGTAGGTCCGCGCATCTCCCATAACACCAACGGTTCGAACGGGCAGCAACACACTGAACGCCTGCCAAATCTCATTGTATAACCCTTCTTCTCGGATCGCTTCGAGGTAAATGTGATCAGCCTTCCGCAGAAGGTCAGCTGCTTCCTTGGTGATTTCGCCCGGCAACCGAATGGCGAGGCCTGGTCCAGGAAAAGGGTGCCTACTGACAAATGCATCAGGCAATCCAAGTTCACGGCCCAAGGCGCGAACCTCATCTTTGAACAGCTCTCGCAGCGGCTCAACGAGATCTAGACCCATTCTTTCAGGTAGCCCCCCCACATTGTGATGGGACTTGATGGTGACAGAAGGGCCACCAGTCGCTGATACGCTTTCGATCACGTCCGGATAGAGGGTACCCTGAGCGAGGAAGCGGGCACCATCGATTTGTTTGGCTTCAGTCTCAAAGATCTCGACGAACACACGGCCGATGATTTTCCGCTTCGTCTCTGGTTCCGAGACACCGCTCAGTTCACCGAGGAATTCGTTCTCGGCTTCAATGTGGATCAGTGGGATGTTGTAGCTACCCCGAAAAAGATCAACAACGTCTTGGCCTTCATGAAGGCGCATGAGCCCAGTGTCGACGAAAACACAAGTCAGCTGGTCGCCAATCGCCTCATGGATCAAGACCGCAGCGACCGCGCTGTCCACGCCGCCCGATAAGCCGCAAATCACCTTGGCATCGCCGACCTGGGCTTTTATCTTTGCGATCATCTCTTCACGGAAGGCCGCCATGGTCCAGTCACCCGCAAGGCCGCATATGTTGCGCGTGAAGTTTGACAGAAGCCTTGCTCCATCGAGAGTGTGTACGACCTCTGGATGGAATTGCACACCATAGAACTGACGTTCCTCGTCGGCTATGGCCGCAAACGGAGCATTCTCACTAATGCCGATGGTCTGAAAACCGTCGGGCAAGTTGGTGACCCGATCACCGTGGGACATCCAGACTTGATAGCGGCCCCCTTCCCCCCAGCAATTGGCAAAGAGCGGCACTTCGGCCCGGACCTCAAGCTCAGCACGACCGAATTCACGTTCACCCGACACCTCCACCTGGCCGCCAAGTTCCGCGACCATCACTTGTTGACCGTAACAAATCCCCAGCACCGGGACGCCGTGCTCCAAGAGACTGGCAACATTAGGCCGATCCTCACTGGTCACACTGTTGGGACCACCGGACAAAATAATGCCTTTAGGCTTGAAGCTCGAGAGAAGCTCCGTATCCGCCTTTGTGTAGGGATGTATCTCGCAATAGATGCCATCTTCTCGGAGGCGCCGCGCGATCAGTTGCGTCACCTGGCTGCCGAAATCGACGATAAGAATGCGTTCGTGGTGGGGAGAAGCGTTGGTCTGGTCCATGGCAGCGCTTAGCGATGTGCACGGCGGGGATCAATGATTCCCAAGAGCGTTGACGCCCGGGTAAACCATCCGCGCTAGCGTCATCTCGTTATGAGCCGGATTACGACCTTCCTTCTGACGCTTCTGACCACTGCGTGTATCTTTGGCGCCAAGGAACCGCCTGCGCCCGAACCAACGCTCGCCATCCTGCATGGCGGCGCTTTGGTGACTGATTCAAAGGGCCCAAGAAGTCCGCAAGAAGTGCGGGTCGCATGCGCGTCAGGCGAGAAAAAGCGGGGCGATGTCTTTGCCGTCGACCGAGGTTTTCCTGCCCCCTTTAGGGCCGTGACGGCGGGCGGATTTCAAGCCGAAGCCATGCAAGTGATCGTCTTTGGCGGCACCATCGCTGATACGGGCCCGCAGACCTTGGTCCGCGGCGATCAGATCAATGGCCGCCATGTCGAAATCGCGACGCTCCTTCTCGATAACCAAGAGACCAAACCGGTTCTCGACTTCAGCGTGATCCCTTTAAGCCTCATGGGCGGAGCGGGCACGGTCACGATCGAAGCAGCTGCAATCGATTCGCGTGGTCAAGAGCTCCGCACGGGCTATCCCCTTGTTGGAACAGCGGCTAGTCTCTGCGGTCCTGCCTAACGGTTTAACGCAACACGCCTTTTTGATTTTGCCGGCGGGCGTAGAGCCACAAGAACGAGACCCCGGACGCCACCACGATGTAAGTGATTGCGCCCTCTGATCCGACAAGATCGAACCATCCGAGCGACGCGTCATGGAAGATGCCAATCAATAGCATCACAAGACCGAAGAACATGACGGGAGCCGCCGCGCTCCGACGCAGTAGCATGAGGACAGAGGCGATGAGCGCCGTGCTGACGCCCAAGACCCACACAATGCTTCGCCATCCAGGCAACGCTTCAAAATAGGCCAGCTGTTCGTTGCTTAGGCTGGCCATAACAGCCTCGCTGCCCGAGAAGAACAGGGCCATCTGGGCGAACCCGGCGAGGTTAAAGAGAAGTCCCAAAACCCCGATCACCCAAAAAAGAACGCTCGGTTTCATCGTTGGTCTCTCCTCGCTGGCCCTCCTGTCGTCATACGCCGCGACAGGCCGCCGCACCAGTCCCAAGACGCAAGCCTGCTTTGGGTGAAACCTGCCCTTTCATCCCCAGGCCGCTCGTGGCAGGGGCTCGGCTTGACCACAAAGGGAGCGAGACCCGTGAGAACCCTGTTTTCGGAAAAAGCCATCGCTGCGCGGGTTGAAACCATCGCCCATCAAGTGATCGAGGACCTTGGCAATGACTTTGTCCTTGTCCCGATCTTGACGGGTGGGTTTGTGTTCGGTGCAGACCTCGCGCGAGCGCTACATGACGCAGGCGCTGATCCTGAGATCGATTTTGTGCAACTCGCGTCTTACGGCAAAGAACGGGTGAGCTCGGGCATCGTCCGTGTGGTGAAGGACTTTACCTCACCCATCGAAGGCAAGACTGTCCTTCTGGTCGATGACATTCTCGATTCGGGGCGCAGCCTTGCCCACGCCGTCACCATGCTCGAGGAACGCAAAGCCAAGGATTGGCGCATTGCTGTCGCTGTACGGAAGGAAAAGCCGCGCGCGATCCCCGTCGAGGCCGACTATGCCGCGTTCGAAGCGGAAGCTGATGCCTACTTGGTGGGATACGGCATGGACGACGCGGGACGGAAGCGGACGTTACCAATGATCGGTGCGCTTTAAAAAGACAGCACGCGCGGTATTCAGGGGGGGGGAGAAGCGGACGATCTTTCCTATCGTCCGCTAGGTGATCGTTTCCGCGTTAGCTGCGACGCAGCCGTGCCAACCCAATCAAACCGCTTGCAAACAGCAACGCTGGCACTGGGATCGGCATCACGGTGAACTCGACGGTATCGGTCAGGGCGCCGCTGCCGAGGGTCCAGACATACGAATCGCCATGTTTGAAACCCATCTCGTCCAACGTCGTCGAAGCGAAGAGCGCCACCACGGTCCCGATGCTATCACCGAATTCGTAGTCAGCCGGCACAATGATCCGTGCGCCATCCTTGTTCAGCTTGAACCAAAAACCTTCAGGGGTATCGGTTGTGCTACTCGAGACATTGTTGGACCAAAGCTTAAAGTTCGGGTTGTCGCCAAAGGAGGTTGGTGCGGACTGCACCTCGACTTGGTAACGATCAAACTCACCACCATTGTTCACGCGAACGCCCAACACGCCAGAACCTGTGTTGACTTGTGCACCCTGAAAATCTTTCGGCGCAGGAATAGCTGTTGCGCCGACGTCACTCAGTGAGCCGGAAATGGTCAGTTGAACGTCGTCACCGACTTGAGTAATTTTCGCGATAATTGCAGCGTGAGCCGACGTAAAAAGGCTGCCCACCGCCACCAAAGCAGCAAATGTCCGTTTCATCAAAATCCCCTCAATTAGCCGAAAGACTTACAGTAATATTGTGCCAAACACAACAATTTATTGGCTCATGGTTACCACGTTTGATGACTTGATCGTTATGGGTAACCATCAACCCATGGGATCGACGCGCACGGCCGAGGCCGAAGCGCCGTCAAGCTGGCTCTTTTCCAAGGCTCCGGTGTTGTTCATTTGGCTTCACTGCAAGTGGTGCCGACGGTATTTGAAAGGGGACTTTGCTCCCTATGCTGAGCCCATAATCCTTTCGGTGTTGGCGAGGCGTGCCGCCCGCGAACTGCCTTCACCGAACCGGATGTTGGTATCCAAAGAATGATCAGCCAAAGGCCCCATCAGGACGCATGGGCCGCAACAAAGCAGCGACAGAGACTTCACTGTGGGCCGAACACCCCATGCCCTTCCTTGCGGGAGCGACGGGGGATGGATGCCGCGGTCTATGCCGTAGAAGGCTTTTGAAGCGAAATCTCTCCCCGTCATCCCGGAAAGCGCGCCAGCGCCTATCCGGGACCCATGGATGGAGGGTTCAGAAGGCGTGTTGGTTGGATACGTTCTGCCCTCACGTCCCGGCTCTCGCTCCGCTCGGCCGGGATGACGGCCGATAGAGCGCTCTCCACGGCGAAGCGCCAGCGAAGACCGTGGAGCCCAGCACCCTAACGCGGCGTGGTTCAGAATGCGGAAGATGGCTGCCACGGTCTGCGCCGTGGCAAGCGCCTTGGAGAGAGATCCATCCCCGTCATCCCGGAAAGCGCGCCAGCGCTTATCCGGGACCCATGGATGGAGGGTTCAGATTGCGCGTGATGGTTGGACGCGTTCTGCCATGGGTCCCGGCTCTCGCTCCACTCGGCCGGGATGACGGTTGGGAGAGTTCGTGTTCGCTGCAAACATCAGCGAACGGCGCAACGTATCAGACAACGAGACGTCAATCTAAACGCATACGTTCGATTTTCAAATGAGCTGATGACACATTCAATCAATCAATACATCAATAAGCGGATCGTATCGAGCAATGGACTGGCTGGGTTGAACAACCACGTCGCTATTTCATTTTGCCGATGTTCCGAATTATCGCATTATTGCACGAAAGACCCAATGTGCTAGTAACCGCTAGGGTAAACTATAGGTTGGGTTAAATATATGCAATCGGATAAGCATTTTAGCTTAAGAAGTTTCGTCGTTGGTTTTGCAGCCTCGCTCCTAGCAACTGTATCCTTTTATCTTTGTACTGTATTTATAAATATCCTGAAGTTCGCCCGCTTCGAGGGTTATGTGATTGAATACTCTGAAGACCGACCAACCAATCCTATCAGTATCGGAAAGCTCGACTTTAAAGGAAATTTTCTGCGCTATGATGGAGTGAATTTTGCGCTGAATGGCGACCAGTGTGAAGTTTGGTGGACATCGGTATCAAATTTTGATCTTGACACTAATGAATATCAGTACATTTACAATTACACACGTCCCAGCCTGCCTGGAATTGGTAATACAGGATACGGAACAATGAAAATGACCGAAGCTGACGATAAAATTTATATCGACTCAGGTACATTTTTTTCTGCGGCGATGGACAAAGAACCCATCAAACCAAAGGCCTGGCTTATAAAGAATTCAGACCCAGATTGGGAGTTAGTTCAGTCAAGCTTTAGTGATAGAGATATCAATCCTCTGCTCGAATATGCAAAGAGCCAAAACCTCTTCGCAACATCCGATGATATGTTCGATTTAACCTGTCCACCAAGTAGTAACTAACGCCTACCGCACCCGCTCCTTCTCGTCTTCGGCGTCTTTGTCCGCGGCTTCGACCCTGGCGGGGTCTTCGGGGATGAATTCGAAGGCGAGTTTTTCGTCATCACCCAGAGTGACCCGGACGACGCCGCCGAAGCGTAAAGACCCGAAGAGAATTTCGTCCGCAATCGGCTTTTTGATGTGCTCTTGGATCGTGCGGCTGAGTGGGCGGGCGCCCATTTCCTCGTCAAAGCCCCTCGTCGAGAGCCAGCGGGTGGCCTCGTCCGTCAGCTCGAAGGTGACATTCCTGTCGGCGAGCTGCGCCTCAAGCTGCAAGACGAACTTGGCGACGATGCGGTCGATGATCGGCTTACTGAGGCCAGCAAAGGCGATCACGGCGTCGAGGCGGTTGCGGAACTCTGGCGTGAAGAGCTTGTTGATCGCGGTCTCTTGTTCGGAGTTCGCGCGCCCCCGGCCAAAGCCGATCTCCTGCCGGTTGGCATCCGCCGCACCCGCATTGGTCGTCATGATGAGGATGATGTTCCGGAAATCGATCTTCTTGCCGTGGCTGTCGGTGAGGGCGCCATTGTCCATCACCTGGAGCAAGATATTGAAAATTTCCGGGTGCGCCTTTTCAATCTCATCAAGCAGGACCACCGCATGGGGGTTCTGGTCCACCTGATCGGTCAAAAGACCGCCGCCCTGGTCAAAGCCGACATAGCCCGGAGGCGCACCGATCAGACGACTGACGGTGTGACGCTCCATATACTCGGACATGTCAAAGCGCAGGAGCTCGACACCCATCATGGAGGCGAGCTGTTTGGCGACCTCGGTCTTACCGACGCCGGTGGGGCCAGCGAAGAGGTAGTTGCCGATGGGCTTCTCCGGTTCACGCAGGCCAGCGCGGCTAAGTTTGATGGCCGCGGCGAGCTGATCGATTGCGTCATCCTGGCCAAAGACCACGCGCTTGATGTCAGCATCGAGGTTTTTGAGCCGCTCGGTGTCAGATTTGGACACAGATTTGGGCGGGATCCGCGCCATCACGGCGACAATCTCTTCGACCTGGTGGGTGCCGATCTCTTTCACCCGGTCCTCTTCTTTAAAGAGCATCTGGCGTGCGCCGGCCTCATCAATCACATCGATGGCCTTATCGGGGAGTTTGCGATCGGTCATATATTTCGCTGAGAGCTCGACGGCAGTCTTGATCGCTTCGTCCGTGTAGGTGATGTTATGATGCTTCTCAAACGCAGACCGAAGGCCGCGCAGGATCTCGATCGTGTCAGGCACTGAAGGTTCGTGCACGTCGATCTTTTGGAACCGGCGTGAGAGCGCGCGGTCCTTCTCAAAATGCTGCTTGTACTCCTTGAAGGTCGTCGAGCCCATGCATTTAAGGGTGCCCTGCTGCAGCGCTGGCTTGAGCAGGTTCGAGGCATCCATCGCACCGCCGGACGTCGCGCCCGCGCCAATGATGGTATGGATCTCGTCAATGAAGAGGATCGCGTGGTGGTGGTTCTCGCACTCTTTGATCACCGCCTTGAGGCGCTCTTCGAAGTCTCCGCGGTAGCGGGTGCCCGCGAGCAGCGCGCCCATGTCGAGGGAGAAGATCGTCGCCTCCGCAAGGACCTCAGGCACCTCTTCATCGACGATCTGACGGGCGAGACCTTCGGCGATGGCCGTCTTGCCAACCCCGGGATCACCGACGAAAAGCGGGTTGTTTTTGCGCCGCCTACAGAGGATCTGGATTGCGCGCTCCACCTCTTTCAGCCGGCCGATTAGCGGATCGACGTTTCCTTTGCGGGCTTTATCGTTGAGGTTGACGCAATAAGCCTCAAGCGCCTCTGGACCTTGTTTGGTCTGGGTCTCTTCCTCTTCTTCAGCGCCGCGCGGCGTTTTGGGTTGGCTCTGACCGTTTTTAGCAAGACCGTGGGAGATGTAATTGACGGCATCGTACCGGGTCATGCCCTGGCTTTGCAGGAAGTAAGCGGCGTGGCTCTCCCGCTCGGCAAAGATCGCCACGATGATATTGGCGCCCGTGACCTCTGCACGACCAGAGGTCTCCACGTGAATGAGGGCGCGCTGGACCACACGATGGAAACTGGTGGTTGGTTTGGCTTCGTCGATATCTTCAACGACGAGATTGGCGAGATCGTCTTCGATATATTCGGTCAGCGCTTCACGCAGCTCACCAAGATCAACCGCGCAGGCCGATAAAAGAGCTTTGGCATCAGTATCATCCAAGAGCGCATAGAGAAGGTGTTCGAGCGTCGCCAACTCCTGGCGGCGCTCTGTCGCCATGGCGATCGCTTGGTGGATCGCGCGCTCAAGTCCTGATGCGAAACTGGCCATCGGCTATTCCTTTTCCATCGTGCACTGAAGAGGGTGCTCATTGCGTCGGGCAAGTTCAAGCACCTGCGCAACTTTCGTTTCGGCAACCTCGAAGGTGTAGATCCCACAAACACCCACCCCGTTCTGGTGGACGTGCAGCATGATACGGGTCGCGTCTTCGCGTCCCTTGTTAAAGACAGCTTCGAGCAACCACACCACGAACTCCTGCGGTGTGTAGTCGTCATTCAGAAGCAGAACCTTATAAAGCGACGGCCGTTTGGTCTTCGGCGCCGTTTTGGTGATGGTTCCGGTTCCGTAACCGCTATCGTCGTCGCGCTCTTCGCTCATGCCTTATCGGTGGGATCCCGTCTGCTTGCGGCCCTAGTAAATGGCCCTTCTGGCCACTTCCGCAACCCTGGGCTTACGATAGGGAAAAATCGTTTTATTCGTCCGCGATATCTAAGGCTTCGAGGAAGGCAGCTTTTAGTTTTGGCAAGGTGAAAGGTTTCGCCAGGACGACAAAATTGTCCGCGGCATCGCGGGCCAGGTGAGAGTATCCACTGGCAAGAACCACCCGCACGCCTTCTTGTTGGACCTGCTCTGCGAGCATCAGGCTGCTGTCCCCTTGAAGATCCACGTCAAACAGGGCCGCATCAAACGCGTGTTGATCGCAACACTGCTCAGCTTCGGCGAGCGTCGCTGCGCGCCGGACATCCGCCGCGCCCAGCATGCTGAGGAGATCTTCCGCCAGCATGGCAATGATCGGCTCGTCTTCGAGCAAGAGTAGCTTCTTTGATTCGAGCATAGGCAACGCTCGAGTCCCCTTTACGCACAGTAACTGCTGACAACGCTCATATTTTAAGCCGCGCCCTTACGGCCTCCTACTCACATTCCCGTTATGGTTTTCGGGCGTGGCCTCCGTGGTTCCTCAGTTTTGACGGCGGCAGCATCGACCCACCGACGGCGCTCGCCTAGGCTGTCGACCAAGCAAAGCGGCTTGGCCGCGCGTGGGAAGAGGCGATGGTTGATTTACTTTTAAAGGCATTCCTTGGCCTTGTTGGCATCGTCGCCTTGGTTGGTTTGGGAACGTGGTGGCTTGGCAACCAGCAACCGTCCAAAGCCATTCAAGCTCACTCGACGGTCATTTTTGTCGCTCTTCGATCCTCTGACCTGACATCTCCCAAGCTGCTCACACAAAACCACGATGACGTTCTATGGCGCGGTAAGAGCTTGCATGCATTGATTGGACCCGAGGAGACTTATTGGACCGAGTTTGCGCTTTTGCCGACGGGCACAGACCGTTTGGACGGCTGGAACAACTCACCAAGCATCGACGATATTTACGCCGCAGAAGTCTCCCTCACCCCTCTTCCAAGCTTCGTCCTCGGATTGCTGAGGGGCCTGCATCTTTTAGGGATCAAGCAGCGGCCGACAGGCGCCCTGCCCGATTCAATGGCCGATGTCAGCGCACGTCAGGATGTGATGCCTACGGATGTTTCAACGCAAAAAATGATTGACCTCTCGCCGGAAACCGAAATCACGATGATCAACTTTCTGGCCTATAAACCCTCCGAAAACGGCAGCACGTCAGAAGGTCGCTCGACCTACAATCAATATGGCCTCGAAGCGATCAAGGCCGTCCATCAAGTTGGCGGACAGTTTCTTTTCGCTGGTCGAATCAAAGAGGTCCTCCTTGATTCCGAAAAAGCACCGACGGCCGGTGCATGGGATGATCTCGCGGCGATGATTTACCCCGACCCGACCGCGATCTTTTATATGGAACAGATCCCTGCCTACACCGCAGCGCTCAACTATCGGGACGAAGCACTCGAACGAACGGTCGTGATCGCCAGCGAGCGGCATTGAGTTTTGGGACAAACAAAAACTCCGCCAGCACCGCTGACGGAGTTTCACTCTTCATACAGATGAGTGGTAATGCGTTTAGCGTTGCTGCATCAGCTCGACGAGCGCGCTGTAGCGCTTCGACAGAGGCTGTGCTGCGTCTTTAGCCGTTGCGATCATCATGTCGCTGACTTTGTTCACCTGGCTGATCTGCGCTTCCATGGTCGAACGGAAGAGTTCGCTTTGTGCTTCGAAAAACTCCTGCGGGGTTTTTGCCTTGGTCAGGCCTTGCATCCGCTCTTGGCTCGCTTCGAGCTGCGTTTTTGCGAAGTCAGCGCCTTCTTGAGCGAGCTTCTCATAGCCTTTGGCAACAACTGAAGCGGCTTGCATGACAGCTTCGGTGTTCTCTTGGGCAAAGGTACCCATTTGGCTCATGCCTTTGGTCATCCGTTCAACGCCTTCATTGATCGTGGTTTGTGCCGTGTTGGCGGCGGTGAAGACCGTCTCTTTGGCGGTGTCTTCCGTGGCTTTGGTTTTGCGCGTTGCGCTCATGTCATTCTCCGGTGTGGTGTCTTTATTGTTCTGCTTCAGACCTTCCAAACGGGAGATCCAAAGTGCGCTGGTTGATGAACCCCCTCACCACCTTTGCTGCACTGCAACATAGTGATTCGCAATGGCGTGTCAAGGGCGTATTGCACTGCACAAACCCGCTAAGCGTGTGCTGATATGGGCCTGCTACTAGACCCTCGTGCGCAGGTTTGGCAACTTTTTGGTTAACGGTTTGGAGAGGTTGTTAAGGCTAACGTCAAGTTATGACGTGTCGCGCTTGCAACGTGCGGAACGTTGTTTGCTAAGCTAGCTTTTCAATGACTTCGCGACGGTGGATGGGCAATGCGGTCAGCGTGGACTATTTTTCTTTCCGTTTTTTTAGCGGCATCCGTTGTGACACTACCCAGCAATGCCTGGGCAAACCCTAAATACGCAGCCTTTGTGATGCATGAGGGAACGGGCGATGTCCTGTTTTCCCGCTATGCTGACTCCCGACGCTATCCTGCATCGCTCACCAAGATGATGACGCTCTATGTCTTGTTTGAGGACATCGAAGCAGGGCGGATCTCGCTCGATGATAAGATGAAGGTATCAAGCCGCGCGGCCCGCCAGCCAGCTTCAAAACTGGGTATTCGGACGGGTAGCAACATCAAAGTTGAAACAGCCATCGAAGCGCTGGTGATCAAATCGGCCAATGACGTCGCAACAGCCGTGGCCGAGCATGTCTCGGGGACCGAAGTCGCCTTTGCGCGCCGCATGACTCGCACAGCGCGCGATATGGGGATGCGCTCGACAACGTTTCGTAACGCATCCGGCCTCCCCAATTCGCGCCAAGTGACCACCGCCCGGGACATGGCGCGCTTGGCTCAACGTATCCGCCAAGACTTCCCTCAGTACCAAGAGTTTTTCACCCAAACCAGTTTCCGCTGGAATGGTCGCACCTATCGCACCCACAACAAGCTGCTTCTCAACTATTCGGGCACCACGGGGCTCAAGACCGGCTATACGAGAGCATCGGGCTATAACTTGGCTTCCACAGCAGAGCGCAATGGCCAGCCGCTGATCGGCGTTGTCTTAGGGGGACGTTCCGGCGCCACACGTGACCGGCATATGCGGGATATTTTAACCCGGGCCTACGTCGCGATCGACCAGCGTCCCTCTCGATTAAAAGTCGCCTGGTCGCGCCCGCCCGTCCCCAAATCCAAGCCCGGTGGCCAAGCCCCTGTTCTTCTCGCTGGTGCTGGCAACAGCCTGCCGAGCGGCGACGCGACGACCGCCGATCTCAATTATCAGGTGCTGGCGCAGAGCGTTGGTGCGTTAGAGGTTGGCGCGGTGATCGGAGAAGGTGACACAGATCAACCAGATCCCCGCGATTGGGCGGTGCAGGTGGGCGCTTATCGCCAGCAAAACCAAGCAATGGCGCGCCTTGGCGACCTTGAGACCGAGATCTCCACCTGGATACCGAGCGCTGAGCGCTTGATCCTTCCCAACACGACCCGGGGCCGCACGCTCTATCGAGCCCGGTTCACGGGCCTGACGGCGGATGAGGCCGATGACACGTGTTATAAGCTTCGCCGTGCGGGCCAGGACTGCCTCGCCCTTCCCCCTGGCCGCTAAACACGCCAGCCAAGTTGCAAGAAGCTTTTCTCGCCCTTATCGTTTATCATTAAGGGCGAGGGAGCTTTTCAATGCAAAAGCGAGAACTGCCGATCTGGCGCATCTGGGCAATGCGGGCCTTATTCTTCGTGACCTTCTTGGGTCTCGCTCCATCAATGTGGGGCTATATGTTGGATCCAGGGGAGCTCATTGATGGCGAGGTGGGCGTGGGAGACGCCTATCTCACGGCGCTCTCGACGCTTGCCCTTCTAGGCGTGCGCTTCCCCCAGACGATGCTGCCGCTTCTGCTCTTGCAGTTCCTCTATAAACTTCTCTGGATAGGATTTGTTGGTTGGCCGTTGGCACAAGCCGGGCAGATTGTTGCCCTCGAGGACGATCTCTTCATGGCCATGGCCATCGGTGTTGGGCTCGACCTCGCGATCATCCCATGGCCATTTGTCTTCACGCGATTTGTTCGAGGCGCGTTCGACTTTAGAACCGGTCAGGTCTGATCACGCCTCGCCGATAGCACTCAGATAGAGCTCGAGCAGCGCTTCTTGTTCTTGCCGGTCAGCGTTGTCCATCTTCCGCAAACGAACGATCTGGCGCATCACCTTGGTGTCGTAGCCTTCGCCTTTGGCCTCGGCAAAGACCTCTTTGATGTCATCCATGACGACCTTTTTGTCTTCTTCAAGGCGCTCCACCCGCTCGATGAAAAGCTTGAGGCGTTCGCCTGCTACGGTGCTTGCGCCGCCAGGTTCAAAACTCGCGCTGCCGTCTGCCATTCCAACCTCTTTCTTTTCTGTTCGAGTGAAGCGATGTTTCAGGAGCGCGAGCCCATCGGGCAAGCTGCTCTTTTCCCCAAGAACCACTGGTCTCGTTAAAGCGCCACGTGCCTTCGAATTCGCCCTTGCATCCTCGTGTGCGCATGGGCATACACCGCCGCTCAGCACCGGTAGCTCAGCTGGATAGAGCACGTGACTACGAATCACGGGGTCGGGAGTTCGAATCTTCCCCGGTGCGCCATTTCCTTTAAATCTATGGGACTAGGCTGGCTGACTGGTTGGTCACTCTAGCTCAGGCAAATCACACCGGGCAGCCGGCTAGTGGCCAACGTTACGTTGGAAGACCAAGGCCGCCTTGTTGGTGTTCATGCCACCACAAGAAAGACCAAGCGGTCGTTAAGGACAGTTAGGGACACAAGCACTGTTGGCACCGAGTGGGCATTCAATTGGTTGATCCGTCCCCTTCGAATGCCGCCAGTGTGAGTGAAAAGATGGCTTGTTTAAAGGTGACGGGCCAGAACCTCATCGACCGAAGCCACGATCCGCAAGCAGTTGTCGGCTTTTTCTAAGGCGGGGTGATACATCCAAACGGCCGGGCGGGAGGCTCGCTTTGTTCGGTCCCTGGGCACAGCACCCCAAACCTGTAGACAATCTAGGTCGGCTGCTTAACACGAACCTGTAGAGGATATCGGTAACATCAGGTGCGCTAGCTCTTGTTCTCGCATCGCAGATATTCGGGAGTCTCTTATAGAAAGGCCTATCAATTCTCGCTCCCATGTCTTAAATGCTTTAAATGACTTTACTATAGGCTTTTCGCCGTCCCTAACATTGATGAGAAAATATTCCAGCTCTCCTGTCATTTTCCATGCGGGCCCGACGTTGCCGCAAGACACAGAATTCGCTATTTGTCTAACTCCATAGACGACGTCTTTATCTAGCTTGTACTTAATAACCACAGGATCAACAATTACTTTTTGACCCATTTCATCACTATTCCATGTAATAACTTTAAATACTGATGAAAATCTCTGGTAAACAAGACCAGTACTCCCAATTTTCTCTTCAAAATCAGAGTGCCCAATACATCCACACAATGCACATAACAAAACCGTACAAGCAAAAAGCGAGGGCCAAAGCCGTACATTAATTAGCATAGGGACCTACTAGCTTGGGGTTACCCTCGAAATCAAAGAAATATGGGATTCCTCGCCCCACAGCAGCTCTCCCTATCAGAGTAAACGTATTACGGATAAGGCGCTCGGGTCTTGTTACCCTATGTAATTCAAAATTGTAAGCCTCTCTTGCGATTTGAACTTGGCCATTATTCAACGTAAGTGAAACGCCGCCATGAACGATCCAGGATTTACCACGGACACCGCCACCAACCCAGCGACCCTCTACTAAAGGTCCCCTCGGCCGAACTGTCAACTGAGTTGCGTCAACCGTGATTGTCAAACCTTCGCCCTCCTTTTCATTGAACGGATATTATTCTTCCGGTAAAGAATCTGAGCTTCTTCGTTACTTATCAGTCCATCTGCAACCGCTAAGTCAACCGACTCCTGAAGCGACAAGCCTCTATGTGCCAACCTCGTCTTAGACCAGAGAGCGCATAATTTACCGTAATGCGTACAATGATTTAGGAGATAAACAAAAGCCCCAGTTTGAGCGCCCGTCAGCAAACTTGCCGCCACTGAGCTCTGAACCGATACCGCCGATCACCGCTGACGAGACCCCGATGGCGCCTAGCTGACTTCAACGGCAACCAAGCTTAAGGGTATACAATCCCCTTACAGATTTTTTGAGGGCAGTTTTACCAACTATTTGACGATATCATACGTATAAGGCGGAGCTGGATAGTATTCAATCTCGTGCTGAATCTCGCGAGCGAACGCGGGGTCAGCGAGATGACCAACCATCCACAGAGCCATGTCGATACCCGCTGAAACCCCGGCCGATGACACATAGTTTCCGTCGACCACAAAGCGGACATCGCTCAGCACCTCGACTGCTTGACCGATTGCCCGGGTTTCTTCGATTGCTGACCAATGGGTGGTGATGCGTTTACCGCTAGCAATTCCTGCCGCAAGGGTAATCCGTACACCAGTACAGACGCTGGTAACGAGCTCGCAGTGCGCAGCGGTTTCTTTCACCCAGGCCATCAAGGTTGGATTCTCGCACTGCACCCGGGTACCATCCCCTCCCGGCACCAACAAAATGTCAGGCTTTGGTGCATCCTGAAAACTATGATGGGGAAGAAGATTGAGACCTTTAAAGCATCGAACAGGCGCGCCTGTTTCGCTCACGAGGACGGCTTTAAACGTATCCGGACGCTCCATCGCTGCCGACGCGAGAACCTCGTAGGGGCCAACCGCGTCAAGCTCTTCAACATCATCGAACACCAGAATGGCAATCGTCTTGACCATGTCACTCTCTCCTTGAAACAAATTCACTGCCAAACGGCCAGATCATGCTGAGACGGTGGCCATCTTCACCCCGGCCAGAACAAAGGCGCCGCCAGCGACCTTGTTGATGATCGTCACGACAGTGTCTTTTGCCCCTCCCCGCACCAACGCGCGGCCCAATAAGGCGTAAGCTGTATAGATGATAAGGTCGAGTATTAACGTCGTCACCCCCATGATCATCAGTGGGACGATAATCGATTGTGACATATCGAGAAATTGAGGAACAATTGCCGCGAAATAAAGAAGCGCTTTGGGATTGGCAAACTCCACAACGAACCCTTTGGAGAAAAGCGCGGCTACGGAGTGACGGCGAGCCGCTTTGACGTTGATCGCACCGCTCCCCCCAAGACAAGCCGATAGACCGAGATAAATAAGGTAGAGGACGCCAGCCCATTTGATAATTACAAACACCGTATGCGAAGCAATCATTAGCGACGCAATGCCAAGCGCACTCAACACGAAATAAACAGCATTGGCCGACGCAACGCCCGCGATTCCGACCATCGCACGTCCCATGCCATTCCCGGCACTGAGGGAAGCGACCGTTATCGCGGCCGGTCCAGGAGCGATCACCACGACCGCCGTGGTCGCAGCAAAAACGAGGAACAAATCAAACGGCATATTCCACACCCTCTATTGATCGTATATGCTTTCTATCGCGATAAGCCGAACAATTTTCGGCCTCAAGGGGATAATTCGGAATGGACGATAATACGAATGATGTTCAGCGTCGGCGGCGAGCAGACCCGACGATCGACGCCACAGACCGAAGAATATTAAGCCTGATGAGCGAGGACGCGCGCCTGTCATTCGCCGAACTGGGCCAGGAGGTGAATCTGTCCGCCCCCGCGGTGCACGAGCGCGTCAAAAAACTGCGGGCCATGGGCGCGATCAAAAAAACAGCCGCCGTGCTTGATGGTGCCGCCATCGGTCGCCCACTTTTGGCTTTCGTCAGTGTTACGATGGCCGGGCGTTCACGCCGCGCTGAGTATAGAGAGTTTCAGAAAGACCCCGATATCGAAGAGGTGCATAGCGTCGCCGGGGAAGCATGCCTTCTTTTGAAGGTGCGCTGCGCCAACGCCGAAGCGCTCGAAGCTTTGCTGACCCGGATTTATGGCGTCGGTGAGGTGACAGCAACCAACTCAACGATCGTGCTGTCCACAATTTTCGAGCGTGGACCACAACCCACCTGCGAATGATTACCAGTCGCTGACTGTTGGTGTCGGCTTCACGCCAGCAACGCTTCATCGAATTTATCGATTGTCCGAAGTGAGACAAATTGTTGGGCAAACCCCAGCGGACGTCTATTCTCTGCGCCATCAGATCATCGCGGAGGATATCCATGAGCGCCACGGCAAAATGCCCCGTTCTGCACGGCGGCAACACATCCATGAACGAACCTGTCACCAAATGGTGGCCGAACAGTTTGAATCTCGACATCCTTCATCAACACGGTGCTCGTACCAATCCGATGGACCCGGATTTTGATTACGCCGCCGCGGTGAAGACCCTCGACCATGAGGCGGTGAAAACTGACGTCAAAGCGCTGATGACAGAGAGCCAAGACTGGTGGCCAGCCGATTGGGGTCACTATGGCGGCCTCATGATCCGCCTCGCCTGGCACTCGGCGGGTTCTTACCGCGTTCAAGATGGGCGCGGCGGCGCAGGGTCTGGCAACATCCGCTTTGCGCCACTCAATTCGTGGCCAGACAATGCAAGCCTCGATAAAGCACGTCGTCTTCTATGGCCGGTGAAGAAAAAGTACGGCAACAAACTATCGTGGGCTGATCTTATTATCCTTGCTGGTAACATGGCTTACGAGACCATGGGCTTTAAAACCTTTGGGTTTGGTTTTGGTCGCGAAGACATCTGGGGACCAGAAACCGACACTTATTGGGGTTCGGAAAAAGAGTGGTTGGCGCCCAGCGAAGAGCGCTATGAGGATCTTGATAATCCGTCGACCCTCGAAAACCCCTTGGCCGCTGTTCATATGGGTCTCATCTATGTGAACCCTGAAGGGGTGAACGGACAACCTGATCCGCTTAAGACCGGCGCGCAAATTCGCGAAACCTTTGCGCGGATGGCGATGAACGATGAAGAAACAGCGGCGCTCACCTGCGGTGGTCACACGGTCGGGAAGGCCCATGGCCGCGGAGCGGTCAACGACATTGGGGTGGAGCCCGAGGCAGCAGGCCTTGAGCAGCAAGGTTTTGGTTGGGCCAATCCTGGTCATAACGGTAAGGCTACGAACGTCTTCACCTCGGGAATTGAAGGCGCTTGGACGACCAACCCGACCCAGTTCGACATGGGCTATTTCAATCTCTTGTTTGGGTACGAATGGGAATTGGCCAAATCCCCAGCGGGGGCATGGCAGTGGGAGCCAGTCGACATCAAAGACGAAGACCGGCCCGTCGATCCGACGGATAGCAACGTCAAACATAACCCGATTATGACGGATGCTGACATGGCGATGAAAATAGACCCGGCTTATCGCGCCGTCTGCGAGAAGTTTATGGCCAACGAGGCTTATTTCCGGGACACGTTCGCCCGCGCGTGGTTCAAACTCACGCACCGGGATATGGGCCCCAAAGGGCGTTATGTTGGGCCTGACGTGCCGCAAGAGGATTTGATCTGGCAAGACCCTGTTCCGACAGGAAGCCGGTCGTATGACATCGACGCGGCCAAGGCGATGATCGCCGCCACCGATCTTTCCGTCAGCGAACTCGTAGCGACTTCGTGGGACAGTGCACGGACTTTCCGGCAGTCCGATAAACGTGGCGGCGCGAATGGAGCCCGGCTACGCCTTGCTCCGCAAAAGGACTGGGAAGGCAATGAGCCAGCGCGGCTTGCTCGCGTGCTTGTTGCGCTAGAGCCGATCGCTCAAAAAACGGGCGCTTCAGTCGCCGACATTATCGTCCTCGCTGGCGTTGTCGGCCTTGAACAGGCGATCCGCGCCGCTGGCCTCTCGATCACCGTGCCTTTTGCACCAGGTCGCGGCGACGCGACGGACGCAACCACGGACGCAGCATCGTTTGATGTGTTGGAGCCCCTCGCCGATGGTTTCCGCAATTGGCAAAAAGAGGCCTACGCCGTTTCGGCAGAAGAAATGATGCTCGACCGCGCGCAACTCTTGGGTCTCACAGCTTGGGAGATGACCGCACTGGTCGGCGGTATGCGTGTGCTTGGGGCCAATCATGGCTCTTCAGAACACGGTGTTTTCACTGAGCGTGTCGGTGTGCTCAGCACGGACTTCTTTTCCGTCCTCACCGACATGACGTTCAGCTGGCACGCACTAGGCGATGGCCAATATGAACTTCGTGATCGCGCTACTGGCAAAGCCGCCTATACCGCAACCAGCGCTGATCTCGTGTTCGGCTCGAACTCGATTCTTCGATCCTACGCAGAGGTCTACGCGCAAGACGACAATAAGGAAAAATTCGTCCGCGACTTTGTTCATGCTTGGACAAAAGTGATGAACGCAGACCGCTTTGATCTTGCAACCTAAGCGGTCTCTTAAGGACCGTTAGTCCTTTTTGACGTCAAACTGAAACCGGGTGCGGGTTTGGAACACCTGCCCTGGTCGAAGGACCGTGGTGGGAAATCCAGCGTGGTTGGGGCTGTCGGGGAAGTGTTGGGTTTCCAGACAGAGGCCTGATCGCGGCGTAAAAGGGCCACAAAGCCAGTTGCCCGAATACACCTGCATACCTGGTTGATCTGTATACACCAACAAAACTCGCCCACTAACCGGATCAGTGAGCCGTGCAGCAGGTCCATCACCGACGTTCAACACAAAACAATGGTCATAGCCCTGCCCGTAAGCGAGTTGCTGGTTGGCGGCATCAATCTCCTGACCGATGGCCTTGGGACGACGGAAATCAAAGGGCGTCCCCTCCACGGAACAGGCTTGACCCGTCGGTATCAGATCAGTGTCTATGGGGAGCACCTCATCGGCGTCGACAAAGAGCTGGTGACCCAAGACTGAGCGCGCGTCTCCAGCGAGATTAAAATAACTGTGTTGGGTGACATTGACGACTGTGGGGTGATCGGTTGTGGCCCTAACATCCATCGTCAAGGCGTTGCTATCGTTCAGTGTATAGATGACCTCTAGTTCGAGCGTTCCTGGATAACCCTCTTCTCCTGCTTCCGAACACCGCCTTAGGATGATCGACGCATAACCTTCGCCAGCCTGAGGCTCTGCTGACCATAGCTGTTTGCCGAACCCATTGATGCCTCCATGAATATGGTGCGCCCCATGATTAAGTGGAAGCTGATAGGTCACGCCATCAATCGAAAAAAGTCCGCCGGCGATCCGGTTGGCAAAACGGCCAACGAACGCGCCTATTGCCAATTCATCATCTTCATACGCCCCAAGTGAAGGATAGTTGAGCACGACACCACCTAGCCTACCGTATCGATCAGGCATTTGGATATCGGTGATCACGCTGCCATAATTGCTCAGCGCAACCCGTGCACCATTTCTATTCGTCAGTGTATAGAGTTCGGCGTCACGACCGTCGCGCAACTGCCCAAAGTGCCTCTTTGAAATGGGTTCGAACGACACAATGGTTCATCCTTTGACACCGGTGCGCCCAGTGACGAGGGCATAGAACACCGGCAAGCGTTTTATGTTCCTTGTTCGACAATCCAGCAACCCTCGCGGTTGACTCCTTGCCATCACCGAACAAAGGCTCATGCTTCGTGCTCCGGTCAACTCTATAGAAAGCAATCCATCCATGACCCTTGGCGTCTGCTATTATCCTGAACATTGGGACCGCAGCATTTGGCGCCGCGATGCCGAGCGCATGGTTGATCTCGGCGTGTCCTTTGCGCGGATTGGTGAATTCGCTTGGGCGCTGATGGAGCCCAGTCCCGGCAGCTTTGAATTTGAATGGCTGGATACAGCGATCGCGACGTTAAGTGATGCCGGCTTGGACGTCATGTTAGGCACACCCACCGCGACACCGCCCAAATGGTTGATCGATCAGCACAGCGATATTCTTGCATGGGATGAACATGGCAAAGAGCGCCGATTTGGATCAAGGCGGCACTACTGCTTTTCGTCTCCCACCTATCGCGCAGAATCAAAAAGGATCACCGAGGTTCTCGCCAAGCGCTACGGCGGGCATCCCGCGGTGACCATGTGGCAGACCGACAACGAGTTCGGTTGCCACAACACGGTACGGAGCTATTCACCGATGGCACGCGATGCCTTTCGTCGATGGCTTCAAAAGCGGTACGGAACTGTCGATGAATTGAACCAGGCTTGGGGCAATGTTTTTTGGTCTATGCTCTATCGTAGGTTTGATGAGATCGACCTTCCTGTGGGGACCGTGACGGAAACCAACCCGGCGCATCGCCTCGATTTTTTTCGCTTCTCTTCGGACCAAGTGATCAGTTTCCACCAAGAGCAAGCATCGGTCATCCGTGCCCATGCACCCGCATCGCAGATCACCCATAACGTGATGGGGCATTCAACTGATTTCGATCATTTCGACTTTGGTCAGTACGTCGATATTCTGACCTGGGATAGCTATCCTCTAGGGTTCCTCGCGCAAAGCCGGCACGATGATGAAACTAAACGCCGATATCTGCGGCAAGGTCATCCCGACTTTGCCGGTTTTCATCATGACCTCTATCGCGGGTGTGCTGACTTTGCTGTCATTGAACAACAGCCAGGGCCGGTGAACTGGGCACCAGATAACCCCATACCGCTCCCTGGTATGGTCAAGCTTTGGAGCCTTGAGACGTTTGCTCATGGCGGTCAATTTTCGTCTCCGTTTCGCTGGCGGCAAGCGCCCTTTGCTCAGGAGCTCAATCATGCTGGCCTTTTGCGGGCTGACGATCGTCCGGCCACCGGGTTTCACGAGATCGCTCAGGTGCGCGATATATTGCCAGCACTTCAAGGTGATGATGTTCCGGCGAAAGTCGCCCTTCTCTTCGACTATGAGAGCCTATGGATGGCGGAGATCCAACCACAAGGATCACAGTGGCACACGAATGATATTGTCCTCAACTGGTATGCCTCCGCTCGTAGCCTTGGCCTAAATGTCGATGTTGTCGCGCAGGGTACAGATCTTTCATCCTATGATGCCGTTTTGATTCCTGCCCTTTTGTACGTGACTGATGAAACCTTGACGGCTCTACAAGCGACCACCGCTGAGATCGTCATTGGGCCGCGCTGCGCATCGAAGAATGTCAATGGAAACTTGCCTAAGGATCTAGCGCCTGGCCCACTCAAACAGATCATCCCCCTGACAGTTGCGCGGAGCGAGACCGTCCCACCCGGCGCTGGGTCACTTGTTTCGGATGGTGAATGGTATGGCTGGCGTGACGACGTTGACACTGATCTTCCGCCATCTGCACTTGATGTCGATGGCCGCCCCGTCCTTTACCAGCATGGCCGCGCCACATACTTTGCGGCGCTGCCGGATCGTTGCTGGTTGACCTCAGTGCTTCAACACATTTTCGACCGCAAAAACTTGGAGACGGTCAGTCTGCCAGAGGGCCTGCGCCTGCGAACAGGACGGGGCCACCATTTTGCATTTAATTATGGTGCTGACGAGGTCACACTACCGGACAGTGTTGGTCCAGACCATGAAGCGTCATTCGTCCTTGGCGGGCGAACGCTCCCGCCTGCGGGCGTTGCTGCATGGAAAATTCCGTAAACGAACTCTAGCACGCTCATCCGCTGATAGGAATGATGCAGAGTCCCTCGTGCATTTTGCAAGTCATTGTCGCCTTTTGCATGGCCATTTTCCGACACCAATCACCTCTTTCATGGTTTTCAATAGGTTAAGAAGAAAGCCGATCGGGGCATTTCGATTGCAACCATGATGTTCGTCGTCATTGGGAAACGATTATATGGCTTTTGGAGAGGGCGCCGCCTTAGGCATCGAGGGCATCGAGACCGAAGGTCCGAACACGGTTGAATGGAACGGCTATCAGCTGGTCAATGCGTCGGTGGCCGACACCGTGCGATGGCTACGGAGCGTTGTGACGGAGAGGGGATACCAGCGCCTGAGCTTCACCTCGGCTCACTCCTTTCATCTGGCCGAACATGACCCCTATTACGCAACAGCGCTAAGGCGCATGGATGGTTTGTTGCCGGATGGATCAGGCGTTGCCGTCGTGACTCGCGACACCGGACCTCGACCATTTGTCCGTTTGCGTGCAAGCCAGTTGGTCCCGCGTCTGCTACGCAATCTGCCGAGCAGCACGAGAGTTTTTCTTCTCGGTGCGAACTCGACAACAGCGCGAAACCTCGCATCCAACCTTGGCGATACGTGGCCTCACCTCACACTTGTTGGGAATGAAGGTAGCCAATTTGAGGCATGGGAATCCGCCAACATGGTGAACCGGATCAACGCGTCCCAACCCGACATCGTGATCGTAGGCATGGACGCCCCTCGCCAAGAGCAATGGATGGATCGCCACGCCGCGACGATCCACGCGCCGCTCGTTTTAGGTGTCGGCGGGCTGTTTGCGTTCATGGCCAACCACGCTTTTGATGGAGCCATGCAATCAACATATCGCGGTTCGCGGGATCCATGGCGTTTTCATTTGAAAGGGCCCGTCGGCAACGGCCTCTCTTTCTAAGGTCCCAAAGCCCCGCTTATCTTTGCAATTTGCAAGGGCTTTCCTGCAAAATGCAAGAGCGCTTCTCGCATTTTGCAAACCCCGTTTGCAAAATCTTTGATTTTTAGCGCCTTCTTTGAGGCACGGTTTGTGAGTCTTCATCGCTGTGAGAGCGAATGAGGGTCAGCATATGCCGAAGCAACAAGGAAGGATGCCCATGATGACCGGGCACCAAAACAACAACATCGCCGACGGAGACCTTGAGATTGCCTTGCGTAATGCGGTGATCGACCAAGCGCTCGATTGCGTCGTCATTATTGATGGCGACGGCGGTATCATTGAATTTAATCCAGCAGCCTGCCGCACTTTCGGCTATCGCCGAGAGGATACGATTGGCCGCAACCTCAGCGAGATCCTCGTCCCTGAGCGCTTCCGTCAGATGCATAACGATGGAATGGAGCGTTACAAGAGGACCGGAGAAGGCCCTGTCATTGGAACACGTATCGAGATTGAAGCACTGTGTGCGGACGGGACTGAAATTCCGGTTGAACTTGCTATCACCCCCGTTGAGTGTTGCGGCGAACACTACTTCACAGCATATCTCCGAGACATCAGCCTACGTCTCACGGCTGAGACCGAAATCAAGAATTCGCAAAACAAGTATCAAAATCTGTTTGATCTCTCCTCGGATGCAATCGTCGTCCACACACTCGATGGCATCATAGTCGAGACCAATGGCAAAGCGACGGAAATTCTAGGTCGTTCGCGTGAGGACTTAATCGGTTGCCACGTCAAGGATCTGCATCCAGAGGATGCTCTTGAGGCTTCTCGCAACGCCATGGAACGCGTGCTTGCCGGAGAGGACGTTCGGATCGAAACAGTCTTTGTTGGTCCCGGTGGACGACCCTTTAGCGCAGAACTCTCGGCGCGGCGCGTCGAGACCGACGAAGCTGACCTCGTGCATGGCGTGGTGAGGGATATCTCCGAGCGGAAACGTCATGAGGCGGAACGCGAACGCTATCAAAAGCTCCTCGCTCATTCGCAGCGCCTCGCCCAGGTTGGGAGTTATGAATGGACCGTCGAGACCGATGAGCTTTTGTGGTCAAAAGAAGCCTATGCGATCTTTGGGCTGAATGAAACGACTCAAATCCCAACGCTTAAGGAATATAAGGGCCGGGTTCATCCTGATGATCGCGCTTTTATTGATACTTCAATCAAGCGGGTTATTGAAACGGGCGAACCTTATGAGGTGAGCCATCGAATTATCCTGGACGATGGCTCGACTCGCGTGGTGGAAGGCCGCGGCGAAGCGATTCGCGACAAAAGCGGACAGACGATAAAAATCGTTGGTACACTCCAAGACATCACACGCGTGGCAGAAACCAACGAAGCCCTCACCAAAGCAAAAGAAGAGGCAGAGGCCGCCAACATCGCCAAGAGCCATTTTCTCGCCTCCATGAGCCATGAAATGCGTACACCGCTGAATGGTGTCATAGGACTTTTGGATCTTTTGGGAGAAACCGAGCTCACGGCAGAACAAACGGATTATCTAGAAACGGCGAGTGCGTCAGCGGACGCGTTGCTGACCCTTTTATCTGATTTGCTTGATCTGTCGCGCATCGAAGCCGGTGAAATGGACATCGAAGTGGCGCCGGTGCGAACCGCTGAATTCGTCGAGCAGTCGCTCGAAATTGTGAAAGCGACATTCGAAAACCAGCAGCCAACGATACGAGTAGCAATGCATGAGGGCTTGCCAGCACGCATTGAAGCAGACGGCGCCCGTTTGCGCCAAGTGCTGACCAATCTCCTCTCCAACGCTGTCAAATTCACGCCAGACGGTGAAATTTGTGTTGCCTGTGATTATGATTCAGCACACGGTCTTTTATCCATAAGCGTTGAAGATCAAGGAATCGGTATCGCACCTGATAAACTCAGTACACTTTTCGATCGGTTTACTCAAGCGCATACAGGGCTCAGCCGCCGGTATGGCGGCGCCGGGCTAGGGCTTGCGATCACAAAACACCTGGTCACTTTGATGGGCGGAACTATTCACGTTGATAGCAGGCTCGGGCAAGGATCGCGGTTCACGATCTCTATTCCCGCGAGCGTCATCGACGACCAACCGACGCCTGAACGATCAACAGATGGGATCGCGACCACCGACCAGCCGCTCCAAGGTCTCAGCATTTTGCTCGCGGAGGATAGCGACACCAATGCTCTTGTGGTCACGCGTAAGCTGCAGGCACGAGGGGCCAAAGTCGATCGTGCAGTCAACGGACGAGAAGCGATCGATTTTGTCGAAGCCCGAAGCTACGATGCTGTTCTGATGGACGTCTCGATGCCGGAAGTTGATGGACTAACAGCGACGCGCTGCATTCGGCAAAAGGGCGGAGCTTTTGCGGTGCTGCCCATCATCGCGCTCACCGCCCACGCTTTGCGCGGCGATAAGGAACGGTGCTTGGCTGTGGGCATGACAGACTATGTGGCCAAGCCCATCGCGTTGGCTAAATTGATGGAAGCGATTATGCGCCATGCCAACAACCAGCCCAAAACAGGAACCCCGATTCTTTCGCCAAACGAGGCCGCGGTCGATTGGGAAGATGACCAAGAGCTTTTTGCCGACGTCTTAAACGCCTATGAGGGTGAACTGAGGGCCTGTCGGACGCGTCTTGCCCGAACACAACAAGATGCTGACACGGACAGTATCGCCCGAGAAGCGCATTCGCTGAAAAGCTCGGCTGGCAATGTCGGCGCTTTGCATCTTCAGCAACTGGCTGTGGAGATTGATGCTCTGTCTAAGGATAACCGCCAATCCGATGTCACAGTTCTGTTGCCGAAACTGCTGGACGTCATTGACGAGACAATTGACGCAATCGTCAATGAAAAGAAAGGACTGGCATCATGAAGACCACGGTCCTGATTATTGAAGATAGCCCTTCGATGGCACGAACGTATGAAGGTTTTCTCCGCAAAGCCGGCATGAATGCTCTCGCCGTGAGCACCGGTGAAGAAGGAATGGAGCTCATTGAACAAACCGATCCCGACGCTGTCCTTTTGGATCTTCATCTTCCGGACACGAACGGGCTGAAAATCCTTAAAAGGATGTACGAAAAGGGACTGACGACACCCGTTATCGCGATGACAGCGAATGGCTCGATGTCGACCGCCATTGACGCCATGCGCGAGGGAGCGCGCGACTTTTTGGTCAAACCTTTCGCGTCATCGCGCCTGATCGCAGCTCTCGAGCAAACCTTTGCTCGATCCACGCCGGTTTCATCCCAAGGAGAGAAGCAAACGGATCAAAAGAGTGCGTCGTCGCACCACGATCCCGCCCCCACCGACCGTATCAATGCCGACTTTTTAGGCTCATCCTTGGCCATGAAAGCAGTCTTCCGAACGATTGAAGCGGCCGCGCCCAGCAACGCAAATGTGATGATCACTGGAGAAAGTGGGACTGGTAAAGAACTTGCTGCTGAAGCCATCCATCGGCAATCACGCCGCGCGAACAGGCCCCTCATCACTCTCAACTGCGCGGCCATTCCTAAGGACATGCTCGAGAGCCACGTGTTCGGCCATGTCAAGGGATCCTTCACCGGCGCAATTGCCGACAGTCAGGGTGCTGCAGAGTTGGCCCATGGCGGCACGCTGTTTCTTGATGAACTCGGCGAGATGGATTTGGGCTTACAGAGTAAACTTCTTCGGCTCCTTCAATCAGGGACTTATAGCCGGGTGGGCGATGCGCGGGAAAGGCATGCCGATATCCGCTTTATCGCGGCAACAAACCGCGCACCTGAACAGGCCGTTCGCGACGGATATTTGCGGGAAGACTTGTTTTTTAGGCTGAGTGTCGTCCCGATTGTCATGCCGCCCCTCCGCGAACGGGGGAGTGACATTTTACTCCTGGCTCAGAATTTCCTTCTTCGCTTCGCGGCGGAGGATAACAAGCGATTCCGCGAATTCGATGAAACAGGCCGCGCTTGGCTCGCATCGCATACATGGCAAGGCAATGTGCGTGAGCTGATGAATATGATTAGGCGTGTTGTCATCCTCACGGCCGATGGCGAAAGTTTCATCACCGCGGATGACCTCGCCCGCTGCGCGACGGTAACCAACCACCGTCCAGCACGGACAGAACAAACGGCGGTAGAAGCAGAAACATTCACCGTTGAACCTCTGCATGTCACCGAGAGGCGCGCCATCGAACGTGCTTTGGCGGTCACCGAGGGCAACATCCAGGAGGCTGCTCGGCTTTTGGAGATTAATCCCTCCACTATTTACCGTAAGCGGACGGCATGGGGAGCAGTTGGAATCGCAACGGCGAGCGCCGCGCATTGATCTATGATCAAACCGAGAACGGACAAGCAGCGCATCCGTTCTCCGCGCTTTGATAGATTTGCTTAGCGAGGCTGCATTCTGATGGCACCGTCGACGCGGATGGTCTCACCGTTGACGTAATCGTTCTCGATAATGAACTGCGCCGTGCGCGCAATTTCCTCGGGCTTGCCAAGGCGCTTAGGATTCACCGGCTGTTCGTTGAGCGAACGCACGGCCTCTTCGGGCAGCGCGTTGAACAGCGGTGTGTGGATGAGGCCCGGCGCAATCGTGTTGCAGCGGATTCCAAACCGACCGAGGTCGCGCGCCACGGGAAGGGTCATACTCACAATCCCGCCCTTGGATGCGCTGTAAGCGGCTTGTCCCATTTGCCCCTCAAAGGCAGCCACCGACGCTGTATTGATGATCACCCCGCGCTGACCGCTGTCATTCGCCGGATCGTTGGCCATCATCTTCTCCGCTGCCAGTCGCAGCACGTTGAACGATCCGATCAAATTGATCTCGATCACCTGACGGAAGAGATCCAGCGAATGAGGCCCCTCTTTGCCGACCGTTTTTGACGGCGTGGCAATGCCCGCAAAGTTACAGACGATATGAAGGCCCCCAAAATGGGAAACCGCATGATCGACAGCCTCTTGGACCGACGCCTCATTGGTCACATCCGCCATCATGAAGTCAGCGGCATCACCCAATTCGGTTGCCAATGCGCTGCCCTTGGCCTCATCACGGTCAAGAATAAGTGCCTTGCCGCCATGGGCCACCAACATGCGAACGGTGGCTTCGCCAAGTCCTGACGCGCCGCCAGTCACGATCGCACCTGTGCCTTCAATAATCATGGGTTCCTCCTTGTTTTGACCTCTCGCGGAAGCGGGATAGCGGTATCGTTTGCCGCTTGAAACGGAAATGGGCTGCGACCGCTTGGCGGTTGTCGAAAGCCGCGCTAGCTGGGCGGGATGACGAGTTCTATCAGTCCTGCCGAGATTCAATCGGTCGTTGTGGTCGGGGGCGGTCAAGCTGCTGCGCAGGCTATCCAGTCGCTTCGGATGGGAAAATTCGAAGGTTCGATCACACTGATCGGCGCGGAAGACGCCTTGCCCTATCAGCGTCCACCCCTTTCAAAAGCCTACATGAAGGGCGAGCTGGCCAAAGAGCGTCTCTTCTTTAAGGACGATAAGTGGTATACCGATCAAAAAATCACCCTGCGACTTGGTGAAACTGTCCAAGCGATCGATCGCGCCAACCAAACCGTGACGTCCGCAAATGGAGAGACGGTTTCCTACGACGCGTTGATCCTCGCTACGGGTTCCCGCCCGCGTCCGCTGCCTCTCCCTGGCGTTGAACTTAACGGCGTTTTTGATCTACGGACATTGCGTGACGTTGAGGCCATGCAGCCGCACATGGTCGCCGGCAAGAAACTGGTGATCATCGGTGCCGGGTATATCGGACTAGAAGCAGCAGCTGTCGCTCGGCAATTGGGTCTAGAAGCCACCGTCTTGGAGCGTGCGCCCCGGGTTTTAGAGCGTGTCACCTCCCCGATAATTAGTTCCTTTTATGAAGATGTTCACCGCACTGAAGGTGTCGATGTCAGAACGGGCGTAACCACAGTTGCGATCGAGGGCGAGGGTCATGTCTCAGGCGTTCGCTTGGACGGCGATGACGTCGTGCCAGCCGATATCGTCCTCGTTGGCATTGGCATTCTCCCGAACGATGAATTGGCCTTCCAAGCGGGAATAGAGTGTGCTGACGGTATTGTTGTGGACCGAGATGCGCGCACCAGCGATCCGCGCGTATTTGCGGCAGGCGATTGCACCCGGCGGCAGATTGTCCATTTCGATCGTGAGGGTCGGCTTGAAAGCGTGCACAACGCGATCGAACAAGGCAAACAAGCAGCGGCTGCAATCCTCGGCAAACCAAGGCCGCCCGAAGACTGTCCCTGGTTTTGGTCAGACCAGTACGATCTCAAGCTTCAGATTGCGGGCCTTTCATCTGGGCACGATGAAGCCATTGTGCGTGGGCAGATTGCGGAACGGAAGTTCGCTGTCTTTTATCTGAAAGACGACCGCTTAATCGCGGTCGACGCAATCAACTGCCCTCCCGAATTCATGGTCTCGAAAAAACTGATCATCGCCGGTGCAAAGATTGATCCAGTGACGTTAGCGGATCCCGGCGTTTCAATGAAAGACATCGCAGCGACGGCCCTTGCCTGACCGCTGCTTAGTCTTGATCGTGATCGTCTTCTTCTGTAATCGGACGAACAATGGCGTCGCTGAAGAACAGACTGTTCAACAGCAGTTTGTTGGTTCCGAGGAAAGTCCCGCGAAAGACGGGGTTATCCGCCATTAAAATCAGGTGACCGTTGCCCAGAGGCTCTGCGATGACCGCCGGCGTGCCAGCAAGTTCCGCCTGCCGTTTGTCCGAGACATAACCACTCAACACGATATCCTGTGCCGGATAGGCGGATACAACAGCATAGGGATTGTCTTGAGGCCAGTTAAGCACGGATGTTATATTGCGATGCGCAGGCAAAAAACGATCGGCATACCCAAACCCTAAAGGATGGCTTGGATCGAGATCCGTCGCGACAATAGCGCCCCCTATGACATGCTCAGCATTATTGGCCTGCATCGAGCCGTAATCGGTTCGCTCCTTCGTCACTTCGTCTTCACCGTCCTCGACGTCTTGGTGGTGTTCGGTATCGGTGAAGACACTCTGTGCCCAGATCGCGGAGTGACGAAGAGCAATCAGGGTACCGCCTTCCTCCTTAATCCATTGGGTCACACGCTCCATCGTATAGTCGTCTAAGCGCGCATTCCCGCCCGGTAAGATGATATGGGTGTAGCGAGACCAATCCATCCTATTGAGTTCGCTCATTCGCCGAATGGTGACCGGGATCTCCATCTCATTATCCAGGAGATGCCACACCTCACCAACATCGTAGCGCGACGTCCCGCCATCCATCAGCAACAAGACGCTTGGCTTGGTCAGCGACCGGAAACTGGGGCCACCGACCGCCACCACTGAAGCGTCGCCGCCGCCGGAGACCGCTGCGACCACAGGAATTCCCTCACGCGCCGCAACGGAACGCGCCAGGACGTGAACCTTCGCCGGATTGACCGTCTGCCCACTGAGGGGAACAAAAAGTGTACCGGCGGCAAAGCTTTCCACACCATTTGTCGTTCGAATACTAAACTCTTTCGTCGCGGCCCGGAGCATAAGGCCTTCATTGAGCAGCCGATAAGCTGCCTTGGGAGCCAAATGATCTGTCCAGGGTATGATATACCCATAAGTCGCTTTTGGCGGCGGAGTTGCAGAGGCTCTATGCGGACGAACAGGCAGCACATCGCCAAGAAGGCCTGGCGTGAACCTACCAATATTGCGCCGCTCATCAGGACGAAGACCAAGAGCTGCGTAATCGAGGTCATAAGCGAGCGGTAACGTCCATCCGCTCACATCGTAAAAGACAGCTTCTTCGAATTCAGTGACCCGATTGAAAATTCCACGGATCATCCTGTATTGATCCTGATCAAGGCTAACAACAAAGGCGCCGTCTGGGGTGAAGTTTTGCTCACCAATCTCGACAGGCTCGCTCAGCCTATGAACAGCAATGTCATGGCTTTGCAGGACGTCTAGAAATCGTCCCAGCCGCGTGCGGTCGCCATTGGTCGTGAAGACATAGGCCTTGATCGGATGTTGTGCCGCCTCCTCCCGAGCGCGCTGAAAAAACCCGCGGTGATAGCCAGCGATTGCTTCTTTTTCCGCTAACGCGCCATCGATGGTGCTCAGTGTGGTGCGGAAATGGGCACGAATATTGTCAGCATAGTCACGCAAACCGTTGGAGGACTCGATCAAACCACCCCGCGCTGCGCCAACTTCGAACAAGATCCCGACACTGCCGTTCACCTGGGGGTAGGTGGATCCTTTGCCCACATAGAAATTATCGAAGCGCTCTTCGGTATAGTAGAGCCGCGCCTCGCTGTCGAAGAAGGTGCGATGGTGTTCGGCGATGCCCTTCGCAAGGGCACGCGATTGTTCCGGGATAAGAGGGTTCAAACGCTTTGGCTCACCGGGATGGAAGTAATAGGTCGCGTTGCTCCCCATTTCATGAAAGTCGGTGGTGACTTGAGGTTTCCAACGGTGCCAATTTTTAATCCAGGCCCGCGCTTCGGGTTGGGTTGCCAGGAGCCATTGCCGGTTAAGATCGAACCAGTAATGATTGGTGCGGGCCTCTGTCCAAAGCTGATGTTGCTCATGCGCTGGATCGGTCACAGGGACGGCGCCGCTAAAGGTGTCGACGTGATCGGTTCGCCGGGCATGGCCATCAGGATTGAGGACCGCGACCAAGAGGATGACTGCGTTCTCTAGTGTCTGCTCAGTCTTTCGGCCCTGCGCCGCCGCGAAATGATAAGCAGCAGGGATGACCGCGTCCATGGAAGCCGACTCTGCGCCGTGCACGCCGTAATTCATCCATAGGATCGCGGGCGCGTCTTCAGGCAAAGCTTCTCCATCAAGGCTCGCAAGATGCCTCTCTCGGATGGTATCAAGATCGTCGTGGTTCTTCGGTGACGTGACGGTGAGGAGCAAAATCGGCCGCCGCTCGTGCGTTCGGCCGATCTCCTCAACCGTGATGCGATCAGATTCATCAGCCAAAAGATTCATATAGCTGACGAGTTGGTGGTGCCGGACGGGATGGTCACCGAGACCAAACCCCAAATGCTCGTCCGGTGTGGTGATCGCGTCATCGTATCGGCCATCGGGGAGCACGATCTCACTGATGGGTCTGGCCGTGGACAATCCACAAGACAAGGTGAGCGTCACCAAGACCGAAACCGCCATTCGCCAGATGCCCATGCCCCGCCACTCCCTTGTGCTTTCGGCGAGAACTATGTGGAGGGCTTACGCTGTGGTCAAATCGCGGAATTTCGCAATGGTCTCATCCAGCTGACGGTTAAACGCCGCAAGTTCGTCCCCAGAGAGAAGATCGATCCCCGCTGCTCCTGTTTCGGCAAGCGCGGCGACGATGGCTGCGTAGGTGCTCTCGCCCTTGGTGGTGAGACGCAGGTAGGATCGGCGGCCGTCCTCTTGAGAAGCCTCGCGGCGAAGGCAGCCGCGATCCACCAGGACTTGAACGGCGCGCGAGACAATGGGTTTGTCCATTGGCGTGATCTCGACAACCTCAGTCGACGTGCGCCCTGGTTTGTCGGCGACAGCCGCGAGGACTCGCCACTGGCTCAAATTCAGCCCACTCGTCGCCTGGACCACAGCCGCAACACGGCGGGCCACGAGGTCAGCAAGCACCGTCACCTTATAGCTCCACGCCGTATCGAGCGCGAAGTTCGGCGCCTGTTCGCTGCTCTGGCGCTTGGATTTTGCTGGCTGCATGATCTTGCTCATATTAGTTGCAATCAAAACCACTTTTCTTTACAACTAAATCAAAGCGCAGTTCATTGCAAGCTGAGGAGTGCCCCATGGCTGATTTGTTCGAGAACCCCGCCGGTCTTGATGGCTTTGAATTCATTGAGTTTTCTGCACCTGAAAAAGGTGTGCTTGAGACCGTTTTCGAAGCGATGGGCTTTACTCGCGTGGCCCAGCACCGCTCCAAGGACGTGCATCTCTGGCGCCAAGGCGGCATCAATCTGATCGCCAATTATGAGCCCCGTTCTGCGGCTTGGTTCTTTGCCCGTGAGCATGGACCATCCGCTTGCGGTATGGCGTTCCGTGTGCGTGACGCACGTCAAGCCTATGATCACCTGATCGAGCAAGGCGCAGAGCCCGTGCATGTCGAAACCGGTCCGATGGAGCTGCGCCTGCCGGCGATCCGCGGCATTGGTGGCGCGATTCTCTACCTCGTTGATCGGTATGACGATAATCTTTCGATCTACGATATTGACTTTGATTATCTTGAAGGCGTTGATCGTAACCCTGTCGGTGCTGGCTTCGAGGTGATCGATCACCTCACGCACAATGTCTACACGGGCCGGATGGCCTATTGGGCTGACTACTACGAGAAGCTCTTCAACTTCCGTGAGATCCGCTTCTTTGATATCAAAGGAGAATACACCGGCCTGACATCAAAGGCGCTCACTGCACCAGACGGTAAGATCCGTATTCCCCTCAATGAAGAGGGAGAAGGCGGTAAAGGTCAGATCGAAGAATTTTTGCGCCAGTTCAATGGCGAAGGTATTCAGCACATCGCCTTTTCTTGCCAGGATCTGATTGCCTGCTGGGATAACCTAAAAGCACGCGGCATCCCCTTCATGACCGCGCCGCCTGAAACCTATTATGAGATGCTGGGCGAGCGTCTTCCTGATCACGGTGAGCCCGTGAATGAACTGAAAGCTCGCGGTATCTTGCTGGACGGCACGACGGAAGGCGGCAGCCCGCGGCTTCTTCTCCAGATCTTCTCCGAGACGCAGCTTGGTCCGGTCTTTTTCGAGTTTATCCAACGCAAGGGCGATGATGGCTTTGGCGAAGGCAACTTCAAGGCGCTCTTTGAATCGATCGAACGTGATCAGATCAATCGCGGTGTCCTGAACGTCAAGGAACCAGCCTGATGGCTGGCGCAGGCTATACGATCAACGGCATCCATCACGTCGCCTACCGATGCAAGGACGCAAAAGAGACCGTCGAGTTTTATCGCGATGTGATGGGCATGTCCTATGATGTCGCGTTTGCTGAGGATCATGTGCCCTCCACCGGTGCTTATGATCCTTACATGCATATCTTTCTCGATGCTGGGAACGGCAACATCCTTGCATTTTTTGAACTGCCGCAGCAGCCAGAGATGGGCCGGGATCAGAACACGCCGGAATGGGTACAACACATTGCCTTCCGTGTTCCGACCATTGATGATCTGATGGCGGCTAAAAAGCGGGCCGAAGACTTCGGCCTAGATGTTCTTGGCCCGACGAACCATGGAATTTTCAAGTCGATCTATTTCTTTGATCCCAATGGTCACCGCGTGGAGCTCGCTTGTGATACGGGCACGCCGGAGCAAATGGTTGAGCTGCGGCGGGTGGCGCCGGACATGCTCGCTGAATGGTCAGAAACAAAACGCGCACCACAACACGCAGCCTGGCTGCACGAAGCGGCTCGCGACGAGCACGAGTAAGGAACTGCCGCCATGAAATTTGCTAGCCTCAAAAAAGGCCGCGACGGCCAACTCGTTGTCGTCTCGAAAGACCTCGAGCGTTATTTGCCTGCCGATGAGATTGCCGTGACCTTGCAAGACGCGCTTGATCGCTGGTCTGAGGTCGAAGCCTCGCTTCGCGAGCTAAGCGCCAAAGTCGACGATGGCGATGGCGAGCCCTTCTACGAAGCAGAATGCGCCTCTCCCCTCCCCCGTGCTTTTCAGTGGGCCGACGGTTCGGCTTATGTGAACCATGTCGAACTCGTCCGGAAGGCCCGCGGTGCTGAGATGCCTGAGAGCTTTTGGACCGATCCGCTGATGTACCAGGGCGGCTCGGACAGTTTTCTTGGACCACGTGAGCCAATCGTGATGCCGACCGATGAAGGTTGGGGCATTGATATGGAAGGCGAAGTTGCCGTCATTGTCGACGATTGTCCTATGGGCATCACGGCTGAGGACGCCCTTAGCAAGGTCCGGCTCATCATGCTGGTGAACGATGTTTCCTTACGCGGATTGATCCCTGGGGAACTTGCCAAGGGCTTTGGCTTTTTTCAGTCCAAACCCTCAAGTGCGTTCAGCCCCTGCGCCGTGACGCCTGACGAACTTGGTGCAGCGTGGAAAGATGGCCGACTGCATCTGCCGCTTTCTGTCGACTACAATGGCGAAGCCTTTGGCCGGGCCCATGCTGGCACGGACATGACGTTCCATTTCGGTCAGTTGATCGCGCACGCTGCAAAAAGCCGGCCCCTCAGTGCGGGGACCATTATTGGTTCCGGTACAGTATCCAACAAGCTTGATGATGGACCCGGTAAGCCCATCACTGACGGCGGTGTCGGCTATTCCTGCATTGCCGAAATCCGGATGATTGAGACGATTGAGCAGGGATCGCCACAGACTCCCTTCATGGCCTTTGGCGACCGTGTTGGGATTGAGATGATCGATGAGAAAGGGGCTTCCGTCTTTGGTCGGATCGATCAAGTGGTAGAAAAATCGTCTAGCTAAGCGGGCGTAGCGGCGATGACGTAATTGCGACAAGCCCGCAGCGCGCCCTCGTCTTTGATCAGCGCAAGCGCTTCTGCACGGAGCGCTTCGCCACGCATGTTCAACGCTTGAGCCAAAGTGCGGTCGGTCAGAAAATCCAGTCGTCGCGTGGCGATATCAATCTGAGCATTGACGAAAATATCTTTGTACCCAATGGAAAAATGCTTCACACTTTGAACGGTGAACCCTGCGCCTTGCAGTTGATGCACCACCCAAGGCGCTGGATACTCACGGTACGGCATACCCCCTTTTAGAAGGACACAAGCATCGCGGAACCGGCCGATTTCCCACACCATCTGACCGGCCCGCGTCTCGGGACGGGGTGTCGGCACATAGGGCTCAAGACCCGTTGCGTAGAGTGTGCCGCGGGTGAGCGGGCGTAAGCGCTTAAAGAGATAGGGCTGAAAATAGGGCTGGTACCCCTCAACAGCGCCCATCAGATAGTCCGCAAGCACCGTGTCATAGACATCGCCCTTGAGAAGCCCCGTATCGGCCCAATTGCCAAGAACAATCTGGTCTTGAGGCCGCTGCGCGGCACCAATCGCGCTTTTGGCCAAATCCGCCTCGCCAGCCGATCCCGTCACAGCCGTCCAACGCTCGGTTTTAAGCTCAGCAACCCAGGAGATGGAATTGGTGCCGGTCCCAGCATCAAGAAACGCACCCCACGGACGGTCTCCGTGCAGCTGCTCGATATAGCGGTAGAGCCTTGAATGTTTTCGTTCCGCCACGACGAAGGCCTCTCAGTGATCACAGGAAAGGTCTTAAGGGCAACGGGCGGAAAGCTCAAAAAAAGCTGATCAATCGAGCGTCCCCCCATCGTTCGGGAATAGATCAACGCATAAATTGGGTGCAGAAGGACCACGAAGCGTAAATGAAGGTCCACGATGCCCGACCATGACCTCCCCCTCCGTGTCGATGGCTATTTTGAGAAGCGCTTGATCGGCAGCGATCAGGCGTTGGATCATGCCTTAAAGCAGTCAGAAGCCGCGGGACTCGTTCCCCATGCTGTCTCCCCCACCCAAGGCGCGTTCTTGCATATTATGGCCCGCGCGATTGGCGCGCAGCGGGTGCTGGAGATTGGAACGCTCGGTGGGTATTCGACGATCTGGCTTGCACGGGCGGTTGGCGAGCAGGGCAACGTCATCACACTAGAGATCGATCAGCAGGCAGCTGATGTGGCCCGCGGAAACATAGAGGCTGCTGGCCTAAAGACAGTGGTGGATCTGCGACTGGGTCCGGCGAAGGACAGCCTCGATCAGATCATTGCTAACCAGGAAGAACCATTCGATCTCATTTTCATTGATGCTGATAAGCCCAGCAACCCGATCTACCTTGATCGTGCCCTTCAACTCTCTCGGCCTGGTACACTGATTATCGGCGATAATGTGGTTAGAGACGGCGCGGTATGGGACGAGGAAAGTCCAGACCCGAAGGTTCAAGGGGCCCGCGCCCTCATCGATAAGATCAGTGAGACCCCCAATTTAACGGCAACAGCGCTTCAGACGGTGGGGTCAAAGGGATATGACGGCTTTGCTATCGCGCTGGTCAGCTAAAGCGCCCTCGCCAGGTTGCCAGATACAACTGGAGATAGTCGCTAGTGATCGTCTTTTCGTCCCTATACTGCCTTCCACGGTTTTCGCCACGAACAAACAACGAGACTAGGTCGTCGTTAGGTAAGCGGCGCTCCGAATCGAGAAGCACCTTGCCCGCTTGACTCTCATCAAAATTAGAACAAAACAAGAACTCTATGGGTGTTCGGTTGGTCAAAGCAAGCACGCTCTTGCCGTCGCGGCAGGCGCTATCGGGAGAACCTTCCTTCCCCTTCGGCCTGGCAAGGTCTGGGGTGCAGGAGGTGGCGGAGACGTCGTTTGGTGACCACGCTGCGGTCACTGGCTTTGCCCTAGCAGCGGCAGAACAGGCGGGCGCAGCTGGGATCTTATGGATCACCGGCTATCACCAAGCCCGGGAGCATGGGCGGTTGCTGGAGCGCTGGGCCAAGGCAGCCTTTGCCCCATCGGTCCAAGCGATCTTACATGTCGAAGCACGCAAGACGGAACATCTTCTGTGGACGGCAGAAGAAGCGATCAAGTCCCGCGCTATGCCCCTTGTGATCGTCGAAAGCGAAGCCCCTCATTTCACCGCTTCGCGCCGCCTGACCCTCGCCAGTGAAAGCACCGGCGTACCAGCTATCTTGCTCCTGCCTGCACGCACACAAGGCAGCACCGCCGCCCAGGCCCGCTGGCGTGTGGCAAGCGGGTTATCTCTCCCCAATCCTTTTGATCCTGAGGCCCCAGGGGTGCCTGTGTGGAACGTCACCCTGGAGCGGTGCCGTACAGCACCAAGCCAGGTGGGACGCCATTTTACGCTGAAGGCTGATCATGAACCGTTTTCTCTCGATCCAACTGCAAGATTGGCCACTCACAAGATGGCGCCGCGCGCAGGTGAAGACTTCGCCCGTCGCCGCATCACCAGCTGAGGAAGACACACCCTTCGCAATCATCGATAACGGCGCCCAAGGCATCAAAATCGTTGCTGCCAATAGCCTTGCCCATCAGCAAGGCGTGACCGAGGGGCTGCGCTTCACCGACGCCAAAGCCAGGGCGCCAGGTCTAACCGCTGCCTATGCGGACCGAACAGCAGAGACGCAAAGCCTCAAACGCCTTGCTCGCTGGATGATCCGTTGGACCCCCCTCGTGGCGCTTGATGGAGGGGACCGGCTGATCCTCGACATCGCCGGATGCGATCACCTTTTTGGCGGTGAAGCTGTGATGATAAGGGCCATCAGTACACGCCTTGAAGAGGCTTTTATTCCTCACCGCATGGGCCTTGCGAGCACGGTCGGCGCCGCGATCGCCCTGGCCCTTTACTCGGGGCAGGAAGCACCAACTATCCTTGCGCGCGGGAATGAAAGAGACGGTTTGCGTCACCTTCCTGTCGCGGCGCTCAGGCTTTCGGAGCAAAGCATCCGCCGTCTACGCCGTTTCGGGCTCACGCGGATTGGTCAGCTTTACGATCTCGACCGCCGTGTGCTGCATCGCCGGTTTGCTGCCAAAGAGGTGAGCGATGCGGTTGTCGTCCGCCTTGACCAAGCCCTTGGCCTCCTGCGGGAGCCGATCAATCCCCTGCTACCCGAGCCGCGCTTTGCCTGTCGGCTTCCTTGCGCTGAACCGTTGATTTCCGTCGAAGCTATCGCGGCAGGACTTCACCAATTGTGCGGGACACTCTCGCAGCAATTAGCGGAAAGCGGACAAGGCGCCCAGCGGTTCACCCTCCACGCCTTCAGAGCCGATGGAACATCAACACTCGCCTCGATCGCCACCGCAAGGCCCGAGCGTTTGGCGGAGAGAATAACCTATCTTTTCCAAGAGCGTCTCCAGTCCATTGACCCTGGCTTTGGTATCGATCTTTTGATGCTCACAGCACACCGCCTCGGCGCGATGGCAGAGAGTTCTGCTCTTCTCACAAACACGCTACAAAGCGCAGGCTTTAGCGAGCACGAAGCGTCTCTTCTCGCTGATAAGATCAACGCCCGCTTCGGTGATCATATTGTGACTGTTCGTACACCGAAAGAAAGCCATATCCCTGAACGAGATGAGAGCACGGAGCCCTTTCAGGGTTCTTTTTCAGGACCGTCGCCAGAACCGCTTAAGCAAGGCCCACGGCCACTGCGGTTGTTGATAGAGCCCGAACCCCTCCAGGTGATGGCCGCTGTTCCCGATGGGCCGCCTAAACGCATGACGTGGCGCCGGGTTCCTCGGCGTATCATCAAAGCTGAGGGCCCTGAGCGGATCGCCCCAGAGTGGTGGAAGCTCTCTGAGAAACGTGCCCGTGCCCGCGATTACTACCGTGTAGAAGATGACCAAGGGCGGCGTTATTGGGTGTACCGTGATGGTCTCTATCATGATGGGCGGAGTGATAGCCCACAGTGGTTTTTGCACGGATTTTTTTCATGATAACATCACTGCCGTTCTATGCTGAGCTGGGCATCACCACCAATTTTTCTTTCCTTGAAGGGGCTTCCCACCCCCATGAATTGGTCGAACAGGCCAAAAGCCTTGGTCTGTCTGCCATCGGGATTGCAGACCGTAACACGTTAGCCGGGGTCGTCCGGGCTCACAGCGCGGCGAAAGACGCTGACCTCCGCCTCCTTGTTGGTGCACGGCTTGTCCCTAGCGATGGACCAGAAATCCTCTGTTATCCCCAGGACCGCGCAGCCTATGGTCGCCTCTCTCGGCTGCTCTCACTTGGCAAAATGGGAGACACACAAAAAGGGGAATGCCGCTTCTCCTTGCAGGATATCCGGGACCACAGCGAGGGGCAGTTGTTCATCATTCTTCCCACCCATAATCTTGATGCTGTTTTTCAAGATCACCTTACAACACTCAGCCGCTGGTGGCCTGGCAGAGTGTGGCTTGGCGCGATTTACTCTTACCATGGACGAAACCGCGAGCGGCTTGGCCAGCTGCATGATCTCGCTGCGCGATGCGGCTCGCCCCTGGTGGCCATGAATGGTGTTCTTTATCACACAGCCAAACGCCGCCCCCTCCAGGATGTTCTCGCATGCATTCAAGAAGGCTGCACCATAGATAAAGCGGGATATCTTTTAGAGGCGCATGCAGAGCGCCACCTCAAACCACCCAGCGAAATGGTGCGGCTGTTTCGAGGATATGAGGATGCGATCGCCAGAACACAGGATATCGTTAAGGCGATCTGTTTTTCGTTGGATGACCTCTCCTATCGGTATCCTGATGAACCGGTACCGCCCGGAAAAACGCCCCAACAGCATCTGGAAGATCTCACTTGGCAAGGTGCCTCATGGCGTTACCCAAAGGGCTTTTCTGTATCGCTCGAAAAGCAGCTCAAAAAAGAATTGAAACTGATTGATGAACTCCGTGTTGCTCCTTATTTTTTGACGGTCCATGACATTGTCGCCTGGGCCCGGAAGCAAGACATTCTCTGCCAAGGCCGAGGGTCAGCCGCCAACTCAGCTGTTTGCTTTTGCCTTGGTATTACCGAAGTCAATCCTGCAACATCGAACCTCCTTTTCGAACGCTTCCTCTCGCGTGAGCGAAAAGAGCCGCCTGATATTGATGTCGACTTTGAGCACGAGCGCCGCGAAGAGGTCATTCAATATGTCTACGAACGGTATGGACGTCACCGCGCCGCACTCACCGCCACGGTGATCAGCTATCGGCCTCGCTCTGCCGTTCGGGAAGTCTGTAAAGCGTTGGGCCTCAGCCAAGATATCGCGTCGAGTCTCGCTGGTACTGTGTGGGGAAGCTTTGGCAGTGACGTCAATGAAGACGATATGCGCAAAAAAGGTCTTGACCCGGCGAATCCCACTTTGCAGCTTGCGCTTATCCTCATCCGCCAGCTGATTGGTTTTCCGCGCCACCTCTCCCAACATGTTGGTGGATTTGTGCTCACGCAAGGCCCATTGGTCGACACCGTACCGATCGGCAATGCCGCCATGGAGGATAGAACATTTATTGAATGGGACAAAGACGATATCGATGCGCTCGGCATCATGAAAGTCGATGTCCTTGCTCTTGGTATGCTCACCTGTATCCGGAAGGCTTTTTCTCTTCTCAAAGAGCATAAAGAGATGGCATACACCCTCGCCTCCATTCCTCCTGATGATGAAAATACCTATGATATGCTCTGTAAGGGCGATAGTTTGGGCGTTTTTCAGGTAGAGAGCCGTGCTCAGATGAATATGCTCCCACGGTTACGACCACGGGTATTTTATGACCTTGTGATTGAGGTCGCCATCGTCCGCCCTGGTCCTATTCAGGGTGATATGGTTCACCCTTACCTTCGGCGACGGAAGAAAATCGAGGTTGCTGATTATCCAAGCCCAGACCCCCAGCACGGTCCGCCAGATGAGTTGGAATCCATTCTCAAACGAACGCTCGGTGTTCCCCTTTTCCAAGAACAGGCCATGCAAATATCGATTGATGCGGCCAAGTTCACACCGGATGAAGCCAATGGTTTGCGCCGGGCTATGGCGACATTCCGAAAGGTGGGAACAATCCAGAATTACCAAGACATGATGGTCGAGCGGATGGTCAGTCGCGGGTATGAACGCGCTTTTGCGCAACGCTGTTTCGATCAGGTGAAGGGTTTTGGCGAGTACGGATTTCCAGAAAGCCACGCAGCCAGTTTCGCGCTTTTGGTCTATGTGTCATCATGGCTTAAATGCCACCATCCGGACATTTTCTGCGCCGCTCTTCTCAACAGCCAGCCGATGGGATTTTACGCGCCGGCTCAAATCGTCCGTGATGCGCAGGAGCATGGCGTCAAGGTTTTACCCGCCGATGTGAATGCTTCTGATTGGGATAACTTGATGGAGCAACAAGAAGATGGCTCCTTTGCGGTTCGTCTTGGATTTCGACAGATCGATGGCCTTCATAAGGATCAAATTCATCAACTGGTCGGCCGCAGAGGGCATGGCTATCAAAGTCCCACCGACCTACGTTACCGGGCGGGTCTTGAACGGCGGACCATCGAACTTTTAGCCGCCGCAGACGCCTTTGGTTCTGTTCATATGTCTCGGCGTGAGGCGCTGTGGGCGACACTTGGTGAGCCGACCCAACAACCTTTGCCACTTTTTGCAGGATCTGAGCAATATGACGATGGAAAAGTCTCTTTACCGACCATGCCGCCCGCTGAAGAAGTGGTACAAGACTACCAAACCACGCGGCTTTCTCTCAAAGCTCACCCCCTCAGTTTTCTTCGGCAGCATTATCAGGAAAAAAATATCTTCAGTACCAGAACGGCTGTGAATAAACCCAATGGAAGGTGGATTCGAACGGTTGGGCTTGTCCTGATACGCCAAAGGCCTGGTTCAGCGAATGGTGTTGTTTTCATCACCATTGAGGATGAAACGGGGGTTGCCAATCTTGTGGTTTGGCAAAAGACTTTTCAGCGCTACCGCCCTGTTGTGATGGGTGCGCGTATTATCGAAGTGCATGGAACTGTCCAACGAGCGGATAATGTCTGCCATATTGTTGCTCAAAAGTTGATTGACCGCACACAGGACATCAACTTGCTCTCTGAAGATACACTCGATGATCCCCTTAAAGGCGTGCTTTGTCCCACCGATGAGGTCAAACGGCCTGTGCCCGAAACAGTGCACGCCAACCGCCATCCGCGTCATGTCCGGGTCATCCCCAAAAGCCGTGATTTCCACTGATACGGACCACAATATCGGCCCCGATCACTCGCTGATCAGTGCTCCTGCAATATCTCCTGAACACGGACTTTTGCTTCTTCAGTCCAAGGGCCACGGACTTTATTAAGTGCATCGACCAACTCTTCGTTTTGATGCCAGATAACTCCTGGCTTGACATGATCAGCGACCGCACGAAGCACCCGGCGATCCACTGCCTCGAGTTCACGAACAACGCGTTCTGCTTTATCGCGAGGGATACCTAGCGCTTCGTAGGCTGAACGCGTAATACGCAATGAACTGTCATACGTCTCACGAATAATATCTCGGCACCCAGCACCCCATAATTCGTAGACGTGCGATCGGTCGACCGCCCGAGCAATAACATGCACCCGAGGATAATTCTGCACGATGTAACGCGTCAGGTTGGTGATCTGTTCTTTCCCATCAATCGCGACAATGACCACCTTCGCTGTCGCGATGCCCGCTGCGTTCAACAAGTCTGGCCGCGTGGCATCGCCGAAAAAGACGCGAAAACCAATCTTCCGCATCGCCTCAAGTTGACCGGAGTTGTAGTCGATCACGGTGGTATCAAAGCCCGCCGTATCCACCATATTCTGGATAATCGCGCCCATACGGCCGCAGCCCGCAACAATCACCGACGACTTGGTGTCAATCTCATCAGCCTGGAGCTCCTGCTCATCTGCACCACGTTTGGCGACCACTTTATCGTAAAGGATAAAAAGTCCTGGTGTCGCCAGCATTGTCAGAGCAATGACGAGCTGCAAGAGACTAGCCGTTTCCGTCGGCAACACCTTGCTCGCGAGCGCGAAGGACACGAGCACGAACCCAAACTCACCGGCTTGCGACAGGCCGAGACCAAAAAGCCACTTATCAATTCCCGCAACACCGAACAGCCGAGCCAGAACAAAGAGTATCATCGCCTTCAGCACCATCACCCCAATGGCCAGGGTCAAGACCAGACCAACATTCTCAGCAAGAAGGCCGAAATTAATCCCGGCACCAACGGTAATGAAAAAGAGGCCAAGAAGAAGACCGCGGAACGGATCGATATCGGCCTCAAGCTCGTGGCGATACTCACTGTTCGCGAGCACCACGCCGGCTAGAAACGTGCCCAGCGCAGGCGATAACCCAACCAAGGACATTAAAAGTGCGATCGAGATAACGATGAGAAGTGCGGCAGCGGTGAAAAGCTCGCGGAGCCGCGCAGCCGCGACAAGCCGGAACAGTGGTCTTGTGAGAACACTCCCGCCGACCAATACAGCGACGATTGCACCAAAGGTCACGAGCCCAGCGTGCCAACCCGCAAGGCCGTCCACCAAGCTGAGCGTCGCTCCGTGCGCACCCTCAGCACCCGCACCATGGGCGGCATCATGCGTGTTGTGATCCGGGCCGTGTTCGCCAAGAACCGGCAAGGCGAGGAGAGGGAGAAAGGCAAGAATGGGGATGACCGCGATATCTTGGAACAACAGAACAGAGAAACTCGCCTGCCCGCCATCACTCCGCATCAGTCCTTTTTCGTTAAGGGTTTGAAGCACGATCGCGGTCGATGACAGTGCTAGAATGAAACCAATCGCCAGTGCTGTTTGCCAGGGCAGATTAAAGAGATAGGCGACACCAGCGATTGCAGAAGCACTCAGCAGCACCTGGCCTCCCCCAAGCCCGATGAGCCGCCCGCGCATCGACCAAAGAACTGGCGGCTCGAGCTCCAGCCCCACCAGGAACAGCATCATCACCACACCAAATTCGGCGAAATGTTGGACCGCCACGACATCGACGCCGAGGGCCCGCAAAAGGGGGCTGATCGCAATACCAGCGATCAAATAGCCAAGCACCGACCCCAAACCGAGGCGCGCCGCGATCGGAACCGCGAACACACCCGCCGCGAGAAAGATGAAGGAAATCAAAAAGACATCGGTCATGGCACTCTACCCAACGCAAGCAGTTCTAACGTCATAATATATAGCGCAAATCCGATGAATGTCCGGCCTCCGCACACGGATAGGCAGGCGCTTAGGTGACCAAGGCCTCCCCGAGTGTTTGCGGGCACCGATCGGATCCACTACACACACTTTCGCGTTTGAGATCGTTTTGAGGCATTGCGCGATGATCGATGAAACCCTCGAGCCGCTGGTCCTTGCGATCGCTGGCGGCAGCTGTTCGGGCAAGACAATCCTATCTCGCCTCATCCACGAACGCTTGGGCACAACGGATAGCGTCTATCTTCAGCTTGATCGGTACTATAAACCCGTTCGTATCAAGAATGATACGCAGATGGACTTGCCCAATTTTGATCATCCAGAGGCACTCGACCTTACCCTTTTTGAGCAACACGTCGCGGCACTGAAACAGGGACAGTCGATCCAAGCGCCGATCTACGACTTCGCGGCCCATCGACGTCAAGAACATACCGAGGCGATCACGCCCAAACCGTTTATTGTGTTGGAAGGCCATCTTCTCCTTCATGACCCCCAGCTGCGGGAGCTTTATGATCTGTCCTGTTACATCGAGTGCAACGAACATATCCGGCTAGAACGTCGGATCACGCGTGATCTCGAACAGCGGGGCCGGAGCGAGGAAAGTGTTCGCCAACAGTTTGAACAAACCGTCGCGCCGATGCACAATCAATTCGTGAGCCCATCGAAAACGCATGCGCATCTGGTGATCGCACAGGAACGGTACTGCTCCTCGACCGACGCGTTGGTTGACTCAATCCTTGCCGAGTTGAAAGGTCACGACGTTCCGACCGCAAGGGCTGCGCTATGACCCCCTACTCCAGTCCAATCGCAGCCACCCTACTCACCGTATACGGCTCTTCTCTATCATGATGGATTCCGCTGCCACCGGTTTGGTGGGCATGGCTGCGCTTCTCGGATTTGCTGTTCTGTTTTCGGCCAATCGGCGAGCCATTAGGCCATTGGTGGTGCTCCGTGCATTCGCGCTTCAATTAGCGATTGCGGTGCTCGTTTTGCGCCTACCAGCCGGCCAGGCTGGTTTGCAGGCGCTATCTGATCAAGTCTTGGTGCTGCTTGGATACACACAATTCGGCGTGGATATGGTCTTTGGTGACCTGCAACCACCGCCTGACGAGGTAAGTTTTTTCATCAGTGTATTGCCTATTATCGTATTCTTCTCGTCACTGATGGCGGTTCTCTATCATCTTCAAGTCATGCAACGCGTGGTCGAGATCGGTGGTTGGATCCTACGCCGATTGGTTGGTCTGCGCCCTCTTGAATCGCTCAACGCCATCGCTAATATTTTCATCAGCCAAGCGGAGTCGCCGCTGACGTTGCGTCCCTATTTGAAAGGCGCGACTCAAGCCCAGATCTTTGCAATCATGGTGTCGGGCATGGCTTCTGTGTCGGGTACGGTTTTGGCCGCCTATGCGACAATGGGCATCCCGGTCGAACAATTGGTCGCGGCAAGCTTTATGTCCGCACCCGGTGGTCTTCTCATGGGCCATCTCTTCTTCCCCGAAGCAAAAAATGCGGAAGCCGCCCCAATACCAAACGACGCCGTCAGCGCACCGAGCCTCACCGGGAGCAGTGAGCCAGACGAAAAAAGTCGCTATGCGAACGTTATCATGGCTGCTGCGGTCGGTGCAGAAAGCGGCTTGGTTCTGGCCGCCAAGATCGGCGCGATGCTGCTTGCCTTTGTCGCCCTCATTGCCCTCGCCAACGGGATCGTCGGTTGGATCGGCGGGTTGTTTGGTCTTGAAAACCTGTCGATCCAAATGATCTTGGGCTTTATCTTCGCACCCGTGATGGTCGCTATCGGCGCCGCTCCGGGTGAGGCGATTGCCGCCGGTGGGATATTTGGCGAAAAGCTGATCGCTAATGAATTCATCGCCTATCTGAGTTTGTCGGAACAGCTCGACACCTTCTCCCCCAAGACGGCATTGGTGGTCACCTTTGCGCTCTGCGGATTTGCCAATGTGAGCTCGATCGCGATCTTGCTTGGCGGTCTTGGCACCCTCGCCCCCCAATACCGCGACGCGATTGCGCGGATGGGTGTACGGGCAGTCGCGGCCGCCTCATTTTCAAATTTAATGAGCGCTGCAATCGCAGGAATCCTGTTTAGCCTTTAATCGGAGAACGGAGCGACCCCATGATCCACGAACAGGTGCCAGTTCTTTGTCTCAGCGATTTTCAACGCGGCGACCAAGATCAACGGCAGCTCTTTAGTGATCAACTGTTCGGTGCGTTCCAACGCTTCGGTTTCGTGGTCATCCGGGACCACGGGATTTCGCAAAGTCTGCTGGATCAGTCCTATCAGCTGGTGGCGGAACTCTTTGCGCTCCCCGATGACGTGAAACGGCGTTATAGAACACCGGATGGTCATCGTGGTTACACGCCCTTCGGCATCGAGAAGGCGAAGGACAGCAACACACCAGACCTGAAGGAGTTCTGGCACATCGGTCCAGACCGTGAGGTTCGTAGCAGCCTCAACACAAAAAATGTGTGGCCTGATCACCCTCGCGGCTTTCAAAAAATACTAACGGATCTTTTTGCCGGCCTCCATCAAGTGGGTGAAGACTTACTCGAAGCCCTCACTTTCCAGCTTGGTGTCGCTACTGACTATTTTGCGGCCCGTGTCGCGGAAGGGGACTCCGTGTTGCGACTCCTCCACTATCCTCCGGTTCCGGAGGGTGCCGATCCGATGGCGCTTCGTGCTGCGGCGCATGAAGATATCAATCTCATCACTATTCTCGTGGCGGCCCAAGGCGCCGGGTTGGAGCTTCTCGACCGAGATGGGACCTGGTTGCCGATCGATAGTGACCCGGGCGATCTCATCGTCGATACAGGCGATATGATGGCCCGCCTCACCAATAATATGCTCCCCTCGACCACCCACCGCGTGGTAAACCCGAAGGGGCCGAATGTGAGCCGATACTCGATGCCGTTCTTTATGCATCTTGCGGCCGACACACCGCTGACCTGCCTTCCCACTTGCATTGGTGAGGGCGAGAAATACCCGCCGATCAACGCAGGGGCCTATCTGCTCGAACGGTTGAAAGAGAACGGTGTGATCTCCGATCCGCCTGCGGTTTGACCAGACCACCGCGACACCGCAATCTAGCGATCATGCGTCTACCTATTGGTCCAGGAGCCCTTGTCGCAGCAGCCTTTGTCGGTCCCGGCACGGTGACCGCATGCACGCTTGCCGGCGCGAATTTCGGCTATGCGCTTCTCTGGGCGCTGATCTTCGCAACGGTCGCAACCATCATTTTGCAAGAGATGGCTGGGCGGTTGGGCGCTGGCGCAAAGCTTGGGCTGGGCGAGGCACTCATGGCGGCGGCAGGCCCACGTTGGAGCAAAATCGCGATCGCAGGGCTGGTCTTTACTGCTCTCATGATTGGTAACGCGGCTTATGAAGGCGGCAACATCGCGGGCGCAACTCTGGGCGGGCAAGCAGTGGTCGGATCACAGACCGTGCCGCGTGCTGTGTGGCCACTCGGAATCGCTCTCTTCGCTGGCAGTGCTCTGTGGTTTGGCCGCTATCGGACGATCGAGACACTGCTGATCGTCCTTGTTCTAATGATGAGTGTCGCCTTCGTGGCTAGCGCTATCATCATCCAACCAACATGGGGGGCATTGCTTGAAGGCCTTGAGCCGCGCGTTCCAAAGGGCGGCACACTAACGGCTATCGCTCTGATAGGGACGACGATTGTTCCCTATAACCTGTTTCTTCATGCTGCCGCTGCGAAGGAACGGTGGCAACATGAGGGAGGCGTGACAATGGCGCGTCGGGACACCGTCGTTTCGGTCGGACTTGGAGGCCTAATCTCCATCCTGATCTTGTCGGCAGCGGCCACAAGCCTTTTTGGAAAGGGCCTTGAAGTCTCCTCTGCGGCCGATATGGCGGCGGCGCTCGAGCCTACATTCGGCCCATCAGCGAGATTTGTGATCGGATTTGGTCTTCTTGCAGCGGGGCTGACATCAGCGATCACGGCACCGATGGCGACGGGTTACGCGATGGCCGAAATTTTCCCCTCCACCGATTCCGCTGTCCAACGGCGGATATTCCGTATCGTTAGCTTATCAATTCTCGTCATCGGTGCCGGTATCTCGCTTCTTGGGCTTCGGCCCGTCACCCTCATTTTGGTGGCGCAAGCCGCTAACGGGATGCTCCTTCCTCTAGTCACTTTTTTTCTCCTTGTCGTGATGAATAAAAAATCCTTACTCGGTCCATATGTGAACAATTGGGCGACCAATATCGCAGGATCAATTGTCGCGCTTGTGGCGCTTGGGTTAGGAATGAGGGGCGTTTTGCGCGCTCTTGGGGTGTGGGCATGACGCGCACGATCGACCTCAACGCAGACCTCGGTGAGGGTTACAATGACGAAGCTATCTTACCGTTCGTTTCGAGCTGCAATATTGCCTGTGGTGGGCACACCGGTGACTGGGAAACAATCACCCAGACAATCCGTCTGGCGAAAGATAGCAGTGTGACGCTGGGTGCCCATCCGAGCTACCCCGACAGGGACGGCTTTGGACGCCGGAGCATCGAGATCGACCGATCCACTTTACTCAAAGCGTTGGGCGAGCAACTCGATTTGATCAAATCGGTTGCCGACAAGCTCGATGCCAAAATCGAACACATCAAGCCCCATGGTGCTCTTTACAACGACGCCGCGCGATCAAGAATCCTCGCCGAATTGATCATTGAAGCGAGCCAAGCGACGTTCCCCCAAGCCACCATCGTCGGTCCACCGCATGGCGCGCTCGTTGAGGCCGGAAACCTGCGCAACGTCAAATCCCGTCGCGAAGGTTTCGCTGATCGTCAGTATCTTGATGATGGAAGCTTGATGCCGCGGTCCTCAAAAGGCGCGGTGATTGAAGACATCGATGGCCAAGTCGAGCAGGCGATTCGTCTCGCCGAGGGCCAAGGTGTGACGAGCTTAGACGGGCAGTTGGTGGCGCTGTCAGTCGAGACCATCTGCCTGCACGGCGACACAAAAGGAGCTGCCGCCAGCGCACAGGCCATTCACCAAGCGCTGACAAAACAAGGCTTCGTGATCCAGGCGCCCGCATGACGAAGTTCAACCTGTCCATCATCACCGACGACATCGTCGAGGTGTCCGTGCCCGACATTAAAACTGCACAACACGTAGCCCAGGGTCTGCGAGCGTTTGGTGATTGCATCGAAGTTGTCCCGACCAGGACGACCGTCGCGGTGATGTTTTCTCCTTCGCGTATAAGCCTGAAGACGCTCCGTTTAAGGATCGACGAGGTGTTTTCTACGCCGCCAACCGCGCCATCAACCCCGGCGGGCATCGTGATCTTGCCCGTTCAATATGGAGGGGAAGAAGGGCCAGACCTTGAATTGATTGCCGACCAACTGGAAACAACGCCGCAAAAGATTGTTGAAGTTCATTCCAGCCAGCTCTTTGTGGTTGATCTCATGGGGTTCACACCGGGCTTCGCTTATCTGAGCGAACTCGAATGGTCCGTATCACGATTAGATACACCGCGGCCGTTTGTAGAAGCAGGATCGATCGGTTTGGCTGGCCGACTGTCGGGCATTTATAGCCTGCAAGGGCCAGGAGGGTGGCCAATCATAGGGCGGACAACGCATCAATTGTTTGATCTCAATGCGGATCCACCTTTCCTCTTGAAACCTGGCTGCGCTGTGCGGTTCCAACCGGTTGGATCATGACCATCGACGTTTTAACAGCGGGTATACAGACCACGTTACAGGCTGGATTGCGACGAGGGCATCGGCATTGGGGCGTGCCGTGGTCGGGGCCAGCTGACGCGTTGTCCTGCGCGTTGGCGAACCGATCGATCGGCAATCAACTCGATGCTCCAGCCCTCGAGATCACCTACGGGTTGTTCGGTTCAGTTTTTCGTCAGACCACGCTTTTCTGTTTGATGGGTGCCCCTGCCCTTGCCCATCTTAATGACCGTGTGATCCAATACGGAGTTCCTACAAAAGCAGTCGCTGGCGATGTCCTCACCCTCAGCGCTTCAGAACGAGGCGTTCGAACTTATCTTGCGATTTCTGGTGGTTTTAGGGCATCCAGCGTCATGAACAGTCTGTCCACCTATCTTCCCGCTGCCCTCGGCGGGTTTGAGGGCCGTACCCTAAAAGATGGTGATCGCCTTCACATCGGAGAGAGCGAGAGTAGCCAACCGGCCATCACTATCCCTATTGAACACCATGTCTCGATACAGGAGCAATGGCGGCTCCGTCTCCACGCCGCAGGTAATCTAGATCCGGGCAGTCCGTCCCATCGAAATCTGTTCACGGAGCCCTTTACCGCCACCCGGAGGGCAAATCGGATGGGACTTCAAATCGACGGTCCATGTTTTGATCCTACCTCACATGCTGATATGGAGAGCGTCCCTGTCTTTCCCGGTACGGTGCAATGTCCACCTGATGGTAAACCCTATATTCTCTTATGTGATGCGCAAACCACCGGGGGTTATCCACGCCTTGGGCACATTGCCCGAGTGGATCGATACAAACTTGGCCAAATACGGCCCGGCAACACAGTTCGTTTTCTGGAAGTCACTCCGACCAGCGCAGCCCGTGCACTCTCAACAAAGAAGGAAACGCTCAAAGAGCTCGGTTTGGAAAGCCTAATCGACGAGATATTCTAAATCTCAGTCTGCCTCGTTTCTATCCTGCTTTTCCGCATGCTCAAGATCTGCCATCGAATTAATATTGGTGAGATCAGATGGATTAAAGTCGATATGTTCTGATCGACAAGCTGCCGCAACGGCGCGTAACGAAGGGTTCGACTCATCCTTAAGGCTTTGAAATGCTGCCTCTAAGACCGACAATTGCCAATAACCGATCGTCGGATGAAGATCCGATCCGCTAGCTGCAATCGCGCTTCGGTTTTTTGCTGAGAGCCTCGATAGCAAATTATCGGGCAAAAAAGGCGCATCCACCGGCACCGAGAAAAAGGCATCGACATTCTCTTTACGCTCATGGAGCCAACGCCCGACACTATATAGAGCAGCAGACGGACCAACAGGGCCACTCGGACGGTCGGGTATCACGGTAAGCCCTGTTCCGCGATCTTCGCCGCCCGCTATCACGATTGTTCCTGCCTGACGACGAACGCGTTCGATGACGCAATCAATCATCCGGTGCCCACCGATCATCACAAGAGCCTTGTCGATACCGCCCATACGGGAGGACTTACCGCCAGCAAGAATAGTGAGAACCGGTAAGGATAGCGTCACCGGTCACGCCTCCCCCTCATTAGACTATAAGCTCCGTGTTCGAAGCCCATGGATGGAAAATTGATCAACATAGGTCTCCATCGCATCGAAATCAAAGCTGACACGATCCATCATCCGGTCTTGAGGCATGGCCATTGGGATCGAGGCTTCATCAAGGGGCCATGGCTCATCATGGGCACCCTCCACAACACTATCAAGAAGCGGATAACGAATATCTTCTGCCTGTGCTGCCTGGCGAAAGAGGTCTGTACGGAAGGATGAGGCAAGGGCCACATCGATGTCAGTGGATTGATGAAGTTGGCCCCATCTGACCATCTGCATCGCTGTCCATGCGGCCTTGGAATGCCAGGGAAAGCCTGCAACCGAAGGATCGAAGAAAGACGCTAAGGGCTTATGCGCTCGACTGCCGAGAGCGCGTGAGATATGGCGAGCATCAAGACCAATGTAACGATCCGCTGACAGATACTCGACGGCTGCGTCTTTTCCTTCATCGGACTGAAGTCGAAGAACCGCTCTCATCAGTGCACGCATGAGACGATGATGAATATCCTGATGATCATCCATCCAATCCCGGCGCACACCAAGCACTTTCTCCGGCGCGGCGGGCCAAATCTCTGATCCCGCCACAATCTGATGGCCAATTCCCCGGTGGACCGCCAGCGTGTTCCAAGGCTCGCCAACACAAAAGCCGTCGATGCTCTCAGATTCACAGAGCCTGACCATATCCGGTGGCGGCACAACGATAAGGCGAACATCCTTATCAGGATGAAGTCCAGATGCGGCTAGCCAATACCGCAACAGGTAATTGTGGCTCGAGAACGGATAGACCATCGCAAATGTAATTGGCGCCTGACCGGCCGACCGCCGACGCTCCGCAATAACACTGAGCGATTCAGCGGTCACAGGTCGCGCATCAAAGGCCCACGGATCAACATCCTGCATATCTTTGTAAAGAGCATTGGACACCGTGATGCCATTGCCGTTGAGATTGAGCCCAAAGGCCGTGGCAAAGGATACCCGCATTGGCGTCAGCCCCAGGGCAGAAGCCACAACCATCGGCGAAAGCATGTGCGCCGCATCAAGATCACCAAAAGCTAGCTGATCACGAATATGTGCCCAGGAATGACCCTTGGCTAAGGTGACATCGAGATCAAACTGCTCAAAGAAACCTTCTTCCTTGGCTACAACCAATGGTGCGGCATCGCAAAGCGGGATAAAACCAATCGTTAAGCGATCCCCAGCCATTGTTACACCTTACCCAGAAGATCGGCAATCGACAGAATTTCATCGGCAACTTGACGGAGCGGCTTGCCGGATGTCATCGACGTTTCACGCATCGCATCATAGGCAGCCTGTTCGCTCATGTTGCGTTTGTCCATCAGGAGACCCTTGGCCCGCTCAACAACCTTTCGAGTTTCCAAGTCATGTTTGGATTTTTGAAGCTCTTTCCACAGACCATCGACCATCTTGAAGCGCTCAATGGCGACCTCAATGACTGGCAAAATGCGCGATTCTGAAAGGCCATCCACGATATACGCGCTGACCCCCGCCCGCACGGCCTCTTTAGCGAGGGAGCCATCGCCGTCCTCAACGAACATCACGATGGGTTTGGGATTTTGCTGTGCCACCGTCCGGAGATTTTCGATGGTGTCGCGATCCGGCGACTCGCAATCAATAATAATGGCATCGGGCTGAAGCCCATTAATCCTCTCAAGGAGTCCCATTGACGAGAGGTCATTGGCGACATGAACCACCGCGCGATCACGCAGTCCTTGCTCCACGATCGCAGCACGGCGCGGATCGCTGTCGATCACCAAAACGATCAATGGAGCTTCGGAAATGTCACTCATAAATTGAGGCTATTCCTGCCGCAGCGCGATAGCAATTGGTTGATGACACCAATCTGACGAAGTTTTCCGCCTCAGGCCACTGAAACACCAGGTAACCTAGCCGCCGCTCTTTGCGCCGTAGCGAAGACCTCGCCAATCCCCAAAAGAACCGGCCCCTCTGCCTTGATCGTTTCCTCGACAAGGTCACCCAACGTCATCGGGACGAAACGTTCATCGTCCCGCGACAGCGACTCCATCACCACCACAGGCGTTGATGGGTTAAGCCCATGATCCATCAGCTTGCTCGCCAATGCGCCAGCGGTCTTTCCGCCCATATACACCATTAAGGTTTTGGCTGGGTCGGCATGGGCATCCCAGTTGAGGTCGGGCAACGCCCCCTTTTTGCTGTGCGCGGTCACCAGCGTAACACCCTGAGCACAATCGCGGTGGGTGAGCGATACGCCTAAAGACGATGCAGCCGCCAGCGCAGCTGTCACGCCAGGGACGATCTCTACACTGATGCCATCCGCCTCAAGCGCAGCTATCTCCTCCCCTGCGCGACCGAAAATCATAGGATCACCGGATTTGAGGCGGACGACTCGTTTGCCCTTTTTCGCCAGATCAATCATCAACGCGTTGATGTCTTCTTGACGGCAGGATGCGCGATGCCCTCGCTTTCCCACCAACATGCGTTTAGCTTCACGGCGGGCGAGGTCTAAAACTTCATTGGCGATGAGATCGTCAAAGAGGATCACGTCAGCGGCTTGCATTGCCCGAACAGCGCGCAGGGTTAGAAGGTCTTCAGCACCCGGACCTGCACCCACAAGAGTAACGTGTCCAACCTCTTTTTTTTCCGTTTTAAGACGGTCAAAAAACTGACGGGCATTCGCTGCCGGCTCAACCCAAGCGGCATGCGCAAAGGCCTGCCACATTCGGCGACGTTCCGTGGCATCAGGCACGAGCTTTTTCACGTGGGCGCGCATCGTCTCTGCATGTGATGCCCAAGCACCCAATTCCATCGGCAGCAAGGCCTCTATGCGTGTGCGTACCGCTTGTGCGAGGGCTGGAGCTGTTCCAGCGGTGGAGACAGAAACGACCACGGGTGATCGGTTCACGATCGATCCGAATTGAAAGTCGCAGAACTCCTTTTTGTCAATCACATTGACCGGCACGCCAGCCTTCCGAGCTGCATGAGCGAAGGACCCCGCCTCGGCAATGTCATCGAGCGCGCCAATCGCTATCGCCTTCGATGCGAAGTCTTCCTCGATCCAATGACGCGCGTAAACTCTCAGACGATCTGGGTACTGCATTAAAAGCGCCCCAACCTCAAGATCAGCTGACGACGCAATCAGATCGACGATGGCACCAGCGGCCAGGATTAACTGCAGCTTCCACGGCGCCCCCTCCCCATAACCTACAAAGAGCACGTCTTTATCACGCAGATCGAAAAAAACCGGCAACACAGCGAGCGGCTGCAGTGGAGGTGACTGGCAGAGTTCAGGCTTGCGTTGCGGCATTGGCTTCCTCCAACAATTGTTGCAACTCAGCCCGGCAGCTTCCGCAGTTGGTCCCAGCGCCTGTGCAATCTCCTATCGCAGTGGGGGTGGATGCCCCCTCTCTGATCGCCTTTCTGATCGTGTTGCGTCCGACGCCTAGGCATGCGCAGACCGTGGCACCAGGATCAATGAACCCCTTAGGCGGTTGGCCTCTCAAGAGAAGATGGCGCTCCTCTGGAGCGATTACCCGCCCAATTTGATCGGTCAGCCAGTCTTTTGCCGCGGTGATCGGTTCAGTGCCGGCCAACAAAATTCCTGTTAGGCGTCCACTGACAAATACGGCACATCGATAGCATTCACCGTCTTGGCTGCCGCTTTCAACAGACTGCGCGTCGCCTTCTAGCGAAAAAAGATCGTGCACAAACGCCTGCCAGTTGACGGGCCGTTCTGATCCCGCAAGTTCTGCCCGTTCACCTCGATCCGTCGTGACGCGAGACCAATAGTCTGTCACCAGGCGCAAGCTTTCTAGGCCCACAGCGAACCCATACCAACGAGCCCTAAAGGGCTTCAGAACGACCTCCGACGCTTTAAGGGCAGGTTGTCCAGAAATAGGGTCGACGTTTGGCGTGACGACAGCATCGACGCGCGCGCGCGATGCCTTGTCGCTCGTCCAGTGCATCGGTACAAAAAGGCTACCACGTTGTTGTGCATCGGTGATCTCTGTTCGGACGATGATTGACCCAAGATCAGTCGATAGATGCGCGAGACATTGGTTCTGGAGCCTTGCCTCTTCGGCGTCGCTGGGGTGGATGTGCACTGTAGGTTCAGGACAGTGGCGATTGAGTCGCGGCGCGCGACCCGTTCGTGTCATGGTGTGCCACTGATCCCGCATCCGACCCGTGTTCAAGGTCATGCCCAAACCATTGTTTTTCTGGGGTGCAGTCGATGGTGTCACAAATTGGGCGCGACTATCGTCTGTGTAAAACTCACCTTGCCCAAAAAATCGCTCTTTGCGCTCTCCTTTTGCCGGGCAGGGCCAACGAACGGGGTCAAGGTTCGTATAGTCCGCGTCGGTAAGATCGCAAAGCGCACCCAGATCAAGATCCCGCGATCCCTCATTCTCAAAGGCGGTCATGGCAGCATATTCTCGGAAAATGTCGGCGGCAGTTTCAAACGCAAACGCCTCACCAAAACCCAGCCGTCGAGCCAGTTCGCATACGGCCCACCAATCATGGCGGGTAAGGCCTGGAGGAGCCAGAAAAGCACGCTGCCGAGAGATCACTCTTTCTGAATTCGTCACCGTACCATCTTTCTCGCCCCAACCTGTGGCTGGTAGGAGAACATCGGCACACTGCGCTGTGTCAGTATCTTGAACAATATCTGATACCACCACGAGCGGACAGGCCTTCAGTGCCGCTTTCACGCGGTCTGCATTGGGCATCGACACCACGGGGTTGGTGGCCATGATCCAAATGGCTTTGATCCGCCCATCATGGACAGCATCGAAGAGATCGACGGCCTTGAGGCCGGGGGCACTGGCCACAGCGGGCGCATTCCAGTAACGCTGGACACGGTCTATCGATGTGGGGTCGAAATCCATGTGACACGCTAGCTGATTGGCAAGGCCGCCGACCTCTCGACCGCCCATGGCATTGGGCTGTCCTGTGATGGAAAAAGGGCCCATACCCTCTTTCCCTATTCTCCCTGTAAGCAAGTGACAGTTGATGATGGCGTTAACACGATCTGTTCCGTCCGATGCCTGATTAACGCCCATGGAAAAGAGCGTGACGGCACGTTCGGTCTTGGAGAACATCTTGAAAAACTGATCGATCAAGTCAGCTGACAATCCAGTCCGCTCTATAACGACGTCGAAAGGATAGGATTTTGCCAGCGCAATGACATCGTTTATGCCCCTCGTATGTTCTGTGACATAGTGTTCGCTACGATATCCATTGGTGTTGAGATAATTGAACAAGCCAAGAAAGAGCGAGACATCAGAACCAGGAGCAAGTGGCAGGTGAAGATCAGCGATTTCGCAACTCGATGTGCGTCGAGGATCGATCACCACGACTTTGAGATTAGGCCTCGTTTCCTTCGCAGCAACAATCCTCTGATAAAGAACCGGGTGGCACCAGGCGAGGTTGGACCCCGTGAGCACCAAAAGGTCACATGTTTCAAGGTCGCTATACGTACACGGAACTGTATCTGTACCAAAAGCTCGCTTGTGTCCGGCGACGGCCGATGCCATACAAAGACGCGAGTTGGTATCAACATTGGCGCCGCCGATGAACCCTTTCATCAGCTTGTTGGCGACGTAATAATCCTCCGTCAGCAATTGCCCCGATAGGTAAAACGCAACGCTTTCTGGTCCATGATCTTTGATAGCGGACGCAAACCCATCTGCAACGCGCTTCATGGCCTTGTCCCAATTCGTCCGCTGACCATCGACATAAGGCGCCAGCAATCGGCCCTTTAAACCGAGTGTTTCACCAAGAGCAGAACCCTTCGAACAAAGCTTTCCCCAATTGGCTGGGTGCTGCCGATCACCGCGCACGATCGCACTGTTGGCGCCCGTGGGCGTTGCAACGATGCCGCAACCAACGCCGCAATAGGCGCACGTTGTCCTAACCGCATCAATCAGCGCCCCATCGGCCAATGGTTATCTCCCTTCGCCTAAATTCCGAAGATCGACAGAGATAATCCCGTGCTCGATTTTGGTTGGAAAGGTTTGCACCTCGTAATCGTCAGGGCCGCGCGCAGCACCCGTGTCGAGATCAAACACCATGTTGTGGAGGGGGCAAGCAATCGATCGATCGTGAACGATGCCTTGGCTCAGCGGCCCTTTTTTATGCGGACACTGATCTTTTAAGGCATAGACGTCGTCACTGACCGTACGGAACAGCGCAACACAGCCAGCTTCAGTCTTTAACACCCGGCTCCCGCGCAAAGGTATATCGGATAACTCGCACACTTTCACCCAAATGGGTTCAGGGCCACTCATCATGCGGTCTCCACTCTTCGATCGAGCGTGATGGGTGTGAACTCATGAGCGTCTTTGCCCGCAACGCGCGCTGCCCATGGATCGTCCTGCATAAATTTTTGTGAGTAAACGAACCGTTCGTAGTACGATTGGCGTTCCTCGACGTTCTCTAGAGTGTCGCGTACGTAGTCCACGCCGACCTTTGCTGCCCACTTGTAAATACGATCGAGATACCACCCTTGCTCGCGATACATTTGCATAAGCGCGCCAATGTATTGGATTGTCTCTTCCTCTGTTTCCAACGTGCAGAGAAGGTCTGTCCCTTTCACGTGCATACCGGCGGCGCCTGCGAAGTGCACTTCGTACCCACTATCAACGCAAACGACGCCTATATCTTTGCACGTTGCTTCTGCACAATTGCGTGGGCACCCAGAAACCCCCAGCTTGACCTTATGCGGTGTCCACGACCCCCACAGGAACCGCTCGAGCTTGACTGCGAGACCAGTCGAGTCTTGTGTACCGAAACGGCACCAATCTGTCCCCACACAGCTCTTCACGGTCCGCAGACCCTTTGCATAAGCGTGTCCAGAGACCAAACCAGCTTGATTGAGATCCGACCAGACGTCCGGCAGATCTTCTTTTTTGACGCCCAACATGTCGATCCGTGCACCACCTGTACACTTCACCGTTGGAATGTCGTATTTATCAACAACATCGGCGATGGCCCGAAGTTCCTGGGCCGTTGTCATCCCACCCCACATCCGCGGCACCACGGAATAAGTTCCATCTTTTTGTATGTTAGCGTGCACCCGCTCATTGATAAACCGCGACTGTCCGTCATCCTCATATTCACCAGGCCATGCGCAGATGAGGTAGTAATTGATCGCTGGGCGGCATTTGCTACAACCGCATGACGTCCTCCAATTGAGCTGCTGCATCACGTCTGGAATGGATTTAAGGCCACCAGCAACAATCAAGCGGCGCACAGCATCATGCCCTAGATCTGTACACCCACACATAGGTTTCGCTGCATCGGGATCAAACGCATCACCAAGCGTTAAAGCCAGTAACTGCTCAACGAGACCTGTACACGATCCACAGGACGCCGAAGCTTTGGTGAAAGCCCTCACATCATCAAGCGAGGTCAGCCCCTCTCCCTTAATGGTATCTTGGATTTTCGATTTGCACACACCATTGCAACCGCAAATCTCAGCATCAGCAGGTAAAGCCGCAACAGCCGCCAACGGATCAATAGCATCGCCGCCAGCATAAGTCGGCCCAAATATAAGAGTATCGCGATAGTCCGCCACATCCGTTCCATCCTTGATGTGTTGGAAAAACCACGCACTGTCTTTCGTGTCGCCATAAAAAACGGCGCCAATCAGTTGGTCATTGCTCAGAACGAGTCGCCTATAGATCCCCTGTGATGCGTCCCTCAGAACAATTTCCTCACGTCCTTCTGTTTGCTGAAAATCCCCTGCAGAGAAGACATCAACACCGGTTACCTTTAACTTGGTCGACGTCACTGATCCGGTGTAACTAGCATCTGTGTCTCCTGATAGCTGTGCTGCGATGACTTTTGCCATCTCATAGAGCGGCGCAACCAATCCGTAACACTGGCCTTGGTGCTGGACACATTCACCAACGGCAAAGATCGCTGGATCACTGGTTTTAAGATCATCACCAACAATGATACCGCGCTCCACCGCCAAACCTGCATCCTTGGCTACGGCTGTACTCGGACGAATACCCACTGCCATGCACACCAAATCTGCTTTGATGATCGTGCCATCGTCTAGCTTAATGGCCTCGACCTTCCCTTCACCAATGATCTCAGACGTATTGGCGTTGGTATAAACAGCAATACCGCGCCTTTCGATCTCTTTACGGAGAAGGTGTCCCGCGGCCTCATCAAGCTGACGCTCCATTAAGGTCGACGCCAAGTGGACAACCGAAACGTCCATCCCTTGCATCTTGAGACCAACGGCCGCTTCTAGTCCCAACAGCCCCCCACCAATGACAACCGCACGACCTTTTTCTTTCGAAGCCGAAAGCATAGCGTCAACGTCATCGAGATCACGATAGGTGACGACGCCTGGAAGATCATGACCTGGCACCGGTATGATGATCGGGTTTGAACCCGTGGCGATTAACAGTCGATCGTAAGGCGCCTTGGTACCATCCGACGCTGTGACCACTCGATTGTTGCGATCGATCTCAACGACCTCTTTCCCTCTGTGTAAGGTAATCTGGTGTTCTTTATACCAAGCCTCGTCATGAATAATGATGTCTTCGAATTGTTTCTCTCCGGAAAGCACCGGTGAAAGCATGATGCGGTCGTAGTTGATCCGCGGCTCGGCGTTAAAAATCGTCACCTGATAAGCGTGAGGCGCACGCTCAAACAAATGGTCTAGAACCCGGCCCGGAGCCATACCATTACCGATGACAACAAGACGTTGCGAACTCATGCGCTTTTCCTTGGCGTTTGCCCACGACAATGGCCGTGTGCGATCTAAGAGCTTATTGGACCTGAAAGAAGGTCGAACTCTTCGTCGTTGAAAAGCGCGATTGCACCCACGATGTGCAATGATGATATTGCCACAAAGCGGCTGACTGAGCAAGTATTAGCGCTCGGTTTTTAGCTTGCTGCGCAGCCTCTTAATTACTGTTTTAACTATGAAAACCGGCACGCTGAACGTACCGGCCTTCCTTCAGTCACGTTTTCAGGTGCACTTAAAATGTCCAGTCGATTTGAGCCCAGAACTTGGCTCGATCGCCCGAAAACTGCTCAGCCTTATAGTCGGCATACTTAAAGAGCACCGATGTTCGGCCAAACTTGGCAACAAGAACCGCGTTAAACTCGTTGCCAAAATCGACATCTCCGACATCGGAAGAAAACTCATGATAAGTCGCAAAGGCTTTAACCAGCTTTGCCGGTCCGACGTTCTTTGTCGTGTAAGAAACCGTCCCGTAGAAATCCTCAAGGCCATTGGCTGGCGTCCCAAGAAACAAGTCTGCAAAACCATTGAACTTGTGAAGCGTTGCAAGTGGTGTACTGAAGGCTTTTACGCCATCATCACTACCCAAAACTTCATAACCGATGGATCCAGCAAACCCACTCTTGGCAACCGTTCCCTCCAGATTGAGGTAGTCCGCGTTGTAGTCGACGGGTTGCTCACCATACTCCGATTGAACCGCGTACCGTGCTTTACCCGAGAACAAACCCTTCTTTGCGAGAACCTGAAAGCCGTAGGTCTGCGAGGAAGCAGCCGGCGCATCATCGCCGAAATCGAGAAGATAAGAATATCCCGACACCGTCACAGCCGCCGACTCAATGGGCAGTTTATAGTCGACATCGATCAGGACGCTCTCTGATTCCCAGGTTCCCACAGGTGAATCGTCGCCAAAGATACGGTTCACTTGATCAACATAGGTTGCATCAATTGTTAGTCCCTCAACCGACTTATTGACGATCCGTAGGCCATCGAACGTTTGCTCGTTCTGCCGCCAGCCAACGTTTCCAATAAACCGTGCATCATCGTGGATAATCCGCTGACGCCCTAGTGTGATCACTGTATCATCGATCGACGTGTTGGTCAGTTGAAAGCGATTGAGCTCTGTTACCTCAGGATCAGGAACAACTGGAAACCCCGTGTTTCCATTGATCGTCGAGTTGAAGTCAGTAACGTGCGCCTCGATATGATCAAAATCGATCAGGAACTTCGTATTCTTCCAGGCGCCAGTCTCGAAACCAGCCCTTATGCGCGATGTCAGAGCGTCTGCATTCTGCGCAAACTCTTCTTGGTTAACCGTTTCATACCGCAAGCGGTACTGAAAGATCGGTTTAGTTTCAGCTATGGCTTTTGAGAATTCCGTAGGCGCAGCCATTTCTTCCGCAAGCACGACACCAACAGAATTAACAGCTGTGACGATGGCTGCACAGCCAAGCAACAATGAACGATTCATGATATTCCTCAGTAGATGGACGAAGTGAAATGAGCCGCCTCGCTCCAACATGAAAAGGGACCATCATCGCTCCCAGCCAGCCCAGCAACGAAAACAGTGCTGAGATAGTTTGCCTTATTGTACTTAATTTTTCTTTGTTTTGTTCCTTAAGCTGCACTTTTGTGTGTTTCATGCTCCTCAAGGAAAGTGAGCAATTGCTCTCGATACGCGTAATAGTCGGTATGCGAAAGTAAGTCTTTACGCGTTCGCGGTCTTGGTAAATCAACTTCCATGATTTTACCGACCTTGGCATTGGGACCGTTCGTCATCATGACAACCCGGTCGCCAAGCAAAATTGCTTCATCGACGTCATGGGTGACACAGATCGCCGTGACCTGTGTCCGCGTCCAGACATCCATCAAGACTTCCTGCAATTCCCAACGGGTCAAAGAGTCAAGCATGCCGAATGGTTCGTCGAGGAGAAGGAGCTTAGGCGATAGAGCGAAAGCGCGAGCAATACCGACCCGCTGCTGCATGCCGTTGGATAGTTCCGACGCCTTCTTTGACATCGCATCGCCAAGGCCGACGCGGCACAGATAGTGTTCGACGATATCGCGCCGCTCCCCTTTGGTTGTGTGCGGATAAACGCGTTCAACACCTAAACAGACATTTTCGTAAGCAGACAACCATGGGAAAAGACTAGGGGCTTGGAACACCACACCGCGATCTGGACCCGCATTGACGACCTCGACGCCATCAAGCGTTATTGATCCATCAGTGATGGAGTTAAGTCCAGCAGTCATCGTCAGGACCGTCGATTTTCCGCACCCGGAGTGCCCGATGATAGAAACAAACTCGCCCTTACGCATGGTAAGGTCAAATCCATCGACCACGGTCAATGGTCCTTTCGGCGTTGGATAGACCTTGGTCACGCTCTTAAACGAAAGAAAAGCGTCGGTGGGTTTAACCGGTATGACATTGGGGTCAGAAGCGACAGATGGCTCGAGAGAGGTGTCATTGACCGAGTTCGGTTTGCCGTCGATGAGCTTTGGTTGCACCTTGGGGTGCGCAGGACCCTCGTCGGCCCTTGATCGCTGCTCAATGCCCGCTTTCATGAGGTAATCAGTCACGCTTTTTCTTAGCGCCACAAATCGCGCATCATGATTGATCTTTGTACGGTCACGTGGCCTTTCGAGATCTACGTCGAATGACGGGCCCAACGTCGCCTCGAGACCTGGGTTCAATGGTATGATCCTGTCGGCGAGCAAGATTGCCTCGTCCACATCATTCGTGATCAGAATAGTGGTTTTACGTTCCCTCTCGCAGATGGCGGCTATTTCATCCTGGAGGTTCGCTCGCGTCAGCGCGTCCAGCGCCGAAAGGGGTTCATCGAGCAACAACACTTCCGGTTCGATGGCGAGTGCCCGAGCTACATTAACGCGCTGCCGCATCCCCCCAGACAGTTCTGCAGGCTTCCGATTTTCCGCGTGCGACAAGCCAACCATATCAACATATTTACAGACTTGCGCCGACTTTTGTTCCCTGGTCCATTTCGGAAACACTGCATCGACAGCCATGCGAACGTTTTGCGTGACCGACAACCAAGGCATCAATGAATAGTTTTGAAACACCACGCCGCGGGCGGGCGATGCGCCATCGACAACATCACCGCCGCAAGTGATCACGCCTGATGTCGGATCGGAGAGACCAGCCATCATTGAGATTAACGTCGTTTTTCCGGACCCGGAAAAACCGAGGATGGCAACGATCTCGCCCTCGTCGACATCAAGATTGATATCCTTAAGGATCGTTTGCGCCTCGGAACCTTCGCCAAAGCTCTTGGTGACATGTCGGAGGGACAGGAAGCTCACGCGACGGCTCCTTAGCGTTGACCGGAGAAGGTGAACATCGCCTGCAAGGTGTACATGACCCTGTCGAGGAGGAAACCGATGATACCGATCGTCAGAACAGCGACCATAATCCGTGCGAGTGAGTTTGATGAGCCATTTTGGAACTCATCCCAGACAAATTTTCCTAAGCCTGGGTTTTGCGCCAGCATCTCCGCCGCAATGAGCACCATCCAACCCACACCCAACGAAAGTCGAAGACCCGTAAAGATAAGAGGAAGAGAGGACGGAATAACAAGCTTGGTGATTTTCTCATAAGGCCGGAGGCGGAGCACTTGGCTGACATTAAGAAGGTCTTTGTCGATCGACGAGACACCGAGAGCTGTATTGATCAGCGTCGGCCATAACGAGCACAAGGTGACGGTAATCGCTGATATCAAAAACGCCTTAGGCATGGCGTCACTTGGCGTAACGTATACAGCGGAAACGACAATGGTGACGATCGGTAGCCAAGCTAACGGCGACACAGGCTTAAACACTTGAATCAGCGGGTTCATCGCAGCGTTCACGATAGGGCTCAAGCCACAGAATATCCCGAGTGGGACGGCGATCAGAGTCGCAATGACAAAGCCAAAGAAGACCGTGTTGAGCGAGGTCAAAATCTGATCGAAGTAACTCGGCTTGCCGGTGAAAGCCCGTTCGCGAACGCGATCAGGCCGACCATCGGCAATCAACTGTGCATTTCGCTCGGCCTGCCTCTCATAGAAGGCGACTTCTTTTGCGCGAACGGCTTTGTGGTCGTCTACCAACGCACCAAATTGTTCGTAGACGGCCACTGGACCTGGTATCTTCCCTAGACTGGTATCAATTTTACCTGCTCCCCACGACCAAACACCGAGGAACAGCAGAACAGCAAGGATAGGAACCCCCAGCTGTTGCCAGAGCTCTTTGAGGTTGGTTGAGAGGCTCTCACCCATTCCTATACGAATGATCGGATTAATAAACCCAAGACCGATCACCGCCAGAACATTCATCACCTGTTGAGCAGATACCCATGACCTGACGGTTGATGGTTCTTGGGCCGGCTCTTTGATGCTGTTCGGTACTGCATCCTCAACGTCATCATCGATGGTCGGAGCTAAAGCTAATGCTTGGCTAGACATGGTATGATCTCCTGTTATCGATCGCCTGTTAGGATTTTTCGATGTCGCCTGAGATGGTCACGACTTCGCCCTCTTTCAGGCCAATCGGGAACTGGGAGAGATAGTCATTAGGCTTCCGACCGTCGAAGGTCACCCCATCGATGAATTCTGTCTGCGGAGGCTTGAAACCATCAGTACCCCAAGGAAAATCTTCTTCAATGGCCTTTCCCTCCTCGACTAGCATCCGAGCGGCAGCGAGGTAAACGTCTGGCCGATAAACACGTTTGGCTGTCTCGATATACCAATCGTCAGACATTGAATCAGGTATCTGGCCCCAGCGACGCATTTGTGTGAGGTACCAAATCGCATCGGAATAGAACGGATACGTCGCATTATAACGGAAGAAGACGTTAAAGTCTGGCACCTGCCGAACGTCACCTTTTTCGTATTCGAAGGTGCCGGTCATGGAGTTTGCGATCACCTCGGCATCAGCACCGACATATTCCGACCGCGCTAGAATTTCGACTGCCTCTTCCCTATTCGCGTTATCGTTTTCGTCGAGCCAAATTGCAGCACGGATCAACGCCTTAACCACAGCAAGATGCGTGTTCGGATTGTCTTCGGCCCAAGCGTTTGAGACACCAAAGACTTTTTCCGGATTGTTCTTCCAGATCTCAAAGTCCGTGATCACCGGAACACCAATACCGCGAAAGACCGCTTGTTGGTTCCATGGTTCGCCAACGCAATAACCAAAGATCGTTCCAGCTTCGAGTGTTGCCGGCATTTGTGGTGGCGGCGTGACCGACAAGAACGCGTCAGCTTGGAATTGCCCACTCGTGTCTTCGGTTCCGTAGTAACCGGGGTGGATGCCGCCAGCGGCGAGCCAATAGCGAAGCTCGTAGTTGTGCGTCGACACGGGAAAAACCATGCCCATTTTGAATTGCTCGCCGCGCTCGATGTAATCATCGACGACAGGCTTGAGATAATCAGCCTTAATCGGATGCTGCGGCTTACCGTTTAAGTCGGGTACGTACTCTTGCATCGCTTCCCAAACCTCGTTGGAAACAGTGATGCCGTTGCCATTGAGGTCCATTGAGAATGCAGTGATAATGTCAGCCTGCGTCCCAAAACCGATGGTGGCGCCAAGCGGCTGACCCGCTAACATATGTGCGCCATCGAGCTGACCATCGATCACGCGATCCAACAGCACCTTCCAATTGGCCTGCGGCTCGAGCGTAACGTAGAGACCTTCGTCCTCGAAGTAACCAAGCTCATAAGCAATAGCGAGCGGAGCCATGTCCGTCAGCTTGATAAAGCCGAAGGTCAGCTCGTCCTTTTCGACATCGAGCATCTCCGCGTGAGCAGGTCCGGCAAAGAGCGCGACGGAAAAAGAGACCGAAGCGAGAAGAGATTGAAGCGGGCGAAAAGCGACAGCCATGCCTAGCGTTCCTTTGGTTCGAGCGCGCGCACCATTATGGATGCGGCGGGCCTATTCATGTGAAGAGAGAAATGGCCGACGCGAACATCCACGCGGCGGGAAGATTCAAAGAGCGTGCTCCTCATCGAGCCGCGATCATTCCCTTCGAGTGCTATAGCTCAGGATGCATCACGGGCAAAGAGGTATTTTTGCGCTGCCGCATATTAGCGCATTTTTTTGCTACGGTATCAGTTCCTCGAGCACGATTATAGCACCTACTGGCGCGTTGAGGGATAAGGACGCTTGTGCAGAGCAGCGAAGCCGGTGCCGGTGCCGGCGCGCCTGATCATTGGATTTGGTCGCGCTCCAACCGATTCGATTCTCGATCGGTTGGGATTTCGTTTCTCAATGAAAACTGATGCGGCATTGATCGCCCAAGATCGCCAAATAGAAGCGTGGCACAATGGAAGTATGAAAGTCGATCGACAGTGTTAAAGAGCGTGGTGGCCGATGAGACGACCCTCTGTGGTTCTCGTTTGGCAGGATACCAGTTCGTGGTCAGTTATCGAAAGCGACCACCGTCTCGGATACGGAGTATTTGAAATCTACTCAGCGCCGTACCGGAACAACACCGCCGGAACCGTGCGAATAATAATCTCCAGATCGAGAAGGAAATCGCGACGAATGGAGTAAACGGTATCGAGTGCAACCCGGCGGCGATAGGTCGTTTCGCTGCGGCCGCTTACTTGCCAAAGACCAGTAATACCGGGGACACACTCGACATAGTTGCGCGCATGGCGACCATAACGAGCGAGCTCTTCGTCAGTCACCGGGCGAGGACCAACCAAGCTCATCTCTCCGCGCAACACGTTGATCAGCTGGGGTAGCTCATCCAAGCTTGAGGCGCGGAGGAAACGACCGATGCGGGTGACGCGCGGATCATTGGTCAACTTCCGGCGTTCTGCCCACTCAATTCGTGCATCTTCGTTCTCGTCGAGGTAGCGGCGTAAAATTTCCGCACCGTCCACGGACATACTGCGAAATTTGATGCAATCGAAAGGCACCCCGCCGCGGCCAACGCGGCGATGGCTATAAAAAACTGGCCCGCCGTCCCGCGAGACGAAAAATGCGATGACCAGAAATAGAGGCAGGGCAACAATCAACGCGATGGACGCAACGACAATGTCGAACGCGCGCTTTAGGAGATCGCGAGAAGCAAATTTAAGCGATTTGAGCGCCGCGTCCCCGCGTGCATCCGTAACAACCAAGCCCGCCATGATATCCCCACAACGCTAACGCGACCCTCCTCAACATTAATCGAAGACTAAGATATTCGCAACGATTTTTTAACGGCAGGTTGTGGTGTGGTAACGCTAGGTTGTAGCAATTCAGGACACTTGGCCAAGATAAATGGCTCCCAGCGGAAGCATTCGTCTGCCCAAAGACTTGGTTATAACTAAGATGAAGTTGTAGATGCGACTTCTTGTCGAAGATCTCGCAGAATCTGATCGGACTTTTTAATAAGCACCGCGGGCGTTTGCCCCAGCGAGTCTTGGTTGAGAGGCAAAATCGTATGCGGACCCAACTCGCCCAAAACACCCAACACGATGTCACGGGTCACCTTCTGGCTCTCGGCGCCAAACGCGCTGACCAACGCCAAATCGCATAAGGTGTTAATCAGCCTCGGCGTCCCATCCGTCATCAAATGGATCATTGCGAGCGCCTCGGCTTCAAAGATGTCCGGATCACCACCAACGACGCTCACCCGATGGCGGATGTAGCTAAAAGTCTCTGCGGTCAGCAGCGGCTGAAGATGAAAATGCATGGTGACCCGCTGCGCCAGTTGTTGCAGCTCATCGAGCCGAAGGGTCTCCAAGAACTCCGGCTGACCAACCAAGACAATCTGGAAGGCAGCTTGATCATTCGCGTTGACATTGGTCAAAAGTCGTAACGCTTCCAGGGCATCGACAGACAGATTTTGAGATTCGTCGATCACCAAAATCGTCCGGGTGCCCTTCTCATTTTGATCGTGGATGAAATCCTCGAAACGACGGAACGATGCCCATTTGTCATCGGGCGTGTATTCGATACCAAAAGCGGCACACACCGCCGCAAGTACATCGTCGGCGCTAAACAACGTGTTGGTGATCAGCGCAACGGTCGCGCGCGCTTCTGCGATATCCAAAAATCGTTGGATCAGGGTCGATTTGCCTGTTCCGACACCGCCCGTAACGATGGCCAACCCGACCTGATCAAAAAGACAATACTCAAGCGTCGAAAGCGCCCGCGCATGTTTGGGCGTCAAGAAAAGCATCCCGCTTTCAGGCACGAGGCGGAAAGGTCGTTTGGTAAATCCGAAAAACTCTTCGTACATCACGACATTCCTGGGTGTACTCGTTGACACTGCACGTTCAGGCCAATGTCTATGCTAAAAAGCCAGTCAGTACGGTACCGAGGTAACGCTCGCTGCCTATCGTCGCAAGGCCCTTTTCAATCTCATCTTCAGTAGAAGCACCATCGCGCACCACCAACAGCGTACCGTCAATATGCGGCAGCATTTCAATGGCATCCCCCATATCAAGAAGTGGTGGTAGCACGTGAACCACGATCGCTGGACCAAACGACATCAAGAAAGCATCGTGCAAACCCGCCATGCGCGGCAACGCTGCGAGTTCGGACGATTGTGGGGTTGCCTGGCGAGCAGGTAGGATTCCAATGGCCTGAAAATCAGGTCGAACAAGGCACTCGCCGAGTTCGGCCGAACCGATGAGATAATCCTCAAGTCCATACTGAGGTTCAATGCCAAAGATATCACCGACGCTCGGTGCCCGCATGTTGGAGTCGACGAGCAACGCTGAGCGGGTCGGGTCCATGGCGATGGCAATCGCGAGGTTCACCGCAGTCACTGTCGCATCGTCGCCGCCTTGCAAGGAAACAACGCCGATCGATCGTGCCCTTGTGCGATCAAGTCGCTGTAAAACGCGCGCCCGAAGCGAACGATAAATGTCTGAATGCGGATGGTTTGTGTCATGCGCCACGATGCCATTGCGCGCGAGGCGTTCCGAGAGCGTTTCGAGAACAGGCAACTCTTCGATATGCGCGTTCGAAGAACTTCTGCCGCGGCGGATCAATCGAACAGGGGTGACGTCTCGCGCACGAGCAAGCGCCGTTGTCAGGGAATCGCTTTGGCCGTCATTCTGCATGGTTTTCTCTCGTTCATTCCAAAGCATGGAAGCCGTTAGGCGATCACGCTCACTTTTAATCTGTGCACACTCTTTGTACGCTGTTCCTGTTCGACATCATCCACCAAAGGCGCCCGCCCATCGAAACTTTCGAGGCTTTGCCGAGACAGGAATGACAGCAAGCGGCGGTTCTCCGACAATCCGTTGAAGGCGCCCCTCGCCTCGCACTTTGCCGGACAGCAACTCGACCAAAAACGCGGTCCCCACGCCTGCTCCGAACGCGAGAAAGGCACCAAGCGCAATGATCAGTGGACGGTTCGGCGACACTGGTGATAGCGGCAGGGTTGGCGGCTCGATGATCACGAAACGTTCGCCGCGCCGTTCACTCTCCAAACTCTGGGCGAGATCTGCTTCAATCTGCTTTTGTTTCAGCACTTCGTAGGCGGACACGCGTTCGTTGTACTCGCGGCTAAGTGCTGTGTAGGCGCGCTCGACCTCTGGCGACTGGAAAGCGCGAGCTTCGAGCTCTTCAATGCGCTGGCGCAGAGTCTCCACCTCAAGGCTGGCGGCAGAAAGATTCGCTGTCACCTGGGCCAAATCTGTCTGTACCCGTGCGTAAACCGGATTGGTGGGGTTGAGGCGCGCTGAAGAAGATGCTGCAGGCGCGGTTTGAAGACTATCCAAAAGGCGTTCGAGACGGATCACTTCAGGGTGCGATGCACCAAAGCGTTGCCGCGCCGATGTCAGCTCTGCTTGGAGCTCTGCACGGCGAACCAAGGAATTCGTCGATGATTGCGGCACGACACCCTGCTGTTCCAATTGGCGCCGTACACGGACCACATCGGGGTGGTTCTCCCCGAAGCGCGAAAGCAAGTTCTGGTAATGCGATTGAAGCGCTGCGCCGGTTAGTGTCGACTCGTCGCCCGCACCGACAGGCGCGTAGGGATCGAGCCCCGCCAGTTGATCTTGGAGATAATCCCGCTGGCGGCTGAGACTTTGCATGTCGCTCATCACCGAGATCAATTGTTGTTCATTGCGTTCAAGCAGGCGAACATTGGCCTGAACATCTTCGGGGAGCCGACCGACATTCTCGCGCTTAAAACTGGCAAGCTGCGTTTCGAGATCAGAAATCTGTTGCAACAGGCGGTCGGACTCACCGGATAGAAAGCCTGTTGTGCCTTGTGCCTGTTCCTGACGGCTTCGGAGATTCTCCGACAGATAAAGTGTCACCACCTCATTGACGAGACGTTGAGCGATCCGCGGGTTGCGGTCGTCAGCACGCAGAGAAAAACCGATCGTGTATTCGACCTCGCGGCCATTATTAGGATCAGTCACGGTGGCACGGATCAATTCCAGCCCCAGACGCCGCTTGATCCGTTCGGACAACGCGGACGCCTCAATCTCGGCGCGCTCATCACGATAAAGCTCAAGCTTGTCGATCACCGTGATCAGGTTTTGCGTCGTCATCACCCTCTGTTCGATCCGACGAAGACGTTCGTCGGGGATGGCGGTAACAGCGGACCGAATGAGCTCGGAAGGAACATCAGGCTGTTCGATAAGGACAGTCGCCGATGATCGATAGGTCGCGGGCCACACCACGGCAATGAGCACGACAACAGTCAGCAGAATGGCGGCGATCACCGATATCAGACGATAGCGGCGCCGGAGCATGCGCGACACGGTCGCTAAACCGATCTCTTGCTCACCGAAATATTGATCCCGTTGCATTACGCCAATCCCATCAGCAAGCGGACAAGCTGTCCATCACCGTGTGCAGTGCACCATTGTTGCACCGCTTATCGCCTTTAAGTCCCAAAGAAAATAGAGGCACATGGCCACGATTTTCTTTGGGCATTCACTGATCAATGCGATGGGCCAAGGCCCATCGCTGTTCTTAACCCCCCGGCAACAGAAGTGGCCGCTTGAGCGCCACGCTGACGACATGGGCATCAACGTCCACCCCGCCACTGAAGGTTTGATCGCGGTAGGTGTAGGACACGCTGAACTCGGCGCGCCGAGCGATCCGCAAACGCCATTCGGCTCGGGCCGTGACGAAGTCTTCGAACGTCCCTTGGAACACTTCACTATCGCGCGAGACGTATGTCGTAACTGTCCTGAAGGTGGAGCGTTGGTGGAGACGTTTGATGAGCGTCAATGAATACCGATCATCCTGAACGACAGCACCAATACCCGATGGCGATGACCGCCGATCGAAACTGGTGGTCAGGAAAAAGTCATCGAGCACACCGAAGGTCGCTTCCGCACCCACCCGATATCCAGTGTCGACGTTGGTGGTCCCGTCGACGACGCTGAATTGATCAACCCATTCTGGGCCACCGGACGCCTTAAACGACAATCGCGGTGTGATCTGGGACTGAAAACCACCCGACGTGTAATAGATCGTCGCGTCCGCGTCTTCACCAGGATCTGTATCAACGTCACCCACACCTGCATCGAAGGTCAGGGTGTGCCGTTGCGTGAGCGCCTGCCGCAGACCGGCGGAGACCAGCACGAAATCAAAATCGCGCAGACGCTCTTCTTCGTAGGTTTGACTGAGGTAGGACGCACCGACATTCACCGTCGTCCGCTCCGCCAACGCCCGGGCGTAACTCGAGCTCAGATCAACCACGTTAACCCGCGAGTTCGGCTCGAAATTCCCTAGGTTATCCTCTAGGTTCCGACGCGCATTGTCTCGTGCATAACGCGCGGACAAGCCGAGTTCGGATTTTGTCCCACGATGCTTGGTCTGCACGGAGACATCTTGCGTTTCTGTGTTGAACTCATCACCGATAACGAACTGTTCGAAACCAAACTCCGCATCCGCCTGGATATCGAAGCTGCCACCAAGGCGTGCCACACGCACTGTTGGTGTGAGGATGACCCCTGCCAGCTCCTGCGGATCTGTCACGGAAAGCACAGGGTTGGAGTCATAGACCCCTTCCGCCTCACCACCCACGTCAACGTGCCACTGGGCCGCCGACGGGGTGGCGAACGCCAACCCCATACTCAGTACACATCCGGAAACAAAGGCATCCCTTTGCTGCAGGCGTGTCACGGAACGAGCACCGTATCGCCTGGCATCAGCGTGATGTTTTGGTTGAGCGAACGCCCACGCTTGGCCTTACGGTAATCAAACTTAAAGACCACCTGTTTGCCGTTTGGCTGTGTGCGGAGCACCTTGATTTGGCGCTCACTGGCAAAAGGCGTAACGCCGCCAGCGAGGCTGATCGCCTGTAAGACGTTGACCCGCGACAAGGTTGAGTAAACACCAGGGTTTTGCACCTGACCCAGAATGTAGACGCGGTTACCTGTTGCCTGGGTAACGATCACCGAAACGGTGCTGTCACGAAGCAGGAATTCGGCCTCAACATAGGCCCGGACAATCATCGCTTCTGCCTCAGCCACGGTCCGGCCAGCCACCTCAACCTCGCCAATGGCAGGCAAATTGATGCGGCCATCAGGAAGCACAACAATTTCGCGGCTCAAGCGCTCGTCATCAAAAGCGAACAGCTGGATGACGTCACCTGGATTGAGTTTGTAGTAAGATGGGACAGATGCGCTGCTCGATTGTGCCTGCGCAGTCGTCGGTGCCGCGGCGAACGAAACCACAACAGCGACCGCTGCCAACGCCAGCGTTTTCAAGGCTCCGAGCAACGAGGCGGCCGAGGACCTTACCTTGTTTGCACACACCTTGGCTTCGGATCGCTGCGCAGCAGCGTTGTTTTTAATCATATTCATTTGCGGAAACCCTTCTACGCTACCCACACACCCCGAAGAGATACAAAAAAAGGGCCACACTCAGCGTGCAGCCCTTCAATCCCGAGGAATTTTTTAGCGCCGCTTAACGCTTAAGCAGCAGCTTTCCGATCGCGGCGACGTTTCACCGCTACACCCAAGCCGCCAAGGGCTAAGCCAAGGGCTGGGAGCATTGCAGGAAGAGGAACTGCTGACACCGAATAAAAGCCTGAGTAGAAACCGCCTGAAGAACCGGTTGCTACACCAGAAACCACCACCTGATAGTCGCTGCCCGCTTCGAAGTTACCGAAGGAAAGCGTACCAGCGTTCGATGCTGTGATCAGATTGCCATCTTCGAACAACGAGACCGAGAGATTGTCGATATTCAGGATGTTGCTGAGTTGGAAAGGAAGCGCGCCGATCGTCACGACTTCTGGATTCTGCGCCAACGTGAACTCGAACGTATCGCTGAATGCGCCGGCAACACTGTTACCAAACGTACCCTCTTCTCCAAGGCTCAAGAGGCCATCATCGCCGTCCAATGGAGCAGCGAAAGCCGAGCTGATCGAGAACAACACGGTAACCAGTGCAGAGAGTGATGCTAGTTTCATAATCCCATCCCCAAGAATAACGCGACCTGCATACCGTTAATTGTTCGCCAATGCAACAATAAAAATGCCCGGTTTAACCAAGCCAT